>NZ_BAABHX010000004.1:0-392495 GCF_039542325.1 Chryseobacterium ginsengisoli
TTACCTAAGACCTATAATCTGCAACCTGAACCTTATATACAACCTTTAGGGTGGTTTTAGCGGTGGGGCTCACCTGTTCCCATTCCGAACACAGAAGTTAAGCCCACCAGCGCCGATGGTACTGCGACAAGCGGGAGAGTAGGTCGCCGCCAGTTTTTATTTAAAGTCTCATACATGTATTTGTATGAGACTTTTTTTGTTTTATACTTACTTCCAAATAAAGGAACTTCGAGGATGCTAAATATAAATAAAGATATTAAAGTATAATCGATAAATTTTACGAATGTTTTAATTTAACATTTCTTAACGAATGATTTTTATTTCTTACTTTTGGAGAATTCAATTTTATGCAATGAAATTATATAAATTATCTTTATTGATGCTAGTTTTGGGGAGCAGTGCATTTGCTCAGACCCAGAAATTTACAATGGCGGAGGCTGTAAACGGGATGAGAACGAATTTAGTCGTTAAAAATATTTCACAATTTTCATGGTCTGCAGATGGGAAGTCATATATTCATGCGGTGAAAAGCGGTTATTTAATTACAGATTTAAAGACTAATAAACAGGATACGTTGGTATCTTTAACACAGTTGAATAAAAATCTGACGGACAACAAATTCAAAGCTGTTCCTCAAATTAAATTCGTCAGCAATTCTAACGGTTATTTTAATTCAAATGGGAAAATGGTTTGGGTTGAAAAATCAGGAAGTGACTGGAAAACGAAAAACTCTGTTGCTGTTGATGAAAATGCTTCTAACGTAAAGGTTTTTGGAGATAACCAGACCTTTGCATTTACAGTAAAGAATAATTTATTTATTAGTAAAAACGGAAAAACAATCGCTGTAACAAACGATTCAGATGAAAACATTCTGAACGGTGCTGCAAACGTTCACAGAAATGAATTCGGAATTGATACAGGAATTTTCCCGGCTCCAAATTCTGAAAGTGTAGCATTCTACAGAATGGATCAGACAATGGTTGCAGATTATCCGGTGATCAACTGGTCTGTAACTCCGGCTGTGAACCACAACATCAAATATCCGATGGCTGGACAAACTTCGCATCAGGTTATTTTGGGAATTTTCAATATTAAAACTCAGCAAACAACTTTCCTGAAAATTGAAGGCGAAAAAGATCAATATTTAACTGCTGTAACTTGGAGTCCGGATTCAAAATATATTTTTGTAGGCGTTCTGAACAGAGGTCAGAATCATTTGAAAATGAATCAGTATGACGCTGCAACAGGAAATTTAGTAAAAACATTATTCGAAGAGACAGACAGTAAATATGTTGAACCTCAACATCCTTTGACGTTCTTCCCGAATTCAAATACGGACTTTATTTGGCAGAGTCAGAGAACTGGATATAATCATTTATTTCATTATAGCTTAGAAAAAGGATTGGTTGCTCAGATCACAAAAGGCGATTGGCTGGTTTCTGAGATTTTAGGTTTTAATGAAAAGAAAAAAGAAATTTATTTCACTTCTACAAAAGAAACTCCTTTAGAAAAACATTTGTACAGAATCAACTGGACGAATTTCAAAATGCAGAGAATGGATAATGCAGATGGAGTTCATACAGGAGTTTTGAGCAGTGACGGAAATTATTTGTACGATGTTTACAGCAATGCAGATACACCAAGAGTTGCCAATATTATTAATACAAATACACTAAAAACAGATAATCTTCTTACTGCGGAAAATACATTAAAAAATTATCAGAGACCTGAAATTAAAAATGTAAACTTGAAAGCGGATGACGGAACAATTTTGTACGGGAAAATGATTCTTCCAACGAATTTTGACGCAAGTAAGAAATATCCTGTCATTGTTTATTTGTATAATGGCCCACATTTACAATTAATTACAAACACTTTCCCTGCATCTGGAAATCTTTGGTATGAATATATGGCTCAAAACGGATACATCATTTTCACAATGGATGGAAGAGGTTCAGCGAATCGTGGAATGAAATTCGAACAGGCTGTTTTCAGGAATTTGGGGACAACTGAAATGAATGACCAGATGAAAGGAGTTGAATACTTAAAGTCTCTTCCTTATGTAGATTCGGAAAGAATGGGAATCCACGGATGGAGTTTTGGCGGTTTTATGACGACAAGCTTTATGCTTCGTAAGCCTGATGTTTTCAAAGTAGGTGTTGCAGGAGGTCCTGTAATTGACTGGAGCATGTACGAAATCATGTATGGTGAAAGATATATGGATACGCCACAGGAAAATCCTCAAGGTTATGCAACAGCGAATCTTTTGGATAAAGTTCAGAATCTGAAAGGAAGATTATTGATGATTCACGGAGCGCAGGATGATGTAGTTGTTTGGCAGCATTCGATCAAATTTATAAAATCGGCAGTTGATAACGGGGTGCAATTGGATTATTTTGTTTATCCGGGACATCCACATAATGTTATCGGAAAAGACAGAGTGCATTTGATGCAGAAAGTAACAGATTATTTTAATCAGAATCTAAAGAAATAATTGTTAAAAATATAAAATAAGCTTTGTAAAAACAGCCGGTATTACTTTCACATATAATTTGTTGAGATTTCCGTCTTTTTATTGGCTTTAAGACCACTTCCCCGTTCCAAAAGATAGCTTTTTTGAACTATTTCTAAGGAATGGGGATTTTTATTTGTCTTGAATAGATTTCCAGATTTTTCTTTTGAAAAGCAATTTTTAAAACCTAAAGTTAATTCTCATTATGAGTATTGAAAAAATAAATAGAGTCCATTTTCATACCTTTGATTCATTAAGATTTTTTTCTTTTCTGTTGGTATTTCTATTTCATGCGGGCATTCCAGAAGGTAGTTTTTTAAATTATTTTTCAAGAGGGGCAATTGGCGTTTCATTTTTCTTTGTTTTGAGTGGCTTCTTAATTACTTACATATTGTTGGTTGACAAATTAAATAATCAAAACATTTCCCTCAAGAATTTTTTTAAGAAAAGGATGCTAAGAATTTGGCCTCTATATTATTTCATGATTTTATTTGCCTTTTGCACACCATTTCTCCTCAATTTATTTCATTTGCCGTCTTCTGATGAAGGTTTTAAGCCGAATTGGTTTCTTACTCTTACTTTTCTCGAAAACTATGAAGTAATGTATAGAGGAGGGCATCCTAATGTTTCTCCGATACAGGTAATTTGGTCACTTTGTATAGAAGAACATTTTTATGTGATCTGGGGAATTACGATGTATTTTATTTCCGTTAAGCATATTCCAAAACTTATCATAATATGTTTGATAATTTCTTTTGGATTTAGAATTACTTATAGCATATTGGAAATTAGAGATTGGGATGTCTTTTCTAATTTAGATTACTTTGCTCTTGGTGCAATTCCCGCATATGTTTTCGTTTTTAAAAAGAATATTATTGAAAAACTTAATAAAATTCCGGCAATTTATAAATATGTATATTTTTTAATCGTAATCTTATTCATTACTATGCCTATAGAATTTCTTGTATTCGGATACTTTAATTTCAGACATATTTTCTTCGGTATTTTATTTTCTTTGTTAATACTTCTCACCCTGGGAAATAAAAACGTATTTAAGCTGTCGGATAACGGTATCTTCGCAAAACTAGGCAAATATACTTACGGATTGTATCTCATTCACATGATGCCGATAATGTTATTGATAAAAATAGGCGATAAATATCATATCGAACCCCACCTTAGAATCTTTATATCGCTTGTGGTAACTATTATTCTTGCTTATTTATCTTATCACCTTTTCGAAAAGCAATTCTTAAAGCTTAAAAGTAAAATTAAGGCTTAGTCTTACTTTCTTTCTTATCAAACATCAATGTATTTGATTTTTAAGTAACCTAATTTTGTATCTATAAAATCAACAATATGGAATTAGGAATAGGAATGTTTGGCGATTTAGCTTTCGACCAGACAACCGGAAAATATAGAGATGCGGGAGTGAAAATCCGCGAAATTCTTGAGCAGGTAAAATTCATGGATGAAGTGGAAATTGATGTTTTTGCAATGGGAGAACATCACCGTCCGGATTATGCGGTTTCTTCCCCTGAAATTGTTTTAGCAGCAGCGGCAAGTATTACCAAAAATATAAAATTAGCGAGTGGTGTAACAGTTTTAAGTTCATCGGAACCGGTAAAAGTATATGAAGATTTTGCAACTTTAGATTTAATTTCTGACGGACGTGCGGAGATTTTCGTTGGTCGTGGAAGCTTTATTGAATCTTTTCCGTTATACGGATATTCTTTGAATGATTATGAAGAACTTTTCGACGAGAAATTAGATTTATTATTAAAAATCAATTCAGAAGAAAATGTAACGTGGAAAGGAAAACTTCGTGCGCCAATGCAAAATCAGACCGTTTATCCAAGAGCAAAAAATGACGGAAAGTTATCGATCTGGAGAGCTGTCGGAGGAACTCCGCAATCTGTTTTGAGTGCAGCCGAATTGGGAATGCCTTTGGTTGTTGCAATTATCGGAGGAATGCCGATTCAGTTTAGAAATTTAATTGAATTTTATAAGCAGGAATATAAAAAAGCAGGTCATGATGAATCCAAAATGCAGATTGCCATCCATTCTCACTCTTTCGTAAGTAATGATCCTGAAGTGATTGACGGATATTTCAACAACTACAAATCTCAAATGGATAGAATTGGTTCTTCAAGAGGTTGGGCTCCTTATACAAAAGAGCAATATGAAGGTGGAAGAAGCAAAGACGGAGCTTTATTCATCGGAAATCCGAAAGAAGTTGCCGACAAAATTGCTTACATGAAGGAAATCTTCGGAATTACAAGATTCGTTGGCCACATGGATGTCGGAGATCCTTCTCATGATGTTATGATGAAGTCGATCGAGCTATTCGGAAAAGAAGTAAAACCGGTTATTAAAGATCTTTAAAATAAAACCTCCACTGAAAACTATCAGTGGAGGTTTCTCTTTAATAAATCATCTATAGTAAGCCACAATGGGCGGGTTTACAAGAAAAAAATAATCAATATGAAAAAATGAACGAGCCCTTGAAGGATAACTTAAAATAGAATAGGGATGTAAAAATTATATGATCATGCTGCATTGTAATATGCAATCGCAACCTGCGGATGAAAACCAAACATAAATGTTTCAAAATTATCACCTGAACTATTTTTGCTTAAAAGATACTTATTGTCAATAATATCAATTAATAATAATTCAGGAGTGTAAAATGTTAATCCCACTTTATGTTTTGATGAATCTTCTACATTCGAACTGATGAGATCCAGCTTAAAGCTTTCAATCGGAAAAAATGTGTTTCCCAAAACATCGGGAAGACTTTTAATTTCTCCGTTTAATTGCGAAACATAATTCACAACCGCTGAACTCAGCAAAAACGGAATTCTGTCTGCATGAGAATTCTTCAATAATAATTCCCAATAGTTTTTCACCGGATTTTGCTTATCATCAAAAACCTGATGCTGGATTTTATATTCAAAATAAGTATCTTCAAAGATATATTTATCCCATGCCATTGTCGAATTCTGATCAATTACAATTCGAAACGCCAATTTTATTTTAGCTTTCATGATTTTTAAATTTTAATAAAACAGGGCAGTTTTTTCCTAATTCCGCCCTGATCCTAAACAAAATTGATATGAAAAAATATCTAACGCTTAAAAAAGCATTAATACTTAATTAATTTACCAAAACCTTAAGGTCTTCATTAAATGTTCCTTTGGAATTGTCAATAGTAATTTTTGCTACATACATTCCTGATTTTAATTGATTTCTGCTCATCTTTATTTCCTGCTTTCCTGCTGAGAGTTTTTGTTTATCAATCACTGTTAAGAGTTTTCTTCCGCTTGCATCATAAAGTGTGATACTTACGGTAGATTTTTCATTTAAAGTAATTGGAAAAACGGTCTCTTCCCGAAATGGATTTGGATAATTTTGTTCCACTTTAAAATTTTTGGTGTTTGCAACTTCCTGTGTTCCAAGAACTGCTCCTGCAACATATATTGTATGTGTTAAGGTATAACCGCCCGAAAGCGAACCTGTCACTGTACTCATTTCTGTACTTGTTCCGTCTGAGAAAACATTATCACTAGCGTTATAAGTGTAGCCTGTCATTCCTTTTGTATAACCATAAGAAGTTCCGTTTACATTTACATTATAAACTGCACTTGTTGTACCTTCAGGAAATGCAATCTGCGTTACCAAAAGAGAAGTACCGTCCGGTTTATAAATATGAACATGAATATGCGTAGCTCTGCTTTGATACCAACCGGGAAAAATACTCGTAAAACTTACCAAACCATTGGCATCGGTAGTCTGTCGTCCGCGAAGAAAATGATAATTGGTATAATTGACAGTCTGCATTGTTGTTCCTCCGTATTCAGAGTAATTTCCATCCTTATCGCAATGCCAAACATCTACCAAAACACCTTGATAAGCTGCACAGTTTCCATTGGTATTTTTGATATAAATATTCATCGTAAATGCAACTCCGGTTCTGTCAGCGATAATATTGCTTTGAACTAAACTTGAAGGAGTATGCGTCGGAAAAGGACCTTCTGTTTCCGAATTGGTCACTGTACAGGTCAAAAGACTTTTCGCGATATTATTTACAGTAATTTCTTCCGAAAAGATTTCCGATCGTAGAAGAGTGGGTGCTGCAACTGCAATTCCTGCAAGCCCAAGAGAATTTCTTAAAAAGTTTTTTCTATCCATATTTTCTAATTTTTTCTATTAAATCTCAAAGAAAATAATGAGCGCATTTTCGCTTAAAGCTTCAAATTCCAATGTTTCAAGCTTAGAGATAATGATCGCATCTCGTACTTCCATTAATCTGTTCTGAAACTCAAAAGCACCGTTGATCACCATTCCGAAAATGGATTTTCCTTTTTTATATAAAGAATATTCCTCTTCTCGTCTTCCATCGTAAAGTCCGATGAAATTGGGCAGTTTCAGGTTTTCTGAAATTTGTATTAAAGTATTTTTTTGATCCAAATTCAAATCTTCAACCGTGAAAAAATCTCCTTCTGTTTTACTTTTTAATTCAAAAATTAAGATATCGGCTTTTTCATTCGGGAGATTGTTTTTAATAGTTAAAAAATTATTGTCACTTGATTTTAATGTAAAAATCTGTTCCGCTGAAATAGGCTTTTCAAAATCATTGATCAAAATTTCTCCATAAAGAACAATTATAAGAATGGAAGAATTCGACTGATATTTCAACTCAAAGCTGCCGTTTCTGTCAAAAACAACTTCAATTGTTCTTCTGAGTCTGCAATCTTCTTCGATGACCATTTCATTCAAAATACAGGAATTTTCCTTCTTCCAAACTGAAAGATCAGCTTTAAATATTCTTGATGGGTTTTGAACTAACATGATTTCCCGATTTTAAAAAATTCCACACTGCACAGATAAACACATTTTTTAATCACTTCACAACCGTGTAAATCTGTGCGTTTTGTGGAAAACTAATAAACTAATATTAAACAACCTCTCTTTTGTTTTGCTTAAGCCGAAACTTTTATCGTATGGGTCAGAGCGAAACCTCCGCTTACGCTTCCCGAAATACTGGACATTTCGTTGAAGGTTCCATCACTGAACACGTTATCATTCGCATTGTATGTATATCCGCTCATACCTTTGTAGCCTGTACTTGCGCCTACTTGTACCACCGCACTGTCTGTTCCTTCGGGAAAAGCAATCTGTGTTACCAAAAGCGACTGTCCTGCAGTATTATAAATATGAACATGAATATGAGTTGCTCTTCCGCTGTACCAACCCGGGAAAATTGAAGTGAAATTCACTTTTCCATTGGCATCTGTTGTTTGTCTTCCTCTTAAAAAATGTACGGAAGTATAATTGGTCGATTGCATACTCGTTCCGCCGTATTCGGAATAATTTCCTTCTTTATCGCAATGCCAAATGTCAACAATTGCGCCTTGTAAATTTGCACAACTTGCATTCACATTCTGCACTGTAATTGCGATTGTAAAAGGAACTCCTGTTCTGTCACTTACAATATTGGTCTGAACCAATGTTGATGGTGATTTTGTCGGGAACGGACCTTCAGTTTCAGAATTTGTTACCGAACATCCTGTTGCAGATGATCCGGAACCTGAGCTTGATCCTGAAGAACTGGAAGATGAATTTATAACATCATCGTCACTTCCGCAATGGATTAAAAGCGGAGCGGCAACAGCTGTAACTCCGGCTAAACCAAGGGTTTTCAAAAAGCCCTTTCTATCTATTGTTTTCATAACACAGGGTTTTTAAGGTTTAATTATTTAAATGACTGTAGTATAAATTCTTCATTTTCTTTCGTTCTTCAAATTTTCTATATCAAATGTATTTTGAAAAAAAAAGCTGATGAAATTTATGAGGTAAACGATTAAAATGTGTCGGTAAATGATTCTTTTTTAAGAAATATTAAGATCTTTTTCTGAATATCTAAAGTATAAAAACGGAAGAATTCCCTTCCAAAGGAGGGGTGGCGAAAATTTCAAAGAAATTTTTGACGGGGTGGTTTATAAAATAACTGATTGGTGGTATTTAGGAGTCATTGTATTTACATAGTATTTCCTAGCCCTGATTGCAGTGGAAATCCTTTTTTGAAAAAAAAGATTGTAACAGAAAGCAGGAAATAGCTCCTGAAAAAAATTATTTAGTCACAATTTTCATCACAATATCTTTGTAAGTTTCCCCGATGGGAATGATAAAATCCCCGATGTGAATATTGCGGTTGACAATGGTTTTGATATTATTCACAGGAACAATGTAAGAACGATGAACCCTTGTGAAATCCTTTTCAGACAGCTTTTCCATAATATTTTTCATGGAAGAACGGGCTGTGATTTTTGAGTTATCCGTAAGATGAATCTGAATATAATCATCTAGACCTTCAATGAGAAGAATATCATTAAAATTGATCTTGTGAAGCTTGTAATCTGCACGGATGGAAAGATATTTTACGTCATCATTTTCATTATTAATCTTTACTTTTTCTACCGCAGCTTTGAATCTTTCAAAGGAAAAAGGTTTTAATAAATAATCTACAGCATTGATACTGAATGCGTCAACTGCATATTCGGAATAAGCGGTAGTGAAAATAACTTTCGTGTTTTGGGAAATACTTTTGTAAAAATCCAGACCGTTTTTAGAAGGCATTTCAATATCCAGAAAGATGAGGTCGACGGGAAATTTGTTGAGATATTTTTGGGCATCACTTTGCGTATTGAAAATTTTTTCGAGGGAAAGATTTTCAATTTTTCCGGCATAATTCTCAATGATTTTAAGTGCGAGAATTTCGTCGTCCAAAGCAATGGCTTTTATCATATTTTTTTAAATTAGATTAATTCTTAAATCGACATTGTACGTTTTTCCGTCATTAGTGATTGTCAATGTGTGTTTTTCTTCGTAAACCTGATTCAGATGTTCAATTGTATTTTTTAAACCGATTTTCAGGCTAATTTCGTCTGTAATGCTTTCATTTACAATATTATTGGAAACACTGAAATTCAAAACATTTTCCTGAACAATAACTTTTACAGCTATTTTTGAATTTTTTTCCGCATTAAAACCATATTTGAAAGCATTTTCAATAAAATTAACCAAAATAAACGGTGCAATCTGTAAACCCTTCGTTTCGCCTATTTCCGTATATGAAAAATCTAAACTGTTATCGGTTCTTACCAATTGAAGCGCGACATAATCTTTTAAATATTCAATTTCTTTGTCCAATTCAACGAAGTCTTTGCTGCTTTCCTGAACTACGTAACGCATGACGTTCGACAATTTCAAAATTCCATTCGGAGCATCATCGGATTTTAATAATGCCAAAGAGTAAATTGAGTTTAAAATGTTAAATAAAAAATGAGGCTGAAGCTGATATTTTAAATTTAATAATTCTGCTTTGGCTTTTGATCGTTCCAGTTCTTTCTTCTCATTATTTCTAAAGATAAACAACGATGACAAAAAAGAAAACAAAAATGGCAAAACAGACGAAAAAATCATTTGATGATATGATCCGTCATTTCTCGGACCGAAATTTGGGCGTAGATGTTTTCCTTCCATTGGCGGTGGAAAATTGCCATTTGGAGCATGCATTTCAGGCGGTCCCATTTGCATTTGCGAAGGTTGCCCCGAGAAAATATTTTCTGAAGCCAAATAATAAGGCAGAAAAACCATGATTCCGAAACTTATCAAAATACAGATCGTAAAAGGCAGATATTTCTTCTTGCCATAAAGTTTCGGAAGGAAAATATTTAGGTTGACATAGAAAAAAATGATAACCAATACAAACCGAATAAATTCCCTCTGAAATGGCGATACCCTGAAAACCGATAAAGTCCCGTCGAAATCCGGGGAAGAAACAATCGGGATTGTCAATAATAGAGGAATCAGGATGATATGCGGCAAAAATCTTTTCACAAATGACTATTTTTTATTCAAATGTAAATAAAAACTCTTTAAAATAATAGATTAAATAATTTTGATCAAACTTCCGCGGTCTTCATCTTTCACAATTTCCAATGCCACAGGAATTTTTTCTTTCAATTCTTCCACATGCGAGATAATTCCTACAATTCTGTTTTCTTTTTGAAGAGCATTCAGTGTTTCAAATACAATATTTACAGATTCTATATCCTGAGTTCCAAAGCCTTCATCAATAAAAAAGAAATTTTTGTTTGACTGCGCATTTGCCTGAACACTTTCCGCCAAAGCAAGAGCCAGACTTAAAGAAACCTGAAAAGCTTGTCCACCGGATAATGTTTTTACGCTTCGGCTTCTGCCTTCGTTGAGGTAGTCGATAATCTCAAAATCATTATTTTCATTGAGCTGAAGACTAAGTTGATTTCGGGTCATTCTGTGGAACCTGATATTGGCATGATCGCATAACTGACGAAGATAAATAGACGAAACATACTGTACAAAACCGGCTCCTTTGAACAAATTTGTCATTACTTTCAGATTTTCGGCACGTTTGTGAAGTTTTGATTGTTCTTTTAGTAAATCTTCTTTTTTACGGTATTCTTTTTCTAACCTTTCGATTTCTGTAGTAAGTTTTACTACGAAATTGTTGATTTGCTTTAATACATTTTCAGCTTCGGTGAATTCTTTTTCTTTTATAGAAAAAAGTTCGTCGTCGAAGGAAAAATCTTTTAATTTTATTTCTAATTCGGAGATTCCGTTCTTTAGGATTTCAAAATCTATTTTAAATTTTTGAATTTTGTTTCTTAATTCTTCGACATTGATTTTCTTTTCTAAAATATTTTCAATCTGGCTGAAATCGGTAAAATTATTTTCTGATAACGACTTTTCAATGGATTCAAGATTAGAAGAAATTTCTGATTTTAATTCTGAGATCTGTTTTTCCAATTGGCTCAGAATTGTTTTTTGTTCTGCCAGTTTTGGTGAAATTTCTTTTTCTTTTTGAATTAATTCCTGATAATTTTTCTCTGTTTCAATATTGGATTTTGCTAGTTTTTCATAAATATTTTCAACCTCTTCAGATAATTTTTGATGATAATTCTCCCAGTCTAATATCTTTAAATTAGAACGATTCGTGTTGATTTGTTCTTCTTTTTTTGCTTCCTGAATTTTAAAAATTTCTAGCGCCTTTTGATATTTTTCCAGATTTTCCAGTTCTTTTGCTGCTGCTTCTCTCTGTTTGGAAATGTTTTGATTAATATGCTCAATCTGCTTTTCCGTTTCTAATGATTGTAAACGTTTTTGTTCAAATTCGGTTTCATTTTCAGGATTAAATTCAGTCCAGACAAAACTATCTAAGTGGTTCTGAATATTATTTTGAATTTCTAAAATGGTTTCCTGTTCAATTTTCAGTTGATTTTCAAAAATATTTTTTCTCTCCAGAATTTTATCAGTTTCATTTTCCTGTTTTTGAAGATTGATTAATTCCTGATCTACAGATTGAATTTTCTCCTGAATTTCCTGCAATTCTGTATTCACGTCATGAAATTCTACAATATTCGGATGTTCAGAAGATCCACAAAGCGGACAGGCTTCACCGTTATGAAGTTCACTGGAAAATTTTGAAAGTTCCTGCTGGATTTTTAAATGATCAAGTTTTTGTGAAAATTCTTTCTTTTGAGCTTCTAAAGTTTCTTTCTTGGTTTTAAAATCTTCTTTAAAGTTTTCAGGAAAAGCTTTTAATTCTTCTGAAATTTGCTGAATCTGTGATTCTTGTTTTCTGATTTTTTCAGTTTGATCTTCTTGCGATTTTCTGAAATTTTTCTGTTGAATATACCAGTTTCCAACATTTAAAAGTAGAGTAGAATCAAGTTTTTTTGTTTTTAATTCTTCGGTTTCTTTAGAAAGCTGATCAATATTCTGCTGAATATTTTTCCTTTTTCCTTCAACTTCGGTGACTTCTTTTGAGCCTTTTTGCGTTCTTTCTTTAAGATTTTTAATCTCATCCGAATATTTCAGGATCTGCAAAATAAGGTTTAAATCATTTTCCTGTATTTTAGATTGTTCCAGAGCTTCAAATTTTGGCTGAAGATTCGCAATATGTTCTTTTATTGTATTAAACTGTAATTCTGTTTCCTGAACAATTTTAGTTTGTTTTTCCGTTTCAGATTGTTTTCCTGAAATCTCTTTGGACAATTTTTCTTTTTCAGAAATTAGCGGATTGAAAATTCTCGAAATACGATCATACAGATCCGTTTCAGCTTCTAAAATATCAATTTCAGCTTTTTGATTTGATAATGTCTTGAAACTTTCTTTTTTTTGTTGTAGATTTTCAAAATCAGTTTTCAAACTTTTAAGTTGTTGATAACTTTCATTAATTTTTTGAAAATTTTCTTTAGCTTCCTGAAGCTTTTGTTGTTCGGAATTTAAATTTTCTTTGTTTAGCGAAATTGTTTCTTCGTTAATTTCCTCAAAACCTTTCAATTGTCCGTCCAGTTGATCCAATTCGGATCTGTTTTTTATGTTGAGAGAAGAAACATTATTTTGAAGATCATAACGCTGAAGTCCGAAAATTTCCTTCATCATATTGGTTCTTTCCGTAGCTCCCAATTCCAGAAATTCTTTAAACTGACCTTGCGGAATGATGATTGTTCTTTTAAAATTCGAGTAACTAAGACCAATAATCTGCTCAGCATTAGAATGTTCCAAAGGAATCCATTTGTTATCAACATTTTCATAAAACGTGACGGAGCTCGGTTTTACATCATCAAATTTTTTAGAATTACGTTTAAAATCTCTTGCAGCACGAAAAAGTTTATTTTCAAAATTTAAGAAATCAAACTCAATATAAGAAGAGTTCGATTTTAGATTCATCATATTGTACGCTCTTTTGTCGCGCATATTTAAACGTTCCGTTTCGCCATAAAGTGCAAAAGAAATGGCTTCAAGAACAGATGATTTTCCGGAACCGACGGAACCGAATATTCCAAATAATCCGGCATCTGTAAGGTTTTTAAAATTAATAATCTGGCGTTGCTGATAAGAATAAAGTCCTTCGATTGTTAGCTGAACAGGGATCATAGCTTAAGCATTTAAAATTTCGTTAAACAAATTCATCAGGTCTTCATTGGCTTTTTGTCCGCCGTTTTTTGATTTAAAATAATCCTGAAATAGAGATTCTATATTTTGGTTTAAATTGATCTCATGAACAGAATTTTCGTTAAAATCCTGATTTTTAATTTTTGGAATTAAATAAACGATACCGTTGTGAGATTGATAGAGAAGTTTTCGTTCATCGGCAGTCAAAAATGTTTCACTTTCTAAGGTCAGTTCGACAAAAGTATTTGGATTTTCACTTAACCAATTAACGGCTTTTTCCACAGAATCAAATGTTTTTCTTGCCAGACTTTTTCCGTTTTGTAAGTGGATTTTTTCAAAAGAAACATTTTTTCTGGGTTCCGCGTCAATGATAGAAATATATTTTTTCTGTCCGGCTTCACTGAAACTGTAGCAAAGAGGCGAAGATGAATAAATCACAGGTTTTTCTGCACTTCCGATATTTTGGAAAGCATGCAGATGTCCCAAAGCCGTATATTGAATCTGATCTGGAATAATATCTGAAAAAATAAGATCCGCATTCCCGATTTTAATAGGTTTTTCTCCTTCCGGCTCTTCTAGAATTTCTGCTCCTTTTTTATTCATGTATAAATGGGCAGTCAGAATATTGATGCCGTTTTCGTCACAGAACTGATCGGCAAGATTTTTCCAGTTCTCTGCCAAGACTTTATTGATTTCTTCTTCTTTATTTTCACCAAAATATTCTTTTAGGCGAATTTCATTGGCATAAGGTGTATGTAAAATACGAACCGGAATCTCAGAATTTTTAAATTTTAATTCAATAAAACCTTCTTCAGAATTTGAAATACTGAAATATTCGGTTTCAAAAGGAATAATTTTTGCCTTTGGATGACCGATGAGAATAATTCCGCATTCGCGAGCCAAAGGATCCGGAGCGTTGATGAGATTAGGAGAATCGTGATTTCCGGCAATAGCAATTACAGGACGTTTCCCGTTTAATGATAAATGTTTTAATGTTTTGTAGAACAATTCTACGGCTTCTACACTTGGATTGAAATTATCAAAAAGATCTCCGGCAATGATAATAAGATCCACATTTTGGGCATCAGCAATCTGAATAATTTCATCCATTATCAAAACCTGTTCTTCAAGACGGGAAAATCTATCAAGACGTTTTCCTAAGTGCCAATCGGCGGTATGCAGGATTTTCATAATGTATTATTGGCTTCTCTTGCTTTAAAATCTTCTCGAATTTGTTTTAAACGTGCTTTTCTTTCTGCTTCTGCATTTTGTATTTTACGTTTTTTCTGATCGATTAGTTTTTTATTTTTTTTTCTGTTGGCTTCGTTATTTTTGCTCATATTTATTTTTTACGAGTAATTTCTAAAGGTAATTTGGTGTGAAAATATATCTTTATCAAAAATACTAAAGATTAAGAGCTAAAGCAATTTTAGTGGAGAAGTGGGATAAAATATTTTAATTTTAGGACATTATGGATTGTAAAATCTGACAGGCTTCAAAATGAAATTAATAACTTTACAAAATTATGGAACAACAATCTAAAGATCCGCTTCACGGAAAAAGACTTGATGCCATTCTGGAAGAGTTGGTAGAATATTATAATGGTTTTGAAAAATTGGGTGAACAGATTAATATCAAATGTTTTACAGACAATCCGAGTATTAATTCTTCATTGAAATTTTTAAGAAAAACAGACTGGGCAAGAACGAAAGTGGAGAGTTTGTATTTATATGTTTTAAGGCAGAAAAAGCGAGAGGAATCAAAAGGAAAATAGTATGTTTGATATTCTTCTTTATATGTGTTTCATCGGTCAATGATTTCAAAAGCATTATATTTGTGCCGTTAATCGTGAAATCACGAAAAAAAAGAAAAAAATATGACAATTGAAAACAATCATGTTGTAGCTGTAAAGTACATACTTCATACAATAGAAGAGGATGGAAGCAAGATTCTTGTAGAAGAAACAACAGAAGAAAATCCGCTTACATTTTTATACGGAATGGGAATGATGATCCCAAAGTTTGAGCAAAATATCCTTGGTTTGAAAGCTGGTGATAAAGCTGCTTTTGTAATTCAGCCGGAAGAAGCTTACGGAGAAAAGCAAGAAGATGCTATCGCACAATTGCCGATTGATATGTTCAACGAATCTGGAATTCCTCCAGTTGGAGCAATTTTGCCTTTATCTGACAATCAGGGAAATAATTTTCAGGCATTTGTAGTAGAAGTAACACCGGAAGCTGTTGTGGCAGATCTTAATCATCCAATGGCTGGAAAAGTTTTAGATTTCCAGGTTGAGATTTTAAATACTCGTCCTGCGACAGAAGAAGAGTTATCACATGGTCACGCTCACGGAGTTGACGGAAACGAAGCTCACTAAAAATAATATAAATGTCCGATTTTTTGTCGGACATTTTTTTTACAGATATTTTATTTTAATTTTTTTTGTCATTCTGAATGGAATTTTGCGAAGCAATATGAAGTGAAGAATCTTTTGAAATCAAATATTTGAGATTTTTCGACTTCACTTCGTTTCGCTTAAAATGACAACTGCACAAAAGTGAGATGAAATTTAAATTATTCTAAAAATTCCCCACTCACATAAAACCAACGGTTTTGGATCATTTTGAAAGTCGATAATTCATGATGAACGTGTTTCCGCCCGTCTTCGTCAGTATAAAAAGCTTTAAATTCAACTTTACTGATAGAAGGTTTATCCACAATTTCCAATTTTGTACACTCATTGATCTCGCCCCATTCTTGTAAATCTTTTGTATTATGAAATTGTCTTTTGCCTGGAGATGTTGTTTCCATTAGATATTTTCCATTCGGAATGGCAAATGCAGAAAATCTTGATCGCATCAAAGCTTCTGCAGTTGGAGCATTTTTTTCTCCGGTATGATAAGGTTTACAGCATTCTTCGTAGATTTTTCCTGAGCAGCATGGACAATTCATTTTTTGATTTTTTAAAACACAAATTTACACGAATATTTTTTACAAGTAACCTGAATCCTGTATCAATAGGAACGGGCTTTAGCCCGTTTAAACAATAAATGAATTCAAATTGGCTTTAGCCAAAACTTATAAATTAATATTTCTCCCATAGATTGCACAGATTTTCACAGATGATTACGAATAATCTTTTTAATTACAATAAAATATAATACAAACATCTGTGAAAATCTGTGCAATCTGTGGGAAATAAAAAATATCCACCATTTAAAAACAAAAAAGCATCCAAAAAATGAATGCTTTTAAAAATTATTTAATAAAACCTCTGTTTCTCAATAAAGGCTTAATATCTGGATCATGTCCTGTAAAATCTCTGAATGCCTGATTCAGATCAACAGAATTTCCTACAGAAAGGATATATTTTCTGAAACGATCTCCGTTTTCTCTTGTCAAACCACCGTTCTTTGAAATCCATTCCCAAGCATCGTTGTCTAAAGTTTCAGACCATAAATAAGCATAATATCCTGCAGAATAACCACCGCCCCAAATGTGTGCAAAATAAGGAGTGTGATATCTTGGAGGAACAGTTGCTAACGTAAATCCGTGTTTCGCTAAAGATTCTTTTTCAAAATCTAAAACAGGAATTAATTGACTTTCATTGGTTACTGTGTGCCAATCCATATCCAGTTCAGCTGCGGAAACCAATTCAGTGGTCATATATCCTTGATTGAATGTTGCCGCTTTTTTAATTTTATCAACTAAAGTTTGTGGAATCGGCTGTTTTGTCTCATAATGAAGAGCATAATTTTTCAGAACAACAGGATCTAAAGCCCAGTGTTCATTAATTTGTGAAGGGAATTCAACAAAATCTCTTGGTACATTTGTTCCTGAAAGCGAAGGATATTTCTGACTTGCAAACATTCCGTGGATCGAATGACCAAATTCGTGGAAAATCGTTGATACATCATCATAACTGATTAATGAAGGTTTTCCCGGAGCAGGTTTTTGATAATTGTAGCAGTTTACAATCACAGGTTTTGTTCCTAATAAATAAGACTGCTCAACAAAATTACTCATCCATGCACCACCATTTTTAGAATCTCTTGTGTAAAAATCTAAGTAATAAATCGCGATAGATTTTCCGTCATGATCGAAAACTTCGTAAGTAACAACATCTGGATGATAAACCGGAAGATCTGTTCTTTTTTTGAAAGTCAATCCGTAGAATTTTTCAGCAGCGAAGAAAACTCCTTTTTCCAAAACGGTTGTGATTTCAAAATAAGGTTTAATTTCACTTTCATCAAGATCAAATTTTGCTTTTCTCACCTGTTCAGCGTAAAAATTCCAGTCCCAAGGTTCAACTTTGAAACCGCCGTTTTGCTGATCGATCAGATCCTGAATATCTTTTGCTTCACGTCTTGCCGTTTCTACTGCAGGAGTTGCAATTTGATTCATCAATTTTGTAGCAGCTTCCGGAGTTTTTGCCATTTGATCCTGCAATTTCCAGTCTGCGTAACTTTTTTTACCTAAGATCTGAGCTTTTTTAAGCCTAAGTTTAGCTAACTTTTCAATTGTTTCTCTAGTGTCATTGCCATCATTTTTCTCAGCTCTCAACCAAGATGCTTTGAATAACTTCTCTCTTGTTGCTCTGTTTTTAAGGTTTTGCAAAAGAGGTTGTTGTGTTGTATTTTGTAAAGCCAATAAATACTGACCAGGTTTTCCTGCATTTTTGGCATCTGTTGCAGCCGCAGCAATTTCATCAGCAGAAAGTCCATCCAGTTCTTTAGCATCGGAGAAATAAACTCCGCCCTGCTTTCTCGCTTCCAATAATTTGTTGGAATATTGAGTGGAAAGTGAAGCCAGTTCCTGATTGATTTGCTTTAATTTTTCTTTATCTGCGGAAGAAAGATTCGCTCCTGCAATTTCAAAGTTTTGTTTATAATATTGTAGTAATCTTTTACTTTCAGAATCTAAACCGTTTTCAGAAATAGCCTTAATTCTTTTATAAAGATTTTCATTAAGATACATTTTATCAGAATGTGCTGCAAAAATTGGTGCATACTCTTCATCTAAAGCCTGCAAAGTCGGGTTTGTATTCGCACTTGTTAAGTTTGAAAATACAATCATGGCTCTTTTTAAAATTTCACCACTTTTTTCCAAAGCAACAATCGTGTTTTCGAAAGTCGGAGCATCAGGATTATCGGCGATGCCTAAGATTTGGGAATCATGTTGTTTGAGCCCGAAATCAAAAGCAGGTTTAAAATGTTCGTTCTTAATTTTATCAAACTCAGGAGCTTCATACTGAAGCTTGCTTTTCTTCACGAAAGGGTTTGATGTTAATGTGGAAGGAATAAAAAGTTCCTGTTGATTATCGGCTTTTTTCATTGTAGTACAAGAGTAGTTAAATGCTAATGCAGAAATTAATAATACCGATGTAATATTTTTCATAAATTAGTTGTTAATAAAGTATAAAGATATTAAAACTTAAATTATAAAATTAATAAGCATGAAATCACAATCTATTTTTATTCTATCCGCCTTTGTATTACTAACTTCGTGTGAGAAACACGACCGACAAAACCACGAAAACGGGAAAAGCAGCTGGGTAGAAAAAGTTGTTACAAAAGACAACGGACCTGTAAAAGAGAGAACAGTAACTGGTGATTTTGATGAAATTGAAGTTTCTCAGGCAATTGACGCCGAAATTATAAAGTCTGATGTGGAAAAAGTAGTGATTTCCGCTCCTGAAAATATTATTGATGAGGTTTTGGTCGATAACAGCGGCGGTGAACTTCATATCCATTACAAACCAGGAATCAGAGTAATGAATACCCATAATGTTTCTGCAAAGATTTATACTAAAGATTTCTCAAAATTAAATGCCAATTCTGCGGCGAAAATTACGGTTAAAGATAAATTTGTTCAGGATAAAATGGAGGTTGAAGTTTCAAGTTCGGGTTCTGTTTCCGGAGATCTTGAAGCAAACGATTTCGATATTTCATCTAACAGCAGCGGTAGTTTCAGCGGGAAAATCTGGGCTGTAGACCTTAGTGTTGATGCATCTTCAGCAGCAAGTATTGATGTTTCAGGGAAAGCAAAAAAAGCGGATGTGAGTTCTTCTTCAGGAAGCAGCCTTTCTGCGAAAAACCTTATAGCTGAAAATGTGAGCGCAGAAGCATCGAGCGGTGCAAGTGTTGACATCAGTGCAAGTTCATCAATCAAGGCAGAAGCATCTTCCGGCGGAAGTGTGAGTGTTTATAAAAAAGGAAACGTAACCAACGTGACTAAAGAAGAAAGCAGTGGAGGAAGCGTAACTATTCAATAAATTACTTTTCGATTTCCTCGTCGTCATTGTCATCCGTCGAGGAATCTTCCCATTGTTGATTATCAAAATTTAGATTATCATAAGCAAGTAATTCCTCCTCTCGTTGGAGGATTTCTTTTGTGGTGAAAAGATGCACCTCATCATCGTCATCAGATTTAGCTAATTTTCTGATGGACGCTTTATCAATCGCCATAAATCGTTGTCCCATTCGTCTTGCTGCATATTTTCGCATTCCGGTTTCATGGAGAACATCGACTGCCATATCAACTGCAGTTCCCAATGTTTCACGATAAATATTATTAATTCCATTATTTAGATAATTATAAGCATCAATCCTGTTTTTAGATCTTACAAAAATCTTAACTTCAGGGTAATGTTCACGAACAACATCTGCTACAAATTTATTATCATCGGGATCATCAAGACAAAGAACCAGAATTTTTGCATCTTCAATTCCTGCAGCCCTCAAAGTTGGGATTTTTGTGGCATCTCCGTAATAAACTTTAAAACCGTAACTTCTTAATAATTTCACACGGTCAGAATCTCTGTCGAGAACTGTTGCCGAAATTTTATTAGCTTTTAAAAGACGACCAACCGTGCTTCCGAAATGCCCGAATCCAACGATGATAATTTTCTTTTGCGAAACATCTTTATCTAAAATATTAAAATCACTTTGCTCTTCCGGAACTTCTTTAATAAATTTTGGAATAATCAGTTTATCATTAATAATTAAAAGAAAAGGAGTGATGCACATCGTGATTGCTGTGACAGCCATCATTTGAGCATTCAATTCAGGATTTAAAAGATAAAGACTTGAAGCATAATTAATCAATACAAAAGCAAATTCTCCAACTTGCGACAAAGCAAAAGCATAAAATAAACTTTGTGGAGTATCAATTTTGAAAATTTTCCCGATAATATAGAGTACAATAAATTTTATCGCTAAAACTGCAAAAACTGTCGTGAAAATAAAGGTTGGATCTTTTTGGATGACATTAAAATTCATGGTTGAACCTACACTTACAAAAAATACGGCGAGTAAAAGTCCTTTAAACGGATCGATTTGCGCTTCCAGTTCATGACGGAACTCACTGTTTGCTAACATTACACCTGCAAGGAAAGCTCCTAAAGCAGGAGATAATCCGATTGCAACCATTAATTCAGAAACTCCGATTACTAAAAATAGGGAAGAGGCAGTTAAAAGCTCGGTCATTCCTGATGTGGAAACATACCTTAAAAAAGGAACAAAAACATATCTTCCTAATAAAATCAAAACAACGACTCCCAAAATTACCGTCGCAAACTGCATCCATTCTGGAAGAGTTTGGATTAAAACCTGAATTTCGTTGTCATGATGTTTAGCTTTAAAATTGGCAATAAGCGGCAAAATTGCCAAAATAGGAATCACTGCAATATCCTGGAACAAAAGAGTAGAAAATGATGCTTCTCCAGCTAAGGTTTTTAAGTTATTTTTTTCCTGCAAAGTCTGTAAAACAATTGCTGTGGATGATAAAGCAAAGCACATTGCAATGGCGATTGCTTTGTCGATTTTCCAGCCTGAGCAAATGAAAACAAGGAAAAGTAAAGATATGGTTAGTAACATTTGAGTTAACCCCAATCCTACAATTTTCTTCCGCATTTCCCAGAATTTTCTGGGTTCCAATTCTAATCCGACCAAAAATAATAGCATGATCACACCAAATTCACTAGCGTGCATAATGTCGTTGACATCCTTTCCCGTTAGTCGTAAAACATAAGGACCAATAATAATTCCGCCTGCAATATATCCTATCACGGAACTCAACCCAAATTTTCTAGCCAGCGGAACCATAATAATGGCAACGCCTAAGAAAATAAGTGTGTTCATTGCTAAGCTGGTTTCCATATCTTATTGATTAAGAAGTTCTACGAATTCTTTTTTATGCAAAATGATTTCTTTTTTAGAAAGCTTATTGGCTTCGTAAACGACTTTGACATTTTTAACATTTGCTTTAAAAACATTCAAAGAAACAATGAGTCCGCTGATCAATTCTTCGACGGTATATTTATATGTTCCTTCTTTGGTAAAAGATCTCTCTTTTCCGCCTGTTGTAACGAGGATATGAACTTCTTTTCCCTGCAGAGGATTGTAATGATCTTCTTTCAGCCAATCGCGGTCGAAAACTTCATCGATCCAAAGTTTTAGAAGTGGCGGCATTCCAAACCAAATCAATGGAAGCTGAAAGATAAAGCGATCGTAATTTTTAATTCTTTTTCTTTCCCTAAAGGCGGCAATATGAAAATCAGGATATTCTTCGTAAAGATCCCGAAGCGTAAAATGCTGGTGACGAACATAGAAATTAATGAGCTCTGCATTCGAGTTTGAGTGCTCTAAATAAGGATGCGCAAAAACTACCAACGTCTTCTTCATAAACCTGTTTTCAGTAAATATAATGAAAAAAGTTTGAATTAAAAATAGGTTTTAGGATGATTTAGTGATTTTTTAATATTAAAAACTAAGCTTTATGCTTATATAAGTTAAAGAATTGATACTAAAATTTTCTTTTATTAAAAAGACGTTGTAAATATTTAAGCTAAATGAAAAAATCGATCAATAATGACCGATTTATATTTTTTTGACTGATATAATTTTACCATCCACCAGAAGCACCACCTCCTCCGAAACTTCCGCCACCACCGAAGCCTCCAAATCCGCCGCCGCTGCTTCCTCCTGAACTTCCTCCACCAAATCCGCCTCCTCCGAAGCTTCCTGGAAAAGGGAAAAATCCACCTGGATAATTTCTCCGACCTCTTCTCGAAAGGATAACGTCATCGTCATCATAATTTCCGCCTCCGCCTTTTCCTCCACCTCGGTTTCCAAAAAGTATGATCAGAATGATAAAGATTACAAAAGCAATCAGAATTATTTTAAAAATACTTCCGTCACCGCTACTTTCCTGATTATTTAAAGGTTTGAACTTTCCTTGGACGGCTTCCATTAATGCAGAAGTTCCACGGTTGATTCCTTCATACCATTCTCCCTGCTTAAAATGCGGGGTTACGATATAATCTAAAATCTGCCCTGCAACAGAAGCTGTTAAATATTGTTCAACTGCTCTTCCTTGCTGGATCGACATCGTGTGATCTTCGGTTGCTATTAAAAAAACAATACCGTTATCAACATTTTTTTTTCCTATTCCCCATTTTTCGCCGAACATTGTGGCTAGAAAATTTACATCTTCTCCTTTTGTTGATGGAATTATGACCACTTCAATTTCCGTTGAGGTAGAATCTGCAAAGGCAATCAGCTTTTTGTTAAGGTTATCCTTCTCTTGCTGACTCAGAATATTTGCTTCGTCAAAAACAGGATATAAAACTGAAGGCTTTTCAGGAATAGTGTATTGTGCTGATACAAAACTGTAAAAGCATATTAATAAAAATGAAAAAACTATTTTAAGAGAACGTAATTTCATTAGGAAGTTCGTTGTGGTTTTCTCCTGTTACAGGAAAATATTTTTTTAATTCAAGACCCGTTTCCAGAATTCCGCTTTTTAAAGCTTGGTAGAAATTTCCTTTTGCAAATTCTGAAGTAATGTAATCATGAAGATGATCCCAATATGACTGGTTTACTTTTTCATGAATCCCTGAATCGCCGATAATGGTAAGATATTTTTGTTCAAAATTCACATGAAAAAGTACAGCATTTCTTTCGGCTGTTTTGTTTAAACATAATTCTTCGAAAACTTTAAAGGCAATTTTAGCATTATCTTCATCAGTATTCGAATCAATGTGTACACGAATTTCGCCGGTAGAATGTTCCTCTGCCGATTGAATAGCTTCCACGAGGGAAGCTATCTGTTGGTTTGTTAGGAAATTGCTTGCCATTATTCTGAGAATACTTCAGGTGCTTTTTCAGCTCCTGCTGCTGCTTTGAAATAAGGTTTTTCCTTAAAGTTTGTAAAATTCGCCAAAATATTATTCGGGAAAGTTTTGATCGACGTGTTGTAATCCTGAGCTGCTGCGTTATAATAAACAGTTTCTGTTCTGATGCTGTTTTCAATCGCAGTATATTCTCTCTGGAAATTAATGTATTGCTGATCTGCTTTTAAATTCGGATAAGATTCCACAACTGCCATCAATCTGCTTAATGCTCCTGATAATTCGCCTTGTGCAGCTTGGAATTTTGCTAGATCCTGTTCTGTCATATTGGTAGGATCGATGTTGATAGAAGTTGCTTTTGAACGAGCTTCTACTACTTTTGTCAATGTTTCCTGCTCAAATTTAGAATAAGATTTTACGGTTCTTTCCAGATTTGGGATAAGATTGGCTCTTTTCTGATACACAGTTTCTATATTAGACCACTTTGTATTGGCGTTTTGTTCCTTCGTTACAAAATTATTATAACCACTTTTGCCCCATAAGAACATGAAAAAGACAATAGCAATGAGAACTAAACCGATAATTATTGCGCTCAGACAACCTTTATTTTTCATAGTTTGAATTTTTTTAATATTTTTTGTGCTAACCAAATATACAAATTATGTGCTAATTTTGTAAAAATTTATTTTAATGACAACAATTGTGGTGGCAATGGGAGAAAAAAATGAGATTGGTTTTGAAAACCAGTTGCTTTGGCATCTTCCAAAAGATTTGAAACATTTTAAGGATATTACTTCGGGACATCCGATTATTATGGGAAGAAAAACATATGAAAGTATCGGGAAACCGCTTCCTAACCGTACAAATATTGTTGTTTCGAGAAAAAAGAACTGGTTCGAAGAAGGAATTCTGATTGTAGGAAGTATTAAAGAAGCTGTAAAGTTTGCGAAAAAAATTGATGAGGAAATTTTCATTATCGGTGGCGGAAATATTTATGCGCAGACAATGGATGTTGTTGATAAACTTGAAGTTACTTTAGTAAAAGCTGATCTTAAAGCTGATACGTATTTCCCAAAAATTGACACGAAGGTTTGGAAAAAGGTTAGTGAAACTTGCCATGATAAAGATGATAAAAACCAATATGACTTCTGTTTTCAGACTTACGAGAAAATTAAGAGCGAATAGTTGTGAGAATTCTAGTATCTAACTTCTAGTATCTAACATCTAAATGTTTTATCTTTGCACTTTTAAAATTTAATAATGAATAAATACATAAAAATTGCTATTGCGGCAGTTCTTATCCTTTTAGGACTTTACATGATGATCTTTACGAGAAGTTTAGGTTGGGGAATTGTAGTTTTCCTTTTGGCAGCATTTCCTATTTTTCTTTTCTTTAAGAATGAGAATATTCTTTTGGCTTTCTGGCAGCTGAGAAAGCAAAATATGGAAAAAGCAGGAGTTTGGTTGAAAAATATTACAGATTACCAAGCACAGCTTCATAAGTCTCAGTATGGATATTTCCATTATTTGATGGGATTGACACAAGCTCAGGATCATCCAACGAAAGTGGAACCTTTTATGAAAAAAGCTTTAGAATATGGTTTAAATATGAAGCATGACAGAGCAATGGCAACATTGAATCTTGCGGCTGCAGCAATTTCTAAAGGAAGAAAACAAGAAGGGCAAAGATTATTGGAAGAAGCGAAGAGATTGGATAGTGCAGGAATGATGACGGATCAAATCAAAATGATGAAAGATCAAATGAAAATGCCGACAATGCAGAAGCATATCCACAATCCTAATATGAGAAACAGAGGAAAATTCTAAAAAGAGGTTTATAAAAATATAAAGCATCTAATTTATTTTAGGTGCTTTTTTGTTTTTTCTTGAAGGCGGTGGAGGTGGTGGTTCAGGAGATTTAAAAAATGTATCGTTAGGATAAATTTTTTCTCTGATTAAAGCAAATTTGTCTAATTTTTTGAATTTGTCTTGTAAACCATCATCAAAAAAAGATTTAGATTGATCTCTATTTTTGTAATAAATAACTACAAGTGGAGAACGAAAGTCTTCTTTCGGTTTGTTTTCTTTCTTTAAATATTTAAAATAATTTTCGAAAGATAATTGATCTGAAGCGGGGATATTATAAAATGTTTTTGGTAAATTTTGTTCTCTCTTTCCAAATGAATTAATTTCTGAATGAGTCTGCAGGAATAGAGTGTCATTTTGTTTCACGAAAGTAAAAACCTCATGTGCAAAATACATGCATGCGGAATAATCTACATTGATTTCTATTGTATCACCATTTTCAATTTTTTCTGAAAATTGATATAAGTCTTTTTCAAGATTAAACTTACTCTCATGCTTACAAGATAAAAGTAATGAAAGACAAAATAGAAGAATGAATCTTTTCATTAGTTACATTTCAGAATTATTTTCATATCCATAAAATTTTGGAATCTGCCAATGATATTTTACGGCTAAAGTTCTGATGGAAACAATTAATAAAATGGTGAAAATCTGAATGATAGTATAAGTTAATGTAGTAAATTTTGTCAAGAGTAAAAATGCAGAGCCTCCGACAATACATGCTGTTGCATAAATTTCTTTTCTGAATATCAACGGAATTCTGTTGAGTAAAATATCCCTGATTATACCTCCAAAACAGCCGGTAATTGTTCCTAAACCAATGCAGATTAAAGGATGAATATCTGCATTCAATCCTTTTTGCACACCAATTATTGTAAACAACCCGAGTCCGAAACTGTCAAAAATAAATAAGGTTACCCTGAAATTTTTTTCAAAAGATTTAAAGATCATTGTGAAAATGCTTGTCAGAATAATCAAAGCACAAGTCAAAAGATCATGCATCCAGAAAACCGGAATGTCAAGCAAAAGATCTCTTACAGTTCCGCCACCAACAGAAGTTACGAACGCAATAATCAATACTCCAAACGGATCTAGACGTTTCTGCATCGCAGCAAAGCTTCCCGACATCGAAAAGGAGATCGTTCCCAAAACTTCTATCGCAAAATTGAACTGTTCGTGCATGTTTTTATGAATGATAAATGATGATCGATAATTGATTTTATTGGGATTTTTTATCAATCATCATTTATCGACTATAAATTATTCTACTTTTTCTCTACCCTCACCGAATCAGGAACAAGCAATTCATATTCTCCTCCGTGATTAATAATTTCCCTCACAATACTACTACTGATGAAAGATTTTCCGGATGAGGTTAATAAAAACACAGTTTCCAGTTTTTTATGAGCTAAAGTTCTGTTGGTATGAGCGATAGCTTTTTCAAATTCGAAATCGGCTGGATTTCTTAAACCTCGGATAATGTATTGAGCATTTTTTTCAAAACAGTAATCAACGGTTAAACCTTCAAAAAAGTCGACTTCTACATTGGGAAATTCAGCAACGGAATTTCGGATGAATTCTATCCTTTTTTCCAAAGGAAACATATATTTTTTTTGAGAATTCTGCCCGATCGCGATAATTAATTTATCAAAAAGCGGTGCAGCTCTTTCTATAATATCATAATGTCCTAAAGTGATCGGATCGAATGAACCCGGGAAAACAGCAATTTTCATACTCGTTATTTTTTAGATAAAGCTTTTTCAACCTCGTTTCCACAAAGGTCTGTGATAGAGATTCCGTAGATTTTTGCCTGTTGCGGAAGAATACTTGCAGGAGAGAATCCTGGATTTGTATTCATTTCCAGCATGTAAGGAATTCCATCCATTAAAATAAATTCACTTCTTGAAAAACCACTCATTCCTAAAGAATTGTATGCTCTTTTGGAAATTTCTTCAACTCTGATTCTTGTTTCATCGTCGATTCTTGCAGGAGTAATTTCTTCGGAAGCACCTTCATATTTTGCTTCATAATCGAAGAATTCATTTTGAGGAACGATTTCTGTGATTCCCAAAACGATGGTTTCGCCTTTATAATCGATAACTCCAACGGAAACTTCCATTCCGTCTAAGAAACTTTCAATTAAAATTTCATCATCTTCTTTAAAAGCAATTTCTGTCGCTGTAATTAATTCAGACTTTTCTTTAACTTTTGAAATGCCCAAAGAAGATCCTGATTGATTTGGCTTAACAAAAACAGGAAGACCAAGGTTTTCTACAATTTCGTCAACATTGATTTCTTCCCCTTTTCTTAAATAAACACTTTTTGCAGAAGGAATTCCGTATTTTGAAAGTACGGCTAATGTATCTTTTTTATTAAATGTTAAAGCACTTTGATAAAAATCACATCCTGTATATTTTTGTCCGATCGCATCCCAATATGCTTGAAGGATACCGTTTTCACCCGGTGTTCCGTGAATAATATTAAAACACGCATCGAATTTTAACGTTTCATTATTGTCTAATGTTACCGAAAAGTCACCTTTGTTGATTTCGTATTTTTTATCATTTTCGTCTAAAAAATACCATTCATCTTTAAGAATGACTACTTTATATACGTCGTAAAGTTCTCTGTCTAAAGAATCATAAATTAATTGTCCGCTTTTTAATGATACAACATATTCGTCAGAATAGCCTCCCATTACTACGGCAACACTTTTTTTGCTCATGTCCATATAGTATCAATTAAGGCAAATTTAATGATTTTATATAATGGATAAACGGAAATTCCTAAATTTTAAGCTCAAAAATGAAATGTGTTAAATAAAAAGGACATTATAAAATTATTAATTATATTTGCTCTTTAATTATAGTAACTTTAAGTATGCTTAAATCACTTTTCAATTGGAAAGTTTTACTGAACTTAGTCGTAGCCATCGGTGTTTTTGTGGGGTTGGTTTGGCTTACATTTCGTTGGTTAGAATATCATACCAACCACGGTCAGGAAATTCCCGTTCCAAATATTGTCAATAAATCTGTACAGGAAGCAATCAAAATATTGGATGATTCCGGATTGGAGTATGAAGTGGATAGCTTTAATTATGATCCTAAATACAGACCTTTTCAGGTTTTGCAGGTATATCCTGTTCCGGGTTCTCGTGTAAAAGACGGAAGAGCAATTCAGTTGAGAGTAAATCCAAGAACCTGGGCAAAAGTTGAGGTTCCGGATGTTATAAATAAATATTCAGGTCTTGCTTTCCAGAGATTGGAACAGGTAGGATTAAAAGTGGGTGATACGATTTTCGAACCAAGCATTCAAAAAGATGCAGTTATAAGAATTTTATATAAAGGAAATGAGGTAAAACCTAAAACAAAACTGGCAAGATTTTCTATCGTAGATGTTGTGATAGGTTCGGGGCCGATGAGAAATATTTCGATTCCTAATGTTGTGGGATTAACGGTAAAAGAAGCACGATTAGTAATTGCCAAAAGTATGTTTGAGGTTGGTCTTGTAGAACATGAAGACGGAAGCAAGGACGAATCTGATATTATTTATTATCAGGATCCGGCTGCAGGAGATGTCCGGGACCAGGGAATGCAGATTGATCTCTGGGCAAGTAAGAAAACGCCTGCCGAATTGAGTGCTAAAATTGAGCAATTGAATTCTATCTACAGAATGAAAGTAGATACAGGATTGCCTCCGGTTCGTTATCAGGAAGTTCCTGCACATCAGGAGCCTGATTATAATGCTCCGCCGCCGCCTCCAGCTCCGAGAAAAGATGATCCGAAACAAATGACGCAACCACTTAAATCAGATGTTTCAAAAGCAACAACGGCAAAACCTACGGCTTCCGTAGCTGAAAATAATAAACCTAAAACTACTACTTCTAATACAGGTGGTAGTTCTGGTAATAATCCAACGGCAAGTAAAACTGTAGTTGCAACACAAAAACCTACTGAAAAGCCAAAAGCTAAAAAGGTAGTTGTAGAATAATAAATTAATTATTGTAAAAAATACAGGCTTCAACTTTTATTATGTTGAAGCCTTTTGTATAAAAAATAAAATAATGTCAGAAGATAACGAAGATTTTTTAGATGAAGAATTATTAGACTCCAACAGTATTGATAATCTTGATATTGACGAGGAAAATAAAGGGTTGTATGAGCATCTTAATCTCACTGTAGACAAAAGTCAGGAACCATTAAGAATAGATAAATTTTTATTGATCTTTCGTCAGAATTCTTCAAGGAACAAGATTTCACAAACTTGTAGAGCTGGAAATGTTATTGTGAACGGAGTTGCCGTTAAACAAAATTATCGTGTAAAACCAGGAGATCAGATTTCTGTTTTATTAGCACATCCACCGAGAGAAAATGTTATCATTCCTCAGAATATTCCTATTAATATTATTTATGAAGATGATGATTTGGTTGTCGTAGATAAAGAACCGGGAATGGTTGTCCATCCAGGATTTGGAAATTGGGATGGAACTTTGGTAAATGCTTTGGCTTATCATTTCGAACAAAATAATGCAAAATCAGATCTTGACAGAGTAGGACTGGTTCACAGAATTGATAAGGATACTTCAGGACTTTTGGTAATTGCTAAAAATGAATATGCTTTAAGTTTTTTGGCTAAACAGTTCTTTGATCGAAAAACAAAAAGATTGTATTGGGCATTTGTTTGGGGTAATGTACAGGATGATGAAGGCACAATTCGTGGTCATATCGGACGTCATCCTAAAAATAGAATGCAGATGCACACTTATGAAGACGGAAGCCAAGGAAAGCATGCGGTGACCCATTACAAAGTTTTGGAAAGATTTAAATATATGACTTGGGTAGAGTGTAAATTGGAGACGGGAAGGACTCACCAGATCAGAGCACACTTCAAACATATCGGTCATACCTTGTTTAATGATGAAAGATATGAAGGTCATACACCTCTCCGAGGAGTGAATCTTCCTAAGTATAAGCAGTTTATAAAAAATGTCTTCGAGATTTTGCCTAGACATGCGCTTCATGCACATACTTTAGGATTTATACACCCTACAACCAAGAAAGAATTATATTTTGAGAGCCCAATGCCGAAAGATATGGCGGATGCTGTAAAAAAATGGAGAAATTATTTAGAAAACTAAAAATATATTGAGAATTTTTTTATATTTGTTGAATTGAAATCAAGATTTGTTATGAGAAAACTATATGCTATAGTATGTTTAGCTCTTTTGTCGAATGCATACAAAGCACAAGAAACTTTACCGTACTATCAACAATATCTTTTAGATGGTGAGTTTTTGTTCAACCCTGCACAATATGGAAAAACAGACTATGTGCAGCTTAATCTTAACTATCAGCAGCAATTTTCAAAGTTCAGCGAATCTCCAAACGTACAGTCGGTTGGGATCAACGCGAACATCTTTGATAGAGTAGGAGCTGGTTTATCTGTATTCAGAGACAGCAATGGTCCTATTTCTGCGGGAGGTATTACAGCAGGTGCTTCATATTTTATTCCTCTTAGTAGTGAAGGAGACAGAAAAGACCAATTCTCTTTCGGTACAAGTGTAAGCTTCTATAATATGAATTTTGATTATTCAAAAATTAATACGCAGGACGCTTCAGACCCATTATTGCAGGGAAGTGAAAGTAATATCTTCATGGCTTATGCAAACTTTGGAGCACAGGCTACATTTAGAAATATCTTCGCAGGAGTTTCTGTTAACGATATCGCTCTTACAAACGATGAGGCGATCGTAAACGGACGTGAGCCTTCTCCGATTAAGTTTTTCTTAAACTTAGGATATGATTGGCATGTAGGAGATAACATTTATTTCACTCCATCTGCGTTGATCAACCTTAACACGAACTCTACAAGAACAATCGATTATAACTTAATGGGTACGTTCTTTAATGATATCAATTCATTCTCTTTCGGAGTTAGCTACAGATCTGTTCAGAACAGATTCGACAGTCAGCAATTGCAGATTGCACCAGTTGTAAAAGTAAGATTCAATAAATTTATGATTGGAGCTACTTACAACTTAGGTTTATCTGATATCCAGGAATATGGAGGAAACAGCTTCATGATTGGATTAGGATATAACTTCGATAACTTCATTAATCACAGAGGTTATAGATATTAATCAATTTAATTTAAATAAATTTGAGCTCTGAATTTCTTCAGAGCTTTTTTTATGATTTATATTCACATTCCGTTTTGTAAGCAAAAGTGCAGCTATTGTAATTTCCACTTTTCAACATCTTTAAATTTTAAAGATGAAATGATTGCTGCTATGAAAAAGGAAATCTATTTGCGAAAAGACGAACTGCAAAACAAAACATTACAGTCACTTTATTTTGGCGGAGGTACGCCTTCTATCCTTTCTCCTGATGAAGTCAAATTTTTAATTGATGAAGTCTTAAAATATTTGAGTTTTGATAAAGATATTGAGATCACTTTAGAAGCCAATCCGGATGATTTGGATAAAAATTTTTTGAAAGGATTATCAAATTCTCCGATCAATCGTTTGTCAATCGGTACTCAAAGTTTTTTTGAGGAAGATTTAAGACTAATGAATCGTGCACATACAGCTTCGGAAGCTGAAGGTTCTATCAAAAGAGCTCAGGATTTTGGTTTTGAAAACTTGAGTATTGACTTAATTTACGGTTCGCCAACTTCCAATTTAGAAATCTGGAAGGAAAATTTAAACAAAACAATTGCTCTGGAAGTTCCGCATATTTCGTCTTATGCTTTAACGGTTGAGCCAAAAACAGCTTTGGAAAATTGGATTTCTAAAGGAAAAGTACTCAGTCCAAAAGAAGAAGAACAGAATAAAGAGTTTTATTATCTGTCAGATTTCTTAAAAGATAATGGATTTGAACATTATGAAGTTTCGAATTTTGCAAAACCAGGCTTTTATTCAAGACATAATTCTGCCTATTGGAAGTATAAAGAGTATCTGGGAATCGGTCCATCTGCACATTCGTACAACGGTCATGATGTCAGAAGTTGGAATATTGCCAATAATCCACAATATATTAAAAAATTAAACTCAAATTTGTTGGCTAAAGAAGAAGAAATTCTTTCTCAAAATGATCAGTTTAATGAAATGATTATGATTGGATTAAGAACAATTTGGGGTGTTGATCTCGAAAGTTTAAAAGAAAAGTTTAATAATGAAGTTCTTGATCACTTCCAAAGCGAAATTAAATCAAAACTGGAAGAAGAAATTTTGATTATTGAAAACAATCATCTGAAAATTCCGGAAAAACATTGGTTTATGGCAGATGGAATTGCTTCGGATTTGTTTATCGTTTAAATTAATAAATAAAGATGCTTCGACAAGCTCAGCATGACATTTCTAATACTATTCGATTAATTATTGTTTAAAACAGTTAGTATTCGCGATGTCATGCTGAGCTTGTCGAAGCATCTCTTTTAAACATGATATATTGTCACACAAATTTCACTATTTTTGTATAAAATTTCAACTCAATTTTGAAAACTAAAAAGCAAGATTATTCGCATCTTTCACCAAAACAGCCTATCGGAATTTTTGATAGTGGAGTTGGAGGATTAACTGTAGCTAAAGAAATCAAAAGACTTCTTCCACATGAAGATCTGATTTATTTTGGGGACACAAAGCATCTTCCTTACGGTGAAAAATCAAAGGAAGCAATTATAGAATATTCTACAAAAATTACAAATTTTTTGTTGGAACAAAATTGTAAGGCAATTGTAATAGCCTGTAATACAGCAACCGCAAATGCTTTGAATGAAGTAATGCAGTCTGTTGCTGGAAAAGTTCCTGTAATCGACGTAATAAATCCTGTTGCGGAAAAAGTTTCGTATGAAATTCACAATAATGTTGGTGTAATTGCAACTAAAGCAACTGTAAATTCCGGACTTTACAAGAAAAGCATCAGAAAACATAATAAATGGATCAAAGTTGATGAGTTGGCAACACCATTATTAGTTCCCGCGATTGAAGAAGGTTTCAAAAATCATCCGATTACTCATGCAATTATTTATAATTACCTGAGCAATAGTAAATTAAAAAATATTGAAACTTTAATTTTAGGATGTACACATTATCCTTTATTAATTGATGAAATCAAACAATATTATGGAAACAGAGTTCGTGTAATTGATTCACCGAATATTGTAGCCAATCATTTAAAGATCATTTTGGATAAGTATAATCTTTTGAATGATCACAATCCAAAACCGAATTATCATTTTTATCTTTCCGATCTAACCAAGAACTTTGAAAAAATTTCAAAAAAATTCTTCGGAAAAAGTATCGACTTAGAATTTAAAGTATTATAAAATAGAAAGCTGTCTCAATTTGAAACAGCTTTTTTATTGACTTTTTACATTTCCAAAATCACATTCTCTCTTTTTAATCTTTTCTTCGGAGTATGAATTGGCTGATTACTGTCATTTTCAGATTTTTCTCCAATTGCAACAGCAAATAAGCTTTCATACTTTTCATTATTTAAAATCGCATCGTATTTATCGTTTTCAATTCCTTCCATCGGAGTAGAATCGATTTCCATAGCTGCACAAGCAGAAAGCAAGATGCCAAGAGAAAGATAAACCTGATGTTTTAGCCATGATTTGATTTCGGCTTCACCTTTTGGCTTTACAAAAGTTTTGTAATAATTGATTGAACCTTCAGGTAAATTTTCTTCGATTTGTTTTTCGAAATCTTCCGGATCTTTAATTACTTGAAAAACGATCAGATAACTGCTGTCTAAAATTTTTTCTTTGTTAAAATAAGAAGCTTCGGCAAGTTGTTCTTTAATTTCAGGGTTATTTACAAAGACGAAATTCCATGGCTGACTGTTGATGGAAGAAGGACTTAAATGTAAAATTTCTTTAAGCGTCTGTAATTTTTCGTTACTGATTGTTCCTTGAGGATTATACTTTTTCACAGTATATCTAGATTTCATTTTCTTTAAAAAGTTCATAATTTTTTATACTATATTTTTTATAGTTGCAAAACTAATTTAAGTTTAATACATTTGCAATAACGGTCTAAAATGATAGTATAAAATGTATTCAATCGACAACAAAGAATATCCTTGCTGTACAACAGTAACCATGAGATTCATCGGCGGAAAATGGAAAGCTGTAATTCTGTATTATCTTGTAGACGGAGCAAAACGATACAATGAGTTAAGAAAATTAATCCCGACAATCACCGAAAGAACTTTAAGTCTTCAGTTAAAACAACTGGAAGAAGACAAGATTATCAATAGAAAAGTCTACACGGAAAAACCACCTTTAATGGTAGAATATACTTTAACGGATTTTGGAAAAACACTGCTTCCTGTTTTAAATGAAATTGCAAAATGGGGCGAAAGTGCGGTTGTAACTTCTGAAAAAGTAGAAGTTGTTTAATATGTAAGCAAAAAAAAATCAGGAAAATTATTCCTGATTATCTGTTATTTCAATATTTTCTTCTTTATTCGGTTCAAAAAAGCTGAAACTTACGTTTCCGTATTTTCTGGTGTCGGTTAAATTCGGATGATCGAATTTCATTCGGCTTTGATGTTCTACGACTAGAATTCCGTTTGGCTTTAAATATTTATTGTTTAAAACTAAAGAAATCAGTTCGTGATATTTCTTTTCTTCCATTTCGAAAGGTGCATCAGAAAATACAATCTCATAGCTTTTCTTATTTCTGAATTTTTTCAGCCAATCGAAAGTATCACCTCTTTGAACACTTACCTGTAAGCTAAATCCTAATTCAGAAGCAGTAGAATTTAGAAAACTTGTGTGTTTCGGGTTCATTTCTACGGAAGTAATATCTTGACAACCTCTTGAAGCGAATTCAAAACTTATCGAGCCAATTCCTGCAAATAAATCCAGCACAGAAATCGACTGCATATCATAAGTATTCTCCAAAATACTGAAGAGAGCTTCTTTCGCAAAATCCGTTGTCGGTCTTACGTCAAAATTTTTCGGAGCGGCTATTTTCTTAGCTTTCCATTTGCCGGAAATTATTCTGTACATGTTTTTTGTTGTTAGATTGTAGGTAATAGGTTGCAGGCTAAAAATAAGACCTATCTGTTACCTAATTTAAAATAAAATTTTTGGTAGGAACGTTATCAAATACAATTCTCATATTCTTTACGAATTTCTGTAATTCTGAAATAAAGGTTTCATTTTCAGTAGTTTCTCCGTAAGCAAAAAAGCTGGTTTCATTGATTCCAAAACCAATTTTACTTAAAGTGAACATCACGAAATAAAGAAAATCAACCTCCGAATTAACATCCAGGTTATTGTATAAAATGATTTTTTTGTTGTCTATCGCGAAAAACTCACATTGATTATGATAAAGATTAATGTGAATTTCCTTGTTGTTTTTGTTATTAATTGAATTTAAAAACTTCTCCCCGGAAAAATTAAACTGAACCGGAATAGCCAATTCTTTAATCTTTTTATAAAAATTTTTCGGAAAAGTATAATAAAACTGAACTTTAAATTTTTCATTAACAGAAAGCATTAACTCTTCTTTTTCCTTATCAACAGGCGCATTATAAGCAATTAATTCAAATCCTGTTTCATGCTCCGAAAACCCTTCAGGCATCAACGTAAAATGATTCAGTGCGGAAACTACATGAATTTCATCGAATCTTTGCTTGATCAACACTTCATCCAGTTTATCCGCAATCAGATTTTCCGGAGATTCTTCGTCTACGAAATAAGATTTTTCCTCCAAAATGCTTTTATTCTTTGCAATCTGGTAAATTAATCCGTCTTTGGTAAAAAGTAAATTAAGTACGTTCATATTTCAATTCCTGCAAATTTAGTGAAATTCTACCATTACCGCACCCGATTGATGGTGAAGTATTTCCTTATTATAAAAATCCAGATTTGTCTGGCTTTCCAAAACGTCAAAAACCATTCTCTGTAAAACTCCGTCTCCAATTCCATGCACAATTTCCAGTCTTTTCAGATTGTTTTTTCTGCAAAACGCAATGACCTCCAACAGTTTTTCCTTTTGAATGAACAATCTTTCAAAACTGTCATAATCATTAGGATTTTTAACCAAATTATGAAAATGTAAGTCCAAAACCAAATGATTTCTTTGATGTTTTTTAGAAATATTTTTTCTGGGTTCTGCTTTTTTTACAACTCTTACATTTTCGTAAAGATCAGAATCTTTCGGAACCAATTTTTCTTTCGGATATTGATAAGTAAAGCCATATTCATCTTTGAAAACAACAATATTTCCATTAACGGAAGTTACAACTCCGCTCAAATCTTCATCAACTACAGAAACTTTATCGCCTATCTTCATAATTTGTCATTGCGAGGAACGAAACAATCTCTTAATATTCTGAATCCCCCAGTTTTTCTTAATAGTTTTTAAGTGTAATTTTAAATTTTAGATCCCAATTCAATAACTTCCAAGTCCTTAATTTCGTCACCATCAATCACGAAACGCATCATCGTTCTCATCTTATGCCAACCTTGTTTTCCGCAAGCTCCCGGATTCAGATGAAGTAAATTGTTTTTCTGATCAAACATCGCCTTCAAAATATGCGAATGTCCTGAAATAAACAATTTCGGAGCTTTTTCAGAAATTTCTTTTTGAGTTAACGGAGTATATTTTCCAGGATAACCACCGATGTGAATCATTAAAACTTCTACATTTTCACAAAAAAAACGATTCACTTCTGGAAATTCAGAACGGATTTTTGCATTGTCGATATTTCCGTAAACTCCTTTTAAAGGTTTAATTTTTTCAAGCTGTTCAATCACATCCATACTTCCAAAATCTCCGCCATGCCAAATTTCATCGGCTTGCTGAGCGTATTCTAAAATTCGGTCATCAATGTAAGAATGCGAATCGGAAAGAAGTAGGATTTTGGTCATTATTAAATGAAATTATCTTTTAAAGCTTCAAATTTACTTATAAATCCTGAATTGTTTAACTTTGAAAAAATTAAAAAAAATGAAACAAAAACTTTCTTTTTTCCTTCTTCTTTTAGCTGTAGGTGTTTTTAATGCACAGGTTGAAGAAAAAAAATTGGATGAATTAGTTCAAAATACATTAAAAACATTTGACGTTCCGGGAATGTCAGTAGGAATCATCAAAGATGGTAAATTGATTTACTCTAAAGGTTTCGGAGTGTGTTCTTTGACGTCAAAACAACCGATGGATGACAATACTCTTGTCGGAATTGCATCAAATTCTAAAGGTTTTACCTGTACCGCATTAGCAATTTTAGCAGATGAAGGAAAATTGAACTGGGACGACAACGTTTCAAAATATATTCCTGAATTTCACATGTATGATCCGTATGTTTCTCAAAATGTTACGATTAAAGATTTAGTAACTCACAGAGCAGGATTAGGTTTGGGACAGGGAGATTTAATGTTCTTTCCTGAAGGCGGAAATATGACGGTGAATGATATTGTGCATAACGTAAGATATTTAAAGCCGGAAAATCCTTTCAGAACAACTTTGGATTATAATAATATCATGTTCATCGTTGCCGGAGAAGTTATCCACAGAGTTTCGGGATTGTCTTGGGCAGATTTTATTGAACAAAGAATTATGAAACCTGTCGGAATGACTTCAAGTTTTGGAAGCTACAACAGAGCGAAAGCAATTTCAAATAAGATCGATGCACACGCTCCTGTAGACGGAAAAGCAATAGCTGTTCCTCACGACTGGAACGAAACAGCAAACGCAGCCGGTGGAATTATGAGTAATATCAAAGACATGACAACTTGGGCAGAGTTCTTGTTGAATAATTTCACGACAAAAGACGGTAAGAAATTAGTTTCAGATAAAAATGTTCAACAGCTTTGGAGTTTGCAAATTCCTGCAGGAGTTGCAGCGAAAAACCCTTATGATACGAGTTTTTATGGTTATGGAATGGGATGGTTCTTAAGTAATGTGAAAGGTCACAAACAAATTCAGCATACAGGCGGATTGATCGGAACGGTAACTCAGTTTACGTTGATTCCTGATATGAAACTGGGAATTGTGGTTTTAACAAATCAACAATCCGGAGCAGCTTTCAATACGATCACAAATACTGTAAAAGATTCTTATCTTGGAGTTGAGGATAGAAACTGGCTGAAAACTTATGGTGACAGAATGAAAAAGACGGAAGAATTTTATGATAAGCAAAAAAAAGATGCTTTTGCAAAATCTGAAACTTTCAAAAAAGATAAAAATCTACAGCCAAAATCTGAACAATTCGTTGGAACTTATAATGATAAATGGTTTGGTGATGTAGAAATTTCTCAGCAGGGAAATGTATATAAAATTTTATGTAAAAATTCTCCAAGATTGAAAGGTGAATTGTTGCCTTTCTCTAATAATTCTTTCATCATCAAATGGGACGACAGAAGCTATGATGCCGATGCATATATTATTTTTGATTATGATGAAACAGGAAAAGCACAATCAGCGAGATTAAAGCCTATTTCTGACGTTACAGATTTTAGTTTTGATTTTGATGATCTGGATCTGAAAAGAAAATAAAATTAAAAGCTTCAACTTTTGTTGGAGCTTTTTTATTTTAATGCATTTAAATCACTTTCGACTCTTGTTGTCTCTGAATTGAGATGCTGTTTTTCAAAGAAGCTTTTTAATTCGATCAGACGTTTTTTATTATCATAATGTATGCTTGAATTTAATTTTTGCTGACAAAGCGAACAAGCACGCGCAAAACGAGAATCAGTTTCTGAAAGATTGTTGCTGCCGTTCATGGCGCAGTTTGCATTCAGGCAATGAGTGATTCCGAACATATGTCCTATTTCGTGGGAACTTGTTTTCAGGAGTCTTTCTAAACTTTGATTAAAATTAGATTCCGTTAAATTTCCATTGGCAAATCTGTACATTGAAGTTACACCAACTCCACTTTTATATGATGCTAAACCGAAAACATAATTCCAGTCAGATTTTGGGAAAAGATCTTTTTCTGTGATTCCCATCAAAACAATAGCATCTTTCGGTTTTCTCTTTATTAAAACACTATCCAAAACATATCCTGCCAAAATTTGTTCGTTCTCATCCTTTATTCTTCTGACAGATTTTGGAAAAATAGTATTTGACAAAGATGGAAGTACTTTTGTATTCAGTTGAAAATAAGCTTTTAAATACTCTTTACTTAATTCAATCTGTTTCTTTTGTAAATCATTAAATTCTCCTATAGGCTGAAGATAAATCGTATTTTTTCCGGCTTCAGGAATAATTTTTTTTGATTTCTGAAAATTTTCAAAGGTCTGGAACTTCTCATTTCTGGTATATCTCCATTCGTGAGGTGTAGGATTGGAAAGTTTAACATCATTTGAAGAGATGACCTCAAAATAAGTTTTTTCTTTCTTCTGACAGGAAAAAAAGAATATAAAAATTAATAGATAAAAGATTTTTAATTTAAAATTAAATTTTCCCCGGATCATAAAAGAATAGTAATTTCTTTTTCGCTCCATCAAACTCAGACCACGAATTACAATCAATTTCAAAACCTGCAACACCACAAGTCGGGAAGTGAAAAATATCATGAGAAATAGAATTTGCGAAGTTGGAAATTCCGTTATTATGAGAGAAAAAGGCAACTGATTCGTGGCTGTCGTCCAAATCATAAATTACAGATTCAAAATTACTTTCCGAGGGATTATAAAGTTTCTCATTCGTAATAATGTTGATATGATAGGTCTGATTGAAAATTTTGCACGTATTCAACGCACGAACTGCCGGGCTCGATACAAAATAATCGATTGCCACATTGTTGGTTTTCATAAATCTGGACATGTGCATTGCTTCTTCTAAACCCTTGTCTGCCAATGGTCTGTCGAAGTCCTCCGTTTCTTCCGGCCAGTCACTTTTTGCATGTCTTACGAGGATGAGTTTCTTCATATTTTCAGTTTTGGAAAATTAAAATTATAAAAAAATTACTGGAAATAAACATGATTTAGAAAAAAAACAGTGTTAGGAATAAAATCATTAAAATTTACTAAATTTGCAAACTTATGGGACAAATCCTTGCAATAGACTATGGAAAGGCTCGTTGTGGCATTGCTGCGACGGATGATATGCAGATCATTGCGAGTGGTTTGGATACTGTACAAACTTCAGGACTGGTGGAATTTTTGAAAAAATATTTCAGTGAAAATGTCGTTAATGAAGTAGTAATAGGACTTCCCGTAGATTTGAAAGGAAATCTTTCAGAAGTGGAAACAGACATTTTAAAATTTATAGAAATTTTTCAAAAAGAATTTCCAAATGTTAAAGTGAATCGACTTGATGAAAGATTTACGTCCAAAATGGCTTCGTTTTTTATTTCCCAAAGTGGGAAAAGCAAAAAACAGAGACAAGAAAAAGGATTAATAGATAAAGTAAGTGCAACCATCATATTGCAAAATTTTTTAGAACAAAGAACAAGATGATTTTACCGATAAGAGCCTTTGGGGATCCAGTTTTAAGAAAAGTGGCTAAGGATATTGATAAAGATTATCCCGAGCTGCAAGAGTTGATAGAAAACATGTTCGAAACGATGTACAGTGCAAACGGTATAGGATTGGCTGCACCTCAGATCGGACTTGATATTCGTCTGTTTATGGTAGATGTTTCGCCTCTTGCAGAGGATGAAGACTATGAAGATATTAAGGATGAATTGGCAGATTTCAAGAAAGTTTTCATTAATGCTAAAATTCTTGAAGAATCTGGTGAAGAGTGGAAATTCAATGAAGGATGTCTGTCTATTCCGGATGTGAGAGAGGATGTGAAGAGAAAGGGAACGATCGTAATTGAATATTATGACGAAAATTTTGTGAAACATACAGAAACTTTTTCCGATATTAGAGCCCGCGTAATTCAGCATGAGTATGATCATATTGAAGGAATTTTGTTTACAGACCATTTAAGCGCTTTAAAAAAGAAGCTGGTAAAGGGGAAATTAACAAAAATCACTCAAGGAGACGTAAGCATCAATTACAAGATGAGATTTCCAAAATAGTTTGAATTAAAAATAAAAAAGAATATAAATAGCAAAAAGCTGAAAGCCGATTGCAAAGTTTACAAAAAATAAAATTATGCTGTTAGAAAAAATAATTTCAATTTCTGGAAAACCAGGACTTTTCAAGTTAGTTTCACAATTAAGAAACGGATTTATTATTGAAGATGTTACTTCAAAGAAAAAAATTAGCATCGGAAATTCTAGTCAAGTAAGTTTATTAGACAACATCGCGATGTTCACGTTTGATAAAGAAGTTCCTTTGTTTGAAGTTTTTGAAAATATTGCTAAAAATTACGATTATAAAGAGGCTATTCCTCACAAATCAAACGATGCTGAATTGAAAGAATTCATGACGGCTTCTCTTCCAAACTACGATACAGAAAGAGTTTATGCTTCTGATATTAAGAAATTAGCGCAGTGGTACAATATTCTTCACAAAGCTGGATATATCACTCCGGATAGTTTTGTAAAAGCTGAACCTGAAACTTTAGAAGGTGAACCTGCAACAGAAGAAGTAAGTGTAGAAAAAGAAGCTCCTAAAAAAGCGGCTCCAAAAGCTGAAAAACCTGCAACTCCAAAAGTAAAAGCTACTTCTGCAGCAAAAGCAGCTCCAAAAAGTACACACAGAAAACAAGGATAATTCATTTTGAATTAAAATATAGACCTCGTCCGAAATGGCGAGGTTTTTTGTTTTGGATAGTAATTCGCAAAGGCACAAATTTCTTTTTAATAGTATACTTTTTAAAGTGTAGAAAATCAAATATTTTTAGCAAAGTTCAACGTCATACAATTTTATCGAAGATAAAATCCTTGCATCTTAAAACATCAAGCTGGATTAAACTTTGCGTCTTTGCGAATTAGCAACAAAATTAAAATGTTTCAAGACAAAAGAACATTCAAAAAGATTTACCTTAAATTTGTATCACTTGAATTCTCAAACTATGAATACCAAAAAGGAAAAACTGGAAGCTTTCGGAAGATTATTGGACATTATGGATGATCTGCGTGAAAAATGTCCATGGGATCAGAAACAGACACTAGAATCGCTTCGTCATTTGACTTTGGAAGAAACTTATGAGCTTTCGGATGCTATTTTGCAGAACGATTTACAGGAAATCAAGAAAGAATTGGGCGATGTTTTATTGCATTTGGTTTTTTATGCTAAAATTGGTTCAGAAAAAGAAAGTTTCGATATTGCGGATGTTATTAATTCTTTAAATGAAAAATTAATTTTCCGTCATCCTCACATTTATGGAGATACAACGGTGAAAGATGAAGAAGAAGTGAAGCAGAATTGGGAAAAATTAAAGTTAAAAGAAGGAAATAAATCTATTTTGGGAGGAGTTCCTAAAAGTCTTCCGAGTTTGGTAAAAGCGTACAGAATTCAAGATAAAGTAAAAGGAATCGGTTTTGAATTTCATAATGCCGAAGATGCGTGGAAAAAAGTAGATGAAGAAATTCAGGAATTTCATGCTGAAACAGATCTGGATAAAAAAGAGCAGGAATTGGGCGATGTTTTTTTCTCGTTGATCAATTATGCAAGAATTTCCGGAATCAATCCGGATTCGGCGTTGGAAAGAACCAATTTAAAGTTTATTTCAAGATTCCAGAAGATGGAAGAGCTAGCTTTGAATAATAATATGAGTCTTTCTGATATGTCTTTGGAGGAAATGGATGTTCTTTGGGAAAAGGCAAAACTAATAAATAACAACTAATGAAAATGAATATTTTTTGTGCAGTAGCATCACTTTTACTGGTCGGATGTAATCCGAAAACTCAAAGTGAACAGTCAGTAGATGATACTTTAAAAGTAGAATTTTCTTTACCTAAAAAATTGAAGGAAGTTTCCGGAATTGCTTTGTCTAAGGATAAAAAAACAATTTGGGCAATTGAAGATCAGGGAAATAAAAACGTTGTCTATGGATTAGATTTACAAGGAAATCAAATTGCTGATGTTTTGGTAGATAATGCTGAAAACAATGATTGGGAAGATATTACAGAAGATTCTCAAGGGAATATTTACATCGGAGATTTTGGAAATAATGATAATAACAGACAGAATTTAGCTATTTTAAAATTAGATTTAAAAGATGCTTCACAGAAAAATACAAGCGTAACTCAGACTACGAAATTTCATTATGAAGGTCAGACAGAATTTCCACCAAAAAAATCAAATTGGCTGTATGATTGTGAAGCTTTTGTAGAAATGGACGGAAATTTTTATTTGTTTACAAAAAACAGAAGCAAAGGATTTGACGGCACTTTTCTAGTTTTTCAGGTTCCGAATAAAGAAGGGGATTTTGAAGCAAAATTGATAGGTAAATTGAAGCTTCCGGGAGGATACAGCGACGCAGCCATTACTTCTGCAACAATTAACAGCACAAAAGATAAGATTATTTTATTAAATCATAAAAATATTCAGGTCCTGACTGGATTTACAGCCGATGATTTTAGTAAAACAAAAATTCAGAAAATATCATTAAACCATAATACTCAAAAGGAAGCGATTGTCTTTCTTGATGATAAAACGCTCCTGATTGCGGATGAAAAGGATAAGAAAACAGGTGGAAATGTGTACAGGTTTCCTTTAAAATAAAAACAAAATCCGCAGAAAATTTCTGCGGATTTGTTATATAAAGTCATTTTTACTTTAATAATTAAAACGTCATTCCTACACCTCCGGAAATTCTTCCGCCATCTGTTCCGTAGAAATAATTCAGTCTTGCCGAAAACATTTCAACAATGCTTAGCCAAAATCCTGCACCGACAGACTGATGCCATTTTCTTGAATCTTCGTTGTCATTCCAGACTCTTCCGACATCATAACCCAATAAAATTCCCATGTTTGCCGGAACGATATTGTTTTTCACTCTTCCAAAATCCCAACGGATTTCAGAGTTGTTGGTAAAGTAAGATTTTCCAGAGAATCTTTCATTTCTGAAGGCTCTCATTCCGTTATTTCCTCCAATAGCTGCAGCCTGATAGAATTCAAAATTATTATTGTTGATCCACATTCCGTTGCTGGAATTGGCAAAAACAAAATTTCCTCGGCTGTCCAATCTGTGATCCAACGATAGGGTTCCTTTCAATATCAGAAAATTTCTTTTTGTATCTGTAAGATTGGTTTTCCAGTCGGCATTTACTTTAAATTCCATGCCTAAAGTCGGGAAAGCGGTATTGTCTACATTTTTATAACTGAAAGTATAATTCGCACCTGCAAATTGCTGATTGTCGAAAACTTCAGGTTTTACATCGGTAGAAAGATCTACAAAACGATCTCCGTTTCTCTGAACTTTATTATTTTCAAAAGTTAATTGAAATTGATTAAAAATATTAGACCAGCTTTTCTTAGAAATCGAAGGCGCAAAATTAATTTTTGAAATTCTTGCTCTGTTGAATTTTCTTTCCATTGTTTCCTTATCATACTCACTTTCATTAGATAATCCAAAGAAGTTTTCAGCAAAACGCGGAGTTGTGAAAGCTGCGTCCAGATTAAAATCCCAACTTCCGACAGCTTTTTTGAAAATTCCTTTGTAAGCCGCATTGAATCCACCTGTTGCAGTATAAAAATTAACTTTCAGACTGTGTTTTTGAGTATAAGGATTTCGGATGAAATTATTTACTGTAAAATTTGCTAGAACACCTAAAATTACGCCGTCATCCGGATTGTAGTCTGCATTGGGATATCCTGCAAAGAAGTTATATTTCGGATGTTTGTAATTGTAAGTATTGATGTCATAATCGTCTGAAATTCTTTTCGTTGCTCCGTGTGTGTTGTAAGTGTTTTTTTGTGATTTAAAATCATAAATTTTCACTTTACTTCCGTTTGCAACATTGTAAGTATCATTATTATAACCTCCAATTAATCTGATATTCATTCTAGGTTTTCCGTCACCGGAAACTTCATAAATATCATCATCTTCAAGACCGTAGATCCAAAGTTCTTTTGTTTTGGAATCATCATATGTTTTTTCGAAAACCAATTCCTGATTTTCTTTGTTTTTGTCTAATTTATATTGCTTTACATTAACTGTACTTCCTGTTTTTGTGATCACAAATTTATCAGGATTTACTGTTCCGGCTAATGGAACTTTTTTCTGTAAAACATCATAATATTGAGAAGCATAAGTCTCTAATTTCGTTTTTCTTAATTTTAATTTTCTCTGAATATCTGCAATTGTTGCATCTTTTACTTCTTTCGGTAAATTGTTGAAAGCTTCGTCAATATCTTTATCCGTAAGATGTTCCTGAATATATTTTGCCTGTGCGATCCATTCTTCCTGCGTAGAACCTTTTAAGAAAACCAGATCCAAAGGATAAGGTTCCATAGCAAGCCATTTTACACTTTTAATATCATCTTTAAAAGTTTTCATGTGGCGGATTGCCGGAATATTCATGATAAGTTTAAAAGCTGCACCATCATAGTTACTGAAAGCCTGATCTCTGTCTCTTGGAATCGGTTTGTAAATTGTTTTGTCACCGTCTTTGTATTCTGCCCATTTCCATTGGTCGGAATGTCTGTCCCAGTCGCCGATCAGCATATCAAAAATTCTTGCTCTGATGTACGTTTCCTGATCTACAGAATATTTATAGTTTTTATTAAAATTTTTAAGAACATCATCAGTCGAAATAATATCTTTTGCATTCCCGATTGATGCTAAAGTTTTCGGATCTGAAGAAAAACGCTCCTCAATCATATACATTTCATCACCGTAATTCATATTGTATTCACCTAAAGCATATTGTTTTGGAATATAATACAGCCTCGGATTGCTGTGAATAAGATCCAGCTTATCTGCCATATTTCCTACAGCAAACGGAGTGAACGGATGATTGGTTGTATAAAAATCAAGCAGGAATTTTTCCGGAAAAGTATTATTCAGTTCGTTTCCGAAAGTACTTTTCTTGAAAGCCATATTATTAAGAAAACGAACGGCACTTTTTTTCACACCTCTCATGACGAATTCCTGTCCGTCCTGAGATTTCAATCGTAAACTGTTCGACTGGTTTCCACCACCTTCTCTGAAAGGAGTGTAACCTCCGTCAAGTGTCGAAATATTTGCTGTCGGAGCTTCGATTGGCATTCCGTAATATCTTCTGTAATGATCTCCCCAAAGCCATCTGTAGAATTTTCCTTTTTCCGTTAATTTTTTAGGATAAATGGTAGATGAAACGGTTGATGGAAAAGAATTAGGATAATTGTTTACAAACTCTTTAGGTTTATCGATCACCTGAATTTGTGAAAGTTTTTCCAGTTTATTGTCTTTTGTCGAAAAATATTCAACATCGGAACTTTGATCTTTTCTGATATTTAATACAGCAAAACCACTTCCTCCATAAGAAAAATCTGTTTTTTCTCCGATGGATGCAGGATCTGTTTTGGAACCGGCTCCGCTGATGATTTGTCTGATATTTCTTTCTTCGTGATATTGCAGATTATGATCGTGTCCAGAAACAAAGATGATATTTTCCTTTTCCTGAACAATGCTCTTTAATCTATTCGATAAATCAGCGTAATGCTGACTGTTGATGTCTTGAGGATTGGCTCCTGATGAAGTTCTTACAACATTCAGCAAGCTTGCAACTCCAGGAACCGGAACTTTACTCTTAAAAGGATAAAGATGAGATTTCGCAGAAGTATAGCCAGCGTGAGTTCCTGAACTGATTACAGGATGATGTAATGCGACAATAATTCTCTTATCCTGATTTTTATTAATTAAATCTTTAAATTCATCAAAAAAATCTTCACGGGTTTTGATGTCACAGTTTTTATTGATTCCGGGATATTTGTCCCAGTTTACCAAAGCCCATTCTGTATCAATGACAATTAATTTTACATCTTTGGTCAAATTAATATCATCAATCGGGCAGGAAGCTTTTGGTAAAAAAGACTTTTTATCGTTAAAATAATCCTTTACAAATTCTTCCTGAGCCTTCAGACCGTCCAATCCGTTGTACCAATCATGATTTCCAGGAATAACTAAAGTTTTTCCTTTAAAATTCTTTACAATTGCCAATTGATCTTCCAGCTTTTTCTTTGCTGAATTGTAATCTTTATCAGATTTTTCGGGCATTCCGGAAGGATAAATATTATCTCCCAAAAAGATCAGCATCGAATTCTTATCGGCAGCTTCCAATTGTCCTTTAAGCAAATTCAGGGTATTCTGAGCCTGAGCTTCATCTGCATTTCCAGCATCACCGATCAGGAAAATTTTAAAATCAGTTACGGATTTTATATCAGAATTACTTATTTCAGATAAGTTTTTACCCTTTTTTACGTTATATGTTGCGCAGGAATAGAGAACTCCGGCGGACAATGCTACTCTGATTACAACAGAAGTATTTTTTAAGTGAGTTTTCAAGGATAAATTCATAAATTTACATTAACTAAATTTCGGTGATGGACATTTTACAAAAAGCCAAAGATTATGTTGAAACCTTATTCAAAGATAAGTTATCTTCGGTATATTTTTATCATAATTTTATACATACTACATTTACGGTAAATAAAGCCGAAGAAATAATGAGGAACACACCCGTTTCCGGAGAAGATCAGGAAAAGGTGCTGTTGGCTCTTTGGTTTCACGATACTGGATACATAGAATGTGCCAAAAATCATGAAGAGGAGGGAGTAAAGATTGTGAAAGATTTTTTACAGAAAGAAAATTACCCTGAAAATTATATTGAGGACGTTTCAAAATTGATTTTGGCAACAAAAATTACTTACGAACCTCAGAATCTTTTGGAACAGATCGTAAAAGATGCAGACTGCAGCCATTTTGCAAGTCACGATTACAATGATATTTCTGATGCTTTGAGAAAAGAGTGGGAGCTGACCAATGTAAGATGTTTCTCCAACGATGAATGGAATGCCGGAAATCTTGAAATGCTGAAAAATAAGCATAAATTTTACACAGATTATGCAAAACAAGCTTGGCAACCTTTAAAGGAGAAAAATATCAAAAAAATCGAGAAAAAGCTGGAAAAAGACGACGATAAGAAAGAAAGTAAAAAAGATAATTCAGAAAATAAGAAAGAAAAAGAACCGAAATCCGACAGAAGTGTCGATACTTTGTTCAGAGTGACGTTGAGTAATCATACAAGATTAAGCGATATTGCAGACAGCAAAGCCAATATTTTACTTTCTGTAAATGCGATTATCATTTCGGTTTGTCTTTCCGTTTTGGTTCCGAAGCTAGATACTCCGAAAAACTCACATTTGATTATTCCGAGTTTTATTCTGTTGTTATCGGCTGTTTTAACGATCATTTTTGCCATTTTATCTACAAAGCCAAATGTTACAAAGGCAAAATTCAGTTTACAGGATGTTGCCGACAGAAAAGTAAATCTTTTGTTCTTTGGAAATTTCAATAGAATGATGTTTGATGATTATCATAGCGCAATGAATATTTTAATCAAAGACCGTGATTATATTTATGATTCTATGGTGAAAGATTTATATTATCTGGGAAAAGTTTTGGACAGAAAATACAGGCTTTTGTCGATAACCTATCAGATTTTCATGGCTGGAATTATAATTTCGGTATTATCTTTCGGATATGCTTTTCTTTCACTTTAATTTAAACTAAAATGATTGTAAGACAGCGTACCAACTGGCTGAAAATGCTTTTCATATGGAGAGGCTCTGTATTGAAGAAAATTGTTGTTCAGCTCAGTATCATTACGTTGTTTTCTTTGGCTATTTACTTTTTTAAAGGAAAAATATTCGATTATAAAGTTCATCTTAATCCTACGATTTTTACGCTGATCGGTCTTGCTCTTGCAATTTTTATGGGATTTTGTAATTCCGCAAGCTATGACCGCTATTGGGAAGGAAGAAAACTTTGGGGATCATTGGTGATTGAAACAAGATCTTTGACGAGGCAGATTCTCTCTTTTGTTGACGGACCTTCTCTTGAAGAAAAACAAAAAATTGTAAAATTAATTTCTGCATTTGGCTGGTCATTAAATTATCAGTTAAGAGAAAAATCTGGTACAGAACATCTTTCCCGATTGCTGTCTCCCGAACAGGTTGAAGAATTGAGAGATAAAAAATTTATTTCCAGTATCATTTTGGGATTTATTGCAGATTGGATCAAAGAGCAAAACAGAAAAGGGAATATTGATACAATTGTTTTAACGCAGTTGGATCATCAGTTAAACCAGTTTTCGAATATTTCCGGAGGCTGCGAGAGAATTCATAACACACCTTTACCCTTTGCCTACAGTGTTTTACTGCATCGAACTGTTTATTTTTACTGTTTTTGGCTGCCTTTTGGTTTAGTTGATATGCTGGATTGGATGATGCCCTTGATAGTGGTTCTCATCAGTTATACTTTTATTGCTTTGGATGCCATTATTCAGGAAATTGGAGAACCTTTTGGTGAAGAAGAAAATGATCTGGCTTTAAACAGTATTTGCAGAACCATAGAATTTTCAATATTTGAACAGGCGCAAATTCCGCAAGGCGAACTGAAAAAACCGGATTCTTATTTCATAGACTGATCTTCATGAGCTATCGAAACCCTTAATGCAAGAAGTCCTGTAATTCCCTGTAGATCTTCAACTTTCAGAAATTCTGTATCATTTTGGAGAATTCCTTTTTTCTGTAATCTGTTGATGTAATCCAGATATTCTCTTTGGTTTTCCATTCCGAAATAAACGATCGTAATTTTCCCAGGACACGTAATTCTGTCCGTCGAATCTTTCACATGAGCTTTATCCAAACGTTTTTTAATAATTTCATAGTAAGAATTGAATGCTCCGTCTACGTCAAAACGTTTTTCATCCATTCGGAAACGGATGTCTATTTTTTCATTATAAACAAAAATCAATGAAGCAATATCAAGTGAAATCGGAAGATCTTTTTTGAAAATCTGAAATTCACGTTCCATATTACAGATCGTTTTCAGTTGCCAATATCTCAGTTTATGAACAACTTTTGAATGATAATGAAGTTCAGGCGCGATGTTTTGCCCTGTATATAAATTGTGTTCAACACCGTCAGATTTAAATCTTTCATAATAATGCGGGAAAATCTGTTGAGCTTTTATCTGACCTTCATCTAATAAATCTGCTAATTTTCTGTTTAATAGTGTTATAGAATCGTCTAAGTTTTTTCTGTTGGCATAAAAAAGATCATTCTGGGTGAAGACCTGTACAAAATAATCTTTAATTTTTGCCTTTATTTCGCTGGATGATTTCACTTCCAGTTTAGCCTGTAAAAACGGGTGAATTTCTTCTCTCAATAATCTTTGAAAACGTTGTTCACTGTCAGCTTTAATTTCGTTGTTCAGTTCATTTTCAAAAACATCCAGGGCTAATAAATATTTTTCCGAATCTGAATTAATCAATGAAAAAATACCGTGAAGACAATCAATCTGTTGGTTGAGGTCTTCAAGCATCAAATTATAGCGTTTATCCGAAGACGAACGGATATCCGAAAAACCAAAAAGTGGCGTAAGGTTTTTAAATGAAATCTGTTTTAAGGTATATATTTTTTTTCCGAGTGAAGCATTAAAATATTTCTCGGCTTCATTTCTGAATTTCCAGACAACGCTGTCGTGAATGGTTGTATATTCCCGCTGAATAATAGCTTCGATCTGATAATTTTTTTCGAAACTGAACCGATTTAAAGAAAATAAAATCATATCCGAGAAAAACTCCATTTTTTTGAGCTTTAAACCGTTAAAACTATTGGCAATAGGAGAAGTGAATTCCATAATCGCCAGTAATTCATTGTCTTTCATGATCGGAATGACCATGAAACTGTTGATTTTATTATCCCTTAAAATTCGGAATGATGGCAATGATTTTATTTCATGATCCAAATTTTCGATGTTGGAAACAACAATCGGTTTTGAATTATGATTTAAATTATTAAAGGTATTTTTTCTGGTTTCTTCGTCAAAAGCATTAATCCAGAAATCCAGAATATGGTTGGTAAAAAGATTTTCGTAAATCGGAAGTTTATCAAGCCTCTGATCTTTTTTGTTGAAAAGCATTAATCCGAAATTAAGTTCGGCAACATCAAAATATGATTTAAAAATTTCAACAAGATTTTCATCCGGCTTTAAATTTTCCGGATCAATCTGAATCATACTGGATTTAAGATCGGAAAGAGCCACTTCTGAGGTACAATCAACCAAAGAAACAATTGAAAAACCTTTTAAGATCCATGATTGTGAAGGAAAATATTTTTTCCAAAGCTTGAAATCATCAAGATTTTCCAGCAATACATCTAAGACTTCATCAGAAGGAATTTTTGCTTCTTCCGTAGGAAAAACTTCAGTAAAATCTGCATTTACCGAAATTTTATAATGTTTCATGATCCCCTGTTTATTCGGAATATCATAGTAAAAAGGAATGGTACTTTTTATGTCTCTTTTAAAATAACTTTGTAAAATCAAACAACAGCAAAATACATAAAATTCGTCGTCGTCGATATTTCTAAGCTCAATCTCAAAATCTTTTCCGGCATCTTTTAGAATATCTTTAAATCTTTCAGTATAATTGAATGTAATATTGGAAAGGGGAATACTTGCGGCTTTTATTTCGTTATGAGTCAGTCCGGTAGGAAAGAGGTCTGCCAATAAAAGCTTGATGAGTTCTTCATTTTTTTCTAATAAACAAGTATCCTGAAAACCGTCTCTAAGCTCTTGGAAATTTTTCGTTTTTTCAATTAAAGATTCAGCATAATTTACCCGATACTCCAAACGATCGTTGTAACGGATATGTTCTAACACATCCAAATACTTTTTGAACGAAATGTAAACCTGAAATGGAGCGTCTTTTTTGTAAAGATTTGACAAAAGCTGAAATTTAGAGTAAAGTTATAAAAAAACCACAACATCAATGTTGTGGTTTAATATTTTTATTGTGACTTTTTACAGTCCGAATAGTTTCGCAAATAAGTCAGGGAAAACTCCCAAAACAACCACTGAAGCGATAACGAATACTCCAACGATATTGTAAGTAACCGTTACCTTTTCTGAAGATTTGAATGTACTTTCTTTAAAGAAGAACATTGAAATAATTAATCTTAAGTAATACGCAATTGAAACTGCAGAACCTAAAACCGCAACTAACACTAAGAAAACTCCGTGCTTAGAATTCATTGCCTGAGAGAATAAAGCAAATTTCCCCATGAAACCTGCTGTTAAAGGAACTCCCGCCATTGAAAGCATAGAGATTGCCGCAACTGTTGCTAATAAAGGTTCTGTTTTTGCCAATCCTTTGAAAGCTCCGAAAGAAGTTTCTCTTTTCAGTTTTTCAACATAAATCAGACACATGAAAACTCCTACTGTTGATAAAGCGTATGCAAATAAATAGAATGCTAAATTATAAGTAGAAAGGCTCGTCATTCCGAAGAAAACCAAACCGATGTATCCTGCGTGAGAAACTGAAGAGTATGCCAACATTCTTTTTGCGTTCGTCTGAGCAAGTCCCATAACGTTTGCCAAAAGCAATGTGATAATTAAAAGTACTCCGAAAACATTGATCCATTCTTCTGTAACACCTCCGAATCCGATGGTCATTAATCTGAATAATGCGAAAAATCCTGAGATTTTTACAACACTCGCCATGAAAGCTGTTATTAATGAAGGCGCTCCATAATAAACATCTGGGCTCCACATGTGGAATGGTGCCAATGCAACTTTGAATGCCAATGCACAAAGGATCAGTAAAACTCCTAGAATGAACATGGTATCTTTAGGGTTTGAAACTCCGAAATCCTGAATTTTATATAAATCGAAACTTCCAACACTTCCGTAGATAAATGCGATACCGAAAAGTAAGAAACCTGTCGCAAATGCACCCATCAAGAAATATTTGATTGAAGCTTCGTTTGACCTCAAGTCAGTTTTATTAGCTCCTGCCATTACATATAAAGGAATAGAAAGGATTTCAACGCCTAAGAATAGTGTAACTAAATTCTGGTATCCGAAAAGGATAATTCCACCACACAATGCAAAAAGCATCAATGCGTATAATTCTGACTGGTGGCTTCTGTGATTGCTGAACGCAAAACCTCCCAGAAAGAATAGTAATAATGTCGTTACGATTGATATTTTAGTAAATAAAGCAGTATTTGCAGTATAATCATACATGTGTCTGTACTTTTCGAAGAAAGCACATTCCGGCATGAAACTTACGTATAATGCGATGATTAATCCCAAAATCCCAATGTACCTTGCGAATTTCCCTTGTTCAAAAACTCCTGAAAATAACGCAACAACTGCCGTTAGGAAAACAATAATTAAAACACTCATTTTTTAAAATATCAAATTAACTTACCATTGATTGGTAGATAAACTTCAACGAACTATTCACCATTTCGATTATCGGCTGTGGGAAAATACCAAGTACAATCACAAAAACCGCTAAACTTGCCAATACCGAGAATTCTACTGCAGATAAATCTTTTGCTGTACTTAAAACCGCATCATCACCTTGTCCGAACATTGCTTTTCCGTAGAATCTCAATAAGTATACAGCACAAAGAATTACCGTAAGACCAGCGATTACCGCTGCCAATCCGTTAAAATCATACACTGATTTCAACAGGATAAATTCTCCGATGAATCCATTAGTCAATGGAACTCCCATTGATCCTAATATAATAATCAGGAACAACACGGCAAACTTAGGAGCAACTTTCGCCAAACCTCCCATCTGTCTGATGTCTCTTGATTTAAATCTCTTGTATAAAATATCACAACAGTAGAAAAGACCTGCCACGTTGATACCGTGAGCGAAAGTCTGTACCAAAGCTCCTTCAGCACCTTCGATGTTGAAATTTCCTCTTAAAGTAATTACTGCAGAAGCAAAAATACCAGCAACCATCAATCCAACGTGAGAGAAAGAAGAATACGCAATGATTCTCTTCATATCTGTCTGGATGATCGCAATTAATGCTCCGTGAACAATTCCTACAATCGCTAAAATTATTACAATCTGTCCCGAAATTCCTGCAATCGGAAGGGGAGTGATCGGTAATAAATAACGCATAACTCCATAAATCGCCATTTTAAGCATGATACCAGATAAAAGCATCGATCCTTGCGTTGGCGAATAAGTATATGTGTCCGGTTGCCAAGTATGGAAAGGGAATACCGGTAATTTCACTGCAAAAGCAAAGAAAATAAACCAGAATACCACTGTCTGTTGTGTTTCGTTTAATTGAGCATTATATAAATCTGTCAGCGCAAAAGATGCAGAATGATTGTAAACATAAATCAAACCAGCTAACATGAATAATGACCCAACGAATGTATATACGAAGAATTTCGTAGTGAATTCAAATCTTTTATTTTCCTGACCCCAAAGTCCGGCAATAAACCAAATCGGAATCAAAGTTACTTCCCAGAAAATGTAGAACAATAATCCGTCCAGCGACGTGAAAACTCCTACAAGACCGAATTGCATCAGCAAAATCAAACCGTAGAAAGTATTTCTGTAGCTTACATTTTCATTAAAAGAAGATAAAATAATGATTGGCGCTAAAATATTAGTCAACAACAAAAGAAGCAAACTCATCCCATCGATACCGAAGTGAAGAGAACTCTTCATAAATTGTGACCAAGGGTAGTTGATCTCATGTTGCAACACGCTGTCCACAGTTGGCGTAAAATTAAAATCCGCCGCAATGTAGAATGTTACAAGCATCTGAACCAATGCAATTCCCAGTGCCAAATATTTGCTGGAATTGTTTTTCCAGGCAAAAACTAATCCCGAACCTACTAGAGGTAATAGTAATAATGTTAATAATAAACCAGACATTATTGTAATATAAAGTTAACAATCAGTATAATTCCCACAGCTAAAGACATGATAAGAATGTAATTCTCAACATTTCCGTTCTGGATACGTTTCATAGCTTTTCCGCTATCTTCAGCACCTTCACCTACAAAGTCCACGAAACGATCAAGAATACCTTTATCAAACATCTTTCCTCCTCGTCCTAATCCTTCAACAGTTTTTACAATTAATGCATTGTAAAGTTCGTCAATATATAATTTTTTAGCAGACAATTTTTCCCATCCTGTGTATTGTGCCTCCGGTAATGCTTGTTTTTTCTTATTGACATAAGTATTTTTAACAATAAACCAAACGCAGAAGAACATCAAAACAGTTGCTCCTAAAAGAATCATTTCAGTACCAAACGGAACTCCCGAAAGAGTAGCTTCCATTTGTTTAAAGCTTTCCTCAGTAAGAACTGGCTTTAACCACTCCATTAATTTTGCATAATGACCGTGACCGATAAAGTGAGGAAGGTTAATTAAACCACCTAAAACAGAAAAAATAGCCAATACGATCAATGGTAACGTCATATTAGACGGGCTTTCATGTAAGTGGTGTTTTTGATCTTCAGTACCTCTGAACTCTCCGTGGAAAGTTAAATAGTACAATCTGAACATATATGTTGCAGTAATAGCCGCTAAAATGAATAAGAATACCCAATAAATTGGATTTTTAGCGAAAGCTGCTACTAAAATTTCGTCTTTAGAAATCATCCCTGATAATAAAGGGAATCCTGAAATAGCCAATGTTCCGATAAGGAAAGTAGCGTGAGTAATTGGAATGTATTTTTTCAAACCTCCCATAAAACGCATATCCTGCTCGTTGCTCATAGCGTGGATTACAGAACCTGCTCCCAAGAACAATAATGCTTTGAAGAATGCATGTGTCATTACGTGGAACATTGCTGTTGTATAAGCTCCAAGACCTAAAGCAATGAACATAAATCCAAGCTGTGAAACTGTAGAGTATGCCAATACTTTTTTGATATCGTTCTGACGTAGTGCGTAGAATCCAGCCAAAGCTGCAGTCAAGAATCCGATGAATAAAATTCCTCCCTGAACTGTTGGTGCTAAAGTAAATAAGAAGTTTGATCGTACAACTAAATAAATACCCGCAGTAACCATCGTTGCCGCGTGAATTAACGCAGAAACAGGAGTCGGACCAGCCATCGCATCCGGTAACCAAGTATATAAAGGAACCTGAGCAGATTTTCCAGTTGCACCGATAAATAAACTCGCTGTAATAAAGATAATTACGCTTCCGTCTAATTCAAATTTTCCGGCATTTTCTTTTACCGTCATATAATCTAAAGCATTTGTCTGAGAAGCGATCATGAAAATTCCAATCAATAACGCAAGGTCACCGATTCTGTTCATGATGAAAGCTTTTCTTGCTGCTTTACCGTATTCTTCGTTTGTATACCAGAATCCAATAAGTAAATAAGAACAAAGACCTACACCTTCCCATCCGATGAATAAGATAAGGTAGTTACTTCCCATTACTAATAGTAACATTGAGAAGATAAACAGATTTAAATAAGTGAAAAACTTATAGAAACCTTTATCATGACTCATATATCCGATAGAGTACAGGTGAATCAAAGAACCGATTCCTGTAATAATCATGATCATCATTAATGATAACTGATCGATCTGGAAACCAAAATTGATCTGAACTCCGTTTACTCTAAACCATTCAAAAGCTTTTACAACTACAGCAGGACTTTCAGAATCAAAATTCATGAAAATACTTACTGCAATACAAAAAGACGCAAAAACCATTGCTGTAGCCAAACTACCAACAACAATCTTTGGAAGATTTTTTCCGAATAAACCGTTAATAAGAAAACCTAAAAGTGGTAAAAGTATTATTGCATATATTAAATTCTCCATTCTTATCCTCTTAATTTATTAAATATACTTACATCAACAGAACGGGTATTTCTATAAAGCATAGCAATAATTGCCAAACCTACCGCTACTTCCGCAGCTGCAACCACCATAATGAAGAAAACTAAAAGTTGTCCGTCTCCGTTACCTTTGTACGCAGAAAATGCAGCCAATAAAAGGTTCGTAGAATTTAGCATAAGCTCAACACAACCCAAAATAACAATAGCATTTTTTCTCAACAATACGCCCAACACTCCTAAACTGAATAATACAGAAGAAAGAATGATGAAATAATTCAGAGGGATGCTTTGTATAAATGTATTTACTTCTCCCATAATTTTATAAATCTTTTTTACCGATTAATACCGCACCTACAATACCTGCCAAAATAAGGATGGATGCAAGCTCAAACGGTAAAACATATTCATTAAACAAAAGTCTACCCAGATTTTTAGTAAGACCAACGCCTTTGTCTACATTTTCAACCACCACATGGTTTTGCTGAACTCCTCTGAATACACCTAAAACTCCAATTAATAAAAGACAAGCTGTAAGAACTCCAGTAATTTTTAAAGTATTACTCTTCTTACTTTCGTCTTGTTTATTAAGGTTAAGCATCATCAGGATATAAAGGAATAATACCATGATCGCTCCGGCGTAAACAATAATCTGAATAATCGCAAGGAATTGTGCATTCAGAAGGATGTACATACCTGCAATAGAAAACATCGTAACAATTAATGACAAAATAGCATATAAAGGATTTCTCGCAAATACGAAATACACCGCACTTGCTACTGCTAAAAACGCCACCAAGAAAAATAAAAACTGATCCATTATTTTACCGCATTTTTTTGTTTCTCGGATTGTCTTTCAGTGATATCAATCCTTTGATTTATTTTTTCAACCAATTTATCTTTTCCATAGATGAAAGAACCTCTGTTGGTTTCCACATCTACCAGTCTGTCAGTAAGATAGATCGCAGATTTCGGACAAGCCTCCTCACACATACCACAGAAAATACATCTTAGCATATTAATTTCATATACTGAAGCGTATTTTTCTTCTCTGTAAAGATCTCTTTCTTCCTTAGTTCTTTCGGCAGCAGTCATTGTAATTGCTTCTGCAGGACACGCTACCGCACAAAGTCCGCAAGCGGTACATCTTTCTCTGCCTTCCTCGTCTCTTTTCAAAACGTGCTGACCTCTCCAGATTTCTGCTCTTGGTTTCTGTACTTCCGGATACGAATATACTGCGGGAGCACCTTTCATCACGGTTCTTACAGCATGCTTAAATGTAATCCCCATTCCTGTAAAAATCGCAGGTAAGTAGATTTTTTCAGCAAGGGTCATTTCTTTATTAGAAACAACTTTTGATCTGTTCGTAAGTTTCATTTATTTTAATTTTTTAGGCTGAACTTCTATTCAGCATTTAAAAATATATTCTTATCTCTTAGTTTGCAAACGCTAAAATTACAGCACCTGTAATTAATAAGTTTACCAATGCCATTGGAATTAAAGTTTTCCAACCTAAATGCATTAATTGGTCATATCTAAATCTTGGAAGCGTCCATCTGATCCACATGAAGATCAAAATTCCGATCACCGTTTTAGTTAAGAATGCTACGATACTCAAAATTCCTGCAGTATTTTCACCCCAATGTTGAGTTACCCATTCGATTCCAGGGTAGTTGTAACCACCGAAGAAAAGAACTACCATGAAAGCATTAGAAATAAACATGTTCACGTATTCACCGAACATATATAAACCTAACTTCATGGATGAGTATTCTGTAGAATATCCTGTTACCAATTCAGATTCACACTCGGGTAAATCGAAAGGGTGTCTGTTTGTTTCTGCTAAAGCTGCTACAAAAAATACTAAGAAAGCAATTGGCTGATAGAAAATATTCCAGTTCATACCAGAAATCCAAGGAATAACTCCCCATAATTTTCCAGTTGTCTGGCTTTCAGTGATCTGTTTTAAATCTAAACTTCCTGTCATCATAATGATAGAAAGTAAAGCTAAACCCATTGCCAATTCGTAAGAAATCATCTGAGAAGAAGCACGAATTGCACCTAATAATGAATATTTGTTGTTCGAAGCCCAACCTCCGATCATGATTCCGTAAACACCGATTGAAGCCATTCCGATAATGAAAAGTACACCAACATCAATGTTTGCAACCTGTAAATCGTAAGAAACTCCACCAAAATTTAAACTTTTACCCCAAGGAATAACCGCTCCTGTGATTAATGAAATAAACATTACCAATGCCGGTCCCAATACGAAAAGGAATTTTTCTGCATTGGCAGGTGTAAAATCTTCTTTAAAGAAAAACTTTCCACCGTCAGCAAGAGGTTGCAGTAATCCGAAAGGTCCGGCTCTGTTGGGACCAATTCTATCCTGCATGATAGAGGCAACTTTTCTTTCTGCCCAAGTAGAGTAGGCTGCGATCGTTAACGAAAGCAAGAAAAGCGCTAGTACAAGTATAAGTTTAAATGTAAGTAAATCCATTTTTATTTTTATAGATGTTAGATATTAGAAGTTAGAAATTAGAATCACAAAAAGACTGTTATCTAATGTCTGAAATCTGATGTCTTATTAAATTTATTTTTCGTCTTTTTCACTGATTTCTTTAGCCATCGGATTGTCTAAAACTCTTAACTCATCCTTTGGTTTTTCGTAGTGATTCAATGAAATAACTGAATGTCTGTCGATGTGTCTAGGACCTTCGATATTCCAGTCTGACAATGATTTTCTTTCAAAACGGCAAGTATCACAGATGAACTCTTCAACCTCTCCCCACTGATCTTTTCTGGCTGTAACTCTTGAAACTTCATCACCTTTCATCCAAACCGTAGCTTTTCCTGAACATTTATCACATTTACAAGAAGCATTCATTGGTTTTGTGAACCAAACTCTGCTTGCAAAACGAGAAGTTCTGTCTGTTAATGCTCCAACCGGACAAACGTCAATTACGTTTCCGATGAAATCATTATCTAAAGCTTTATTTAAATAAGTAGAAATTTCAGCGTGATCTCCTCTGAACAAAATTCCGTGCTCTCTTTCCCCAGTTAATTGGTTTGCAGCTAATACGCATCTTGCACAAAGAATACAACGATTCATATTCAATTTAATGTGAGGACCTAGATCGTCTGCTTCATAAGTATTTCTTTCAAACTCAGTTCTTGTCTGAAGATTTCCATGCTCATAGCCCAAATCCTGAAGATGACATTCTCCAGCCTGATCACAAACAGGACAATCTAATGGGTGATTAACCAACAAAAACTCAGTCACAGCTTTTCTACCTTCCTGAGCTTTATCGGAAGTAAGATTTTTTACTTCCATTCCGTCCATCACATTAGTTCTGCAACTTGCAACTAATTTTGGCATAGGGCGAGGATCTGCTTCAGACCCTTTAGAAACTTCTACTAAGCAAGTTCTACATCTTCCTCCACTGGTTTCCAATTTGCTGTAGTAGCACATTGCAGGAGGAACAGATTTTCCACCAATTTGTCTTGCAGCCTCCAAAATAGAAGTACCTGGCAAAACTTCAGTAGTCTGTCCGTCTATAGTTATTGTGAATTTTTTAACCTCTTCGCTCATATTCTATGCTTTCGCTTATGCTTTTAGGCGTTAAGCTATATTTTAATTATACTTCTTCGTGTTAAATGTATATCCGATTCCTGCAAGGACCTGTCCAAAAACAAAATCCTGACGAGCTTTATCAGGTTTATTATTCAATGTAGTTTTAATATCCCACATGTTAATATAGCCTGCTTTTACCTCTGCTCTTATCATCCAGTTTTTCCAAAAAACCATGTTTAAACTAGATCTAAGATCGGTTCCCATACCTGCAACGTGAAAACGGTCGCTTCTTTCATTTCCAAAAAGTTTGATATTACTTTTTGGGAACATTACTCCGATTCCGGCTCCATAAGACCATACTAAATCTATATTTTTCTTATGAATAAGATTTTTGTATTTTTCAAGACCTAAGTTTTCATAATTAAGTCCGTCTGTATGTTCAAAAGTCAAAAATTGCTCATCGGCTAAATTGACCTGTCCATTCTGAACCATTCCTGCATATTTAGGATCTGAAATATATCCTGAAAAATCAACCGTCTGGTTTTGTTTCATTACATATTTCATGTGATCAATTCCTAAAACTAGAGCTAAATTATCTTTAATAAAATATCCCAATCTGAAATTATACTGTGTTACGGTAAACCAGCTTGGATCAAAATATACGATTCCAAAGCTTGTAGGCTTATCTCTTGCAGATACATTATTCAACTGAAAATCATACCCGTTTCCGGTAAAATGAATATCAGAATTACTGTAAGCTCCTCTGTTCCAACCGTAGAAAACGAAGACCTGTCCTTTTTTGCTTAAAGGTAAAGGTTTTACTTTCTTTTCAGCTTTATATGGAGCAACCTCCAATTTATATTCTTTTTCTAATGTATCTTTTTTTACTTGTCCAAAAGCAAAGCCAGAAATCATTAGACCTACTGCCAATAATTTTTTCATTCTAAGCATTATTCTCTACCGCAGGGATTGGATCTGCATAATGTGCTAATCCGTAATTTTGTGTCTGAGACAATTCTGGGTTTTTAATGTGCCATTCGAACTCATCTCTGAAGTGACGAATAGCCGCTGCAACAGGCCAAGCCGCTGCATCACCCAATGGACAAATCGTGTTTCCTTCGATTTTTCTCTGAATATCCCAAAGTAGATCGATATCTTCCATTTTTCCTTCTCCTTTCTCGATTTTCTTTAAAATCTTGTACATCCAACCCGTTCCTTCACGGCAAGGAGTACATTGTCCGCAACTTTCGTGATTGTAAAATCTCGCCAAAGTCATGGTATGATCTACGATACACTGGTCTTCATCCAGTACGATGAAACCTCCTGAACCCATCATAGTTCCAGTAGCGAAACCGCCGTCTGCTAATGATTCATAGTTCATGTATCTTGGTTCTCCGTTTACGGTTTTTAATAATAAATTAGCAGGAACAATCGGAACTGAGCTTCCTCCAGGGATACAAGCTTTTAATCTTTTTCCGTCTTTAATTCCGCCGCAATATTCTTCAGAGTAAATGAATTCTTCAACAGTAATTGTCATATCGATTTCATAAACTCCTGGTTTATTGATGTTTCCACAAGCAGAAATTAATTTCGTACCTGTAGATCTTCCAACTCCGATTTTAGCATATTCAGCTCCTGTAATATCAATGATTGGAACGATTGCCGCAATAGATTCAACGTTATTTACTACCGTTGGTCTTTCCCAAAGTCCTTTTACAGCTGGGAATGGCGGTTTAAGTCTCGGATTTCCTCTTTTACCTTCAAGAGATTCAAGCAATGCAGTTTCTTCACCGCAAATATATGCTCCACCTCCTCTTTGAACGTAAATTTCACAGTCGAAACCAGTTCCTAAAATATTTTTACCTAAAAATCCTGCTGCTTTAGCTTCTTCAATAGCTTCTTCCAAAATATCCGGAATCCAAGAATATTCTCCACGGATGTAGATATAAGAAACATTTGAACCTAAAGTATAAGATGAAATTAGCATTCCTTCAATCAATAAATGTGGAAGAAACTCCATCAGATATCTGTCTTTGAAAGTTCCCGGTTCAGATTCATCGGCATTCACTACCAAGTGTCTTGGAACGCCTTCCGGTTTTGCCAAAAAGCTCCATTTCATCCCAGTTGGGAATCCAGCTCCACCACGTCCACGAAGTCCTGAAACCTTTACTTCTTCAAGAATTTCTTCGGGTGTCATTTTCAAGGCTTTTTCAGCTGCTGTGTAACCTCCCTGTTTACGGTACGTTTCAAAGTAGCGGATACCTTCTATATGTGCGTCTTTAAGTAAAAGTTTTTTACTCATTTTAATATGCTTTTAGCGGATGGCTTCTACACTTCGGCAAGCTTAGTGTGAGAGCTTTGCGCCTTTTTTAATTAGTTTAAAATTTATTTAACCCAAATCAACTTGTCCTTCTCTGCAAAGATCAAGGATTTCGTCAACTTTTTCTATCGTTAAATTTTCATGAAAGAATTTTCCTAACTGCATCATTGGAGCATATCCACAAGCACCAAGACATTCAGCAGGTTTTAATGTGAACATTCCGTCTTCAGTAGTTTGTCCGTCCTTAATGTTTAGTTTCGTTCTGATATGGTCAAGAATTTTTTCGCTCCCGCAAACCATGCAAGGTCCCGTTCTGCAAACCTCCAAAACATATTTACCAACCGGCTTCATATTGAACATGGTATAGAAAGTTGCCACTTCATATACTTCAATTGGCTTGATACTCAATAATTCTGCAACATAATCCATCACTGGAACGTCTAACCATCCTCCGAATTCTTTCTGTGCTATGTGTAGAACAGGAAGAAGAGCAGATTTTTGTCTGCCTTCAGGATATCTCGCCATGATTTTATGTACCTGTGCTAAACTTTCCGGTTTAAAAGCTATTGTTTCGCTCATTTTTTATCTAAGATTTCAGATGCCAGATTTCAGACATCAGATTTTAAATTTATATATAAAGCGAAGAGTCTAACATCTAAATCTGATGTCCGACGTCTTCTTTTTATGCGTCTAATTCTCCCGCAATAATATTCATACTACACATCGTTACAATCGCATCAGAAATTACAGAACCTGTAATCATCTCAGGATAAGCTTGGTAGTAGATAAAACATGGTCTTCTGAAGTGTAGTCTGTAAGGACTTCTTCCACCATCACTCACTAAATAGAATCCTAATTCTCCGTTTCCACCTTCTACAGCGTGGTAAACTTCACCTTTAGGCACATCTGTTTCTCCCATTACGATTTTGAAATGGTAAATCAAAGCTTCCATTTTTTGATAAACATCTGCCTTTTCAGGAAGATAGAAATCAGGAACATCCGCGTGGAATGGTCCTTCTGGAAGATTGTCATATGCTTGGTTGATAATTTTAAGTGATTCCCAGATTTCCTGCTGACGGACCATGAAACGGTCGTAAGTGTCACCTGCAGTTCCTACCGGAATAATAAAATCGAAATCTTCATAAGAAGAATAAGGTTGTGCAACTCTTACGTCATAATCTACACCTGCTGCACGTAAATTCGGACCTGTGAAACCATAGCTTAATGCTCTTTCCGCAGAAATTGCTCCTGCTCCGATGGTTCTGTCCATGAAAATTCTGTTTCTTTCTAATAAAGTACAGAATTCTTTAAATCTTGCCGGGAAAGTCTTAAGGAAATCCTTTAATAACTCATGGAATTTTGGAGTGAAATCTCTTTCAAAACCTCCGATTCTTCCCATATTTGTTGTCATTCTTGCTCCACAGATCTGTTCGTACATATCATAAATACGTTCTCTTTCGATAAACATATAAGTAAGACCGGTAATTGCTCCGGAGTCCATTCCGGTTACACCATTGCAAATAAGGTGGTCACCGATTCTTGCTAATTCCATTAAAATTACACGCATATAATCTACACGTTTAGGAACTTTAACACCAATCAGCTTCTCAACTGTCATGTGCCAACCTAAATTATTGATCGGTGCAGAACAGTAATTCATACGGTCGGTAAGGGTAGTAATCTGAGAATAGTTTCTTCTTTCAGAAATTTTCTCAAATGCTCTGTGGATATATCCAACAGTCTGCTCAGCATGAAGGATTCTTTCTCCGTCCATCGTTAAGATATTCTGGAAAATCCCGTGCGTTGCAGGGTGAGTTGGTCCTAAATTAAGGGTATAAAGTTGACCGTCAATTTGTTCCTTACTTTCGTACTGGTTTAGTATATTAGATAATGAGTTATCTTTCATAATTTAAATGCTTTAGGCTATAGGCTTTAGGCTTTAAGCTTATTGCTTGCTGCTTACTGCTTATTGCATTATATTTTATCTTCCAAACATACTATCGTTCTTGTCGGTTCTTGTGCCGTCTTCCAAACGATATTCCTTCAACATTGGGTGGTATCCAAGATCTTCCATATTTAAAATAGCTCTAAGATCAGGATGTCCTTTAAATTTGATTCCGTAGAAATCAAAAGTTTCTCTTTCCATCCAGTTGGCTCCTGCGTATAATTCTACTAAGGAATCAACTTCGATATTTTCTCTGGACATAAAGATTTTAAGACGCAATCTGAAATTAGCCATCATATTATGCAAATGATAAACAACGCCAATTTCTTTATCCGGAAATTCTGGGTAATGAATTCCACAAATGTCTGTAAGGAAATTAAATTCCAATGATGAATCCTTCAAATAATGAATGATCTTTTTGATATCATCTTTCTTCACTTCGATTGTCAACATTCCATAAGGCTCTGAACTAGAGATTACAGACTCCGGAAATTCTCTTGTGATTGCTTCTAATACAAATTCGTTTGTCATTCCGTTAGTTGCTTATATTGTAAGAATCTAATAATTTCTGGTATTCAGGCATATCTCTTCTTCTGATGCTTTCGCTTTCTGTAAGAGCCTGAACCTGCATTACACCTTCGATAATCTGCTCCGGTCTTGGAGGACATCCGGGAACGTAAACGTCAACAGGGATAATTTTATCGATTCCTTGTAATACAGAATAAGTATCAAAAATACCACCGCTGGAAGCACAAGCTCCAACTGCAACCACCCATTTCGGCTCTGCCATCTGAGTGTAAACTTCTTTTAGGACAGGTCCTAATTTCTTAGATATAGTTCCGCAAACCATCAGTAAATCTGCCTGTCTTGGTGAGAAAGAGTTTCTTTCCATACCAAATCTTGAAGCATCATACGTCGGGTTCAGGGTAGCCATAAACTCGATACCACAACAAGAGGTAGCAAAAGGTAAAGGCCAAAGCGAAAACTTTCTAGCCATACCGATTACACTGCTCAGTTTCGTTGCGAAAAACCCTTCTCCTTCAAATCCTTCCGGAGCAGGTGCATCTGTTCTTATTACTGGTTTGTTATCTGACATTTTAGTAGATTTTAGATTTTAAATTAGATTCTAAATTGTTGTTAATGTTAACTTTAATTGAAAATCATCATCTAAAACTTGTAATTTTTAATTTAAAATTTTTATTTATCCCAATCTAGTGCGCCACGCTTCCAGACATAGAAAAACGCCATGAAAAAAATCGCCACGAACATAAGTACAGCCAGGAATCCTTCCATTCCGAATTCTCTGAAGTTTACAGCGTAAGGATAAAAAAATACGATTTCAATATCGAATAGTACGAATAATACCGCAGTCAAAAAGTATTTAATGGAAAACGGTGTTCTTGCATTTCCTTCTACCGGGACTCCACATTCCCAGCTTTGGTTTTTCACAGAATTTCCTTTTTTCTGTTTCGGTCCTAAAAAATGCGCTCCAAGCAAAGAAACTGCTACGAATGCTATCGCAACACCTGCCTGTAATAGGATTGGAATATAACTTTCAGGTAAATTCATTTTTGCATTATTATCTCAATTTGCAAATTTAGCGAATAAACAAGAAAGCATGAAATTAATCAGCTTAAAAGTGGGATTAAAATAGGAAAAAATAGCAATTTAGAATCAATAAAAATAACAATTATTTCTTCATTTTTCTGATTAAAGAATACGCCATAAAAGAAATATACCCAAAAAGAACACTTGCATAAATTATATTAACAGCAGTATTCGTTCTTTCGTCTTCTAGCTGAAAAAAAAGATTATAAATGATAAATCCGGCGATTAAAATGCCAAAAACAATAAGATGTGGCTTCATAGATAAAACTTACAGATAAGTCTGATTTTTAATGATGAAATTTATTTAATTTCCAAAGAGTAGGTTCTTCTTCTTTTATGATTTACAGGATTGTAATCCTGCCAAAGAACCTGAACGCTTTTGTTTTCCTCCAATTCAGGGTTGGTTTCGGCGAAATCGATTCCCATGCTTGTAAATCTTACGAAAATTTCTTTAAAAATAATTGCCGTTACGCCACGTCTTTGATATTCCGGATGAATTCCGATAAGGTAAAAATTAGCACGATCATTTTTCTTACTTGCTTGTAAAAAATGCCACCATCCGAATGGAAATAGTTTTCCTTTAGATTTTTGTAAAGCTTTTGAGTATGAAGGCATTGTAATGGCAAAAGAAACTAATTCGTTATTTTCATCAACGACACAGATTACATAGTTTTTGTCAATGAAGGGGAAATATTTCTCTTTATAAGTCTTTATTTGTTCCTCTGAAATCGGAGTATACGTTGAAAGATGCTTGTAAGTTTCATCCAATAATTTGAACATTGGCTCTACAAAAGGTAAGATCTCTTCTTTAGAATTAAAATGCAGAACTTTAAGCTTATATTTCTGAGCAATCAATCCACTGAATTTTTCTACTTTTTCAGGCAAAATCTTTGGGAAATTCATTTCAAATTCTACCCATTCTTTTTCTTTTACCAAGCCAAGATCTTCAATGTGTTTAGGATAATATTCATAATTGTAAATCCCAATCATTGTTGCCAGTTTTTCGAATCCCATTGTAAGCATTCCGGCTTTATCAAGATTGGTAAAACCCATCGGACCTTCAATTTTATTTACCTTATGTTCTTTAGCGTAATCAATTGCTTTCTGAATCAGAGCTGCAGAAACTTCTTTATCATCAATAAAATCAATCCATCCGAAACGTACTTTTTTAATGCCTAACTCATTTTCTTCTTTATGATTGATGATTACAGCAATTCTGCCGACCACTTTATTGTTTTTAAGAGCAAGATATTGTTTGGATTCTGAATAATTTAAAGCTGGATTTTCTTTTGCATCCCAAATTTTATATTCATCCTTAATAAAAGAAGGAACATAATAAGGGTTGTTTTTATAGAGATCCATCGGAAACCTTATAAATTGTTTTAATTCGTTTTGGTTTTTTACTTCGATTACTGAAACGTTTGACATAGTGTTTACGGACGATTTTTATAGCAAATATAAATAATTAAAAGGAAAACTTTGGCATAGTTTTTACATCATATCGGGTGAAAAATATATTATAAAGTTATTAAGATGGGTGGTTATTATTTGATTATTATACTTTCGATGGCTGTGAGCTGGTACGTCTCATGGAAATTAAAATCGAAATTTGAATATTATTCCAAAGTACACCTTCGAAACGGACTTTCCGGGAAAGAGGTGGCAGAGAAAATGTTAAGAGATAACGGAATTAATGATGTTCAGGTAATTTCTGTTCCTGGACAATTAACAGATCATTATAATCCTGCAAATAAAACAGTGAATCTTTCTGAAGCGGTTTATATGCAAAGAAATGCTGCTTCTGCAGCTGTTGCTGCTCACGAGTGCGGTCATGCTGTACAACATAAAGTTGGATATTCTATGCTTCAGTTACGTTCAAAGTTGGTTCCGGTAGTGGAATATAGTTCAAATCTGATGCAGTTTATTATCATGGGAGGTATTTTGGTAATGGCAATGAGCGGAAATAAACTGGTATTGGCAATTGGTGTTATTATGTTCGCTGTAACAACGCTTTTCGCTTTTGTGACGCTTCCGGTGGAGTATGATGCAAGTAACAGAGCAATGAAATGGCTGAAAGATACAGGAACGGTAACTTCTGAAGAGTTTGTAGGAGTTCAGGACAGTTTGAAATGGGCGGCAAGAACTTATGTTGTCGCAGCTTTAGGATCTTTAGTACAGCTTCTTTATTGGTTGTCTATACTGATGGGCGGAAGAAGAAATTAATCTTGAAATTCAAAAGAAATATATTGCATCTCGGAAAGCTTTTCTGAGATGCTTTCTTTTTGTGAAAGTTTTAAAGATGCAGTAACAATGCAGTTTTCATTAGCATCAAAATTCAAAACTTTAGCATCATATTTTGAAAGTAAAGTGAAAATAGTATTTTGTTGATTAAAATTAAACTGAATTTCAATTTCAGTTTCAAGTTCTTTGGTAATAATAGTAGCCTCTTCCAAGGTAATTTTTGCACACTCTTTATAAGCTTTCACCAAACCAGAAACACCTAATTTTGTTCCGCCATAATATCGAACGGAAATAACCAGAACATTTGTGATTTCATTGGCTAATAATTGATTGTAAATTGGTAAACCGGCACTTCCGGAAGGTTCACCATCGTCATTGGCACGGTAATTTTCACCATTCAAACCTATTCTGAAAGCATAGCAATGATGTGTTGCTTTAGGATGTTCACTACGGATTTTCTCCAAAGCGTTTTTAAGTTCTTTCTCATTGTTCACGGGAAAAGCAAACCCGATAAATTTGCTCCCTTTTTCTTTTAATAAAGTATTTTCTACCGGAGATTCTATCGTTTTAAAATTGAACATATGTTATAAAGAAGCTGTTTGCGCTTTGATTTTAGAATTAATTTTCAAAGTTAAAGCTTTTTTGAGAGACAAACTTAAGAATGCTACACAAAAAAAGAGAACCGTTAAAGCTCTCTTATCATTTTATTAACACGGAAAAGCGCCATCTACCCAAGGTGGTGGACAGCTCATACTTGATGGCGTTGCGCAGCATCTCTGTAAATTTGGAGGATAATAAGAACAGCATCTTGGAGCCATTCCTCCTGCCACATTTTTTAATTCCTCTCTTCGAAGTTTTTTTAGATTTTTCATAATTTTAATATTTCTAGATTTGTTTTAGTTAAAATTTAGCCTCCAATTGGTGGAGTAGGGCACAATTGTCCTTTAGGAACACATTGTCCATTACATTCAATTTGAGTATGTGGGTTACATGGACATTTTGGTGTAGGATATCCATACATTGAAATATTTGGACAATTAACGATTCCTCCGTTTACAGATTTTAATTCCTGTTTAGATAATTTTCTTAGATTTTTCATAATTAAAGTTTTAATTTGTTTATCTGTTTTATTAAAACTAAAATCGGAACTTTTTTCTGTAAAGGAAATACCATAAACATGGTAAATGATCAGATAATTTTCAAGTGCAATATTTTCAATTCATTTTTATAAAATTATGATTTATAATAAATGAAAATCCTTCTTTTCAACATTTATTTGATAAATATTTGAAAAGAAGGATTATTGAAATCGAATTTTTCTCTCTGATTTGTATTGTTCAGATATACTAATTTATAATATTAGCTAGTCTTCACAACATGGTGGCTCCACAGGAGGGTTGCATAATCCCCAGTGTTGACCGGCATCTGAAATAGGATGACAAGCACTTCCTATACAGCATTGATTTGGTCCGCATCCTTGATTCGGTAGCCATGCTGCACCACATTGGTTGAATCCTCCAATAATTGATTTTTGATCATTTCTTGTAAGCATTTTTGCGCCTTTTACATTTTTTAAATTTTTCATAATAATTGTTTTGATTTGTATAACAAATTAATGAATTATTTACATGTAAGGCTTGATAAAATTGTATTATTTTCTTATGTTAAATTCAAATTTTATGAAATTCATTTTATTGCATCAACTATTTAATATATTTTTCAATAATATTATTTCTGAAATTCAAAATTTTGTTAGGCTTAAAATTAAATTCAGGAGCTTTTGTTCCGTTTTCAAGTTTCAAATTTTCATTTTTAATAATAATGACCTCATCCCAAAGATTTTCATCAATAAATTGTTGCAAAGTAAATCTTCCGCCTTCAATAATTACAGACTGAATTTGTTCCTTATATAAAACATTCATTAAACCTGTCAGAAAATTTTCTTTATCAATTTTAATAAAATAAATATTCTCCTGAATTTCTTCTTTAATTGAATTGATAACAATTGTCTTAGATTCTTTATTATAAATGCTGAAATCTTGAGAAACTTTCAAATTAAAATCAATTAAAATTCTCACAGGATTTACACCTTCAACATTTCTTACGGTTAAACTCGGATTGTCATTTAGCGCAGTTTGTGTGCCGACTAAAATTGCATGTTCATTGGCTCTTAATTGATGAACAAATTGATTCACCAAACCATTGGAAATCGAAGTAGGTTTGAAATCCTTATCTAAAAATCCATCACCGGATTCTGCCCATTTTAAAATAATATATGGTCTTTTCTTTTCGTGATAGGTGAAAAATCTTTTGTTTAATTCAACGCATTCTTTTTCCAAAACTCCTGAAACAGCTTCAATTCCTGCATCCTGAATAATTTTTTTGCCTTTTCCGTTCACTTTGTCATGAGAATCCATTGCTCCAATCACTACTTTTTTGAAACCTAATTCCTTAATTTTCAATGCGCAAGGCGGAGTTTTTCCGTAATGTGCACAAGGTTCCAAAGAAACGTAAATAGTAGATTCAGGAATCAAAGACTTGTCTTTAACAGAATTAATAGCGTTGATTTCTGCGTGATTTTCTCCGGCTTTGTGATGATAACCTTCACCAATGATTTTATCGTTGTGAACAATCACACTTCCTACCAAAGGATTCGGATAGGTTTTACCAATCGCTTTTTGAGCTAACTCAATACATCTTTTTATGTAAAATTCGTCTTGCATATTAATGAAAAAAGCGAAGACAAATTACTTTGCTCCGCCTTTTTAGATTTTAAAATTATATTATTCTCCAGCAATAATATTGTGAAGATTTTGTTTTAAAGTTTCCAAATGAGCTTTTTTCTCATCGATCGAATTAAAAGTATCTTTCAGTAAAAGATTTTCTCTTGATGGATTTTTGAAGAATGCTAAATTGTTTTCCAATTTCACGATTTCAGCTTCAAGATCAGAGATTTGGCTCTTGATTTTTCTTGCTTTATCAGTCAGCTGATTTTCAGATAAACCTTCTTCTTTAAGTTCTAACTCATTGATTTTGTTTAGTCTAAGTTTTTCTCTCAACGTTTTGTTGAATTCTGTATTGATCGCAATTTTATCCCTCGGAACTTTTCCAATATTATTCCAGGCTGTTTTGATAGCTTCAATTTTTTCGACACTTCCTTCTTCGTCGGTAACAGTTTTCAATTCGTCAAGAATAGCTTTTTTATTCTTGTAATTTTCTTTCCAGTTATCGGTAGAAGCATTGCTTTTTTCTCTGTAATTGTTGAAGAAAGCGTTACAAGCGTCACGGAATTCATCCCAGATTTTGTTCGTCATGCTCTTTGGAACATGTCCAATTTTTTTCCAGTCTTCCTGAAGTTTTTTGAACAACGGAACAGCAATGTCCCATTCTTCGTTATTGGCATTATCCTGTGCAGTTTGGATTAATTTTAATTTTTCCTCCAAATTAGCCTGTTGAGAACCTTTTAAAGATTTATAATACGTATTTTTTGTTGTATTGAAAGCTCTTAGAATTGTTTTGAATTCGTTCCAGTTCTGATTTGAAAGTTTTCTTGGAACGCTTCCCGTTTTCAGGAATTCTGAACGAAGATCTTCAACTCTTCGGATCGAGTTTTGCCAATAATTATGATTTGGCGTTTCAGATGGCTCAGAAAGTTTCTTAATCTCAGCAATGATCTGATTTTTCTTTTCAAGATTTTGGTTTTGCTCAGTTTCAATTGCAGCAGAAAGTTCAGATTTTCTTTCGTGAATTTTGTTGGAAATTTCTTTGAATTCTTCCCATGTTTTTTCACGGAATTCTTCTGAAACAGGTTCTGCCTCTTCTTTCCAAAGTTTGTGAAGATATTGCAGTTCGTTTAATGCTTTTTGAATTACAGGCTCATGTTCAAGCTGTTTTGCACGCTCGATAATATGTTGCCTTTTCTCAAGATTGTGGCTGTATTCCTGTTCCAGAAATTCTTTATTAAGATCCAGCATCTGATAAAATTGATTCAAATGGTGGAAATAGTTATTATTAAGAATTTTGAATTCAGACTTTGCAACCTGACCTGCATTAGACCAGTCTTCCTTTACTTCTCTTATAGATTTGAAAAGGTTGGTTCCGGGCTCTGAGTTTGTATAAAGATTTTTAAGCCTTTCAATAATGCTTTGACGGTGTTCCAAATTTTTCTTCTGCTCTTCTTCCTGTCCTTTTTGGTAAGTGTCGTGCTTTTCTCTGAAAATATTCACCAAAGCTGAGAACTTTGCCTGTGAAGGATGTTCATAACTGAAATTTTCAGCTGGATTTCCGGCTTCTACATATTCATGTTTTTTGTCTTCCACTTCATCATGAATATAATGACTTGCTTTCTCTTTTAACTGGTTGAATGTTTTGAAATCCTCACCTGCATTCGGAGCATTGATGATCTTTTCCATTTCCTTAAGGGCATCAGCAAGAGAAATGTCTACATCTGCTTGTTCCTCTTCATGTTCAGCCTCAATATTATGAGTGTTTTCATCGTGAGATACGACATTTTCTGATGTTTCTTCTTGAGGTACTTCGTTGGAGTTTTTGTTTTCCTCGTTCTCAGAAAGGTTGTTTTCTGTAATCATAGCAAATCGTTTATGTGAGTGGCATTAAAATATCCCCTAAATATATAGTTAAAAAGCCAAATATAGTACTAATTTATGTTATTTTTTTTGAAAATTCCAAATTTCCCAAGCTTTTTCTGCTTGCTGCTCAAGCATGTAATATCCATTCACTGTTTTTGCTCCTTTTTCAGAGGCTTTTATGATGAATTGTGTATAGTTTGGATTGTAGATTAGATCTATAATTAGATGATTTTTAGAAAGTCCTTCAAAAGGAAAATTCAGACATTCTTCTACATTCGGGAAAGTTCCGACCGGAGTACATTGAATGATAATTTTATGATTTTCTACCGTTTCTTTATCCAAATTATCGTAATTGATCTCTGTATTCCTTGAAACTGTGATCGAAGGAATTCCATGTTTATCCAAAACATATTTTACAGCTTTTGCAGCACCGCCGTTTCCTAAAATTAAGGCAGAATCATGATGGGGTTTCCTGTGAAGAAGGAATGTTTTTTCAAAACCGAAAGCATCCGTATTATAGCCTCTTTTTTTACCGTTTTCAATCAAAACACAATTTACGGCACCAATTTTTTCTGCTTCATCGCTTAATTCATCCAAATAATCAATGATTTTTTCTTTGTAAGGAATCGTAACATTGAAACCTAATAATTCAGGAGTAGAAAAAAGATTTTCAACCTCATTGATTTCCGTTAAATCAAAAATGTTGTAAGAATAGCCTTTCAACATTAGTTTTTGGAATTTGTCTTCAAAGAATTTTTTCGAAAAAGAATAAGAAATATTTCTTCCGATCAAGCCTAATTTTTTATTGGAATCCATAGTATAAAAATAAAAAAAAGACCGGAAAAAACCGGTCTTTAGTTAAAATATTTTTTAAGTTTTAGTCTACAATAAATTTGGTAGAGAAAGAATCTGTTTTTAAGATATAATTTCCTTTTACTAAACCTTTAAGATTGATTTTATTAGAATTTTTGAAAGGATTTTCAATAGTTTCGATCAGTTTTCCTGAGAAATCGTAGATCTGAGCTTTTGAAATTTTACTTAAGTTTTCACCTTTTACAAATAATTCGTTGTTTCTTACAGGATTAGGGTAAATTGAGAAACCTGCTTTATCTTTTGATGATTCAACAGTTCCTAAAGAACCTGTATAACAAGTCCAGCTTAAATCATCAATTGCAATTCTGTTATCTGTTACAGGGTTTACAAGACTGATTACAACGTTTCCGCTTACATTAATATTGTTAATAGTAACTGCAGCAGTTGAAGTAGAAGTGTACGGAATTGTACCCACTGTTACACCATTGATTTGAAGATTTAAGTTACTTGCACTACCTGAAAATTTCAATTGTGCTTTTACAGTTAAACTTTGGATTCCGCCAGAAATTGTAGAACTGGTTAAGCTTCCGTTTCTTATTGTGATTGCTTTATCTCCGGTTCCGTTTATATTTTGGTCTGTTCTTGCGTCAGTCGCTGTCCAAGTTATATTATTACTTGTCCAAGTTTGTGTTGCATAACTAGAAGCGCTTGCCGGAATATTTGAAAAATCTTCTGTTCCGCAACTTCCTCCCGGCTGTCCTCCCGCAAGTGTAGTTCCTGTCGCTGTGTTGCTTTGTGGAGAAGAATTTCCTGCAGCATCTTGAGCGATAACATAGAAATTATAAGTTGCAGATGGATTTAGTCCTGAAACTGTTGCTGTAGTACCTGTAACAGTAGAATATAAAACACCGTTTACATAAATTTGATAGCCAGTTACACCAATATTATCTGTAGCAGCAGTCCAGCTTAATGAAATAGTATTTGAAGTAGGGTTGTTTGTTGCTAAATTTGTAGCAGCTGTCGGAGCTTGAGTATCAACTACCGGAGATCCCCAAATCTGATCAACATATTCAGGGTGATCGATATATGGATTTCTGTTTCCTTGATAAGCATATGAAGCATTATTTCTTGCAATTTCAGTTGCAGAAACCGGGTCTGCAGTATTCCAAGCTAACAACTGATTAAGTTCCCAAGCCTGTAATCCCGGGAAAGAAGAACCTCCCAACATATTTCCTGTTCCAAAACCTGAAAGCTGAGTTTCGTATCTTGTTACGAAATACAGGATCATTCTTGCAACATCTCCTTTGAAAGCATCAACCGGTTCGAAAACAATTCCCGAATATCCCGGAGAAACAGAAGTTCCTAATTTTGAACCGTTTTGAGAAGTGTAAGACGTAGGACCTACTTTTCCGAAAGGATAGTTTGATCTCATTCCGTTTACTTTTCCATCGGTCGGTCTGATAAAATGAATATCAGAAACCATGGGAGCATTACTGCTGAATAAACTTTGAGGTACAATGTGCTCTCTATTGTAGCAATCTCCTTCACTATTATAATTTCCACATTGTGCACCAGGATAACTGTAGGAATAAGGATCTGTCCCATTCGGGTTTTCAGAATAAATATCTAAAATTGTGTTGTCATTTTCCAATCCTGGAATTCCAGCGATATTATCGCGGTCAGTCGTTTGATAACCAGTATACAAACCATTATATCCATGATCAACATGACCATTCGTAATAATTTGTTTAAGTTTAGTTTTTAAAGCAGCTCCGGAAAGACCTGCAGTTCCGTCGTAATATCCCGTAGGAATCTGAGCAAATGCACTGATAAAGGCAAAACTCATTAGTAAAGAGAATAATGTACGTTTCATTTTTAAAAATTGGGACGCAAAGGTACGAAAAAATGAATGGGTATGGTGTTAACTTTTGGTAATGTAATCTTTCCCGATTTTTGAAAATGCCCAGGAAATTGCAAATCCAAATGCTGATGCAGTAATCGCAACAATTAAATAATTTTTACCGACAATTTTTACAGGGAAAGGCAATGTTTCGTTTGCTTTGAAGAATTCTGTATATTGCTGGAAGTAGCAAAGCCCTGTTCCTAAAATCAATCCTGAAATAATTCCTAAAACGACAATTAAAATTCCTGTGTAGAAATAAACCTGTCTTAAATGACTTAGAGGAAATCCTAATGAAACCAAAGATTTTGCCTGTTCTTTTTTATCTAATTGTAAAATAATAATTGCTCCCGCCAAATTAAAAGTAGTAATGAAAATAACCAAAGCGAAAATTAAATAAATAAATAATTTTTCGGTATTGATCATCTTCCAGAAGGCTGCATTTTCTTCTTCTTTGGTTTTGATTGTAATATTTTTGCCTAAAGATGAAATCAGTTGTTGCTTTACAGTATCTGTATTATCAGGATTTTTTAATTTAATAACAATCTGATAAGCGGAATGTTTTGGTAAGGATAATAATTCTTCCGTTAATTCAATCGGAGAAATAATATAATTGTCCAACTGGTCTTTTCCTGGGAAAACTCCTGTTACGAGGATGTCTTTTTTATTATAAATATCTTCTTCCTTATTAATAATACCAGTTCCGGGTTTAGGCATGAAAATCGTCGCATAACCATTTTCAGAAGACACAGGAATTGATAATCTGTTATCTAAAGAATTTTCCATCAATACCTCATTGGAATATTGAAAACTGGGATAAATTCCGTAGAAAATGTCTTTATTAATAGGATTAACCTTTGTATAAGCGGAGTCAACACCTCTTAAATAAGCAATGTCACCTTTTCCATTATAATTGATGTATACTTTCTCCTCAATTACTCTCGAAAAATTGCTTATTTCTTTATTGCTTTTTAAAATTGCATTGATTTTATTAAAATCTTTCAACGTTTTTCCGGAAGTGCTTTTAATTGTAAGATCTGCATGGAGGTTGGAAATCAACTCTTTATTAAGATCTTCAAGCCCCGAAAAAACCGAAATAATGACAAACATTGCAGTAACGGCAACCGTCATAGCGCCAACCGCCAACCACGTAATGAAGGTAACGGCAGTGCTCCCTTTTTTTGATAAAAGGTACCTTGATGCTATATAAAATGCAATGTTTTTCAAGTTTTATAGAATAGGATTGTCACCTTCACCTCTTAATTCTCTCTCCAATTTTTCAACATCATCAAGAGCAGTATCTAAATAGAAATTAAGATTAGGAATTACACGAACCTGTTTTGCCATTTTCTGACCGATAAAATTTCTGTATTGAGCTTTATTTTCTTCAATTTCCTTCATCACAGCTTTACGGTGTTCCTGTGGAAATATGCTTAAATAAATTTTGGCAATACCAAGATCTGCAGTCACTTTCACGTCTGAAACTGATACTAAAATGCTTTGTTTGCTTTCTGCAGCCTGTTTGCGGAAAAGTTCTGCGAAATCTTCCTGTATAATCTGTGCTACTTTTCTTTGTCTGTTACTTTCCATAATTTCTGCAAATTTAGTACTTTTGTTTGAATTGATACTTTGAAATTTGGTCACTGTATCAAATTTACGACTTAATTTATTTAATATTTTATGAAATTAGAACATATCGGCATTGCTGTAAAATCTTTGGGAGTTTCTGATGAACTTTTTGCAAAACTTTTGGGAAAAGAGTCTTATAAAAAAGAATCTGTAGAAAGGGAAGGGGTTGTAACTTCATTTTATGCAGCCGGAGAAAGCAAAATCGAACTTTTGGAAGCGAGTAAAGAAGAAAGTCCAATCTCAAAATTCATTGATAAAAAAGGAGAGGGTATTCATCATTTAGCTTTTGGGGTAGAAAATATTCTCGAAGAGATAGAAAGACTAAAAAAAGAAGGATTTATTTTTATCTCTGAAGAACCGAAAGAAGGTGCTGATAATAAATTGGTTGTCTTCCTTCATCCTAAGTCTACCAACGGAGTGTTGATAGAACTTTGTCAAGAAAAGCAATAAAAAGTTTTGTAGTGAAATAAATTTTGCTATTTTTGCAATCACAAAATTTAACCAAATTTTGAGGTCCTATAGCTCAGTTGGTTAGAGCACCTGACTCATAATCAGGTGGTCCCTGGTTCGAGCCCAGGTGGGACCACAATAATAAACCGTAATACTCAAGAAGAGTATTACGGTTTTAATTTTCAACATCTCCTAATCACTATCATTAGGAAATTATCAAAAAAAAATACTTTTTTAAACCGGTATAATTCTCATACATAATCTTGGATCTCCATTGGGTGTACATTGCCAATATGTTGCTCCGGTATCGGGATCAACACATTTTGCTTGTTTTTTACCAGGTTCACACATCCAGTCACCGGGAGTTTGAGTATTTATTCCACCGCTAATAGATTTTAAACTTTCTCTCGACATTTTTTTTAAATTTTTCATAATAATTGATTTTAATTTTTTTAAATTAGTTTTGAATTGGAGACTAAATTATAAACTCTTTTTACAGTAAGAAATACCAAGAATATGGTAAATCTTTAATGAGAATCTCGCCTCTTCTTTAATTTTTTTTACAGACCAGCACAATAATTTCATAATCGAAAAAATAAAAAACTCGAGATGTTAAAAATTTTCGTTCATAAAAAATTTTCGAAAAAAAATTTACTATAAAGAATTATAAAAAAATGCAACTTTTATGAAATTGTAAGAGTATCTGCATTTCAAATTTTTTTTATATCTGCGATTATTTACATTCGTATCCTTAATTTTTTAAACACAAAATATGTCAACCAACAACCAGATCAGTGTGGAGATTCCACAAACTGTTTTAGATGAGGTTTCACAGAAACTTCAGGAGTGTAAAACCCTTTTGGCTCCTTATCTTTATGGGCTTACCAAGGACGAAAGAAAAGGACTTTTTAAAATGGGAGATAAAACCGTAGCCACGGTACAGAAAGTGAAAAGCTATCTTACGACCAATCCGGAATTTGCTCCCGGCTATATGGATAAGCAGGAGTTCCTGAAAGATGAAGCGGTAGTTACAAGGGCTAAATCCTATATCCAACGTAGCAAGACAGCTATCATCGGATCTTGATGATACTATTATGCTTGCAGGAAGTGAAGCATTGGTAGCAGCGATGCTGTATTACGGAATGTCTAAACAGGCAGCGACGAATGGTGTAGTAACGGCAAAACCAGTGTATGATGATCTTAAGCAAAGGTTTACCAGAAAAGGAAATAAGACACTGCCTTCTACAGAATAATCATTCTCTGATTTTTCATCTGTAACTGTTTAAATATAATCTTTCAAGAAACTTTAATCTATTTTTTGCGCAAATTATATCTTGAATTTTCTATTTATATGATTTGATTTATTTAAACAGAAATCTGAGCATCCGAAAGGATGCTTTTCTGTTTTAAAGAGAGTAACTGTAATTTATTAAAAGCTCAGTTGAAAAAAAAATCCCTGACAAAAAAATGACAGGGAGTAATTTGAAAAATATATTTTGTGATGTGATGGTATTTTCATAAAAACAAACGTTGTGCCTTTCATTTGTATTTTTAGATAATGTGGTATGAAAAGTATCTTGCGTTATACTAAAAGAGTCTCGCGAGATATAAAAAGAATCAAGTTTGATATAAAAAGTGTCTAGCGTGATACAAAAAGAGTCTCGTGAGATATAAAAAGAATCAAATTTGATATAAAAAGTATCTTGCGTTATACTAAAAGAGTCTCACGAGATATAAAAAGAATCAAGTTTGATATAAAAAGTATCTTGCGTTATACTAAAAGAGTCTCGCGAGATATAAAAAGAATCAAGTTTGATATAAAAAGTATCTTGCGTGATACAAAAAGAGTCTCGAGAGATACAAAAAGAATCAAGTTTGATATAAAAAGTATCTTGCGCTATACTAAAAGAGTCTCGTGAGATATAAAAAGAATCAAACTTCGATATTACATCAAAAAACAAGATTGATTTTATTTATTATTTAAAATTTAAGAAATTTTATAAAAGTATAATGTGATCAGTTTGAGAAATATTTTGTAAACTTGCTATGTAGTTTGAAGTTCCCTACAAGCTATCAATGAACACACATACACAAATGAATGAAAAAACAAACCATATCCCTCAAAGATAATGCTCCAAAAATCAATTTTGGCAGTTTAAAATCTCGAAATTATTCAGTATCAGTAAAATATTTTGATGGAGAAACAACATCTTCTTCAAAAAGAATTGATTATGAAACTGGTTTTACTATAACCCCAAACAAGAACATTTGGCTGCTAGACATTCACAAACATAGCTTTTGGTTTGACGGTCATGAACCTGATTTAATCAGTGAATTGATTGCAGATGAATTATCTAAGACTATTTATCCTGTTCAGGCAAAAATTAATGAGCAGGGTACTTTTTTAGAAATATCCAACTTTAATCATATTGTTAACAGTAGATGGTACAGAAACAAACTAAAAGCGACTGAAAAATATACAACCCAAATTGCCAAATCATTTTATGATGCATTTGAAAGAAATCTTGAGAACAGAAATGTTTTTGAAAAAAGTATGCAGTATGATTTGTTTTGGAATTTGCTTTTCCATCCTAAATATATTGATTACGGCAATGAGCATTCAGTAAAAACAGATTTATATTTAGCTGTTGTTCCTTACGAATATCCGATACAGTTCACGGGCAAACAAAAAGTTAACACTGAAATTACAGATTATCATTCGGTAGAGATTCATTTCAGATCTGATGAGATGAAAGCACATGATTATTTTATTCCAAAAAATAAAATCGCCTCAAAAGATAATATTTTCATGAGATTGGATGTGTATTATGATTTAGATGTTTATTATCTTTTTCCGATGCACACAAGAGCTTATTTTGAGGTGTATTCAAAAGATACAGAAGGAAGAAAGACTCCAATAAAACGAATTGAATTTAGTCAATATCAGCAGGATACAGAAGCTAATAAAATAACCATAGCTGAAAAAAGAAGTCCCTTTCAGGTGTATGAGGAAGATGAAAATGAAAAAGAGATCTATAAAACTTATGAAGGTAAAAACTATACTTATCAGGAATGGAAGAAGTTTGAAGACGAACAATATAAACTCTATAAAGAGAAGAAATCAAAAAGAGGTTTTTGGGATTTTCTCGGATAATATGAAATAAAATTATTAACCTAAAAACAAACACAAAATACGATGGCACTAAAAGAAATGATCGTACAGGGAGCAACCTGTAAATGTAATTTCGGTACTACTCCCGACAAACTCAAAGTTCTTACCCAAAGTAAGTATTACCTGAATGACCACGAAGGTAAAAGTAAATTAGCAGCTACACACAAAGACATTGGAGCTACTTTTGAGAAAAACACTTTTGGATCGTGCAAAAAAATGAATAACAATCCCTGCACAGCTATTGTTACCGCATGGAGCGGATATTATGATAAAGTATTATATGATCCGCCAAAAGGCTATATTCTTACCGAAGACAGTAAAGCAACCTGTCCTGTTGGTGGAAAAGACTGTATCACTATTATGAAATCGGGACAGGTGGCGGAGCCTTCTAAGCAGAATTTCAAAAATGCAGATGAGGAATTGCAGTCTCATATCCTGCCTGTTGTCAATATGAAGAATTTTGAGAAAAAAGAACCTTATAATCACTTGAAAACAGATTAATTATGGCAAAGATTATTGGTTGTAAATTCGACAGAGACGAAGTTATAGTATATGGACGTTCCAAAAAGCCTATAGATCCTCATAAAGCTAAATTATTAGAAGAAGAAAGAAAAAGGATAAAAAAAGATGATGTAATAATTGTAGATACAGGTTTTACAAATAATGCCAAATTTTATGTTGATGCATCTTGCTTTGAGGATAATAAAATTTCACCAAATGTAAAGTGGACAATGGCATATCAGCACGCATTTTATGATGCCAGTACAAAAGGTGGAAATATTCCTCCTGAACTGTGGGCATTAAATGAAGGAGATAAATCCATTAAATATTTAGGAATGGACAAGCATTATAAAAAAGGAGAATTTCTTACAGTTAAATTGCTTGGAAATAGTGAATCTATGTATTATTATGGATATATACAAAAGGTTATTGTTTTTACGGATAAACCAGAAGATGGTTTTACATTTTATATTATTCCTGTATCATATCCTCATATCAGTTTCGCCCATTTTGAAAATAGCGAGAAAAACTGGCAGTATGGAGAAGCTGTAAATTTGTTGGTGCATTATCATAATTTATGCTCTACAGATAATAATATTTTGTATTCGCAGGTTTTTGTAATTGAAAATAATAATAGCAACAAGGCTATAACAGCGGAAGAAGGTAATGAGATTGATTTTGAAAATATAAAACACGTAAGTGTTTGGTCGAGTGAAGAAAGCCCAATGCCCGAAATTGACAAGCGAGAAAAAGGAGTAAATTCTTTAGGAAAATATTCCATTTTAATTGATTACGAAAATTGGAGAAAAGGAGAGGTTAAAGAAAAACAGTTTTCTGTAATCTCAGTTGTGTACGCAAAAAAGTACGATTATTGGGGAAACGTAACTTATAAAGTCAAAAGATTTAGGAATTTTTTGGCGCAGCCTACCAATAATCTATATCAATATGATTCCAAAACGTTATCAATTAAAGATATAGATATTAAGGAAAGCTCTATCTCAAGCAGGATTGTAGTACAGAAAGATTTTATAAGTGAGATCTTAGCCAAGCGAGAGATTGAGAAACACAACATGATTCAATACATCGGTGATATTGAATACAACCGAAAAGAAAATAACCCCTGTGCTTTTTCTGTAATAACAGTAAACGATGGAAAAAATGATATTGAAATTTTTAACGAATACAAACTCAATAAAAAAGTTGATGATGAAACAAGCAGATTTGTAGATATTGTTGTCGGTGATAAAGATAAAAAGAAAGTAAAAGTAACAGCAAAATTTAAGAAAAATAAAGATGCTAAGCCGGAAGCTGTCCGAACACTACAAAACGGACATTCGTGCCAGAAAATCCTAAATGATGGAGAATTCCATAATGGGATTAATGATGTCTTTAAAATGGGATGGATTGTGGGGCAATGGGTTCCGTCCAAAGATCCTGCACTTTTTGCAGAACGGTATATGAAAATGCTGGGCTTAGGAAATAAACCTAAGTTTTATAATCCTTCCAACGGTTCTTCTTCTCCAAAATTAGAATGGAATAAACCAGATCAAGATGCAAAAGGGATGAAGACTTCTGAAGACGAGCAGAAAAAGTACGAAGCAGTTACAGTTGCAGGTATACAGGGATTAACAGATAAAGATTATACTATTGATGAAGGAAATGATTCTATTACTTTGGAACTGCAGTATATATACAATAAAATGTATAACAGTAGAATCTCATATTACCTGTATGAGGAACAAAAATATTTGAAAGAAGGTATTTTATCGGATAATTTTAAAAATCTTTGGGTGGTAGACTATCTATTAAAATGGATAAAGAATGAACCTTTGGAACAGATTTATTTCGTTCCCGTAACTACTTGCAGATATCCCAATCAGATTGCACAAATTCGTGTTTTCCCGGATATGAAATGGGTTCTTAATTTCAACTATAATATTGAGACACCTCTTTATTACAAGTCATCTACAGCTCTTGAAACTTATTATAGCGGGTATAATGAAGGTTCTGATATTGTAACTTCAAACAGTAGCAGAAGAGCAGCAATACAGGAGAGCAATACTACAAATATTCTGCAACCTTATGCAGGAACAAAAAGCAGTTTTGGATTATCTATAGAATGTGAGGTAAGTGGAGAAGATGATGTGATAAATCTGGGAAAAGATTTTGCTGAAAAATACAGGAAAATGCTGTCTCCATTCTTATCTATGATTAATACATTAGATAGCAGTTTTGGAGTGTCAAAGGCAGAAACTGAGCGTAATGATCAAAGAAATTCTTCTGATACTAGCAAAGGATTATTTGATCGTCTTAATTCTTACCCTTGGAGTTTTGAACTGAAACCACCAAGTTTAGGAGTTGGTTTAGGAATTGGTTATGCTACTTCGAAAAACGGTATTATCACCTATGAACTTGATGGTAGATTGAAAGCTGATCCAATTATTGGGGCAGATGTAACATTGGATATTCTTGCTTTAGGAAGTAAATTTAAACCATGGGGAGCAATCATTGATGCTTTGGATATAGCTTCTTGGCTGGCTAATGCTTTTAGCGGTGGTCGTTTAGAGCTGGAGTATAAAATAGAAGTTAGATTTTCGGCAGAAGTAAAACTGGTAGGAAAAAAAATAAAAGATGCCGAAGGTGATGAGCCAGCTGTTTATGAATCAGAGGCTAATATGAAATATAATTTTGCAGATAAAACGTTAGATTTTAATGGGGGATTAGAAGGTAAAATATTAGGAGAAATTGAAATAAGCTTATCTGTTCGATTTATGTCCAAAAATAAAGTGGAAGCAAAGCCTGAAAATGACAAGCATAATATTGCGGAAATTGGAGCTGGTGTTCAAGCGTCATCATATGTTGAATTAAAATGTCCGTTTAAATTGAATAAAGATGGAAATTTAGATATGGATTTTTTCTTTTCAGGAATAGAATTGAAGGTTTGGTTTAAAGCAAGTATTAATGATAAAAATAACGATGAGGAAGCAGATATAAGCAAAAAAATAATTCCTCATTTTAACGAAATTAAAACATTTAAATTTTAGTTATGAAAATGAACTTATCAGCAATTATGATTGGTTTCATATGTTTATTTCTACAGTGTAGTAACGCAAAAGAAACCCCTATAATAAATAGTACATCAGAAAAAAATAAAAGCATGAACAAAAATAGTTATTTTATAGATTATAGTCTTAGAGGAAATTTTGAAATATATTTTAATGGAATATTAATCGAAAGAAAAAATACGAATGGTACAATAATGAATTATCAATATCTAAATCAGTTTATCGAAGAATCTGGTGAGCAAGATATCACAATAAAAATTTTACCTGAAAATGGGAATACAGAAATATCACCAAATGTATTAAAAAGTATTGCTCTTAAAATTTATTTTTCAGAAAATGGAGATACTCCTCCTTTAAAAATGGTAAAAAATTTAGTATTACCTTCATATAGCAAACCTCAAAATACGGTGGTTTATAATTGGAAAGTAAAGATGGAAGTACCATTTATGAGAAGTAAACTTAAAAATATAGCAACTAATCTTACACAAGAAAATATAGATAGGTTATTTCAAGAAGTTAAGGATTATTATATTAATGTTCAGGGAATTATTAATTCGGGAGATTCTAAAGAATACCTCAGACTTTATAAAAATTCTATTGAAAGAGAAACTGAAACAAGCTATTATACAGCACAAAAAAAAGAGGATTATATTACCAATTTAGCAGATAGAGTTGAAAAAAGTAAGAATGGCATGCTTCAAATACCAAATACACAAATAGTAATACATCCTAATGGTTTAATTGTAGAACTTCAAGATAAAAATTATAATACGCCATTGATGTCTAAAGATAATAGTGGTAAAACAAGGACATTTGGATTACAATTATACCGTTCAATCAAAACAGGAAAACTGGAAGTTTACTAAAATGAAAAGTCTAATTTTAGTTATATCACTCTTATTTATTAATATAGGCTGTAGTCAAAATAAAAAAGATAATAATATAACGAAACAAAATAAATCAATGAAAACAAAGTATATGCTAAATTATTCAATCCCCTATCCTGCTGAAATATTAATTAATGATATGGTTGCAGAAATAGATTTGAATCAGCCACCTTATCCTCCGTGTAATTTAAACGAGTTTTTAATTCCTAACGATGTACAAAATATTAAAATAAAAATATATTCTCCCAATAAAGAAATTAACTCTATTACTAATAAGTTAATTAAGGAGGTAAACAATGAATTAGCTATTTACGAATATATATATGAAAATGAAGATATAAAAGAAATGAAATTGATTCAGAAAATTTCATTTTCAGAAGTTAATACTCCGTTACCATTTATTGAGCAATCTTGGAATATTAATTTAAAAAAGAAAAATTCTCAATGTGATTTGAATGATTTTCTTGATTTAAGAAATTTAGATCAAGACATTTTATTAAAAGATGTAATAAACAAGTTTAATGAATTGAGAGGATACTTAAATTCTGGTGATGTGAATCGATTTATGATAGAAATTTCAAACAGTAATCAAATTTATTTTGAATCCAATGATTTTAATGAGGCAGAGAAAAAAGAATTTAAAAAAAACCAATTTGTAACTTATTCAAAACAAAAAAATACAATTCTTCCAATAGAGAACTACAAATTGAGAATACTAGGTAATGGGAAACTTATCAGTCTAGAAAGAACGGACAGAGCTTATCTTGGGCAAGGAGTTTTAATGGGTATAGACAAATTAAATAAGAATTTTTTTCCAAACTATATAATGTTAGGAATTTCAAAAAAAGATAATAAACTTCAAGTTTTTAAAATAAATTCATTTGAAGAAGGTTTTGAATAAAACCATAATTAAGCAAAGTAATTTTGATCTTTCTGTTCTTATCTATTATTAATACATTAGATAGCAGTTTTGGAGTAACAGAAGCCAAGACAGAACGCAACAATCAAAGAGCATTTTCTAATACCAACAAAGGATTATTTGACCGTCTCAACGCATATCCTTGGAGTTTTGAATTGAAACCTCCAAGCTTAGGAGTTGGTTTAGGAATTGGTTACGCAACTTCAGAGAATGGAACTATCACTTATGAACTTGATGGTAGATTGAAAGCTAACCTCATCATTGGAGCAGATGTAATATTAGATATTCTTGCATTAGGTAGTAAGTTTAAACCTTGGGGAGCTATAATAGATGCACTGGATATAGTTTCTTGGCTTGCTAATCTTTTTAGTGGGGGCAGTGTGGAAATTAATTATGAACTGTATTTTCAATTGACGGCAAAAATAAATTTAGTAGGTATGGATGCCGTAGATGGAGAAAGTAAACCAGCTACACTTACTTATAATTTTGCGGATAAAAAAATAACAAAAGGAGGAGTGGCTTTGCAAGGGTATTTAGAGGGAAAATTGGTTGCCAGTTTTGGTATTTCTTTAGAAATTGAAATGAATAAAGGGAAGAAATTCAATGGTGATGTTAATAAAAAAGCAGATACTAAGAAAGCAGAATTAAGTATTGGAGCTGAAGGTAAGTCATATGTTGCATTAACGTTAGGTAAAAATTTTGGGAATGATAACAGTTGGGATGCTGATTTTTATTTTTCAGGACTTAATTTAAAAATTTGGGCAAAATTTGGTCTAAGTGGAGGTGAGCCAGAGGAATTTGACATTATCCCTGATGCAGAAGGAGAATTAGACGTATTAAAAGGAAAATTTGAAATGAAATAATAAAATGAAAGAACTTGTAATATTTTTTAACCTCATAACAATTTTAATGTCCTGTAGTAAAAGTACTACTGATACAAAAACAAATAAAAATGACACTATAAATACAATGTACTATGTAAATTATAACTTTAGTTTTCCCTATGAAATATCAATTAATGATGTTCTTTTAGAAAAAGATGTTTTTAATGGGCGTTCAGGTCCCGATAGGTTGAATAATTATATCCTAAACAGCGGAAGACAAAAAATTTCCATAAAAGTATTTGCTCCTAAAGACTATAATAATGGATTATTAAAGGATAAAGACCTACAAATTTTGAGTGAGCAAAGTGCATTATATAAAGTCAATAATTCCGATAAATCCTATAATTTAATAAAGAGATTAAAGTTTTCTCCAATACCAAAAGATTTACCTTTTTATGAACAAGAATGGGAATTTGATGCAAATGTACCCAATGAGATAATTGGATGGAAAAATTCAAAAGACTTAACTAAGTTAGATAAAGAAGAATTACAAGAAAAAGTTCAGAAAAAATTTCAAGAACTTTATAATCAATTAAATGAAGGAAAAGTGGGAAATTTTTTAGATGAAATACAAGTCTCAAGTAATGAATTTTTTAAAACTAACTATTTTAACAAATCACAAGAAATTGAGTATACGGATAATTTAAAGAATAGCTATTCCAATTTTAAAGGTAAAATGATTCCTTATAATAAAGGAATTTTAAGAATTATGGGAAATGGAAAAACTGTAACTTTAGAAATACCTGACGGGAAATATAGAGGAATGGGAGTACTAATTGCTGAAGACAGGGAAAAACAAAATGTATATTATAATACCGTTATTCTTCATATTCCACAAGGAGCGGAAGAAGTAAAAGTAATACGAATAAATTCTATAGGAGGTAAATTGCCTAAATAAAAACAGATTTTTAAATAACTAATACAAATTATAAAACTGATTAAAAATGCAATTTTATTATATTGTTGTTCAATTTTATTGTTAACTACAATCTCTTGTCATTCCCAAGAATATGAAAATGACATAATTAATTTGGAATCCTTTAGTTTTAAATTAGATCCTGAAAAATTTTATAAAGAATCAATGAAAAGAGAGAATATAAAATTTACAAGTGGAAAACAATATGTTGAAAAAGATACTTTGAGAGAATCAGATTTCGATTGGAAGGGTGACAAAAATAAAATACTTGGAATACAATATAACGTAAAAAGCTATTCTCCAAAAGATGTAGTTGCAAAGTTTAATAATATTAAATTTAGAACAATGGAGTTTATGGTAAATAAAGAAAAAGATTTAATGTTAGTGAACGCTGTTGCAAAGGTGAATGAGAAGGAAATTAAAAATCTTATATCTGATTTGAACAAAAAGTTTGGGACTGAACCTGAAATTGTTGATGAGGAAATGGGAGGATTTATCAAATATACTATATACTCGTGGAAAAATAATAATCAAATCATAAAACTAGCCACAGCTTTAAAATTAGATTTTTCAAATCCTCATAATATAGTTTCTGAAAAAGATAAAAAGTTTATTCAGGATGTGGAAAAAGATAATATTGAGGAATCTGTATTGTTCATCTGTAATCCGAAATATGAATCTGAGCTAAAAGGAAAGCTTTATTCAGGTAATTGGATAAAATTTAAATAATTAAAAATATGACAACCACAGATTTTTAAATTATGATTTAAGTGGAGATTTTGATATAAAAATTAATGGTTATTTGCAGATATGGTTTACAACTATACCGTTCAATCAAAAAAGGAAAACTGGAAGTTTATTAAAAATGAAAAAACACTATTTGATCTCCTAAAACGCATACTGATGACCAAAAATAATTTTAGATTGAATCATTTATTTTTTTTAATATTAATAGCATTATTTCAAAGCTGTAATTCTCAAACTAAAGATAATCCTCAATATATTGGTTTAAAATATGGAAGTTTTGATATAGACAAGGTAACTTTTACAGAAAAACCAATTTATTGATGATATATTTATTGGAAAAGCTGACAATAAATTCATGCATATTACCAAAACCTGTATTACAGAAGGCACTTATAAAGGTGAATGTAGTATTATTTATAATATTTATAAATACCCTCAGAAAGACGAAGATGTCATTAGGCTTATGACACCAAATAGTATTGAAATTGAAAACCTTTTAAAGAAATAATTATTATACAACACAATTTTAATTACCCCATCTACGAAATTTCTATCACATAACAATATGGGATAATAATTTTAGAAAACCAATAATCACAAGGCTTGACAGTATATTGATCGGTGTATTGGGCTCATGGTTTTATATTTATAAAAAAGACTTTTTCACAAATAATAAAAGATTGTTTTTTATCATAGGTTTTATTATTTTTTTTAGTCATAAATTTTACTCAGATTATCTGATGACAGATTTTGGATTCTATCACAGTGTAATTTATTTTACATTGATTCCTTTTTCTATACTTCTTATGATTCCGTCGATATATTATTTGCCTCAAACAAAATATTCAGTATTCAACAATCTGATTACTTACGGTAGTCTCATTTCATATTCACTATATCTTCTCAATTCAACAATAGTAATTTGGTTAATATTAATTCCAATTTTTTCAGATAATCCAATCAATTTTTTTCTATTTTGGATCTTAACTCCTTTATTATCAATCCCCATGTATAAATATGTCGAAACGCCCTTTATGAAGTTAAGAAGATAATTAAAGAATTGGATTTGGATCAGTGAAAACTATTCAAAACGATCTCAAACAGAATAATCATTTCACATACTTCATCATTAGATATAAATTTTTTTTAAAATTAAATTCATGCAAAAAGCCCTGTTTATGGGCTTTTTTGTTTTTGTAATAAAATATTTTATAAATATTAAAATTTTTTCCAACCCTTTTCCAACTTTCTGCATCTATATAAATAGAAACAGCTGTTACAAACTAAAATGACATTATCTATGAAAAGTTTATATATAAAATTACTCTTATTTTTTCCTGTTCTGTGCATGGCGCAGATTCCGACCATTGAAACGGGAGACGGGAAAGGAGGATACGAAAAAAATAATCAGGTTGTTCTTCAGAAACTAAATATTGAGACGAAGATTACAGGGAGAATTTCTACCAATGTAGTTACGATGGTTTTTAAGAACAATTCAAACCGATTGAGAGAAGGGCGACTTACTTTTCCGCTTCCGGAAGGAGTCAATGCAAGCGGTTACGCTTTAGACATTAATGGAAAACTTCGAAATGCTGTTCCGGTAGAAAAAGAAAAAGCCAAAGAAGTCTACGAAACGATCAAAAAGAGAAACGTTGATCCCGGAGTTTTGGAAAAAGTGGAAGGAAACAATTTTCGTACAACGATTTACCCGATCAATGCTAATGGTGGTGAAAGAACGGTTCAGATTACTTATAATTATGAATTAAAAAAATCGGGAAACAGTTATCAATATTTTTTACCATTAAATTATACTGCTGAAATTCCGGAATTCAATATCAAAACAACGGTTTTCCAGAATACAAATTCTCCGCAGCTGGAAGAAAAGCCGGATGGAAGCTTTGATTTTATTAAAAACGGAAATATCTGGATTGCCGAAACACACAGGACAAAGTATAAACCTGAAAATAATTTAAAAATAAATTTCCCTCAAAATAATGAAAACCAAAGCGTTTTAATTCAAAAAGCTTCCAGCGATTCATCCTATTTTCTGGCAAATCTGAATATTAATTCCAATGAAAGAGCAAAAAAGCTTCCGAATAAACTGGCGATTGTCTGGGATAATTCTTTAAGCGGGAAAAAGCGCGATCATGCAAAAGAATGGAGCCTGCTGGAAGAATATTTTAAGACCAATAAAGATCTTACCGTAAAAATATATTTCATCAATAATACTTTCGATGAAGGCAAAACTTTTAAAATAAATGACGGAAACTGGAATGAATTAAAATCATATTTATTGCAGACAACCTATGATGGCGGAACAGATTTCGGACAGTTGAAATCGATAAGAGAAGATGAAATTCTATTTTTCACAGACGGATTATCTTCTTTCGGAGAATTGAAATTAGGCTGGAACAAACCGACTTATACCATTTCATCATCCAATAATGTGAATTTTAATCAGTTGAAATTTATCAGTAATAAAACAGGCGGTGAATTTTTAAACTTAAGCGAAAATGATCCTAAAAAAGAAGTAAAAAAGCTGTTATCTCAACCTTTGAAATTTTTAGGAATTGAAAATAATGCTTCGCTGTCGGAAGTTTATCCTTCTTTGACGCAGACAATTTCGCAGGATTTTGTATTGACAGGTATTTTAAAAGGAAATCAGGCGACAATTAAAGCAAAATTCGGATACGGAAATGAAGTGACGGAAACAAAAACCATTACTTTAAATGCCAATGAACAAGCAATAAAAGATTGGGAAATTTCAAAATTCTGGGCTCAGAAAAAACTGAACGAACTGGAAATTTTTGAAAAAGAAAACAAAAGCGAGATTAAAAACGTAAGCAAACAATTCGGCTTGGTAAGTAATAATATGAGCTTGATGGTTTTGGAAAATGTTGAAGATTACGTGCGTTACGACATTACTCCGCCTGCAGAGTTAAGAACTCAGTTCAATGAAATTGTAAAAAATAACAGAGCTGCAAAAGATGAAAGAGTAAATGGTTTGATGAGCGATGCCGAAGAAATGACAAAAAATTTAAAAGAATGGTGGAAAAAAGAATATAAACAAAAAGAAAAGTCAAAACGTTATCCAGAACCTGATTATGACGGAATTAGCGATTCCACAGGAAGAAACCAACAAATTGAAGAGGTTGTGGTAAGAGGATTTTCGAATCAGGAATCAGTGAAAGAACCTGCCTATACATTGCCACCGCCAACACCAGTCATGAGTAATAGTGCTCCGAAAGTAGATGCAACTCCGCCTACACCCGCAGTTGCACAAGCAGATAAGGCTGTAGAAATTGTTGAATCCAGATCACCTGTTGAAGATCGTAAGTCTAATGAAATTCGGGAAGTTGTTATGACAGGGGCAATGGGAATAAAGCGAAAAGCAGATATGGTTGCCTCTGCATCGACTGTAACTTCTGAATCAGTAAATATAAGAGGAATGTCATCTGTAACGTCAAATAATGCAGTTCAGGCATTGCAAGGTAAAGCCCCGGGAATGGCTGTCAATTCCGGATGGAGTGCACAAACAGATTCTGTGAAAACTCAGGATATTTCGGAGATAGTGAATTCAGGAAGAATGAGTGTGATCGATGTGAATTCTAATGCAGAATACATGGAGCTTTTTAATGGAGCTAAAAATGCAGAAGCAATTTATGAGACCTATCTTAAAAACAGAAAAGATTATGAAGGTTTACCTCAGTATTATTTTGATATTGCTCAGTTGCTGTTTAAAAATAATGATAAAAAATTAGGTTTAAAAGTCTTGAGCTCTATTGCGGATCTTGATATCGAAAATGAAGAATTGTACAAATTACTGGCTTACAAATTAAAACAGGCTGAAGTTTTTGACAAAGAACTTTTTGCCACTCAGAAAGTGTTGGAATGGCGACCTTTTGACCCTCAAAGCTACAGAGATTATGCATTGGCTTTGGAAGACAACGGACAGTATCAGAATGCTTTGGATAATTTGTATAAAATTCTGACGCAGTCTTACACAAAAGAATTGGCAAATCGTGATGACGGAATAGAGGAAACGGTGATCATGGAAATCAATGAACTGATCAGCAGATACGGAAAGAAATTGGAACTTAAAAATATCAATCCTAAGATCATTGCAGATCTTCCGGTGAATATAAGAGTAGTGCTCAACTGGAATAAAGACGACACGGATATTGACCTTTGGGTAACAGATCCGAATAACGAACGTTGCTATTATGGTCACTCAGAAACAGAGATGGGCGGAAGACTGAGTAATGATTTCACAGGAGGTTTCGGTCCGGAGCAGTTTTTACTGAAAAAAGCCATTAAAGGAAAATATAAAATTCAGACCAATTTCTTTGGCGAAAGACAGGTTGGAATTGCGGGACCAACAGCAATCATGGCAGAAGTTTATATTAATTATGCAACAGGAAGACAGGAAAGAAAAATAGTGGTGTTTCAGAATCAGAAGGAGAATGAAGGAAATGATGACGGGATTCTGATTGGTGAATTTGAATTTTAGTTAGGGAGCTTTTACAAATTCCGGTGATTGTGGTTATGGAATTTGTTCAGGTTTTTATTCTCGCAGGCAAAGCAGATCGATGGATTTAATTAAGCCTTATAAAACCGTATGATCTGAGATTTTTAATCAATTTAATTAAAAAACATTGGTCACTGCGAATCTGCGGGATTTTTTGAAATAAGAGGATAAAGACATAAATAAGTTTGAATGTGGAAATGTTAATTTTAGTGGTCGATGTATTATGAAGGAGATTGAGTTTGGAGCGCCTGCAGAAATGCAGGTGCTTTTTTATTATAATGATATTTTGTACCTTTTGATGATAAAAACATAATCTCATGAAGCTTATAATTATTCTTTCATTAATTTTCTTCGGACTAAAGCTGAATGCCCAAAAAGTTTTTTCCACTCAATATTCAAGCCAAGCTGAGGTGAAAGTCTTTGTTTGCAAGAATGAAAGCCAAGCAGATCTTAAAGTATATAAAGTGCAGTACGACAGTCAGGCAGCCGGAAATGAAGGGAAATGGTTTTTCACAAAATACGACAGTCAGGCAAAGAAGAAAATGTATTTTGTAGATTATGAAAGTCAGGCAGATCTGAAGATTTTCTTTGTAAAATATTCCAGTTCGGCGGGTTGGAGAAATAAGGCTAAACAGTATTTGATGTATTAAAAATATTCAGCAGTAAAAATTTTGTAGTTTTTATTCTACAAAATGTAGTTTTCTTCCTACAGGATTTCTTCTTTTTTAAAAACAAATCGGTCATATTTTCGCACTGAAAAAAAGTTTGTTCTCTACACTCAATCAAATCAGGCGTAAAACTAATGACACAATTTTCCTCAAAAAACAAATCAGTCTTTTTCCAAGTAGTTGGGAAAAAACTTTTTGTTTTTTTAATACTGTTTTAAAACAAAAAAGATATTTCTCATAAAAATTAAGGATGTAAAAATACTAACATGAGCAGAATTTATTTTTCATTATTACTAACAGCCTTTGGATTGGCAAACGGACAGGTCGGTATCAACACAGCAACTCCTGATCCGTCTGCAATTTTAGATCTTAGCCAATCTTCTAAAGCAGGCGGTCTGAAGTTTCCGACTGTAGCATTACAATCAACAACTGATATTATTACAATTCCGAATCCTGCATCCGGACTGATGATTTTTAATACTGCAACTGCAGGAACAGGATTAGGAGCAGTAACAGCAGGAAGCATCTATAAATTCAACGGAACGATCTGGAAAAAATTAAGTACAAAAGATGAAACCCTGAACGGAAATGTACCTAAAGTTGTCGCATTCGGAAAAAAAGTAAGTACAACTACAACCTGCAACGGAATAAATGAAGGTTTTTTTGCTTTGGAGCAGATTAGCAATCCTGCCATACTTTCAAGTTCGGGTGCATTTACGGCTCCACAAAGCGGATATTATAGTTTTTCTGTATACAGTAAACAATATATGCCTGCGAATCCTAATCAGGCTTATAATACCGCACCATTTATATTTTCTGTAGGGTTAGATGCCTTCACATATAAATTCAGAGGAAGTGGATATGGCGATCAAGGAGCTGCTACTTCAGGTATTGTCTATTTGGTGCAAGGACAGGTGACTCCACCTTGGCAATGGACCTTTGGTACAGGAAATATTTGCGGATCAGCAGGAAGAATAAAGGAACAAAGTGTGATCTGGGAGTTTATAGGAGGTACATTATAATCAAAATAAGAAAGAAAAATGAAAAATAATAAGCTTTTTTTTACATTATTAATGGGCTTTACTGGTGTTATAAATATATATTCTCAGGTCGGAATTAATACAGCGACACCACATCCTTCGGCATTGCTGGACATTGGCTCTATAGATAAAGGTTTTTTAATTAATAAAGTTCCTTTACAATCGAGAAACGACATTACTACAATTTCCAATCCGAAAAGAGGAACATTAATTATAGCGTCCACAACGGTTGGATCAGGAAACACTCAGATCACAGCAGGAACATTATATAAATTTGATGGGACTCAGTGGCAGGAACTACTGGAAAATAATACCAATTCACAAGGCTTTTTATATCCGAGTGTAGTAGCAATCGGTAAGAAAACGACTACAGATACTTCCTGTACAGGGATTACAGCAGCTAATTTTGCACTCACCAGCCTGAATTCTGTAGATGGAAGTACAATATCTTCTACAGGCGCACTTACTGCAGGAAGAAGTGGATATTATTACTGGTCTATTAATATTAAACAATTTATGCTTAGAAAAGCTTACAATCCTGCAATTTATCCAGGCATGTTAACATATGCTTTCCAGTTGGGGTCTACAGGCGCAAGAGGTTGGCAATCAAACAATTTTTCAGGATCTGTATATCTGAATCAAGGGCAGACTTCGGAAGGTTTTACATGGGATCTTGGTGATAATGGTACTGGAACCGGAACTTGCGTAGCTGATGACAGAATAGGCGAACAGCAGGTAGTTTGGATCTATATGGGCGAATAATTTTCTGAATTTTAAAAAATCGAAATCATGACAAAATTAAATATAAAACTAAGTTTTATCTGCATTCTTTTTGCAACATTCATATACCCTCAAGTCGGAATTGGAACGGCAACACCAACTCCTTCTGCGGCTTTGGAGCTAGCAAGTACAAATAAAGGATTAATACTTCCTCATGCGGCACTTACTTCGAAAACAGATATTACAACAATTTCAAATCCTGCTGCAGGGTTAGTTATTTATAATACAAATAACAGCAGTGCTTCAGTAGCGGATGCAATAAAAGTATATGAAGATCTTCCTTATGTTTTCAACGGAACGCAATGGCAGGAAATGATGGATGATGTAAAGATCAATACTTTTCTTACGCTTCCTGAAGTATTTGCAAAAGGAAGAAAAACCACAACTGATACTTCTTGTATTAATCTTAACGGAGGTTCGTTTGCATTAAACTCCAGAGATGCAAACATAGCAGCTGACGGTACTATTGTAGCCAGCAAATCAGGATTTTACAAATTTACAATCAGTACTGGGATTACAGCTCAAGCACTACAATATATTCCTGTTTTGGCATATTTGGGAGGAACCAATTCTAATGATATAAGATTTTCTTTTGCTTTCAGAGGAGAACCGGCAGGATATGCTAACAGAAATATTTCTTATTCTTCTGTAGTTTTTCTTAACGCAGGAGAGACTTCCGGATATTTTCAGTGGATTTTGGGAGGTACTTTCACATGTGATACTTCCAATAAGATCAATCAGCAGGAAGTTATCTGGCAATATCTTGGAAATTTATAGACGCACATTCCTTTTTATATCGATTTTAGTATGAAAAGCCTTATTTATAAGGCTTTTCGCTTTTATTTATGACTTTATTGTTTTTTGTTTCTTCGTCATAATTTTTAAATCCCGTCGGAAACCTCCGAAACTTTCCCTTACTAAATTTTCACTGTCGGAAGTTTCCGAACATCGTAAAATAATTGTGGTTTGCCCTGTCGAGCGTTCACATTTACTTCCCTGACTATTGGTTCTCTCCGTCGCGAGTTCACAACGATAAGAACGAATTGTTTTGCTCCGTCTGAACTTCAGACGAAGGATGAAAATTCCTGAAAATATATTTCGTAAATTTACGGTCATTATCAATTTCGTTCCGAAATATCAATCCAGTCTTATGAAAATTCACAATAAAAAAAAGTATCTCAGTTTTTTAAAATTTAAAAGGGATTTTCAAAACTACGGCTTGGAAAAAGCAAGAAGCTACGAGCTTATCCTTCATTGGCTGAACAACAGACTCAGCCGAAGTCAGTTTTTGGTACTGTCGGGTATTTTGGTAGGATGTACAGCGGGATTGGCAGGCGTTTTACTGAAAACTCTGGTTCACAATATTCATCATTTTATTACGACGAAAGTTCATTTCGAATATCAGATTCTTTTTTATGTTATTTTTCCGTTTTTAGGAATTGTTTTAACGACGCTTATTGTTTTAACGATATTTAAAGGGCAGGACAGAAAAGGCATTGGTGCGATCTTATATGAAGTTGCCCAGAATTCCAGTATTGTTTCTTCGGTGAAAATGTATTCGCAGATTGTTCAGAGTGCGGTGACCGTTGGTCTTGGGGGTTCTGCCGGTCTGGAAAGCCCGATTGCGGTAACGGGAGCTGCAATTGGTTCCAATTATGCACAGACTTACAGACTAAGCTATAAAGAAAGAACCTTGTTATTGGCTGCAGGAGCCACTGCCGGAATTGCTTCGGCTTTTAACGCTCCGATTGCCGGAATTATGTTTGCTTTTGAAATTCTGTTGACGGGCGTTGTTTTCACAGATTTTATTCCTTTGGTGGTAGCTGCGGTTTGCGGAAGTTTATTGTCTAGGATTTTGCTGCAGGAAGATGTGCTTTTTAGGTTTTATACAAGGGAAGCCTTTAATTATAAGAATGTTCCGTATTACCTTATTCTGGGAATTGTGACGGGATTGTATGCAAGATATTTTGTGGTGGTTTCTCAGAAAGTAGAGCATTTTATTAAAGGTTTAAAATTGACACGCTTAAGAAAGGCAATGTTTGGCGGAGCGGTTTTGTCTTTGCTTTGTGTGCTTTTTCCGCCATTGTTCGGGGAAGGATATGAAACCGTGAAAGCATTTACGAATGGCGATACACACAGAATTATCGAGAACAGCTTTTTCAGATATTTTGAGATCAAAGGTTTTACGATCATTATTTTCTTAGTTTTGGTTTTGTTGCTTAAAGCTTTTGCAACATCGTTTACGATTTTCAGTGGCGGAAATGGCGGTAATTTTGCACCTTCACTTTTCGCGGGCGGAACGGTAGGATATTTATTCGCAATTGTTTGTCAACAGATAGGCTTTACGGAAGTTCCTGTTACCAACCTTGTTTTGGTGGGAATGGCAGGTGCAATGAGCGGTGTAATGTATGCTCCGCTGACAGCGATTTTTCTGATAGCGGAATCAAGCTTCGGGTATGATCTTTTTATTCCTTTAATGATTGTTTCCATTATATCATATTTAATTGCCAAATGGTTTTCTCCCATCTCTCCGGAATTGAAAGCTTTGGCAGATCAGGGGAAAATTTTCACGAATAAACATGATAAGAACTTATTGTTTTCATTAAAAACAGAAGAATTTATCGACAGATATTCACAGACCGTCAATGAAAATGCTTCTATCACGGAATTGTTTGATATGGTAAAGAACGGGAACAAAAATGTTTTTGCAGTCGTAGATAATAATAAAACATTGAGGGGAATCTTAACACTGGACGATATAAGACCTTATTTATTTGCCAATGATGAGGTTCCGGTCACCATTGCTCAGATCATGAAAGCTCCTCCGGCTGTGATTCATCCTGAAAATCAACCGTTGGATATTCTGCAGACTTTGGACGATACAGGAGTGTGGAATTTGCCTGTTGTGGATAATAATAATCAATTTATCGGGTTTATTTCTAAATCTTCTATCTTAATGAGCTACAGGCAGCTTTTGAAAGAGTATTCGAATTAATTCCATAGAATTTTGAATACTTAGATTCTATTTTAGATATAAAAACCACCAAATTTTATTGGTGGTTTTATAATATTTCTTATTCAGAATAATCATCGCTATCATAGCCTTTTACTCCTATAAATTCTATCTTCTCAATTTTTAAATTGGAGAAAAATTGTGCAACATTATAAGTCCATTGTGTATGACTTTCTTCCATTAATGTCTGTACTTGAATTGGAATTTCATTCTCAAAAGTTATTTTGACTAAGGGGTATTGATATGAATTTTGTGATGAAATTCTCAACATAGGCATATCAACAAAAAATAATTTCAATACATAATATTTTGTGCTTGGGGATATCTTTGTGTCATAAATCCAACCATCAGGCACTACATTTTTATTTAGTAATTCAGTATGAAAATTTGAAAAATTCTGTCCATAAAATTGTGTTTTATTAGGAATTATTAAATTTAATTTCGGAACAACATCATTATAAAAAGTAATATAATCATGTGTTGTTTGTGCCTTACAATTTATAATGCATATTGCGAAAGTAAATAAAGCGATAATATTCATATTTGTGCTAATAGAGTAAAGCCTCCTAAGAGGCTTATATTATTGTTTCGTAAAAACCAGATTTTCAGTATCAGGAAGATATACTGTTACGTCAGAACTACCGGGACAATCGCCGTTACTAAAAAGGGAATCATTGGGATAGTAAGACCATGTGATCTGTGTACTGTTTATTTTCTTTAAAGTTATCCTTCCCCAGCCTACACCACAATTAGTACCTGAATATCTTAAAGAAATACTGTTATTATCATTTTCATTTGTTCCCATACTTATTATTTTATTCAAATTAGGATCATTAGGGTTAGGAGTTTGATTATCTTGTAATATTGCTCCATTGGATATTTTCTTTACAGTATATTTTATATGGAGTACATCTCTATAAAATTTTCTATCTCCTGAACCATAATCTTTTAGATACATATCTTCTTTGGTGATAAATAATGTGATTTGATTTCCATCATAATTAGCTTTATATATACCTACATATTGAGGAAGTAGATTATCCAGATCTTTCATGTATGCATAATTAGGAGCGTCTTCGTAATACGTATTTAGAGGATATACTTGTTGTGCTTTACAATTTATTAAACATACAGCAAATGTTAATATCGATAATATATTTTTCATATTTGTGCTAATAGAGTAAAGCCTCCTAAGAGACTTATATTATTGTTTCGTAAAAACCAGATTTTCAGTATCAGGAAGATATACTGTTATGTCAGGACTACCAGGACAATCGCCGTTACTAAAAAGAGAATCATTGGGGTAATAAGACCATGTGATCTGTGTACTATTTATTTTCTTTAAAGTTATTCTTCCCCAACCTACACCACAATTAGTACCTGAATATCTTAAAGAAATACTGTTATTATCATTCTCATTTGTTCCCATACTTATAATTTCATTTCTAATAGGACTTGGCGGATTTAAATTATCCTGAAGGATTGAGCCCGTAGTTATTTTTTTAACATTATACTTTACATGTAATACATCTTCATAATGTTTTCTGTTATTAGAATGGTCAATTAGCGAATGATCTTCTTTAGTAATAAATAGAGTAATTTCATTTCCTTGATAAGTAGCTTTATATGTGCCTACATATGGAGGAAGCAAATTATCTAAATCTTTCATATAAGCGTAATTTGGGGCATCTTTATAAAAAGTGTTTAGAGGATAAATTTGCTGTTGTGCTTTGCAATTTATTACACTTATTGCTATAGTTAATAATAATAGTATTTTTTTCATAATTGTTTTTTTATAATTCCGGACATGGTGTTTCTTGTGGTTTTCCGTCAGCATTAAGTGTTACATTATACACTTTTCCGTATTTATCTATTCTTTGTAAAATTATTTTATTTTTATCAATATTCATATCATCTAAAGCATTGAAGAGTAATTCTTCCAATCCTTTAAAGCTAAGAAAATTTCCATTTTGGGAAGAATACCCCGATTTTGGTCTTATCTTTTGTTCAAATTGTTCAAAATTATCTTTCAATATTTTCAAATCCTCTTCAGTATAATTCCTGTTTTTAATAGCAAGTGCATCGGTGAGAGTACCATCAAATCTAATAAGAAAATTAATATATTCATATCCATCTGGACAACCTCCTGCACATACTTCTGTAGCAACCATACCTCCAAATGAAGCATTTACAGGAGTTCCTGCAGGTTGGTTCGCAATAAACTGAAATAGCTTATAAATATCGGGTGGAGAAAGAATTTTTACTCCTTTGGGTGTATGGTTATGATAATATCCTGCATATCCTGTCATATCTCCCAAATCTGCACTATGTTCTCCTCCTATGATTATAGGTGATGTCGTAGAGCCATCAGCATTAGATTTAAAAGCTTTTTCACCATTATTGGGTGGTGTCAATTTTGACTGGGCATATAAGGCATTAATTTTATCATCCACTTCAGGATTTTGCAATAAACTCTTTGTTTTTTCGCAAGGATCTTCAATAGGAATATCTATATTCCAGCCTCCACCTCCGCATTGTGGATTTAGTCTGTAGAAAACTTCATTCAGAGAACAAGGGTCTTTTGGTGGCTGTGGTCCCGGAGTTCCTCCTCCGCCACCGCCTCCACATCCGATACATCCACCTGGTGTTGAAGGGAAAGGATCGTAATCGCCTGTTATTATAATCTCATAAGAGCATTCTGTATGTCCGCACGCTGTACATCCACTCGATGCGTCACAGGCGCCTGTACCATGATGCGTACAGTGAAGCACCAATACACAAGATTCTACAATGATTATTTTTCCCGATTCACTGGCTTTAGGCTTGGTAGGGGAAAAATCTTTTATCCAGACCTCGCTACGCTCACCATCGGATTTATCGCCTATAAAAAGATCCTCTGGTATTCCTATAAATTTTTCATTCCCAAAGGTCTTATTATCCATATACATAAAAGTATAAAAAAGATTTTCTCTGTTTTTTTTGCTTATCCTTTGGTCATTTACAACACTCTCCAATAGTCTGTTATCGTAATTTGTTACTCCTGTTACAGAATTTTCACTATCCAAAGTTGCAAAAAGTACAGAGCTCATGGTTTCATTATCATGCGAAAGTGGAATCATAAGCCCTGTTGCCGTTTCGGTATCCACTACCTGCATTTTTTCCCAGATCGGCATCCCTTTCTGGTCAGACATTGTCGTGAGGAAATCTTTTTCGCGGTTATAAGCATCCAAAATAGCAATGTAATCTACTCCGGATTTTGCATTCTCAGAAGAATGTTTAAAGAAATTCGCATTATTTCTTTGGGGTTCGGTTTCGCCTTTGGCGAAGTCTTCATTGTGACAAGACCATAGTAAGATCAGAAAGACTATCAGTACCGATAGCCTGAGAACAATTTTTTTTCTCATAATTTGTTTTGTGTTTAAGAATCGTAAATATATAATTTTTCTTACTAATCACACCGAGGTGATTATATTTTTCAAATGTAAAATAAAAAACAAATATTTTTCAGGGAATTTTATTCGGGTTTTATTCGGGTTTATTCGCATAATCCTATATTTGTAAAAAATAGTCTTATGGTAAAAGAAAATCTTATAAGGTTGCGCAAGCAGAAGAAATTTTCTCAGCAGGATATAGCCGAACATCTGAATATCAGCCAGACACAGTATCAGAGAAAAGAAAAAGGAGAGGCAGGGATTACCGATAGCGAATGGGAGCGTATTGCCAAACTTTTGGACGTTGAGGTTGAAGAAATAAAAGAAAATTCTGATGCGACAAATGTTATGCAGAACTTTGATAACAGTTCTGGAAATTTTGGAAATAATACCAACAACTATTATAATGTTCCTGAATTTTTACTTGAAACTCAAAAAGATTATATCAATCTTTTAAAAGAAGAGAACGAGAGGCTAAAAAACGAGAACAAAAAACTTCAGGAAGAAAACGAGCTGTTGAGATCTTAGAAGAACTAGTATAAAACACTCGCTGTTCAGGTAAAAAGACTGGTTGTTCAGTCTTTTTGTGTCAACAACCAGTCTTTTAGTGTGGTTATTGAGTCTTTTTACCTCAACGACGAGTCTTTTTGTGACAACGTTGTCACATTTTATGACAAAAACGACTCTTTTATACTCAACGGCGAGTGTAAAAGAGTCGTTTTAAGTTTAAAAGAGCAGGATCTATTCTTTTTTAGGGACAGCTTTGTTGCCTTTTCTTACAAATCTTTGGCTAAGATCTTCATAGATAGGCTTTGCAGTGGCAATTCCTTTGTCGGCAGCTTCTTTAGTAGTTCCATAATAAAATAATGCAGCGACTATTGCTTCACTTCCTGCAAGCATGATGGTGTCGTCTATATCAGAAGCCAATTGTACTGCCAGATTTCCCAAAGGACTAAGACCTGTAACTACCGCTTCATCTTTCAGAAACTCTACCTTATCCATATACGCAGGTGCAAACTCGGGATTGGTAGCAAGATAAGATTTTACTTTTTGTACGGTGGCAACTGTTTTATCTCCCATCTTGAAAAGTTTTTTTCTCTGGTCTACGCTCAAACCTTGTAAATAAGGGGCTAATAAGGTTTTGCAGTCCTGAAGTTTCTGAGATACTTCATCTAATACCGCCTGTGGAATTTCTACACTGATTTGATTTGTGTTACTCATAAGAATTTGTGCTTTATTTGTTAAGTCGTCAAATGTAATTATTTAGAGAACACAAAATTGATAAATATTGAGGATTTGATAAATTATACTAAACTTTATAATTTTTTAGGTAAAATTATTAACTTAAATATGCGAAATAGTGAATTAATTTCATCTTTATTTCACCACTCCCAAGCCGGACTTTTCATAAAGTTTAATGATCTCAACAAGTGTTTTCACATTCAGTTTTTCATAGATTCTTTTTTTGAAAGTACTTACGGTAGACATTTTAATATCAAGTTTATTGGAAATTTCGAGGTTTCCATTTCCTTCTGCAAGCAATTTGAAGATCTCGAATTCTCTTTTGGATAAACTTTCAAGCGGTTTTTTTTCCTTTGTATTGTTGATCAGATGATAAGCAACTTCCTGAGAATAATAATAACCCTGCCTGAAAATTGAGGTTACGGCTTCTACAACATTTTCGCTTTGCTGTTTGTTGAGATATCCATCGGCACCTTCATTGATGTATTGGATGGCTGTTTTTTCGTCATAGGCAGAAAACATCAGGATTTTCAGAGCCGGATCGCCAGTTTTCAGATCTTTTATCATTTCCAGATAAATACTTCCGGGCATATCGATATCGAGCAAAAGAAGATCGTAATGATGTTGGGAAATTTTTTCTTTTACGTTTTCGTAGTTTTCGGTAAAGTCAATTTCAAGATCTTCATACGCGGAATGCAAAAGCAAAGATGCTCCCATTCTCACCACATAATGATCATCGGCAATAAGTATTTTTTTCTGCATTAGCTCTGGTTTTGTATTACGATTTCCACTTTTGTTCCTTTCGGAGTATTATTCTCAAAAATTATTTTCCCGCCTATTTTCTTTAAAAGCTGAACAACAAGATGAAGCCCGAGTCCATTATTTTTAAAGGAAGAAGGTTTGTTTTGTATATTTTTTATGAGGTTATTATAGTATTCCAGCAAATCATAGCTCATTCCTGTTCCGGTATCTGAAATACTGATTGTCGTAAGGTTTTTTTCTGTTTTTGCATTCATAATAATTTTTCCGCCGGAAGTATTTTTTACTGCATTATCCAACAGATTGTGAATGACGGCAGCCATAATACTTTCATTAAAATTCAATTTAATATTTTTTGAGGAATTATTGATGATAACAGTATTCTTTTGAGAAGCTATTTCTTCGAAAAGACGTTTTTTAGTCTCCAGAATATCGAATATAAAATAAAATTCTTCCTGAAATGCCTTACTTTCATTATTAAATAATTCTGTGTAATTTTTCAGACTTAAAGTAAATTTATAAAGCTCTTCCGATGATTTATAGATGGTATCATAATATTGTTTCTGCAGCTTCGGATTGTCGGTTTCAGATAATTTCTGAGACATTACCGAAAGATATTTTATAGGCGTTGTAATATCATGATTGATGGTCTGAATAAGATTTTTCTGATATTCAGATTCATTTTTAAGCTGATGCTGCGTAGTTTTCAGTTCATCATTTTTCTGGTGTACAATTTTCTTTAACTGATTATTTTTTGTGGTTAAAATTCTTGTTCTTAAAAGAATGATAAAAAGTATTAAACCTAAAAATAAAATCGATACCAAAACCCTAAACCAAATAGTTTGATAAAAAAGTGCAGGAATAGCAATAAAAATCTTTTTGTAGGCAAATTTTCCGTCGGGCGAAATGAGAACCCGGACTTTTAGAGTGTAATTTCCCGGAGAAAGATTGCTTAAAGTAAATTCTTTATCTTTCATTCTCTGCCATTTTTCAGGCTGGTCGCCCTGCTGAAGGCTTGCCTCGATATAAAGATTATCATTGTTGGAAAAATAAGGAATATCAATATATACGGAAGCCAGACTAAAATCATTTTCAAGATTCAGAATATCTTTGAAATAAATAAATTTTGAACCTTTTGATCGAGCTCTTTCAATATAAATATTTTCAGCCTTCGGATAATAGGACGGAACTTTAAGGGGATCAAAAAATACATATCCATCCATGGAAGGAAGAACGTAATCTCCGTTGTTTAACTTCAGAAAGCCACCCGGTGAGCCATTGAACTCGTTAATGTTAAAGCCATCCTCTTTTTTGTAGCGGTAATAAACAACCTTTGTTTGATTATTCTCTGCATATTTTAAAAGTGTATTTTCCGGAACTTTAAACAATCCGTTATTACTTGAAATCCATAAAAATCCGTTGGGATCTTTAACCATATTATTGGGATAAAAAAGATCACCTGCCTCATCCATCGGCATTTGAATAAATTTATTATTTCGATACAAATAAATACCTTTTCCAGTTGTTAAAATCCAAATATTTCCATTGGATGTCGAAATTATATTTCTGATGGAAAAATTGGGGCTATTGAGTTTTTTTATGGAATGATTATTTAAAAATACGATGTATATAATATTGTCACAACCTACAAGAAATTTATCTTTATCTATAGGAACTGCACCACTTATTTCAGACTTAAACTGAAAAGTATAGCTTGGCTTCTGAAAATTGGCATTAGGATAAATTGATAAATAATTTTGTTTCTGATCTTGTAGTTTTAAGATGTAGAAAGAATTATTTTTTGTAATTGCTAAAACAGATTTTCCATTTACATCTATAGAATCATATTTTTCATAATTATATTTAGCAAATCTTCTGTAAAGTTTTCCACTCTTTGGGTAAAGAATATTCTTATTTTCATCATAAACAAGACACCATTCATCAATTGTATTAAAATGATAATCTTCAATTAAAGAATTTCTGTCATAAACCCGTCCCTGAAAATTGATAATTCTATTCTTTCCAAAGGGAAGTACAGAATATTGTACTCTGTTTTCTAACGTAGGATCTACTTTTGGAGTAGAAAATGAAGGGATTTTAATGATATTTAATCCTTTATTTAATGTCCCGATGTACATGGTATTGTTTTGCTTGTCATACAACAAACTGTAAATCATAGAAATGTCAATATCATTATTTTTCAGTTCGAGAATAGGAGTGGTTTTCAGACTTCCATTTTCAAGTTGGGATAGATAAATTTTTCCTTTATTAATAATAAAATTCTGCTGATTCACGTCCTGCCAGAAAATTCGGCTTGAAGGATCTTCGTACAATGAATTATTGACATTAAAAACAGAAATATTCTCCTTAGAAAACCTTAAAATTCTTTTATTTTTAATATCTCTGAAAAACAAATACTCACCAAAACTGAAAAGATTTTTCTGATTTTTCTGTTTAAATTCGATCGGAACTAATTTTCCCTCTCCTGAATTTTTCCTGTAAATAATACTTTTTCTATCAAAGAAATAAGTTCCTTTCTGAAACTTTATAAACCCATAATCTACAATATTATGAGAGTTATTTTTATTAAAATTAATATATTCTTTATTCCTAAAAATAATTCTTTCAGTTTCTCCTTTTAAGCTGGGTGAACTTTTTTGGACAACAGATATTTTTCTGTCCTTAATAATAAGATACTGAAATCCTCCGGAATTGTTCAATATAATATGATTAGACTTTACATTTCCTAAAAATTTTGAAAAACTGAAATTGGTAAGCTTAAGGTTTTTGTAATTGATGAAATTTTCACCATCATATCTCAAAATACCACCGTCTGTACAGATCCAAATAAAACCGTATTTGTCTTTTACAATATCTTTAATACTATTCTGAGGAATGCCGTTATCCGTATTATACCACACGGATGAATATTGCTGCCCAAAAGCTGAAAATGAGTATAATAAATAAAGTATAAAGAGAAAGTTCCTCATTAAGAAGTGATATATTCTAACGCGCAAATGTACAAGGAAGATTTAACATAAATTTTAATTTATGTAGAATTCTTTCTACAAAATGTAGTTTTTTATCCACAGAAAAAATTTAGCCAAAATTCTTGTTAGAAGTAAATTTACCACGTTCAATGCGATTTGAGTTAAAAATTTTAACTAATGCCACGAAAAGTGTTGAAAAAATAAATTGTAGCAAAAACAAAATTAATAACCATGAAAAACAAACTTTTACTACTTCTCTCATTCTTAATTTTTGGTGTGTCAGTTGCACAAATTGGGGTAGGCAATTCAAATCCTGCTGTAAATCTCGACGCAAGAGCCATAACTGGAAATTCTGCTATCGCCTTTGGAAATACCAATCAAACTGCAACAGCTGCGGGAGCTGGAGCCATGAAATATGATGATGCAGGAAAACAAATGTATTACAGTGATGGTACAAATTGGGTGTCTGTTGCGGCAACTCAAAGTACAGCATTCATTCCTAAAGTAGTAGCCTCGGGAAGAACGACAGTAAACCAGATCAATTTTGGAACAGCAACCGTTGCACCACCATTTTTAAAATTTGTTTTTGGCTCTGTTCTTACTAACGATGGTAATTGGAGTACTTCAAATAATGAATACACAGTTGCAAATAACGGAATTTATCAGATGTCTTTTGCAGGATCTATCGATCCTAATCAGGGTACATCAAATGCGGCAACTTGGTGGGTTGTTGTTGGAAGTAACCGTTATAATGTCTCGTCATTGAGCAACACAGCAGTTTCTTTTGGAGGAGGCTCAATTTCACTGTATTTAACTGCAGGAACCACAATTTATTTTGGATCTTCGCATTGCTTTGGATGTGGTGGTAATAATACGACGAGCACAGCTACCAATACAGATTATTATACAATTTTACCGGGAAATACTTTTACAATTACACAATTGGGAACATAAATGTCAGCATAAAAAATTATTAGGAATTGTGTTTACTGATCCTTTAATTTTAGTTAGGTTATTGTTAAAGTCTGTTCTTTGAACGGGCTTTATTTTTTTTATTCGATAGTAATAAAAATAAGCAGATCTCCGTAAATTTGGATTAGTAAAATATCATCATGCAATTCACTGAACAACTTATCCTCGATAAAGAAATCAAAGATTCTTTTCAAATTAGAAAACTGGAAAATATAGTTTTTGATGGAGAAAATTCGATCAGTGTTATTAACAACCGCATTTTTATCATTCACAAAGGCGAAGGAAATGTGATGATCGATGACAACCATTTCGAAATTAGCGATCAGGAAATTCTTTTGATTTCGAAAGGTCAGGTTTTCTCATTTTCAGATGGAACAAAGATTTCAGGTTTTGAAATTATTTTCGGGAATTGCTTTTGGGAAAAAACTCCTGCAAGTGCTTCTAACTGTAAACAATTATTATTCAACGACGCTGCACTTCATCAGAAAATGTCTTTGCAGGGAAAAGATTTTTCAGAATTAAATCCAGTTTGCGAAATGATGTTTGAAGAATTCAGTTCTGAAGATTATCCTAATAAATTGGATGCAATGGCGGCTTATCTTAAAATTTTAATGATCAAATTAACCAATCTTGCTCCGTCTTTTCATGATGGAATCGACGATTTTGATAATCAGATCTACAGAAAATTTCTTGAATTGGTAAGTTCGGAATATATTAAAATGCATGACGTTCAGTATTACGCAGATAGGCTTTCTGTGACACCGCGTAAACTTTCGGATATTTCAAAAAAGAAAAGCGGAAAAGGTGCAAAAGAAATTATCGCAGGACAAATTATTGCAGAATCAAAACGAAATTTACAGTTCACCGCAAGAACAATTAAAGAAATTGCTTACGAATTGTCGTTCAGCACACCGGAACAGTTCAGCCACTTTTTTAAAAAATATACTCAGATTTCACCTTTGGATTATCGGAAAATTTTTGTGAATATTGGCAGATGATAAGAAGATTTTGACATTCCTTTCCATGTTTTTGGATGCTACTTTTGTACTTATAAAAATCAAGAACATGGCAGTCCAGAAATTAAAAAATGTTGCAGGAATCACAATTCCGGATAGTAAAATTGCAACCGAAGCTACAGAATTATTACTCGAACACGGTACAGAATTCATTTACAATCATTCACTCAGGGTTTTCCTTTTTTCTTCGTTAAACGGTAAAAGACAAAACATGAAATATGATGAAGAATTGCTTTATGTAAGTTCTGTTTTTCATGATTTGGGGTTGGTTCCGCATTACAGCAGTCCGGATTTGAGGTTTGAAGTAGATGGAGCCAATGCCGCCAGAGATTTTCTGAAAAGCCACGGAATTTCAAACGACAGATTGCAGTTGGTTTGGGACACGATCGCACTTCATACAACTATCGGAATTGCAGAGCATAAAGAAAATGAAGTAGCCTTAATGTATTCCGGAGTCGGTTTGGATGTGATGGGAGAGGGTTATGAACATTTGAGTGAGGAGAACAGAAACGAAATTATCAAAGCTTTTCCGAGAAATGATTTTAAGAAAAATATTATTCCGACATTTTTTGAAGGTTTTAAACATAAAACTGAAACGACTTTCGGAAATATCAAAGCAGATGTTTGTGCATTCATGATTCCGAATTTCGAAAGAAAAAACTTCTGCGACTGTATTTTGCACTCTCCGTGGAGCGAATAATAATTTTTAATAACTTAGATTAAAATTTTAATGAATATGGATGATTCCTTGCTTAAGAAAAATAAAGAAGTCGTAAGACGATTTAATGAAGAAGTAATTCAAAATGGTAATGTTGAGGTATTTAATGATTTGATGGATGATGATTTTATTAATAATTCTGCGCCTGAAGGAGGTGACAAAACAAAACAGGGAATGATTCATACATTCAATGCTATTCTTCGCCCCGCAATGCCGGATATGAAAGTTGCAATCTATCAGCAAGTTGCGGAAGGAGATTGGGTGACGACCAGAAAAAATATTAAAGGTACACACAGTGGTGTTTTTTTAGGAATTGAAGCCACCGGAAAAGAAATCAGTATTGACGTAATCGATATGGTTCGTCTAAAAAACGGAAAATATATTGAACATTGGGGAATCAATACACTGTCAGCAGTTTTGGCAGAATTGAGAAAGTAATCAATAAGTTGATATCCGATAGTAAATATAAAAAATCCTTGTCATTGATGAGGATTTTTTATATTTAAACAAAAATTATTTCTATTTTTGGAAAATTAACTATTTGAATGAAATTATGTTGAGAGCTAAAATTCCCCTTTTGGGAATAACATGCGCAATCGGTTGCATTCATGTGATTCCTTTACGGGTAAAGATTAAATAATTAAGGATGAAATTAAAAATATATACACTAGCTCTTGGGTTAATTACCATTAACCTTTCCGCCCAGGTAAAAGATACTTTGGCTGAAAAAATGTTGATCTATCAGCTTCCGAATGGAGGTTGGGGAAAACAACTAAGTGATAAATCGGTGGTGAACTACAGTCTTCCGATCGACAAAGCACTTTTAAAGAAAATAAAGGAATCCGGCGACGATCATGCAACCATTGATAACAACGCAACTTCAAAGGAAATTAATGCTTTAATAAAAGCATACTCTACGACAAAAAATCCTGAATATCTGAAGTCTGCAGAAAAAGGAATCAGTTATCTTTTGTTGATGCAATACAAAAACGGAGGTTTCCCACAATATTACCCGAATACGGGATTGTACAGAAAACAGGTTACATACAACGATAATGCGATGATTAATGCATTAACGGTTTTGTATAATGTTGCAGAAGGAAAAAACGATTTCGATGTGGTTGATTCAAAACTAAAAGAAAAATCAAAAATTGCTGTTCAAAAAGGAATTGAATGTATTTTAAAAACTCAGGTTCTTCAAAAAGGAATTCCTTCGATTTGGGGAGATCAGTATAATGAAGTTACTCTGCAGCCTGACAAAGCAAGAGCTTTTGAGCCTATCTCTTTGGCAACTGCAGAGTCTGTTGGAATTGTAAGATTTTTAATGCTTCAGCCTATTAATCCTGAAATTGAAAAATCTATAAAATCTGCTGTAAAATGGTTTAAAAATAATGATATCGAAGGATACAGCTATAATGTTTCAAAAGTAAACGGAAAAGCTGTCCGTACTTTGGCTGAAGATAAAAATTCTGTGATCTGGGCGAGATTTTATGATATTAATAACAACAAACCTCTTTTTGGTGACCGCGATGGAAGTGTAAAATACAATTATAACGAAGTTTCCGAAGAAAGAAGAAACGGCTACAGCTGGTTTGGTGATTTTGCAGATAAACTTGTGAATAAAGAATATCCAAAGTGGCTGGAAAAAAATAAAATTTCTGATAATTAGTTCATTTCAGATCCGTAGGAAAAGTTAGATAAATTTTTAGTAAAAAAATTAGGGACTATGTATCTGCAAGAAAAAAGACTGAGAATTTCTCAGTCTTTCTTGTTTTCAGTAAGTGTTTAAATTCCTGTTATAAAGAATTGCAGATATTTCCTGTTAAAGTAGCTCCTGCATTTGCCGTTACGTCAGATTTTACTGAAGATAAAGACAAAGTCGGAATAGTATAAGGTGGAGTAAAAGCTGTACCGCTTCCTGCAGTATTTCCTGTTACGTTCGTAAATGTATTGTTTGAAGTAACTGTCACTGCTGTGAAACCTGTCATTAAATTAATAGGCTCTTTTACATTTTCAAATACATTTCCATCCACACGGATATTCGCCTGAACTCCGGCTGCAATACATTTATTGCTAACGGAACTATTGAAATAACTATTGATAATGTGGATTTTTCCAAATCTCACTCTCGGCATACGTTCTCTGCAACCGGGAGCCCACCAACAACGAACAAATGTAACATTCAATTTTCCTGCATCAGTTGTTGCTCCGTCACTTGAACCGATAAGATTCGAGAATCTATGATCATCTGTTCCGCCTGAACCGCCCGGTTTAGGAGCTTTTAAGTAATGGAATTTTGTGTAGGAAACCGTCACAAAATCAGATTTGTTTTTAATATCAAAATTTCCGTCAACGCCGTCTCGGAATTCACAATGATCGATCCAGACATTTCTACAGTCATCTAAAATCGCATTGTCCCAACCGTCTGTATCATAAGCTCCCGGTCCTTCAAAAATCAGGTTTCTGATAATGATATTATCACATCTTTTAATATTGATAATTCCCGAACCGCTTGCAGTCTGGTCTGTAGAAACGAGTTTTGCTCCACTCGCTCCGTAAAGTGTTTTTCCGGTTTGATCCTGAAGTGATAAACGGGTTGTAATTGTGATCGTTCCTGTTACTTTAATGACTTTTACGGCTGTATTTTCGATGGCAGCTTTCAATTGCGCGTAGGTTGTCACTGTAGTTTCGGCAGCGGTTCCGCCTCCTGTTGTTCCGCCGTTTTGAGATGCCCATCCCGGAGCAACACAATTTGCTAAAGGAACGACCGCATTCGCGACAAGTTCACTTTTAAGATTAAGCTCATTGGGATTTTCAGCTACTTCCGTTTTGATGTCGTCCTGACCACAGCCGATTAAAGCAAAAGCTGAGCTTAGAGCTACCGTAAACAGGGCAGCTTTGATTTTTGTTTTCATAGCATATAATTATTTAATTTGTTGTAGGGCAAAATTATATAATTAATACTTAATTGTTTTATATTTTAAAGTATCAATATTTATATAATTATAATATTGAATATTTTATTTGTTTAATCGGTTGCATTTTGTTATTTATTTAAAATATTTGAATTTATTTAGTTTTATAAATAAAAATTCCCGCAGATTCCAGAATTCGACAGAAAATAATCTGTGTAATCGTGAAATCTGCGGGATATATTTTTTACACTTTTAAAATATCCTGATTTAAATTAAATAATTATTATTTGAGCCATTCCCAACGTTTTGCCCAATCAAGAAGAATATCATTTTTCCATTTTGAAATTGTTTTCCCACCCTGAAATTTTCCGTCAAAAAGTTTCGGATCAGATTTATCGGAAAACCAAGTATTTCCTAAAGGAATATCAGTCTGGTTTTCTTTTCCGGGAAAGAGGTTCGTGATATTTAATGTTCCGTTGTACCCGTTTAGTTCAGGAATATCCGAAACAAATTTATAATTCAAAAGCTCTGCAGTTTTCGGAATATATTTTAAAGCATAATTTCCGTCTCCAAGATAGGAACCAGCCCATTTTTGAACATCTTTTTTGTGTATTGTTTCCATGTAAAAAGGCGTGGAAGTAAGACTTTCTTTAAGAACAGGACCTTTAAAACGAAATTCAATCAGAGAACAAAATGCAATATCTTCAGAAGTACCTTTTGTGCCATCAACAATTATGTACGGACTGCGATTGATCTTTTCAAAACTTCCGCCCCAGCTTTCTCCAGTCGGATCATTGGGATTTCCATGCATCAGATAAAACAGAGTAGGACTGTCGCCCATTTTCACCTCTCCATTATAGTAGTTCTTAAAATCTTTTCCCATGTGACCATATCCTTTGATGTATTTGTCGTAATACTCGGAACTTTTCAGGATGTTTGGATCATCATTTTTTGAAAAAAAAGAATAATAAGTAGAATTTACCTCAATAAACCAAAGATCAGGAAAATTTTTAACGATGTAAGAATACGAATTGGCACTCCATTTTTTGTTTGGTCCGCCAATCCAGTAAATTTTAATTTTATTCTTGATATCCGGCGCATCATGTAAAGCTTGAGCAACATCTTCCAATCCACCCCAAACTAAAACCCACAAAGGTTGTGAAGATTTTTTTCTGGCAGATTTTACAATCCATTCCGAACCTTCGGTTGGTTTTGAATATCCGATGTAAGGAGCATTTCCGTGCAATCCCTGTTTGGAAACTGAACGAAGATAATTAGGTGCCGGGAAATCTGAACTATGTTTTTTTAGTTTCGGTAAATCTTTTTCATAAAGATCGATCATTTTTAAAATTTCCTCCTTATTTCCGTTTCCAAAAGACGGTGAAGAAATCAACCCTTCAATATTAAATTTATCTGCATACATCAGTAAATGAATCATCGACTGATTATCATCCGGATCTGTACCTCCAATGTCTGTACTTATGAGAATTCTTGGTTTTTCTGCCACTCGATGTTGGGATTTCAGTGAAAAAATACTTGAGATCAATAGAAAGATGGTAACAATATTTTTCATAATCAAGATTTAGAATTATTTCACTTCAAAAGTATAGGTTCCACCTTTTTTTGTATTAAAATCAAAAATCTGAGTTGCCGGAATTACAAACTCTTTTAGTTCAGCTTTTTCTGAAATCAACGGAGTTTTAATTGAATTCACCTGATAAAATGGATTGGAATTTTCTCCTTCTGCAGGCGTTAATTTAGTCTTAGATTTAAGTTGAATATCTTTAGCTATTCTGATTCTTGCATTTCCGCCCAAAGCAGATTTTACAATTAATTTTGTCAATTTAGAATCTTTCCAGTCGATATCGATTTCAAAACCACCTCTTGCTTTTAAACCTTTAACGGATCCGCTTGGTAATGCGTCAGGAAGCGATGGTAAAATGTAAAGATAACCATCATAACTTTGCAAGAGCATTTCAGCAATTCCCGAAGTACAGCCGAAATTTCCATCAATCTGAAACGGCGGATGTGCGTCCAAAAGATTCGGATAAGTTCCTCCGGATTGACCTTTTGTTTCCATCGGAGCGGGTGTTAGTTGATCTGAAATTAATTTAAAAGCACGATTTCCATCCAGTAATCTTGCCCACCAATTCACTTTCCAGCCCATCGACCAACCTGTAGATTTATCGCCTCGATAAGTCATTGAATTTTTTGCAGCTTCCGTTAAATCAGGGTTTCTGAAAGGCGAAATCTGCCCCGAAGGAAATAAACCGTACAAATGCGAAATATGTCTGTGTTTATCGTCGGTTTTGTCCATATCTTTCAGCCATTCCTGCAATTGAGAATATTGCCCGATTTGCATCGGAGGAAGTTTATCTAAGGCAATTTTGACCTCATCCGAAAGACTTTGATCTTCATTTAAAATTTTTGAAGCATTTATAAAATTATTAAAAACATCAAAAACCAATTGGTTGTCCATTGTTGTTCCTGCAGTAATTCCAACACCTTTCAGATATGTATTTTCGGGTGACATGGATGGAGAAACAACTAAGTATTTTCCGGAAGGATCAGGTTGAAGAACATCAAGATAAAATAAAGCGCATCCTTTCAGAACTTCATAGTTTTTCTTTAAAAACTCCTTATCTCCGGAATATAAATAGTGATTCCAGATATGTTGTGTTAACCAGGCTCCTCCCATCGGCCACATTCCGTAAAAACCACCGTCTACAATTCCTGTAATTCGCCATAAATCTGTGTTGTGATGCATATTCCAGCCTCTTGCGTGATACATTTCCTTTGCAGATTCCTGCCCTGTTACAGATAAATCCTGAATCATATCAAACAAAGGTTCGTGCATTTCGCTGAGGTTTGTATTTTCCGCTGGCCAATAATTCATTTCGGTGTTGATGTTCACCGTATATTTGCTATCCCAAGCAGGATTTAACTGATAATTCCAGATTCCCTGAAGATTTGCAGGCTGAGTTCCCGGTTGCGAAGAAGAAATCAAAAGATAACGACCAAACTGAAAATATAAAGCCACTAAATCCGGATCACTTGAAGTTCCAAATTCTTGAATTCTTACATCGGTTGTTTTATTCGTCTGTTCAGTTGTTCCTAAATTGAGACTCACACGTTTGAAATATTTCTGATAGTTGTAAATGTGAGCTTTTAATTCATCATTATATTTTTTGTTTAAAGCTTTATTTAAATATTCTGCAACTCTTGTTTGAGGATTTCCGGAAATGTCATCGTATTTTTTGAAATTCGTAGCAATAGAAACGTAGATTACGACTTCATCAGCTCCGGAAATCGTAAGTTGATCTTTTGTTGAGGTCAATTTTCCTCCTTTTACAACAGGAACGGCAACTGTTTTGAATTTAATCTTGCCAATTTTATTATCAACAGAACCGCTCGTTCCATTAATGATCAATTGATTGTTTTGCGTAAAAATCGATTTCTGTAAATGTGGAGTAGAAGCGTTGATGGAGAAATTTAAATTTCCTTTTTTGCTGGAAGATAATTTGATTATAATAACATTATCCACAAACGAAGAAAAAATCTCACGTTTGTAGGTCACTCCATTTACTTCATAAGAAACAGTACTGACTGCCTTTTCTATATCTAAAGTTCTATTGTAATTTTTAAAATTTTCATGACCTTTAAAATCTAAAAACAAATCGCCCATCGTCTGATAAGGCATTCCATAATTCAGATCTTTGGGTGCTTGTCTTGGATAGGTTCTGTTGGAAACATTCTGAGCTTCCTGAAATTGATCTTCATTCAACAATTTCCTGATTTTCTGAATACTGTCGAATGTATTTTTCGGAACATTATTTCCCGGTTCTCCTGCCCAAATCGTTTCTTCATTCAATTGAAGATGTTCTTGGGTTGCTCCGCCAAAAACCATTGCTCCCAACTTCCCGTTTCCGATAGGCAACGCTTCGTTCCTGTTTTCTGCAGGTTTGTTGTAGGTTAATTTTAAATTCTGTTGCGCCTGAATTGAAATGGAAATCATTGTTCCACAAACAAATAAAAATATTTTATGTTGAATGATTTTAAACATAATTAAATTTTAAAAATTACTCATTGCCTATTGTCTTCAGCCAGTCTGAGCAAAGTTCTTTCCAATTATCAGTTAACTCAGCTTTATTTCTAATTCCAATGTTGTGTTCACCTTCAGGGAAAATAAATAGGGCGCCTTTCACCTTATTTTTTAACATTGACTGATAATATAAAATACTATTGATAACAGGAACCGCAGGATCATTTTGTGCATGAAATAAAATAGTTGGAGGAGTTTTTTCATTAACAAGATTCTGCATAGAATATTCTTTGATTTTTTCCTGAGAAGCATTTTCTCCCAATAAATTTATACAGCTTCCTTTATGCGCAAATTCTCCCAGATCGATCACGGGAGAAATGAGAATGGCAAAATTTGGAATTGTTGATATATTTCCCCAATCGCCTTTTAACTCGGTGTAATCTTTAGAAATATTACTGACCATTGCAGCCAAATGTCCTCCTGCAGAAGTTCCTAAAACGCCAATCTGATCCGGAGAAATTCCATATTGATCTGCACTTTTCCTTAATAATTTTATGGCAGCTTGAATATCCTGTAACGGACCGATTTCTCTCTGTTTTAAATCCGGAGAAGTTGGTAAACGATAATTCAGAACAAAAGCTGAAATTCCTAGTGTATTAAGCCATTTTGCATATTGAAAACCACCCAAGTCATACGTGATATGTTTGTAACCTCCGCCCGGAATTACAATTACTGCCATTTTTTTACGATCTTCTTTTGGGGGTAAAAAAATGAAAAGCTCAGCTTCCTGAATCTGAGTGATACGTCCTTCTTTTTCTTCTTCAATTTTTAATTTTAATCCTTTCGAATTTGGCATCTGACCTTTTTCCCAAACCATCAGTTTTTCCTGCGCATAAATTTGAAGAGAGAGAAAAATAATTAAGATTAAAATAATTTTTTTCATTAATTATAAATTTTAAAAGATCAAAGTTTTTATAAAATTAATTACTTACTTTCGATAGTTTTAAGCCAGTCTGAGCATAATTTTTTCCAGTTGTCTGTAAGTTCGGATTTGTTGATGACTCCGATTCTGTGTTCACCTTCAGGAAAAATAAACAATGCACCTTTTACTTTATTTTTTGTCATTACCTGATAATAAAGAAGGCTGTTCATTACGGGAACAGTTTTATCATTTTGAGCATGAAGTAAAATTGTGGGTGGTGTTTTTTCCGTCACCCGATTTTGCATAGAATATTCCTTGATTTTTTCAGGAGAAGCATTTTCACCGAGAAGACTGTTGCGGCTTCCGACATGAGCAAATTCTCCCAAATCGATAACCGGTGAAATTAAAACAGCAAAATTCGGAATGGTGGAAATAGATGTCCAATCTCCTTTTAATTCTGTATAATCTGTTGTAATATTGCTTGCCATTGCAGCAAGATGTCCTCCTGCAGAAGTCCCTAAAACTCCGATCTGATCAGGAGAAATTCCCCATTGATCTGCATTTTTTCTTATATATTTTATGGCAGCCTGAATATCCTGCAACGGAGCCAGTTCTCTTTGTTTGACGTCTGGAGAAATAGGCAGTCTGTAATTTAAAACAAAAGCTGAAATTCCTAATGTATTGAGCCATTTTGCGTTTTGAAAACCACCCTGATCATAAGTAAGTTTATAATATCCACCACCCGGAATCACAATGACAGCCATTTTTTTTCTGTCTTCTTTCGGAGGTAAAAAAGCAAAAAGTTCGGTTTCCTTAATTTGTGTAATTGTACCTTCTTTTTGTTCCTCGATTTTCAGATTCAAACCTTTAGAATTTGGCATTTCTCCTTTTGCCCAAACACTGATTTTTTCCTGTGAGAATAATGAATTGAAAAGGAAAATCAATAATAAGAAAACATATTTTTTCATAGGAATTATGATTTTAGAAAATCTTCTCTGAACGGAGTAAAAGCATCAATCAATTGTCCTTCTTCCAGACATTTTACACCGTGGAAAATATTGGGCTGAGCGAAAAATCCATCACCTTTTTGTAAGATTTTAACTTCGCCATCAACGGTAACTTCAAATTTACCTGAAGCAACATAAGTGATCTGCGAATGAAAATGCTGATGTAAAGCTCCGATCGAATCTTTTTCGAACTTCACAATCACCATCATAACTTGAGAATTGTATCCCACAAACTGTCTGGAAACTCCGCCTCCTAAATCTTCCCACTCGGAATTGCCGTCGAAGAATGCTTCTTTTTTGAATTTCATTTTTCAATTTTTTATTGTTGGTTATCCGCAAAGCCGCAAAGTTTTTAATTTAATGATGTTTTAAGGCGCAAGAAAATCAAAGATTTTCAGTTATTCAGTGTGAAATTTTATCGAAGATAAAATCCTTGCGCCTTAAAGAATATTTACAAATTCAAGAATTCCCTGCGTCTTTGCGTTTAAAACTATTTAATATATTTTTCCAAACCGATTTTTAAACTTTTTAAATTTTTCACTGCCAGTTTTGCAACAGATTCTGCTCCCAATGTTGATAAATGCGTGTCATCATCTTTTCCTTTTGGATAATAAGGATCTTCGCCTTCTTTGTAATGTAAATGTAGCTTTTTTGAATTTTCAGGACCGTAGGAAATTTCCAGTTGTTCTGTTAATAATTGCATATCTACGAAAGGAACTTTCATATCATTGGCAACCATTCTTACCACCAAAGGATATTCTTTATGAGTATCTATTAAAACTCCATTCTCATTAAAATCTCTTCTTACGATAGAAGTCATCAGAATTGGAGTTGCTCCTTTTGCTCTTGCTTCGTTGACATATCTCTCTAAATTCGCTCTATACTGAGTGTATGGATTGGTAAATTTTGTAGAATCCTTCACTTTCTGATCATTATGACCAAACTGAATGATAACGAAATCTCCTTTTTTTAATTGTTTTTCAACTTTATCCCATCTTCCTTCCGTTCTGAAACTTTTTGAGCTTCTTCCATTCATCGCATGATTCTGAATTTCAATTCCAGTCGTGAAAAATTGTGGCAAAACCTGTCCCCATCCATGTTCAGGATTTTTATCAGGATTTTCTTTGTTAGCCATTGTCGAATCACCGATTAGGAAAAGAGTAGGTTTTTGCGCAAATGTTATTATTGAAATGAAAACAGATAATAATAAAAGATATTTTTTCATTTTAAATTGATTTTTTATTAAACTTATTTAAAGATGCTTCGACAAACTCAACATGACATCGCTAATACTTAACCGTCGTATTTTAACGGTAAAATTTGTCGTAATGTCATGTTGAGCTTGTCGAAGCATCTCAATTATTTTTTTTGATTATTTATTTGGATTCCAGTCATCAAGAATCTTTTCTAATGTATAATTTTTCAAATCTTTTTTCGTCAGTTGATGTGACCAACTTACACGTTTTGAAATATTTCCACCTTCATCTTTGCTGCCAAATTCTGCATAATAAGCTGTTTTTTCTTTATCAGGAAACATCTTATCACCATTCCACGGATTCCAGCCTTCGGGAAGGATGTGTTTTCCCATTTCTGTATTAATGAAAACTGTTTTCGCATAAGGTCTCCAAGGTCTTCCCAAATACACTTTTGTAATGCCTTCTTTCGCAATTAATTTACAGTCAAAAAACACGAACCCGTAATGTCTGTCGGCTTCGGTTGCCGCTGCAGTAATGTAAGAATCGGCTAAACTTTTAATCGTACAATTTTTAAAAATAACCGTTGCCTGCCCGAAAATAAAATCGGTCGTTCCTTCGATATAACAGTTTTCAAAATATTGTCTGCTGTGGTTGGTTGCGGAATAAACTGTATCCTGACAACCCAAAATATTTGAATTTTTAATGACAAAACGGTCACCTTCTACATGGAGAGAAACCGCCTGTCCTTCGTTACAAGAAGAGTTTTGAATCGTCACATTACTGATTTTAACATCATCGCCCATTACTAATAAAGTATAGGAATTGAAGGTCGTCATTTTTTCATTAAATGAATCTGGTTTTCCTGAAAAATCATTGTTGGTAATGGTGGTATTGTCTTTATTTTCGCCTTCTAACGTGATTTTATGTTTTGAAGATGGAATAACAACTTTCTCATTATACGTCCCGGATTTAATAAAAACCAATGCTTCAGCCGGTCCCAAATCTCTGATAGAATTTATCGCTTTCTGAATGGATGTAAAATCTCCGCTTCCGTCTTTGGCTACGGTAATTTTGATGTAAGAATCATTTCCCGCAAACAGAAATTGAGTAATCGAAATGAAGAGAATTAAAAATATTTTTCTCATAAAAATTGCTTTAAGTTGGTCTTAATCTTAACCTCAATCTTAGCCTTGAATTTATTTCAAAACTTTGTTTAAAAAGTCAACCGTTAAATTCAATGTTTCTGTAAACCAAGGTTCTGCCGACCAAAAAGAATGCGGTGTATCTTTGATTTCATGAAATTCTGTTGGAATGTTATAGCTTTTCAATTTTTTCATCATATCATCTCGGCCCGCATGAAAACGAGGTTGAGAACTGTTGATGAAAAGAGTAGGAGGTGTATTTTTATTCACATACTCCAAAGGGGAAGCTTCTTTCCAGATTTTCGGATTGTCTTTTTGCTGATACCCCAGCCAATAAGCATCGTAAGTTCCTTCTTTACCGGATTCCGCATGAATAAAAGAAACAACGCCATCTACATTTACAATAGCCTGAATTTTATTCTTTTTTTTCACGCCAACCAAAGTCGCAATTTGTGCACCCGCAGATTCACCCAAGACCACCATTTTCTTTTTATCTAAAGAATACTTTTTATGATTTTTCTTTAACCATTTAATCCCAGTTTCAATATCTTCAATTCCGGCAGGATATTTTGCAACATCAGCCAATCGGTAACCAATAGCGATTACTACATAACCTTTTGAAGCCAGTTCCATAGCCATGAACTTTTCATTTTCCTTACTTCCCGAAACCCAGCCGCCGCCGTGAACCATTGCGATTCCGGGGTGTTGTTTTGATTGATCAAGAGGATAATAAATATCAGCTTTTAAAGAAAGCCCGTTGATATTGGTATATTCTACATCTTTATCGATTTTGATGTTTTGCGGAACAGGTCGATCAATTGGAGTTGTGAAAGGATATTTTTTCTTGAATTTTTCAAAAGTACCTTCGTTCGTGTAAGGAGTAGCATTCGGTCGATTTACCTGCCCGAATGCCATTGTCCCCACAAAAAAAATAGAAATATAAGTATGTTGTATGTTAAAAATCATTCGCTTATGGAATTTTTTTAATACTGTTTTTTATTTTGTTGTTTGGATTATCGCAAAGATTCAATGCTTTTTAAAAGCTTTATATTTTACTTCAATGCTTCGACAAGCTCAGCATGACAAGGCTACAAAATGATCGCTAATAAAATAGTTATTATTAGGGATGTCACACTGAGCCTGTCGAAGTGTTTAAATTAATAATCTTTGCTATTTCCAACTATTTAACCGCATTTTTTGCTACATCTGTTCCGATAGAAAGAGAACTTTTATCAGACGTCACTTCTTTCGGTAACATTACTGTTCCCGTTTTGCTTCCTAAAACTTTCACAACAGGTTTATTTGTAGATTCAAATTTCACTGTTGAAAGGTTGATGTTTTTACTGTTGTAAATGGTTGCTCCCGTTCCTTCAGTATATTTCAGCTTAATATTTTTCAATTGAATTCCGTCTGCGTCAATGATTGTCATTCCTTTTTTTGTGTCAAACTGAGAATCTTCAATTACGATATTTTTAAGATTCATTTCCGCTAAACCAAACAATGTGATTGCTTCATAAGAATTAACCGCATTGATGTTTTTAAAGAAAATATTTCTGAAAATCGGAGTTTCTTCTGTTACAGGATATACTTTTTCCGGTGCTTTGTTGCCTTCCTGCTTCTGTCCGTCTTCCAAAACCGGAGATGCTCCTTCATAGAACATATTGAATCCAATTACTTGTGTTGGAATGTTGATCATATCAATATTTTTGATGTAAATATTTTCTACAATTCCGCCTCTCCCACGAGTTGTTTTAAAACGAAGACCGATATCTGTTCCGATGAAAGTACAGTCAGAAACATGAATATTTCTCGCTCCTCCGGACATTTCGCTTCCTATCACAAAACCTCCGTGACCGTGATACACGACATTATTTTTAATGATCACATTTTCAGTTGGCATATTTCTTTTTCTACCATCTTTATCTTTTCCTGATTTAATACAGATCGCATCGTCGCCAACGTCGAATGTATTGTCGTAAATCAAAACATTTTTACAAGATTCCAGATCTACACCGTCACCGTTTTGAGAAAACCAAGGATTTCTTACCGTAAGATTTCTTAAAATAACGTTAGAACACATCAATGGATGAAGATTCCAAGCTGGTGAATTTTGGAAAGTTGGTCCGTCCAGTAATACTTTGTCACAATCTACCAAACTTACCATTACCGGACGAAGAAAATCTTTAACTGTTGCTAATTCATCTTTAGAAATTTTATCAGGAACATTAAAGCTAGAACTGCTTTCAAATCCTTTTTTATAACTTTCTGAAGGATACCAGTTTTTACCGTCAGCAGATAAAATTCCGCCGGATTTTACGATTTCTTTCCATTCAGATTCTGAAACTTTGCTTTTTTTGATGGCTCTCCATGCATCACCGCTTCCGTCAATCACCCCTTTTCCTGTGATGGCAATATTGGTTGCATTTTTCGCTGAAATTGGGGACTGACAACGAATGGTATTTAATCCTTCAAAACTTACATCTACCAAAGGATAGTCGTTTTTATCTTTACTGAAAACAATAAAGGCTCCTTCTTCTATGTGAAGATTGATGTTGCTTTTTAATTCGATGGGACCCGTTAGCCACATTCCTCTCGGAACGACTAATTTTCCACCTCCTTTTTTACTTAAATCCTGGATGGCTTTTTTGAAAGCTTCCGTATTTTTTACATTTCCGCCTGCAACACCACCATATTGCATGATAGAAACTGTGTTAGCTGCAAAAGAAGTTTCTGCAACCTGAGGCATTTTAAACTCAATGTTTTTATAAATATCTAAATTCTGAGCATACATTTGCCCTGAAAACATCATTGCTGCTATTAAACCGATAACTTTGAGAGACTTCTTCATTTTTTATTTTTTCTGAGTTTTAATTACTTTTTTAAATTCCTGATAAACAATTGATGCTACTGCTTTCGCTCCTTCCGGCTGGAAATGGGTGTTGTCTTTTTGTCCTTTTGGATAAGCTACATACACATTTTCCGGTAGATTCATGAAGTAATGATTGGTTGTAAAATCCTGTCCTTTTTTCGTAAAATATTCCATTGATAATTTATTTAAATCGATGTATGGAACATTCATTTCTTTGACAATATCAATCGGAGCCTGCCAATATTCTCCGTGTACATTTTCCAGTTTTCCGTCTTTCCAAGGGTAATTTCTGGCAACTGGAGTTAAAATAACAGGATTTCCTCCTTTTTCTCTTGTCTGGCTAACAAATAATCGTAAAAATTCTTTATATCCCTGAATATTTACATAACGTTCCTGATTTTTCTCTGAACTATCATTATGACCAAACTGCATGATGACATAATCGTTCGGCTGCAAATGTTCATACACATATCTCCATCTTCCTTCCTGAAAAAAAGATCGGGTACTTCTTCCGCCGTGTGCTCTGTCGATAATGGTAACAGAATCTGTTGTAATTGCGGGTTTCAAAGAAGCCAGACTATCTTTTACAAAAAACGGTTGGAAAACCTGTCCCCAACCTGTAATCGGGTAACGGACTTTCATATAATCTTTTCTGGGTTCGTAATCTCCGGTATAATCTGCCATCGTTGAATCTCCGATGAGGTAAATATGCGTAACTTTTTTATTGCGCTTTGCCGTTGCCTTTTGAGCATAGTTTTGTGACTGACATGCAGACAACAGCAAAACGACGAATAAAAATGAAACTATATTAAATTTTCTTTTCATGATTCATATATCTTGTTGGTAATCGCAAAGGCGCAAAGTTTTTTTATCTTAATTATGTTTTAAGGCGCAAGAAAATCAAAGATTTTTAGCAATTTTTTATGGTAATCAATTTTATCTTCGATAAAATCCTTGCGTCTTAAAGCGTATACTTTTAAATTTTCTTTGCGTCTTTGCGATTTACCAACCCTAATTCTAATTTTTAGTTATTCTAAACCAATCAAAATCTGCATAGCCACCACGAGAAGCTTTTGCTGTACTTACACTGTATAAGCCTACTTTAGCTCCAATCCATTTTCCGGGTTTTGCTTGGAAAACGTCACCTACTTTTGTGAAAGTTTTTCCGTTTTCACTGTAGCTGAATTGGCACAAACCGTTTGGTTCGTTCACGTTTACTTTCAAATATGCTTCGTTTCCTTTTAATTTGGTTTCAAATAAAACTTTTTCCTCCCCGCCTTTATCTGCTTTTTCGGCTCTTCTTAATTGTAAATAAAATCCATCCGGTTTGTTGGTAATTACGATTGATTCATGATCTAATCCCATTACTAAAAGTCCTGCAGTTTTTCCTTCTTTGGCATCTTCGGGAGTTAATTTAACTTTTGTTGAAGCTGCAAAATTCGGAGCTGGGAATTTTTGTGTTAATAAATTCGGAACATTCCAAAGGTTTTTTTCACCTTCAGGAACTTTCATGGAAAACAATCTTAAAAATTTCTGTCCAGGAAGCTTGGATGACCAAACGATATTTTCATTAGCGCTCCATTGCCATTGAATTCCTAATTTTTCACCGTCAAATTCATCTGTTTCAGGAGGTGTAATGACAGGGTAGGATTGACCCACGTTTGGTTTTTTGTATGTTAAAATCGGTTCACCGATTCCGTTTTTATTATTATCAATTCCGATTACTGGCCAGTCTTTTTCCCATTTCATGGGTTGTAAGTGAACGACTCTTCCGCCCGCATCAATATCCTGAAAATGGTAGAACCAGTCTTCACCAGATTGCGTATCTACCCAAGCTCCCTGATGAGGTCCGTTGATTTTTGTTGAACCCTGTTCCAACACTACTTTTTCCTCATAAGGACCATAAATATTCTTTGACCTTAAAACCAATTGCCAACCTGTAGCAACGCCACCTGCAGGAGCAAAAATATAGTAATAGCCGTTTTTTTTATACATTTTCGGACCTTCAACGGTTGGATGTGCATCGTGACCGTCGAAAACATGGACACCTTTATCCAGAACTTTCGTTCCTTCGGGATTCATTTTATTTAGAGATAAAATACTTTTTACTCCGGCACGGCTTCCTGCCCAACCATGAACTAAATAGGCATTTCCATCATCGTCCCAGAAAGGACAAGAATCAATCAATCCTTTTCCTTCCATGACCAAGACTGGTTTTTCCCAAGCACCAAGAGGATCTTTGGTTTTAACCATATAAATTCCAAAATCAGGATCGCCCCAATAAATGTAGAATTCACCTTTATGAAATCTAATGCTTGGCGCCCAAACTCCGTCTCCTCTTTTTGGTGTGGAAAAATGTTCATTTGGTAAAACATCAGGAAGTGCATAATTTACTAATTTCCAGTTGATCATATCTTTTGAATGAAGAATGGGCAACCCCGGAGCTTCATTGAAACTTGAAGCCGTCATATAATAATCGTCACCTACACGAATCGCATCCGGATCGGAATAATCTGCGTAAAGGATAGGATTTTTGTAATTTTTCCCCTGATCGGCAATCCAGACTTCCGAAACGTAATTTTTTTCCTGTGCATTCAAAAAATTTGATGCAATAGAAAGAACCGTTACTGAAAGTATATTTAAAATGTTTTTCGTCTTCATAAATCAGATTTTAATCTGGCTTCTTTTTAACGCTAAATGCGCTAATATTTTTTTAATGGCTTGCTGTATATTTTTCGTTCGCAAAAGCGTTTTACTCAGCAAAGGCTAGCTGCTTTTTTGTTTTGTCATTTCGACGTTAGGAGAAATCTATTATATATTTATAGATTCTTCACTACGCTTTCGCTTCGTTCTGAATGACAGCTCTGTAATAATTTATTTTTCAAATTCTATACTCGCCAAAATAAATGGTCCTGTTCCTTTTGCGTCGTTGGAACGAATTTCTTCATTTACATAATATTCGTAAGAACCGTCTCTGTATGGTTTTCCTCCTAAACCTGCAACTGCACAACATTTATTTAAATTAACGACACCGTTTTCATCAACTGTAATTAAATTTTTAATGATTCCATCATAGCCTTTTTTAGCATACGCTTTATAAGATTTTGGTAAGTAACCGTTGTTTACAGATTTAATGATGGTATAAACAAACATTGCTGAAGCAGTTGCTTCTTCATAATTTCCTTTTTCCCCAGCTTTATCCAAAACCTGATACCAAAGACCAGAGTTTTTATCCTGAACTTTGATAATTGTATCTGTATACGATTTTATGTAAGAAATTAATCTTGCTCTTCCGGGATGATCTTTAGGTAAAAAATCTAAAACGTCAACCATTGCCATTCCGTACCAACCCATAGATCTTCCCCAGAAATTTGGAGAAAGTCCTGTTTCTTTGTTTGCCCAAGCTTCTTTTTTACTTTCATCCCAAGCGTGATACAGCAATCCTGTTTTTTTGTCTAAAAGGTGTTTCTGAACCGAATCAAACTGTAAAAGAATGTCATCGTATGCTTTTGTTGCATCGGTTCCTTTTATAAAATCATGAGTATAATGTGTGTAGAACGGCATTCCCATGTAAAGACCGTCAAGCCATACTTGGTTCGGGTATATTTTTTTGTGCCAGAAAGAGCCTTCTGATGTTCTTGGCTGTCCGTCGATTTGTGTGCGAAGCATTTGTAATGCTTTTAGATATTTTTCTTTTTTCTCTTTTTCATAAAGATAAAGCAATACATTTCCACTATTCAGAAGATCGATGTTGTATTTGTCTAATTCGTAAGTTAAGATACTGCCGTCTTCTTTTACCAGTTTTTCGCCAAAGTCGCTGATGTAGTTGTAATATTCTTTTTTGCCTGTTTTAGCATATAATTTTTCAGCACCATCTAAAACAATTGCTGAAGGATACGTCCATTTCGGACTTTTACTGAAATCGAGCATCCAGGCTTCCGGAAATCTATGCATCTCGGAAAGCATCATTCTTTCAGACCATTTTAGGTTGGTCGGAACTATTTTTCCTAATTTTGACGTTTCAGTTGATGGCTTTGCAGCAGTTGCAGTTTTTGTCTGTGCACAAGCCAGAAACATTCCTGATCCTAGAATTGCGACAGCGTATGCTTTTATTTTATTATTAATGAAATTCATGATTTTAAACTTTAAAGTTGATTATTTTTTTACCGAATTTAACAAAGAGTTTTCATGGTTATTAGAATTGTTTTTCGGTTATTTTTTTAACAATATCATTAAAATAGACTTCAATATTATCGTAGTTTTTATCTAAATCTCTTCCGTTGGCATTGGCAACTTTTGGATTTAATTTATTTTTTATTTCCCATTCATCGGGCATTCCGTCATTGTCAGAATCGGGTAGAGGTGTTCCTTGTTTTAAATCTGGAAATCCGCCAACATCTTTTTGAGAATCGATGATTCCATTTGTGCTTCCTTTTGAACCTTTATAAGTAAAGCTTCCGTTTTTTACATCTTTCAAAACATGCAAATCAACAGCGTCTCTCACCAAACTTGCTCCACCGATCTGCAAAATTTTGTCATAAGCATCTTTTGGATAATCTGTTTTTACATTATTCTGAATATCGTGTGACTCATTGATTTTTATTCCATTTTTGTCTTTATCCGTCAGATTGTAAGATGGTTTCATTTGAGCGAAAACACCTTTCGTCCAATTGTCTTTTGATATTTCAGGATTTCCTTCAATTACATTTCCGTTGATGTAATATTTCCCCCAAATGTTGTAAACTTCAGTTTCAGGTCTTTCATTTTTATCAATGGCAACGATTCGTTGTTTGGTCATGGTTGCAGGTCCCGGTTTATAGTAGTTGTTGACGATATTCACGTTCATCCCTTCACCGCCGTAAATATTGTTGTGTCCCCAGTTGTAAATGACATTATTTCTGAAATCGATAAGATCCGTCAATGCAAATTTGCTTCCTGCATATTCTCCCAATCTAGGATTTCTACTGTCGTGATGAGCATACATATTATGATGAAAAGAAGCAAATTTTCCGCCTGCAATTCCGCCATATCCGTGAGCTCCTTTTTGGTGAAAAGAATTTCTTAAGCTTTCTGCAATCACGCACCATTGAAGTGTCGTATTTTCATTGACATAAATGGAAACCGTTTCATCCGTCGACCAGCTCATTGAACAATGATCAACAATCAGGTTTTTAATAAATCTTGCGCCTAAAGCATCACCTTCAAATTTTTTCTGATCGCCCATTCGGAAGCGCATGTAACGTATAACCACATTATTTGCGCCTACAAAAGTTTCGTAGTTAGCCACAGTAATTCCGTCTCCGGGAGCTGTTTGTCCGGCAATGGTGACATCGCCTTCTTTTATTTTTAAAGGAGATTCTAAGTAGATTGTTCCGCCAGTTTTAAAAACAATATATCTAGAACCTTTTTGATCTAAAGCGTATCTTAACGTTCCTTCTGAACCGTCATCTGTCAGTTTTGTTACAAAATACACCTTTCCGCCACGACCGCCTGTTGTATATCTTCCGAAACCTTCTGCACCAGGAAAACTTAACACATTTTGAGCATTACTCGGTGTGGATATACCGAGTAGAATTCCTATTGTGAACAGTTTTGTGAAGTGTTTTTTCATGATTGAAAATGCTTTGGTGTTTTTGATGATTAGGTTTAATTTATTTTAAACTTTTTTTCACGTTCCAGTTGTCTTTTCCTTTCAGAATATTGTCTAGAGTATATTTTTTTCTTTCGTCTTTTGTTAATTGATGCGACCAGGAAACTCTTTTAGAAATATTCGCTCCGTTTCCTTTTGAATTAAATTCTCCATAGAAAGTTGTTTTTTCTGCATCTGGTTTGCTCCAGTTGTGCCATCCTTCAGGTTTTATGGTTGAATTGATTTCACAATCGATGTAAACGGTTTTTGCAAAAGGTCTCCAAGGTCTTCCTAAATAGACTGAGCTTTCTTTAGCATTTCCTATGATTTTAGAATTAATAAAGACAAATCCGAATTCGTTTTCCTGCGGAGTAGAAGCGGCTGTCACATAACTTGCTGTTTCTTTGGAATAAATTGTACAGTTTTCAAAAACGGCGGTTCCTGCTCCGAAAATATAATCGGTTGTGCCTTCGATATAGCAGTTTTTAAAATAATTTCTTGAAGCTTTTGTTTTATCAGGTGAATCCTGAACTCCTTTTAAATATAAAGTATCCTGATTTCCTAAGAATCTGCAGTTTTCAAAAGCAATTCTGTCACCTGAAGTTAATACAGCAACGGCTTGTCCGACTCTTCCTGAACTGTTTTCAAATGAAATATTTTTCGCTGTAAAATCATTCGAATAAATAAAAATTGTTGAAGAATTTGTTGTCCCGATGTCTTTTCCTTCTGAATTCTTTTTTGAAGCAAAATCGTCGTAAGTAATCATCGTATTTTCCGGATTTTCTCCTTCTAATAGAATCGCTCCTTTAGATTCGGGAATGATAATTTTTTCTTTGTAAGTTCCAGCTTTAATTAAAATTTTTGTTCTTGTGGAAGAACCATTTTCAACGGCATCGATGGCTTGTTGTACCGTGGTAAAGTTGCCTTTTCCGTCTTTTGAAACCACGATTATTTTATCATTGGTTTTAAAAGAAAGAAGACTTAACAAGATGATCGAAAAGATTGAAAGTGATGTTAAATTTTTAAGAAAAGTGAACGTTTTCATTGAAAAATTTTTAGTTAAAATACAGACTTCTCTTTTTACGGAGAAAGCCTGTATTTCTTTGATATGAATGTGAAATTTTTATCTAGTAACCGTAATCCTGTGTAAGATTATAGTTAGAATTAACAACATCTAAAGCTAATGGAAGCAATTCTCTCTTATTTGGCTGGAAATAATATGCATAACTCTTCACCGGATCACCACTGATGTATGGCTGAGTCATCGCAAGTCTCCAGTTTATTTTTGTATAGCCGGAAGGTGTTGCCACACTTTGGTTCGGGCTGTAGAAAATATCTGCTTTTGCAACTCCTGTAGCTGTATAAAAATCGATGTCAGAAACGTTTTGCTGAGCTGTTTTTGTAGGAGTATACGTTACTTTTTTGTAGAAAATATATTCCGGAACGTTTGCATAAGCTCCTGTACCATTCATGAATTGGGTAAGCTTGGCTCTTGTTTCATTGATTTTAGTTTCTAATAAATTCCAACGAATCAAGTCATATTTTCTAAGTCCTTCTCCACCAAATTCCAATTGTCTTTCTTTTACAATATAATTAAAGAACCCTGTTTTGTCTGTAGGAATTGTTCCTACCTGTCCTAAATTACCTGCATAAGCTCTTTGTCTAACAGACATTACTGCATTGATAGCTTCTGTAGAAGGTCCGCTGTGAAGTTCATTGTCGGCTTCAGCAAACATTAAAAGAATATCTGAATATCTTAATAAAGGCCAGTCGATTCCTAAGTTCTGAGAAGTTCCTGTAATAGAAGTCCATGATTTTCTAAATTTACCGTCATTCCAGTTGATAGAGGTCTGAAGTTCTTCCTGTTTTGTAGTATTTACTCTGAAGATGGCGATGTTTACGTCTCTTCTTAAGTCATATTTAGTGAATTCATAGAAATATACAGGAATTGCATTGATTCCTCCTGAAGATTTCCAGTCTGTATCATCATGTCTCAAACCGTTGTAATAACCTATTTTACTATCTGTTCTTGAATTTCCTCCGAAAGCACCAATTGCATAAATAACTTCATTCGTTGCGTCTTGAGAATTGGTATGCAAAGCTCTGAATAATCCTTCATAGCTTGGATTAAGCTGATGTTGCCCAGAATTGATGATGTCTTTACATTCATCATAAGCAATCTGATAATATTTTTGTGGATTAGAACCCTGTAACATTTGCTGTGGACTTCTTCTTAAAGAATATCCTGCTCTTGCCAATGCGATTCTTGCTCTTAAACCTTTTACTGCACCTTTTGAAATTCTTTGTGCTGTTGTACCACCTTCAGATCTCCAAGGTACAAGGCTTTCCGCTTTTAACAAATCATCAAGAATTTTATCGTAAATAAAATCTCTGTCTGTTTTTGCAAGATACAAATCCGGAAGATCTGCCGAAGGAACATCCTGAAACGGAACATCTCCCCAGTTTTTAATAAGATCGGAGTAAAATTGAGCCCTCAATGTTAAAGCTTCTCCCAAATATCTGTTCATTAATACTTTGTCTGCAGCAGAACCAGTTTGCATTACAGGTGAAAGTGGAATGTTTTTAATAACAAGATTTGCTCTCTCAATTCCTGCATAAGTATCTAAGAAAGGTCTTATAAGTTCTGTGTTTGTAGGTATTGCGCCAAAACAGCTGATTCCTCTTCTGTCATTGGCATTGTAATCCCCTGAAGTTCTTAAATCATCTCCTGATTGTGTAAGAATCAAGTTCATTCTCTGACCATAGGTATTGTCTCCCATAGTAGCATTGTAAACTCCCGTCAATGCTGAAAACGTATCAGAAGCGGAGTCAAATTGCTGTGCTTCAGCTGTATTAGATAAGCTTTCTACATCCAGATATTGTTCACATGAATTTAAAGATATTAATCCTGCAATGGAAAATAGAATAGCTAAAAATTTATTTTTCTTCATAATATTAGGGTTTAAAAAGTTATGTCAACTCCTGATAAGATAAATCTGCTGCGTGGATAAGCGGCATAATCTACACCAGGTGTTAAAGGATTTCTTCTTGTATTAGCTTCCGGATCATATCCAGAGTATCCTGTGATTGTAAATACATTGTTCATAGTGAAGTACAATCTGAAATTTGAAAGACCTAATTGTTTAGTAAAATCTTTTCCAAGAGAATATCCGATAGTTACGTTGTTCAATCTTAAGAAAGATCCGTCTTCAATAGCGTACGAATGTAGGAAATAGGCACCTGCAGGAGGAGTCCATCCCGTGGTATTGGCATTTAGAGCCGCTAATGCCGTAGGATCATTTACCTTGTTGCCTGCATCATCAAACCATTTCCATCTGTTGGCAACTTCTGCCAACATGTTGTTGTCTTTGTATAAATATTGCGTTGAATATTCAAGTTTATTGGCATTATATACTTTGTTTCCGACTGAGAAATTGAACATTAAGCTCATATCCCAGTTTTTATAACGGAAAGTTTGGTTGAAACCACCGTAGAATTTAGGTTGAGCACTTCCTAGATCGGTCATATCTTTATTGTCAATAATTCCATCACCGTTCAGATCAGCAAGTTTAAGATCTCCCGGTTGTACAGCTTTTGCTCCATTTGCAGCAGACGCAGAACTTGGAATACCTGATTTCAATGTATAAACCTGTGTAGTCGGATTATAATCAAAATCGCTTATTTCGTATCTTCCTGCTGTCACATATCCCCAAAATGTTCCTACCGGTTTACCAACCTGTACCAAGAAGTCATTTAAGCTGTTTTGCCATCCTGAAGGATATAAATATGAATTAGCACTTGCAGATCCGTTACTTCCTAAACTTTTGATGGTATTTTTATTTGAAGATATATTAGCGTCAATTTTCCATGTAAAATTATCTTTGTTGATAATAGTACTTCCTATAGAGAATTCAATCCCTTTATTTGTCGTGCTTCCTGAGTTTTGATATTGATATTCATAACCTGTAGTCTGAGGAATTTTTGCTAAAAGCAATAAATCTTTGGTATCTGTTTGATATATATCAAGAGCACCATATATTCTTCCTTTAAATAAACCAAAGTCTAAACCTAAATTTTTAGAAGATGCTGATTCCCACTTTATATTCTTGTTAGCCATGATATTTCCTGTAGTAGCACCAGGTGTTACGTTGTTTCCAAACGCATATCCGTAGTCAGATGATGTGATAAAGAACGTATCATATAGAAAGGCTTGGATTCTATTATTCCCAGATAAACCGTATCCTGCACGAAGTTTTAATTCGCTGATTGTTTTGCTGTCTTTTAAAAATTTCTCTTCACTAATTTTCCAGGCGGCAGAAGCTGCAGGGAAATATCCCCATCTGTTTCCCGGTCCGAATACGCTGGATCCATCTACTCTCATAGAGGCTGTAAGGATATACTTATTTTTAAAAATATAGTTGGCTCTACTAAAAAATGATGCTATTCTGTCAGGTAAAACGTTTGTTTTTGGAATATCTTGTACCAAACCGGATGGAGCTGTAGCAGACTGAACATTGGCAAATGCTTCCTGTGCACTAATAGATTTTGGAAGCCATTTGATATTCATAGTTAATGATTCGGCATCTGTTTTAACAATTTCTTGTCCTGCCAATAAATCTAATTTATGGTTTCCAAATGTTTTTCTGAAATTTAATGTATTGGTATTGGTAATTCTTCTTGATTGGGTTTTGCTAAGAAAAACTACAGGCTGATCATTATTCTGTCTTGCTAATGTCGTTACAGTACCGGAAAATTGATTAACAAATTCATCTCTCTGTACATATCCAATGACACTTCTGAAAGTAAAATCTTTGTTGATTTTATATTCCAAAGTTCCGTTTAACAATAAATCATTTCTTCCGTTTTCCTTAATTTCATTATTGGCTAATAAAATAGGGTTTACCAAGTTCGTTTGATCAGCAAATAAAGGATCAAATTCATCGACACTTACTGTAGAACCTCCCTCAAATGGTTGATATCTTACAGCATTTCTCAATCGGTTAGTACTTTGTGAACCTGTAGAAGATGTTCCTGCTCCAAAGATAGTTTGTCGGCTGTATCTGGCGTTCAATGTCATACTTACTTTCTTTGAAAGCTCATAATCATATTTGAAATTCGCCATATTTCTTTTAAATCCTGAACCGATCATGATTCCGTCTTCCTGTACATTATTCAATGATAATGAAAAAGATGAATTATCAGATCCTCCAGTTACAGAAAGGTTGTGAGTAAAGTTGAATGCCTCTCTTCCAAAAACTTCATCCTGCCAATCTCTTTTTTTGACATCCTTATATTTACTCAATTGATCATAAGTTCCGTATCTTGCTTTAAAAGCATCAATATCAGTCTGTACACCTGCTTTGTTGTAGAGTTCATATTGATAAAGCACATATTGATACGGATCTAATACATCAATCGTATTCTGAATTTTTCTTACACCTAAGAATCCGTTGTAATTAATAGATGTTTTTGCTCTTTTACGACCTCCTTTTGTCGTAATCAAAACTACTCCGTTTGCACCTCTTGCTCCATAAATATTGGTAGAAGATGCATCTTTTAAAACCTCAATAGATTCAATCTCTTTTGGTGATAAAATTGATAAAGCATTGTCCATCTGAACACCATCTACGATGTAGAGTGGAGCATTACTACCTGTAATAGAGTTACCTCCTCTGATCACGATGTCTACATCAGCTCCTGGAGAACCCTCACTTAATGAAACCTGTACACCGGCCATTCTTCCCTGAATGGCTTCTGCAGCATTGGTTGATGGCATATCCTTGATTGCGTCTGCTTTTACAGAAGCAACGGAATTGGTAACGTCTTTTTTAGAAACTTTGGTATATCCCACCAAAACCACTTCGTCGATTTTGGTTTCTTTATCCTTTTTAGTTTCTTTTTCTTGAGCCAGTGCAAGGACAGGAAGTAGAAAGACAGTTAGATATAACCACTTTATTGATTGTACTTTTTTATCCATTTTGTATCCTTATAGTTTTAATTTTTTGGTTGAAAGTTTTTTCTCAATCTTTGTCTTTTGGTGGATTTTTAAGTATTCTACAGCTTTTTAGTGGCAAATATTTTTAGAAATGTTTTACGCTTTCCGGAGTGCAATCGATTGCGTAATTTTTCATAAAAAATATCTTGGCTCCTAAACTAATATTATTTTTTAATACGCAAAGAAAAAAATATTATTTTTTCATTAATTTGATTGTTTGAAGTATTAATTTTCATAAAACATACGTTTGTTAGTTTTATTTAAATTATTGAATATTAATAGTTTGTTTGTTTTTAAATCATAAATTGACAGCACAATAAATTTTTTCATTTTTTTATTGTTTGACATTTTAAAACTTAAATTTTTCTTAAAATTTTTCTGATTTTTGTCTGTAAAAATTCCCCAAATTGATGACCGAGAAGAAAAATTTCACTCTTTTCCTGATTTTTGTCATCTTTTTAACATTATATTTTATTGCAATTTTTTACTTAATAAAGATTAATCATATTGTGTATTATATATAGAGTGATTTTAAGTTATTATTATCAAATTGGTATTTTGTTTTTACAATTTTTTTTGGCATGATTTTATATTTAAGCTATGGTTGAGTATTAATTTTGGTTAATATAAATCCCGAAATTTTGCTGGAATATTTCATTTATTTCGATAAAAGTTAATTTTATTTTATTGTTTTTCAATTAATTATAAATTAAAATTAATTTTTTGTTAACTAATTAAAGAATAATTATATATTTATCCCACAAGTATTCCTACAGAATTTTAGTGTAATTTTATGCAATCGATTACGCAATGTTTAACAGGTTTGATAAAACCGCAAATTAGAAAAAGTATAAAGTAGTATGACAAAATCAGAATTTCGTTACGCCCATCATCCCGAAGATGTAAAAAAATATACAACTGAAGAACTGAGAAGGGAGTTTTTGATGAATGATTTATTTAATGAAGATCAGATCAATGTAGTGTATTCTATGTATGATAGAATGATTGTTGGTGGTGCAATGCCTGTAAAAAGTGCATTGAAACTGGAACCAACCGACGATTTAAAAGCTGAAAACTTCCTTGACAGAAGAGAATTGGGAATCATCAATGTAGGTGCAGCCGGAAAGGTGACGGTTGATGGCGAAGTTTTCGAACTGGGAAATAAAGAAGCTTTATACATCGGAAAAGGAACAAAAGATGTAGTTTTTGAAAACGGAAATGAAGGTCAGACTTTATTTTATTTCAATTCTGCACCGGCTCATCATTCTTATCCTACAAAGAAAATCACGAAAAACGAAGCTGAAATTGTAGAATTAGGCGAAACAAAATACGCAAACAGAAGAACGATCAACAAATTGATTGTAAACAGCGTATTGGAAACCTGCCAACTGCAAATGGGAATGACCGAATTGCACGAAGGAAGCGTTTGGAACACAATGCCTTCTCACACACACACCAGAAGAATGGAAGCATATTTCTATTTTAATCTTGAGGAAGGTCAGGCGGTAAGTCATTTCTTAGGTCAGCCAAATGAAACGCGTCATATCTTTATGAAAAACAACGAAGCTGTATTGTCTCCGGAATGGTCGATTCACTCAGGGGTTGGAACTTCCAACTATACATTTATCTGGGGAATGGCAGGAGAAAATATGGATTATGGCGATATGGACGCTGTTAAAACAAACGAATTAAAGTAATTTTTTCACATGAATTTATTCGATTTATCCGGTAAAGTTGCCGTTGTTACAGGCGGAACTCACGGATTAGGAATGGCAATGGCTGAAGGTCTTGCCGCTGCAGGTGCTGAACTGGCAATCACAAGTACAACACCGTCAAAACTAGACGAAGCGCTTGATTGTTATCATTCTAAAGGATATAAAGCAACAGGATATATTTTTGACGTAACCGACGAACTGGAAGCCGCTCAGAAGGTAGCCCTTATGGAAGCTACTCATGGAAAAATAGACATCTTGGTCAACAATGCAGGAATTATCAAAAGAATTCCGGCTGTTGAAATGGAAGTCGAAGACTTTAGAAAAGTAATCGATGTAGATCTTACAGGACCTTTCATCATGTCCAAATTAATTGGAAAACACATGATCAAAAGAAAATCAGGTAAAATCATCAATATTTGCTCAATGATGAGTGAGCTTGGTCGTGACAATGTAGTTGCGTATGCTTCTGCAAAAGGCGGTCTGAAAATGCTTACCAAAAATTTAGCAACAGAATGGGCGAAACACAATATTCAGGTGAACGGAATCGGTCCCGGATATTTTGCAACGTCGCAAACAGAACCAATAAGAGTGGATGGAAATCCATTCAACGAATTTATCATCAGCAGAACTCCGGAAGGAAGATGGGGAAATCCAGAAGATCTTGCAGGAACAGCTATTTTCTTGGCTTCAGACGCAAGTAGATTTATCAACGGACAAATTATTTACGTTGATGGAGGAATTTTAGCGACCATTGGAAAGCCTTCAAACGAGTAACACCAGAACTTTACGACAATGAAATCTTTTATTACAGATAATTTCTTATTACAAAATAAATACGCTGAAGAATTATACTTCAACTATGCAGAAAAACAGCCCATCATCGATTATCATAATCATTTGATTCCCAAAGATATTGCAGAAAACACCGTTTTCGATAATATTTCTAAAGTTTGGATTGCTGGCGATCACTATAAATGGAGAGCGATGCGTACAATAGGAGTAAATGAAAAATTCATTACCGGAGATGCTTCAGATAAAGAAAAATTCGAGGCTTGGGCTAAAACAGTTCCGTATACTTTGAGAAATCCATTGTATCACTGGACGCATTTAGAATTAAAAAGATATTTCGGAATTGATGAATTGTTAAATGAAAACAACGCTTCAGAAATTTACGACAACATCAGCGCTCAGCTTCAGACTCCGGAAAAATCGACAAGAGGTTTATTGGAAATGATGAATGTAGAATCTTTGTGTACAACAGAAGATCCAACTGATATTTTAAATTACCACCAAGATTTAGCAAAAAGCGACTGGAAAGTTAAAGTAAGTACAGCATTCCGTCCTGATAAAGCGATTCTTATCGAAAACCACAACTTCGCAGATTATATTGCAAAATTAGGCGAGTCGGCAGGAATTGAAATCAATTCTTACCAGACTTTATGTGATGCTTTAACAAAAAGAATCGAATATTTCCACGAAAACGGATGCAGATTGTGCGACCACGGATTGAACAATATTTCTTTTGAAGAAGCATCAGAAGCTGAAGTTTCAACAATTTTTGCGGATAAATTAGCTGGAAAAGTTATCGCTGAAAAGCAGGTTAATCAATTCAAAACTGCAATTTTATTGTTCTTAGGTGAAGCTTATCATAAATTTGGTTGGGTTCAGCAGTTCCACTTGGGAGCTTTGAGAAACAACAACGAAAGAATGCACAGAATTCTTGGTCCGGATACGGGTTGGGATTCTATCGGTGACTTCGTTCAGGCTGAAACTTTATCTAAATTGTTAAACGCTTTAGACGGAAAAGATAAATTAACCAAAACCATTTTGTACAACTTAAATCCTGCCGACAACGAAATTTTTGCAACGATGATTGGAAATTTCAACGATGGAAGCATCAAAGGGAAAGTGCAGTTTGGCTCTGGATGGTGGTTTTTAGACCAAAAAGACGGAATGATCAAGCAGATGAATGCCCTTTCAAACATGGGATTAATCAGCTGTTTCGTAGGAATGTTGACGGATTCAAGAAGTTTCTTATCTTATCCGAGACACGAATATTTTAGAAGAGTATTGTGTAATCTTTTCGGAGAGGAAATGAAAAACGGTGAATTGCCGGATGATATGGAACTGATCGGGAAAACAATTTCCGATATCTGTTATCATAATGCTAAAAATTATTTTGATTTTTAAATTTAAATAAAATTAAATCTCTCGCAGATTGAGCAAATTTTGCAGATTTAAAATGATCTGCGTCATCAGCTTAATCTGCGAGAGATTCAAAATATTTTTAAACCATTAAGGAGAATTAAGAAGTTAAGTTTGATTAAGATAAAATCAAGATTTTCATTCAGCAAAACGCTTAAAGCGAAGCTCAACTTAATTTTTCTAAACCCCTTAATAAATCTTAATGGTTTAAATAATTAACTAAAATTTTAAAAGATTAACATTAAAAAAATCTCTGATTTTTAAACTTATGTGTTCTTTTATTTTCATTAATTTAAACTTCAACTTACTTAAGTATCAAAATCTTTTGTGCCTTTTGTGGTTAAATAAAGAAGTTAATTAAAACTTATGGGCAAAATACTTACTTTCGGTGAAATCATCATGCGACTTTCGCCTCCCGGAAACAGAACGATGAAGCAAAGCCACGAAATGGAATTTTTCTTCGGCGGAACTGAACTTAATGTCGCTTCTTCATTGGCAACAATGGGTTGTGAAGTGAAACATATAAGCGCTGTTTCTGATGATTTTGTTGGAGAATCGGCTTTATCTTTTGTAAAGAGCTTCGGAATTGATACTAGTTTTATTTCTAAAAATGAACATCCTCTAGGTTTGTACTTTTTAGAAGTAGGATCATCGGTTCGCGCGAGCAGAATTGCTTACAACAGATTGAACGGATCTTTCGCCAACATCCAAGCTGACAAAATCGACTGGAAAAATGCTTTGGAAGGTTGCGATTATTTTCACTGGACAGGAATCAGCCCTGGAATTTCAGAATCAGCTTATGAAAGTCTGAAGGAAGGTTTGAAAACAGCCCGTGAATTGGGAGTTGAGATTACAACAGATCCGGCTTACCGTTCCAACCTTTGGAAATACGGCAAAAACGGAAATGAAGTTTTGAAAGAATTGGTTTCTTTATCAACCATTTTCATCGGTGGAGTGAATGAAATTAATGAAATTCTAGGAACTCAGTTTTCATCAGACAAAAACGGCTTTATCGAAGCTTGTGAGGAATTAAAAAAGCAATGTCCTTCAATCCATAAAATTTTCGACAAAATAAGAATCGGAGTTACGGCAAGTTCTCAGCAGACACAAGGAAGAGCTTTGGTTGACGGAAATTATTTTGAAACTGTATTTTTAGAAATAGACAATGTAGTCGACAGAATCGGAACGGGAGATGCTTTTGCCGCAGGTTTAATTTATGGCTTAAAAAATTTCGATGACGAAAAAGCTTTAAATTTTGCCAACGCAGCTTGTGCTATCAAACACACTATTTTAGGCGATATCAATTATTGCGGTGCAGAAGATATTCTCGAAGTAATGGCTGGAAATTCAGGAGGAAGAATCAAGAGATAGATCGTTGTTAGTTGCTGGTTGATAGTTTATAGCAACTTACTTAAAGTTAAAATTAAAAACCTTTGTTGTCTTATTTAAGTGAAACGGCTTTGCGAACTTAAAAATATAGATCAAGTTTTAAAAGAAAATCTTTGCACCCTTTGTGTAAAAAATATACAGCACACTAAAGGATAGATTATTACCCATCAAAAATTATTTTTAATCAAGATAATTAAACAAAATGACAAAAATTCAAACAGTTACAAACGCCATCATTAATCAGGGAATTTTACCTCTGTATTATAACGCTGATGAAGCAGTAACTATAGATATATTAAAATCGCTTTATAAAGCAGGAATTCGCGCAGTGGAATATACAAGCCGTGGTGAATCTGCATTAAGCAATTTTACTAAAATGGTAGAAATCCGTAATGCGGAAATGCCGGAAATGCTTTTAGGAATCGGAACAATAAAAAATCTAAAGCAGGCTGAAGAATATTACAAAGTTGGGGCAGATTTTTTTATCAGTCCGGGTTTTGTGGCGGAAGTTGCGACATTTTTAATTCCAAAAGATATATTGTACAGTCCGGGTTGTATGACGCCGACCGAAATTATCACTGCGGAGGCTGCAGGAGTAACTTTCATTAAATTATTCCCTGGAAATGCTTTAGGTACAGGATTTATGAGTGCTATTAAAGATGTTTTCCCAAATCTTAAATTTATGCCGACTGGTGGAGTAGACACAACAAAAGAAAGTATCGAAAGCTGGTTCAAAGCAGGAGTTTCTGCGGTAGGAATGGGAAGCAAACTGGTAAGCAAAGACATTATGGCTGCAAAAGATTATGCAACCATTGAAAATGAAACTAAAAAAGTGCTGGAAATTATTCAGACCTTAAAATAATAACTAAATTCTTTAAATTAATATGAGTTCAGTTAAATCTCTAAAACCAACTAAGTACAGGTGGACGATATGTCTACTGTTATTTCTTGCTACAACGATCAATTATTTGGATCGTCAGGTTTTATCATTGACGTGGAAAGATTTTATCGCACCCGAATTTCATTGGAATAATAATGATTACGGAAATATCACCGCGTTATTTTCCATATTTTATGCAGTGGGAATGCTTTTCGCAGGAAAATTCGTGGATTTCATGGATACCAAAAAAGGATTTCTTTGGGCAATCGGTGTTTGGTCTATCGGTGCAGTGCTGCATGCCTTCTGTGGAGTTGCTACTTCAGGAATACTTACCGGAAATTGGTTATCAGGGTTTCATGGATCTAAAGAATTGATTTCTACAGTTTCCAATACATCCGCAATCATTAGCACGAGTGTAACCTTATTCATTTTTGCACGTTTCGTTTTAGCAATCGGTGAAGCAGGAAATTTCCCGGCAGCGATCAAGACGACAGCAGAATATTTCCCTAAAAAAGATAGAGCATTTTCCACAAGTATCTGGAATGCAGGTGCAACAGTAGGAGCTTTGGCAGCACCGATTACGATTCCTTTTATTGCAAAATCAATGGGATGGGAATGGGCATTTATCATCATTGGTGCTTTAGGATTTATCTGGATGGGACTTTGGGTATTTGTGTATAAAAAGCCTCATCTACACAAGAGAGTTAACGAACATGAATTAAATTATATCAATCAGGATCAGGATGATCTTCCGAATGAAGATACTTCAGTTCCGGAAAAAGTTTTTACGTTCAAAGAATGTTTCAGCTACAGACAGACTTGGGCATTTGCTTTTGGAAAATTTATGACAGATGGTGTTTGGTGGTTCTTTTTATTCTGGACTCCGGCATATTTGAGCTCTGTTTACGGAATGGATTCCACGCAAAGTGCATTGCCTTTATTCGTATTGTATATGATTACTTTATTGTCTATCATCGGAGGCTGGCTTCCAAAATATTTTGTGGAAAAATTAGGTATGAATGCTTACACGGGAAGAATGAAAGCAATGTTGATTTTCGCATTTTTCCCTTTGTTAGCACTTTTAGCACAACCTTTAGGAACAATTACTTACTGGCTTCCGGTTTTAATTATCGGAGTGGCGGGAGCTGCACATCAAGCTTGGTCTGCGAATATCTTCTCAACAGTCGGCGATATGTTCCCTAAAAAAGCAATTGCAACCATCACAGGAATTGGTGGAATGGCTGGAGGAATTGGTTCGTTTATCATTAATAAATCTTCAGGAGTTTTATTTGATCATGCTCACAAGGCGTGGTCAACGGTTGACGGAACTCCTTTATTGGAAAAATATCCTCAATATGTAAACGAAAGATTACCGGATGGATTCTTCGAGCAATTAAAAAAAACAGGTGCAGTCGTAGTAGACGGAATCGATAAAGGATATATGATCATTTTCTCAATCTGCGCCGTAGCGTATCTGATTGCGTGGACAGTAATGAAAACATTGGTTCCAAAATATAAAGTGATTAGTAAATAATTAAAGTTTAAAAAGGTTGTTAACTAAACCTTGAAGGTTTGAAAATAACTTTGAGGTCTTTTTTAAGTGAAACGCCTTTGCGAACTTAAAAATATACATAAAGCATTTAAAAAGAAATATTTGCGGAGTTTGTGTTTAAAAACAGATTTAAACAAATCAGCGCAACAATATTAGAAAAGATGGAAAATCAGATAAAACAAAAATTGAATCGTGAATTAAACAATTCTCAGGAAAAACTTCCCATTAAAATTGTACAGTTTGGTGGTGGAAATTTCATGAGAGGATTCACAGATTATGTGATTGATAAATTAAATAAAGAAACTGATTGGAAGGGTGGAATTGTCAATTTACAGGCAACTCCAAATGGCTCTATTCAGAAAATGGAAGAGCAGGACAATTTATATACACTTTTCACAAGAGGAATTAAAAAAGGAGAAATCCATGATGAGAAGCAAGTAATTTCTGCAATTCAGAAGTCAATTAATCCTTATGCAAATTACGATGAATTCTTAGCTTTAGCGAAAGAAGAAGAATTAGAGTTTGTATTTTCAAACACAACAGAAACAGGAATTGCTTATGATGAAACGGAAACATCTTACGAAGGTCCGCACAAGAATTTCCCTGCGAAAGTGGCAGTTTTGCTTTATGAAAGATTTAAGCATTTCAATGGAGCGGTTGATAAAGGATTAAGAATTATTCCTTGTGAATTAATTGAAGACAATGCTTTTGCATTAAGAGATATCATTATTAAATATGCACAACTTTGGAATTTAGAAGATTCATTTGTGCAATGGATGAACCAAAACAATTATTTCCATAATACATTGGTTGACAGAATCGTTCCAGGTTATCCGAAAGATGATGCAGAATCTTACGAAGATCAGTTGGATTATGAAGATCAGATGATGGTTGTTTCAGAATGTTTTCTACTTTTCGTGATTCAGGAAGCTGGAAATTTAAATGAAAAAATTCCTTTCAATAAAATCACCGAGCAGATTTTGGTGGTTGATGATATTCAACCGTACCGTTTGAGAAAAGTCAGAATTTTGAATGGTGGACATACGTTGATGTTGGCTCCTGCGATTTTATCAGGAAAAGAATTGGTAAAAGAAGCAATTGATGACCAGTTTATCGGAACTTTTTTAAGTGATTCTATTTTTAATGAAGTCAATCAGACTTTAGGTTTAGATATGAATGAATTGAAAGATTTTGCGGAAGAAGTTTTCGACCGTTTCAGAAATCCTTTCATCAAACATCATTTGGCAAGTATTGCTTTGTATTTTGTTTCAAAATTTAAAGTAAGAGTTTTACCAAGTTTACTTACTTACGTTCAAACCAACGGAAAATTACCTGTAAATCTTACCTTCTCTTTGGCAAGTTTAATCAGATTCTATCAGGGAAGTTTTGGCGAAAAAGTACTTCCATTGAATGATGAAGCAGGAATTATTGCTAAATTTAAAGAAATCTGGGCAAATGAAGATTACGAAAAAGTAGCTGAATTAGCACTTTCGGAAAAATCTTTCTGGGACACAGACCTTACTCAGGTTGAAGGTTTGAAAACAGCAGTTGCCAAAGCATTGTACGAAATCGACCACAATGATATGGAAACTGCGTATAACAATTTTGTACAATTCAATTCTTAAGAAATCATGCAAAAGAAGGTACTGAAAGTAAATCCTAAAGACAACGTTATTGTAGCGCTGTTGGATTTGTCTGCCGGAGAATCGGTGCATTTAGACGGTACAGATTACACGGTTGTAAAAGACATTAAGGCTAAACATAAATTCGCTGCCGTAGATTTTGAAGATGGCGACCATATCATTATGTATGGCGTAATTGTTGGAAAAGCGAATCAACACATCAAAAAAGGTGAAGTTATTACAACTGAAAACGTAAAACATCAAAGTGCAAAAGTAGAAGGTAAAACTGCTACTTTAGGCTGGAATCCACCGAATATTGACAAATGGAAAGACCGAACTTTCATGGGATATCACCGTGAAGACGGACAAGTGGGAACAGAAAACGTTTGGCTGTTCTTCCCATTGGTATTCTGTGAAAACAAGAATATCGAGACGCTAAAAGATATTTTTGAAAAAGAATTACTGCACGATAAAGCCAGCAAACATCAATTATTATTAAGGTCGTTATTAAATGGCGGAACGGATTCTGATGTTGTAGTAGAAGAGGAAAAACCGGATACAAGAGTATTTAAAAATATTGACGTAAGATTCATCACGCACCAAGGTGGTTGTGGTGGAATTCGTCAGGACGCTGAAGCGCTGGGAAGACTGTTCGCAGGATATGTGAACAACCCGAATGTTGCAGGAGCAACGGTTTTAAGTTTAGGTTGCCAAAATCTTCAGGTGCAAATTTTCATGGATTCATTGCATGCATTGGCTCCAAATAACAAAAAACCGATTGTTGTTTACGAACAGCAAAAATCAGGAACGATTGACGAAATGCTGACAGGTGTTATCAAAGATTCTTATGAAGGCATTAAACAAGCTAACAATATAGAGCGTAAACCTTCACCCATCACCAAGCTGAATATTGGTTTGGAATGTGGTGGTTCAGATGGTTTCTCAGGAATTTCTGCAAACCCTGTTTTGGGTGAAGTTTCCGATATTATGGCGGCAGTTGGCGGTACAACCATGCTTGCTGAATTCCCAGAATTGTGTGGAGTAGAACAGGAGCTGGTCAACCGTTGCATCAACGATGAAGATGGTGTAAAGTTTCTTCAGTTGATGAAAGATTTTGAAAAATCTGTGGTTGCAGCAGGTTCAGGTTTTGATATGAATCCGTCTCCCGGAAATATCAAAGACGGCTTGATTACTGATGCCATGAAATCCGCTGGAGCAGCCAAAAAAGGTGGTGCAGCACCAATCGTAGAAGTTCTTGATTTTACAGAATATGCTACAAAACCCGGACTGAATCTTCTGTGTACTCCAGGAAATGATGCCGAATGTACAACCGCTTTGGTAGGTTCAGGCGCAACAGTTGTTCTTTTCACCACAGGTTTGGGAACACCGATGGGAAATCCTATTTCTCCAGTCGTGAAGATTTCTTCAAATACGGTTTTGGCAGAAAAAATGTCGGATATTATCGATTTTAATGCAGGGACAGTAATTAGCGGAGATAAAACAATTCCGGAAGCGGCAGATGAACTGTTAGAATACATCATCAAAGTAGCAAGCGGCGAAGTAAAAGCCAAAGCCGATTTACTGAATCAAAATGATTTTATCCCTTGGAGACGAGGCGTAAGTTTATAGTGAATTTTATAATTATTGTTTTTAATTATATAAATATTAGGGTTGAAAATGCTTCTTGCTTCGGTAGGGAGCATTTTCTTTTTTTTGGATTATTAATACAGAATAAAATATTTTTATTGCAATAATTTATTTTACAAATCCAATTTTAATTGTTTTGAATCTTGTCCTTCTAATAAGTTAAAAAATAAATTAAGAATATCATTTTCCTTAATTATTGAATATTTCGGATATTGTTCACGAACAGTAAGAATTCTTTCTAATGGATTATTAAATTTATCTGCAATAAATCCTATCTTTGAAAATAAATAATTAATGGTGTTTGGTGAGTATTTTAAGTTGTATATTTTACCTAAGTAAATTGCTCTTAAAATATTAGCTTCTATTGAAGGGTTTAAGTTTTTATATATAGAATTTTCTTGCAAAATATTCAGTTCCTTTTTATTTAAGCATTCACTAAAATATCGTATACTATAATTGAAAGTGTGTAAATTTATTGCTAGTGAATCAAAATTATAAAAACATCCTTTAGCAATACTGTTGAGTATATCATTCTCATTTAGTTTAACTAAATTATTTTTAAATGCCCAATTGTTATCAATTGTCCAGATATCAATTTCTATCTGAGTCAAAGAAATTTTGAGACCACCGTGTCTATTAATATTAAAATTTACATTTGCATTATTAACTAACGAGATAAGTTGGTTTTGACTCAAATCCGTTATAATATCAACATCTCTACTTGACTTACTAAGTAAGAAATCTCTAAAATAACCACCAACAACGTATGCTGAACCAGTCATAAATAATTCATAAAAAAAACCCATAAAGCCTTCTATCTTCATTTGTTCAGTAAAATGAAGATAGAATCCAGTCTTTATGTCTTTTATATTTTTCAATTATAACTTAATTCCTTTTAGTTCTTGATATAGTGTAATCGCATATGTATCTGTCATACCAGAAATAAAATCAGTAATCATCTGTAATTTTTTATACTCCTGATTTTCATATTTTTCAACTCTTTCATAGACGAATCTATGACTTGATGAGATTAGTTTATAAATTCTTGATTCATATGTGTTTCCTTCTTTCTTAAAATTGGGGCTTTGTGACGCCTTAACTAAAATTTTTAATAATCCATAAATGGCTTCCCAACCTGCAATTTCTTTCTTAACTATATTTTTATCATCAAATACAATATATTGTAACTGTTTATACGCTGCTCTAATATCCGAGGCATTAGATACGTCAATAATTTCATATTCTAAATCACCATTCATTATTAAATCATAATTTTTCTCAAAAGTTTCAATGATGTTTGAAATCATTAATCTCTGAGTAAATATTCTAAATTTTTGAATGACAATAGACTCATCAAATTCACCTTTTTCATGTTTCTCAATCAATTCATCTAATTCAGCAATTACAATCTTTTTGTTTTTAGATAAATTCTTCTTAAATATTTTTCTAACATCATAGATGTCAATAATTTTCAACTTTACTCCATCTTCAATATCTGCAGCGCTATATGCAATATCATCTGCAGATTCCATTAAATAAACAATTGGACTTCTTTTATTATTTAATTTCAGATGTTTATTTAGTGTTTTGAAAATCTCTTTCTCTGTCACAAAATAACCAAACTTCTTTTTTCTTATATTTTTATTTTTCCCTAAATTACCTTTTACTGAATTTGAAGGATATTTTATACAGGATGCAAGTGTTGAATAAGTTAGATTATAACCAAATTCATCCCCAAAATAATATAATTTTGATAAAATTCGTAAAGTTTGCACATTTCCATCAAAATTTTCAAAATCGGCTTTCTCAAAAATATTTAAAATTGGAGCATCTGATTTATTTTCATTTTGCACAAGTTTTTCGTAATCAATAAATTCTTGTGATTTAAAATAATCTTTAAAAAACTTTTTTACAGCTTCTTCTCCAAAATGTCCAAAAGGAGGATTACCTAAATCATGAACTAAGCCAGAAACTCGTAATAAAGAACTTAAATATCCTTTGTATTTAGGATCAATCTGTTTTTTATTAATTAAAATATTTTCAATGCTTTGACCTATAGAACTTGCAATGTAAGAAACTTCAAGGGAGTGAGTTAATCTTGTTCTAATATAATCACTCTGTTCTAGCGGAAAAACTTGAGTTTTGTCTTGTAATCTTCTGATGGGAGCACTTGAAATAAGTCTACCATAATCATTTTCAAAAGGGTTTCTTCCATCAGTCGAGATTGCTGGAGTTTTTTCTCTAAATCTATAATCTTGTAATAATAGTTTCCACTTTTTTTGGTTATTCATTTAAATTAGTTTAATCTACAAATTTAATGAAATTCTTTAATTTTCTAACTGTTCAATCAAAAAAGAAAAACCTATTCCCCACGTCCAAAACCCCAAATTTGACGTTCTGAACCCCAACCGACAAGTCCGAAATCTATCTCGATACGTTCATCAGAAGTCAGGCGAGGTTATCGACGCCTCCGATGAGGTAATATCTCTCTCCCGACACGTCATCCAACCTCTCCGGATAGGTAAAAGACCACTCTGTACCTTTCTAGAACGTATCCCGAATGCTAAACAACCTCATCCGACCACTAAAGAACGTCTCCAGATAATTGAGAGACGTATCCATATCTATAATGAACTTCTCAAGATGGTTAAAGAACGTCGACCGACCATTACAAAACGTATCTAAACATATGAAAGACGGAGAAAAACCATAAAAATACCCCTCCAAGTTGATTGAAGGGGGTTTTTAATTGTAACGTTTTTACTTCTTCTCTTCCGATGGAGTGGTAGAAGTTGAATTTTTTACAAAAAACTGTTTCAGGTCTTTGTATTTGTTTTCAAATCCCGGTGCTGAAGTTCCCGATTTGTAGGTTGTGTAAGAATAATCTACCAACGCCGATTGATAATTGTCGTAATCATGAAGTGTTTTTGCATTGTTCAATCTGGTGATAATGCTTTCAAGTTTACTGATCATCATTTCCATGTTGTTTCGGGAGGAGTGATCTCTGTTGAATTCGTCCCAGTCTACCTCGGGAGAGCTTAAGTTAGATTGGCTCTGATTGTAGTCGTACACTTTGTTCACAAACAGCTTATTTTGCTCGTTGATACTTCCGTATTTTTTACGGTCTTCCGGCGAAAGATTGATTGTGATTTCAGCAAGAGCTGTTTCCAATGCCGCGATGGCATCCTGTGCCGCAGTGATCTTTGCACTGCTCAAATGGGTGGAGTTCAAATTTGTTAATCCCATCATTTTTGATTTTAAAGGTTAATACTATTTATGTAAAATCGTGTGTTTTTTTTTAATGAAAAACGAAGGTAGAAAAAATTTCAATATATGTGGAAAATAGTTGGAGGTTTTTTTTGAAAAACAGTGATATTACAAACAATTTACAATATTCAATATCACATCAACAATTTTAGTCTGTATTGATACAAAAAAGGAGCGAACTATTATCATAATTCGCTCTTTCTTTGTGCCCGTATAACAAGGAGATTTTATTTTTACAAGTAGATTTTACAGCAAAATCATATCTGTTTATTTAAAATAAAAATTCAATTTCTGAAAACATGTCTTGAATTTCGTCTTGATCTTCCTCTGTAAATTCATTATCAATCAAGGACAATTCTTTCAGTTTTTTAGCATTTTTTAGTTCCTCGGGTAAAGCTTTAAGTTTGTTATTGTCCATACCTATAGAAAACAGAGCAGGCATTTTTGCTATGGCTGAAGGTAATGCTTCTACCTGATTATCGTGCAGATTCAGGTCTTTAAGTTTTATTAAGTGTTCTACAGAAGATGGGATTACCGTAATTTGGTTTTCACTTAGATCCAGTATTTCCAATTTTTGAAGTTTGACAATGGATGTCGGAAATTCACTGAAGCGATTCCCTTCCATGTTCAATTCTTTCAAGGTTGATAACTGTGCAGCTTCTTGTGGCAGGGAACTGAGTTGATTGAAGGATAATTCAAGAATTTTTAAACCGGAGAGTTGCCCAGCTTCTTTTGGTAATTCCGTTATTGCATTATGATTCAGGAATAGACATCTGAGCTTTTTAAGATTTCCAATGGTATCTGGTAATGTACTCAGCTTGTTATTAGGAATGGAAAGAAAATCAAGCTTTTTGAGCTGACCTATACTTGAAGGTAATTCCAGAATTTTGTTATAATCTAAAAAGAGGGTATGCAGTTTTTTTAATTTACTAAAATCGATACTGAGATCGGTAAGTTGATTGCGAGATAAATCCAGATCTTCCAGCTTTTTGAGTTCACCAATTACTGAGGGCACCTTTTGAAGTTGATTTCTGTTAAGATTTAGATTTGTGAGCTGTATTAATTGGGCAACTGTTTCCGGCAATTCGGTAAGTTTGTTTTCACTCAGATTCAGAGTTTTCAGATTTTTCAACTCACCGATAGCAAGCGGAACCTCCCTAAGATTCTGTTTACTAAGGTTTAGGATTGTAGCTTTATCCTTATAAAGTAATGCTTTTTCAAGGGATGTAAATGTGTGGGCTGCGGGATTAAGGTGCATCAGCAAAAGTTCATCTTCAGGAGAGAGTGGGTTATCTGAAAAGTTTACAGATTCGAGGTTATCCAGCTTTTTGAGCTCTTGTGGAATTCCGGAAATATTGTTCTCGCTGAAATCGCATTTCTTGAGCCCTGTGAGTAGCCCAAAAGAAGCGGGAATAGTTGTCAACTTGTTGCCCTGAATTCGGATTTCTTCCAACTCGGATAGCAACCCAATGTTTTGAGGTAGTTCTTCAATAGCGTTATAGCCGAGTTGTAATACCTTAAGTTTCTTTAGATTTCCTATTTCTTCAGAAATTGCTGTTATTTCAGAGTTTAAAGAAAGATCAAGATGTTCAAGTTCTTTGAAGTTAAGAATCATCTTAGGAAATTCTTTCATCTTGTTTTGAGACAGAACCAGTTTTTTAAGGTTTGTTAGTTTTCCAAAACCAATGGGTAGTTCATCAAAACAGCCGTTACAGGCAAATGAAGTAAGACTTTGCAGATAACCGATGGTTTCAGGTAATCTGGATCCGAACATTGTTTTTTTAGAATAGTAATAATCCATAACAATACCGCTAAAATTCAGTGGTGAAAGGGATAAATGATGAGAAGGATAATGTTCAAAGTTGGCTAGCAAAAAGCGTTTGATTTCATGCACATAATAGCTGCTGTCATTGATTGTAGCTTCAAAGAAATCGCAAATCTCTATAATTGTGTTGAGTTGTTTTTCTGAAGCAATATGTTTTGCCTGTTGGATTTGCTCTGTAGTGCCGTTGGTAATAAGTGTTTTTAATTCAGATAAAATTTCCATATATATTAGTTGATACTTGCAAGATACAATTATTCGGAGAAGAAGGAAAAACAAACGTGATCATACTACTGTAAAAATCACGCTTATTTTCCAATATAAAATAATTATTGATTACAAAATATTGACATTAAATTATATTTGTAATCTAAAGCTCAGAAACAATGGATAAACTAAACACAGTAGCAGAAATATTAAATAGTAAACATTTAAATGCTATCATAGAAGATGAAAGAAATATTATATGGAAAGATTCTTCAGGGTTGAAAAATTCGATTAATGTAGATAATATTGATATTGCTGACGGAAAAACAGCATGGTTTCAGCTCAACGTAAATAACGGAGATGAGTTATTTATAATTTTCGAGAATAATACATTTTTTGAATTTCCGCCTAAAACCATGCATCCAAGATATGGTTGCGATATTTATTTGCTGGAATGTTATAAAGATTATTTGATTTTAATATATCATAAGAAACACAATGTTGTGATAACTTCGGTTAAAGATAAAGAAATAATCACATTTGAATTTTACGGAGATGAATTGATTCGTAGAGGAGAACTTTTATATTTTAAAGATTATGGCTTAAAAGATTCGGTAAGAAGACTCAAAATTCCTGAAATAAAAGAATTGGAAAGTATTACGATGAAAGAAGCAATAGAAAATAATACGATTCCTGAAACTTTAGGATATCTTAATGATTTAAGACAATTATTCTAATATTTATATCAATCTTCAATTAAAATAATAATTGGGTTTACCTATACTATCGCTATTTGTATTCTACTATTTTACTTTTCCATATAAGCGGTTTAGTGTTATCAGGTTGCTTCAGCCATTTCCTAATTGCATCCAATGGAGTATAAAAACGACGTTCTGCTACGTATGGAGCTTTATTTATTGAAACTTTCTTATAATAATATTCTACAGTTTTATTTTTGACTATTGGGACTCCTTCACCATAAAATATCGGTGTTACCAGTTTTCCATTTTTACTACGATCTTTATATAAATATAACAGTCGAATATTTTTGGCTCCAAAAAATGATTTATCAACATTACTTCCCAATTCGTAGCTTTCGCAGCGGCTGCCAAATGGACCATATTCAAAAACCTTATTTTCACTGCCGATTTCTATTTTAGGATCAAGTGAATACGTTACTTTAAAAGTGTTTTCTGAAATAAAATAACCTTCTACGGCACTATTTAATTGAGGATTAAATTTTGCGATAAGTTCATTAAAAGGAGTTATTTCCGGATCGCAAAATTTAGCATAAATTGTACAGATCAGGCTAATAATTACTATTGATAATATTATCGTCAGTGATTTCATTAAAGATTACTTTCTTTTCGAAGATTTCCTAATATAAATCTGCGGTTCCAATATCACCTTTTTCTCAATAGAAATTCCTGAGCTGTTTTCTTTCACTCTTTCCAGGAAAACTTGTCCTGCCATTTTTCCCATCGTAACGGGAGTTTGATCTACAGAGCTTATCGGCAGTTCCATAAATTGTGTGAAAGGTTCATTAGAAAAACCGATAACAGCAACTTCCTGGGGAATTTTAATCTTACGTTTTTTAAGTTCCTGACAAGCGCCTAACGCAGCAAAATCACTCGAAGAAAAAATAGCATCAGGAACAGATTTTTTGTCCCAAAGTGTTTTTATCGCATCAATTCCGGCATCGATAGAACTTCCGGTTGTGATGATATTTTCATCTTTTACAGTTAGTTTATGATCAATTAAAGCCTGCTTGTAACCGTTCAGACGGTTCTGATAGATCTCAAGATTCAGATCACCGGAAAAATGACAGATATTTCTATATCCTTCATTGATTAAATGTTCAGTTGCAATATAACCTCCACGGTAATCGTCGATTGTCACCGTGCTGATTCCCGCGATGTCTTTTTTCCGGTCAAAAAAGATAATCGGAGTGTTGGTTGTATCCAAAATACTCTGAATATGTTCCGTATCTGTTGTCGTTTTTGAAACCGACATGAAAATCCCGTCTACCTGAGCATTCAGTAAAGTATTGAGATGTTTTTTTTCAATATTTACATCTTCATGACTTTGACAGATAATAACATGATAACCATGAGGAGAAAGTTCTTCCTCGATCCCGCGAATCACAGATGAAAAGAAATTTGTATTTACATACGGAACGATAATTCCGACATTTTTTGTTTCTCCGCTCTTTAAAGCTTTAGCAAGATTATTTTGCTTATAATTCATTTCCTTGGCAGTTTTTCGTACCAATTCTTTTGTTGCCTCACTTATTCTGGGATGATCATTTAATGCTCTGGAAACAGTTGCCACACTTACGTTTAGCTTCTTCGAAATATCATAGATTGTGGCACTTTTCTTATTCATACAGGTTTTTCTAAGTGTTTTTATACGTTAAAATAACATACATTATTGACGTAAATTTAATCAAATTATGGCTACTAAAAAGCAAATATTATCTATTTTATACTAGATTGTGGGAGATTAAAATTATATTAAAAACCAAACCTGTTTAAATGGTTGATTTTATTGTAATTAAGTGAAGTTTTACTTAAGATAAAAGTTTGGATTAGCTGGAAATCAAATTAATTTATCTTAAATTTTAGTTTTAAATGATGAAAAAAATAGAAATCTATTTCACCAAAAAAGGACACCGAAAACCGATGTCCTTTATTTAACTAACTATTGATGTAAAAAATATTTACCTTTTCCAAAGTTTTTCAATTTCTTCTAAGGATTTTCCTTTGGTTTCAGGAACCATTTTCCATACGAAGAACAATGATAAAACACTCATTACTCCGTAAAAACCATAAGTAAATGCTCCACTGAATTCCATCATAAACGGATAAGTTGAAGAAATCAAATAATTTGCTGCCCATTGTGCAGCTACAGCCACTGCAATTGCAGATCCTCTGATTTTAGTCGGGAAAAGTTCTGAGATCAAAACCCAGCAGATCGGTCCCCAAGACATCATAAAAGAGGCTGTATAAACAATGATGAAGACCAACGTTGCAATTCCAATAATCTGTAAATAGGAGAAAATGGCAATAGCAAACATTCCAATTGCCATTCCGACGGAGCCTACAATTAATAAAGGTTTCCTTCCCCATTTATCAACCGTGAAAATTGCTACGACCGTGAAAATTACATTCACCAATCCCATCACAACAGTCTGAAACATGGAAGCATCCTTGTGAACTCCCATGCTTTCAAAAATTCTCGGTGCATAATATAAAGCAACATTTATTCCTACAAATTGCTGAAAAACAGAAAGTAAAATTCCAATAATAATGACTGTTTTACCAAAAGCGAAAAGCTCACTTTTATGCTCTGCAACGGTTCCTTTGATTTCACTGAAAATCTGTTGCCCGCGAAGCTGTCCATTAATTTTGGTTAAAATTTTAAGAGCTTCATCATCTTTTTTGATCAGGGTTAAATATCTTGGTGTTTCAGGAACAAAAAATAATAAAACGCCGAATAAAGCGGCAGGAATTGTTAATGATAAAAACATATAACGCCACCCGATATCGTTGATCCATTCTACAGATTTCCCGTCGGCAATTCCCCAGTTTACAAAATAAACGACAAGCATTCCGAAAATAATCGCAAACTGATTCAGAGAAACCAATCTTCCGCGAACTTCAGCCGGAGCAATTTCTCCAATATACATCGGACAAACCGCTGAAGCAAGTCCAACTCCGATTCCGCCGATAATTCTGTAAAAATTAAAAGCCAGCAAAACTCCCATTGAATGTTCGCCTTGTTTAAAGAACAGAAATTCCGGATAAGCCGCTCCCAAAGCGCTGATGAAGAACAAAAAAGCAGCAAGCATCAAAGATCTTTTTCTTCCCAATTTCGTTGAAAAATATCCTGAAACTGCGCCTCCGATGATACAGCCAATCAATGCACTGGAAATCGTGGCTCCATGCGCCAAAGAACTTAATCCTAAAGGAATAATCAGATATTCCTGAATGGATTTTTCAGCTCCGGAAATTACGGCTGTGTCGTATCCAAACAAAAGTCCGCCTAATGTTGCCACTAAAGTTAATACCGTGACGTAGGTCATATTTATCTCCGCCTTTACTCCTGAGGAATATTTCGGACCGGAATCTATTATTTGCATAGTTTCATAGTAGTTTTAATTGTTAAGGTGTTAAATGTTTTGTTGTAAAAGCGCAAAGGCGCAAAGTTTTTTGATTGTTTATAATATTTTAAGGCGAAAGAAACTCCAAGATTTTCGACAAGTTTTGCGTTCTTAAATTTTGTCAAGGACAAAATCCTTGCGCCTTAAATAAAATAATAAGTCTTAAATAAATTGCGCCTTTGCGCTTTTCCAACAAAAAAAATTATAAATATTGATTAATCAAACTTTCCAAATACTCCTGTTTTCCACTTTCTCTGCCAACTTCTCCAAGACCTTCTGCGTGAGAAGCCAAATCAAGTAATGAAAGTTTTCCATCTTCAAAATCTTTTCCTTTTCCGCCATCAAAAGAAGAATATCTGTTGGTTCTGATTTCAGAGTATTTTGATTTTTCTAAAATTGAATCCGCAGCAAGGAAAGCTCTCGCAAAATTGTCCATTCCACTGATGTGAGCGATGAAAATATCTTCTAAATCCGTTGAATTTCTTCTGATTTTAGCATCGAAATTTACACCTCCTCCCTGGAAACCTCCGGCTTGGATAATGACCAACATTGCCTGAGTCATTTCATACAAATCAACAGGGAATTGGTCTGTATCCCATCCGTTTTGGTAATCTCCACGGTTCGCATCGATACTTCCCAAAACGTTGTTGTCGGCTGCAACCTGTAATTCATGTTCAAAAGTATGTTGAGCAAGAGTAGCGTGGTTTACTTCAAGATTTAATTTAAAATCATCCAATAAATCGTACTGACGAAGGAAATTAAGGCAAGTTGCCGCATCAAAATCATATTGATGTTTTGTAGGCTCCATCGGTTTTGGCTCAATGAAGAAAGTTCCTTTGAAACCTTGTGAACGGGCATAATCTTTAGCCAAATGTAAAAATTTAGCCATATGTTCCAACTCACGCTTCATATCTGTATTCAGCAAAGACATGTAACCTTCACGACCGCCCCAGAAAACGTAGTTTTCACCGCCTAATTTAATCGTTGCATCCAAAGCATTTTTTACCTGACCTCCGGCAAACGCCAAAACGTCGAAAGAAGGATTGGTTGCAGCTCCGTTCATAAATCTTGGATTTGAAAAACAGTTGGAAGTTCCCCAAAGTAATTTTACTCCGGATTCAGATTGCTTTTCTTTAGCATAATCTGTAATAAATTCTAATCTTTTTGTAGATTCTTTGAAATTATCGGCTTCGTCAATCAAATCATAATCATGGAAACAGTAGTAAGGAACACCTAATTTTGTGAAAAATTCGAAAGCAGCATCCATTTTTTCGGTTGCTCTTTGTTTGGCATCTGAAGTTGATAACCAATCAAATTGCTGTGTTCCAACGCCGAACGGATCTCCTCCTGTTGCGCAGAACGTATGCCAGTAAGCTGTCGCGAATTTGAAATATTCTTTCATCGTTTTTCCGCGAACCACTTTGTTTTCATCATAAAATTTGAATGCTAAAGGATTATCAGACTCTCTTCCTTCAAACTGTATTTTGTCGATTCCTTTAAAGTATTCTTTGTTTCCTAATGTAATTGCCATTATATTTTTATTTGTTTAAATTTTAGTTGTAATCAATAAAATGCAATCGATTGCATTTCGATTTAGAATTTCCGGATATTTATTTTTTTTTAACCGTTAATATTTGGAAATTCTAAGATTTACTTAACTTTCAATATCAATTATTAATTAAAATTGATGTTTTATTAATAATTGGAAGTCTTTAAATGTAATAATTTTATGTTATATGCAATAAATTTTTTATAATATCTTATTTTGTATGATAAGGGTATGTGTATTTCTTTATTTTATAGAATGTTAATAGCTTTTTTTTGATTTTATTTTTAAGATAATTTTCAAAAAAAACGAATAAAAAAGCAATTTTATTTCCCGAAAAATGTTCCTGAAAAACAATTTTGGTTTTTATATGGTTTATTTAAATAGTTTTGTAATTTTTAAATATGTTTTTTATACCATGAAATCGCAGAGGAAAATATTATATACTTTTTTTATTTTGATATTCTTTTCGGGAAGCCTTTTTTCGCAGAATCAACTTTCTAAGTTTAAAGAGAAAATTGATTTTAATGTATTGGATAATTTTGTGAAGAGGGCAGACAATGATTCTGTTTTTGTAAGTAATTCCAATTCTCAAACGACCGATGATTCTAAAGACTTTTATTTTTATAACAGCAAAACAAAGAAAAAACTATTTCCTTATGGATTTGAAATGGCTTATCCATTTGTAGGAAAAGCGGCTGTTGTGAAGTATAAAAATAGATGGGGATTAATTGATCGAAACGGAGGATTTATTTTTTATTCAGAATTCAATTATCCGATAAAATTAACTTCGTATGAAAAATATGCAGTATTTGATGGTAATGTAAAATATGATGTAAAATACGGAGATTTCCGGGAATCTTCCATTTATTGTGCTATGCCCGCAACTCCCGATTACTTTATCTCAAAAACAAAAAACGGAAAATATAATTTGATTGATAGTAATAGGAAACCAATCTTTAAAACAGAGATGGATTCTATTATTTCAAAACAAGAGTTTATTTATAAGGATAATACAAATCAAAACTTATTGATCTTAAAGAAGAAAAATAAATATGGTCTGTATCTTTCTAATGGAAACGAAATCCTCAAAATAAATTATGAAAAAGCAAAGTTCATAGGAAATTACATTATGCTGTTTGAAAATAATGCATGGAATTATTATACCTATGAAAATAGTAAACTTAATTTAATTCTTTCAACTTCGTTCGAATGTATTACACCTGCTTATCAAACTAAAGTTATTGGAGCATTTAGAAAAGATAACAAATACAATCTGTTAAAAATTAACGGAGAAATTTTACCTGAGAATTTCGATTTTATCAGTGAGAATGCAACTTACGGAGTAAAGAGAAATGCTCTTGTTATTTTCGATTCCGAGGCGAATTATTATACCTATACTGAAAAATAACCTCTACATTTGAGCATGAACAACAGAAATCGCGGAAAAAATACAGGCGACGACACATTATTTTCTTCACAGAAACAGATGGATAAACTGAAATCTGCAGTTCAGGATATGCAATATTTGTTGAGCCGTAATTATGCGGAAAAAACTTCTTCGGAATTGGTTGGAAATCACTATCGATTAAAAACCAGACAAATTCAGGCTTTGCGTGGAGCTTCGGCTTCGGAAAATCAGATTAAGGAGAGGAAATCAAAGGAATTTGAAATTTCAGATCTAAAAAATAAAACAATTTATCTTGATGGTTTTAATATTTTGATTTTACTGGAAAGTTTGCTTTCAGAAGCCTATATTTTTGAAGGTGTTGATGGTTGTTCTCGTGATCTTTCCGGTGTTCATGGAACTTATAAAAGAGTAAATCAGACTTTAACTTCAATTGAATTGGTTGCCTCTTTTTTTCAAAAATCCAATGCTGAAAAATTGATCTGGATCTTCGATAAACCTGTTTCCAACAGTGGAAGAATCAAACAGATTATTTTAGATTTTGTATCGGAAAATAACCTCAATTGGGAAGTCGAACTTGAATTCAATCCCGATAGATTTTTAGTTGAAAATGCAGAAATAATCGTTTCTTCAGACGCATGGATTTTGGATCATTGTAAAAAATGGTTCAATCTTGTCGGATATTTAATTACAGAAGAAAAGCTTTCCGTTAATCTTGTGAAAATGTTCTAACCATGAATTTATTTGAAAGATACATTCCGTTATTTTCTGATGAATGGAAAGAAAAATATCATGCAATTTTAGCTGAAGAGCATTTAAAAAATTTAAATGAAAATATTCAGAAGTTTAAAGATCAGACTTTAGATTTTGATCTACCTTTTTTTAATGAAGAGCTCAAAATCGATCGCGATGAAAGTTTTAACATATTCATTTATATTTTCGAATCTCAAAATTCAGATCAAATTAAAACCAAAAAATTAGAAGAAATTCCTTTTGAACATTGGCTAAATATTTTGGGGCAAAGATTAACCTCAGCAAGTTTACGCAATGAAAATGCTATTCCTCCGTTGAAAAATGTGTTGATTGAAGCTTGTGAAAAACCTTTTAATAATGAAATTACAATCGCACAAAGAGCTTGGGAAAAGCATGTCGGAAGAATGGATGACCAGTTTTGGGGCGAAGTAAAAGGAAATAATCAACAGAAACAGCAAATCGTAATGGAAAAAATTAATTACATTCTGGATCATAAAACATGGTGGAATGTTTTCTTTCATTACAAACACGAATTGGTTTTTGAAGTCAGAGAAAAAGAAGGTCACGGAATTCGTTGGAGCCACGGTGGAAAAAGCCTGATTGGTTTTTTGGAATTTTTCATTAATGAATAAATGAAAACAAATCATTTTAGACTAAATTCTAACCTATAATTTCTAAATTTTAAAAAATATTTTCTCTGCGTAAAAACATTGCGTATTACATTGATAATTTTGTCAGTGTAAAATAAAAGCAATGGAATTTTCTAATCAAAATTTTTCGCAAAACGAATGGGAATCATGTCTTAAGGTTTTAAATGCCTTAAAAGACGAGCCATTTTTGAATCCTGACAATAAAATTTTTTCAGGACTCATTACGAAAATTCATAAGAACGCCAAAAAACAAAATCGTCAGGAAAGTTACGCTGAAATGAAAACGCAAGACTTGGAAATCAATTCCGAATCTGTGTTGATGAAGAAAGCTTTGGCGGGAGTTTCTGCTTTTTACGATGATCAGAAAGACGAAACACAACTTACTAAACTACAAATTCCAAAAAATTGCTACTGTTGTAATCAGAGTTATCAATACGCTCATTCTTTTTATACAAGATTATGCCCGAAGTGTGCAGATGAAAACTACGAAAAACGTTTTTTGTCAACAGATTTAACGGGACGAAATGTAATCTTAACAGGAGGAAGGGTAAAAGTAGGATTTTCAACTGCTTTAAAAGTATTGAGAAACGGAGCCAATTTGGTTTTGACAACCCGTTTTCCTGCTTTGGCTTTGGAAACTTTACAGATGGAAGCGGATTACGAAGACTGGAAAGACAGACTTTGGGTGTATGGTTTAGATCTAAGAAATTTAAAGGAAATTCAGGAATTTATAGATTTTTATAAATCAAATTTTGATGCGCTTGATATTTTGATCAATAACGCAGCACAAACGATTAAATATCCCGATGAATATTACTTGCCGATCATCAAACGTGAAAACGAAATGTTGGTTGAGTTTAAAAACAATCAAAAATTAATTCCAAATCAGACAGCAATTTCTACCGAGATCGGAAAATTGGAATATGCTCAAAATGAAGAAACGAATGTTGCTTTAACACGTTTCGGACAACCTGTTGATAATCGTGATAAAACGAGCTGGAATTCCACTTTGGAAGAAGTTTCGATGTATGAATTGGTTGAAGTAAATTTAATTAATCATATTGCGCCCTATTTTTTGATCAAAGAATTAAAACCTTTAATGAAGAACTCGGCTTTTAAAGAAAAATTTATCGTTAATGTAACGTCTTCGGAAGGTATTTTCAGTTATGACAATAAAACGATGTTTCATCCTCACACAAATATGACAAAAGCTGCTTTGAATATGATGACACTTACTTCTGCAAAAGAATTTGAAAAAGACCAAATCTATATGACTGCTGTTGACGTTGGCTGGATTTCTACAGGTGCGAAGGAAAGTTTAAGAAAGAAACAGTTTGAACAGGGATATATTCCGCCGTTGGATTCTGTGGACGGTGCTGCGAGAATTCTGCATCCGATTGTGGAAGGAATCAATGGAAATTATTACAGTGGAGTTTTATTGAAAAATTATAAAATTAATAACTGGTAAAATATAGAGGAAGCGTTAGTTCAGCAGCGAAGAATGCCGCCTTATCACGGCGGAGGTCGTGGGTTCGAGTCCCACACGCTTTCCAAAATGGAGATAATAGTAATAAAATTGGAAAAATACATTCTGCTAAAATGAGTTGCAGGTTCGATTCCTGCTTATCTCCCAACATAGACACGTTAGCTCAAAGGAAGAGCGCTGACCTTCCAAGTCAGAGGTTACGGGTTCGAGTCCCGTCGTTTCTGAAAGAGCATATCGTCTAATGGAAGGACATCGGCTTATCGCGCCGGAAATATGGGTTCGAATCCTGTTGTGCTCCCAATACAAAGCAAAAGCTGTAGTTTAATATGGAAAAATATATTCCGACCGAATAAGTTATCGGTTCGATCCCGGTCTTCTTTTGCTTTATTAAAAAATAAAATGTCATGTTAAAAAAATTATTGGTTTTTCTAAAAATTGTCGATGAAGTGCAGACTCCTGTTCCACTGCAATGGAAAGAGAGATTTCCTGTGGAAAGAAAGCCGGAAATTAAAAAAGCTGAAATTATAACAAGCGCTGAAATAGTAGCGAAAACACCTGTAAACAATTTAATTAAAGAAAAGGTAGTAAAGGAAAAATCATTAATTCTGATTGAAAGAAAAAGAGGAATCAGCAACAAGAAGAAAATTGAAAACCTATCAGAATTCACAAAAGATTATAAAGAATACTGCCTTGAAAAAACAAGCAATCAGCATATATTGAAGACTCTGAATTATAGAATTTATGACAAAAACGGAGTTACGGAAACTTTTATTATTTCACAGGATGCTTTTATTACACATAATGAACATAAAACATTGCGTATAGAAAGTGAATGTTTTGTAAAATATATCCAACAGGAATATAACCCAATAACAAGAATCATAGAAAATGCATATGACTAACACTTTAAAAAGATGTAAAATATTTTCCGAAAAAGACATATCGGAAGCTATTTTTGATGAGCTTGCATTGATAGAAATTTATGCTAAAAACATGACTTTTGATTTTATTGAAATCAAAGGGGATCTTTTATTGCGTGGCGAAGGCTGCAGTTTTCCGAATCTTGTAAATGTGAGAGGTAATCTTTCCATTGATGCACAAAACTGTTCATTTCCTATATTGAAAATAGTTGAAGGAAATTTTACAATGCACCATCCTGCAATAGTAGATCAGTTGGAAAAAGTAAAAGGCAATTTTAAATGTATTATTGATTTTAGCTTTAAAAATTTAACAGCAATTGGAGGAAGTGTCGAGTTGAAAAAATCTACTGTTTATGCGAAGAATAATGAGCTTATAAAGGGTAGGGTTATCATCCCGATCAATCGTCAGTACGAAGTGGAAAAGCTACCAAAAGATGGAATCTTTAATATAGATATTTTTGGAGATAATATTGTTATTCCGCATCAGGAAATCCGTGGAAGAATCAATATTTTTGGTAAGAATGTTTCTTTCCCTAATCTGGAATTTGTTCATGGCTGGCTCAAGATGGAAAGTAATGATCAATCAACGAATGAATTTACCTATAATTTCCCGGTATTGAAAAAAATGATCGGAAATCTTAGGCTTCAAAAGACCAAAGCATCTTTTCCAAAACTTAAGGAAACCAGCGGAAATATTCATCTGGAAAATGGTTCTTACGCTACTTTTCCGGCTTTGGAAAAATCCGGCGGAATCATGATAAATCATAATTGTGGTGCTTTTTTTCCTATATTAAATGAAGTGGGTGGTAATCTTCAGAATGTTGGTTTTGAAACCTGTTACCTGAATACGCTTCAAAAAGTAAAAGGAACATTTTCTACTTATCAGATCCTTGCCCCGAATATCATTGAAGTAGGAGGAGATTTTGCGATACATACAAAAGCTGATTTTGACCATTTGAAAAGAATCAACGGGAAAATTCAGAGTTCTTCAAAGGTTACTTTAAAATCGCTGGAATATATAGGAAATCTGGATAATATTAATTTGAAAGATTCTCATTTTCCGGCTTTAAAGGAGATTAATCATTATTTCTACGGAACGCACGTGGGTTTGGAACATCTGGCAAAGAATGTTTATTTTAAAATAACAGATAGCCTTTATCTTACGAAAGATAAATTCATTGTGGGAAGAACGCAGTTTAATCATATTATTCATTTGCCACATTATAATCTGAAAAAGCTGGTTTCGATTTTAAAATTAAGACACAGCAGTTTTCAAAATTTTAAAACCCGTGAAGTAGAAAGAGAATGGGATCAGGTAAATTCCCCTCTTTTCGAAAAGATTTTAGATAAAATTGAAAAATTATGGAATAAGGTTGAACCGATAAAATTTGAAGTATTTTTCAGTGATCAAAACCGGAATTTTAAACTTTTCTGTTTTAGTTATTTTGGAGTAGGAAATTTGATGAAAAACCTAAAAGCGGTAAAGATCAATGAAGCGAAAATTGAAGTCAATTATTTTGGATATGATGACAACGGGAATGAATTTTTAACGGAAAAAATGAATCATTATGAAGTTCATCAGGTTGAAAATGAAAAATTGGGAATATTTGTCTGGGGTGGAAGAAATCAGTATTCTTATGCTGTAAAATGCTGGTGCCCCTCTACAGAAAAAGAACATTGGCTGTGGATCGAAGAAGAATATAAAAATAATGCTTTATCGGCGATTGCTTCCACATTCAGGATTCATGAAAACATCATTCCGCATATCAAATGTTTAAAAAGACAGGGAGATTTGCTGATTTGTGAATTGAAGAAAACAATTCCACCAAGAGGAAGTATAAGAGCTTTAACAGCCACAGAATATTTCAGTCTTTTAGAAGTTGAAACATAAAAAACAGAAACAATAGTTTAATTGGAAAAACATTCCACTCAAAGGAAAGTTATGGGTTCGAACCCCATTTGTTTCTATTTAAAATTAAAAATCATGGAAGAATTACAATCAATTTTAAATACAATAATTAAAGAAAAACAAGGATACATCACTTTCCTTACAGGAGCAGGAATTTCTGCGGAGAGCGGACTTCCGACTTACCGTTCGATTGACGGAATCTGGATCAAAGGGACAAAATATCATCGTCCTGAAGAATTTGGAACGTATAAATATTTTAGCCAAAATCAGGAAGAAGTTTGGCAGTACAATCTTTTCTGGAAAAAAATGATTGAAGAAGCAAAACCGAATCCGGGACATTTTGCCATTACGGAAATCGAATCGCTTTTAGGTGAAAGATTTAAATTAATTAGCCAAAACGTAGATGGACTTCACCAAAGAAGCGGAACTCAAAAAGTCTATGAAATCCACGGAAGTAAACAAAAAGTCCGTTGCTCAAAAGAATGCAGCGAACCGATCGATTTTCCTGAAAATATTAAGTTTAAAGAATATACCGAAGACTTAACTCCGGAAGATATCGACAATCTGAAATGCAGAAAATGCGGAAATTGGCTTCGTCCGAATACATTGTGGTTTGATGAAAGCTATAACGAAAAATATTATCATTTCGATACAGCTTATGATATTGCAGATCATACAGATATTTTGTTTGTAGTAGGAACTTCAGGATCAACGACTTTGCCCATCAATATTGTAGAAACTGTAAAAATAAGAGCAAAATGGATCGTACTTATCAATCCTGAAAACGACACTTATTTTGATTATATTTTAAAAGGAAGTAAAACGTTATATTCTGTTCGGGAAAGCAGTTCTGTTGCGCTTCCACAATTAAAAAATATGCTTGAAGAAATTTTAAAATAAAAATATAAAAAATGAACATATTTATCGACATTGGTATCAATTTGACCAATAAACAATTTAATAACGAACATGAGGAAATCGTCAATCGTGCCCTCGATAATGGGGTAGAACAAATGATTCTAACAGGAACGAGCGTTCGCGGAAGTAAAGAAGCTGCGGAAATTGCAGAAGATTATCCCGAGATTTTATTTTCCACGGCAGGAATTCACCCTCATGATGCAAAATCTTTCAACAACGAAAGTATTAATGAACTAAGGAAACTTTTAAAACAAGATCACGTCGTTTCTGTCGGAGAATGTGGATTGGATTTTGACAGGGATTTTTCACCAAGACCAGTGCAGGAAAGGTGTTATCGCGCTCAACTGGAATTATCGATTGAAGTTAATAAACCACTTTTTCTTCACGAAAGATCGGCTTTTAAAAGATTTAATGAAATTACAGACGAATATTTATCAAAACTTCCAAAAGCTGTTGTTCATTGCTTTACAGGAACTTTAAATGAAGCAAAAACTTATCTCGACAAAGGATTTTACTTTGGATTTACAGGAGCGATCAGTGATGATAAAAGATTTAAGCATTTAGAAGATGTCATCAAATATGTTCCGCTTGATAGGATGATGATAGAAACTGATGCGCCTTTTATGCTTCCTAAAAATATGCCCAGAATGCAGAATAGAAGGAACGAACCGTCATTTTTACCCTACGTTGCACAAACTATTGCCAATTTGAAGAAGATAGGTATTTCAGAAGTTGCCGATGAAACGACAGAAGTCACCAGAAAATTTTTCAGGATATAAAAAAGAGCTCTACAGATTGATGTAAAGCTCTTTTTTATTAAATGTTTTAGACAAATAATAATTAATAATCTTTTCGTCTAAACTTTATAAACTCTTCCAAGCCGATTCCAAAGCCAATTCTATCATTGGTTTTAAAGCTGTTTCTCTTTGATCAGCCGAAATGTTTTCGTGAGTCGGAATGATATCCGAAACCGTAAGAATTGTCGCTGCATTTTTTCCTAAATGTTTTGCATTGGCAAACAATCCGAATGCTTCCATTTCCACTGCAGGACAATTGTATTTTGTTGCAATTGCCGGAATATCACGATTTTTTCTGTAAAAAATATCACTGCTATGAATGTTCGTAGCTTTTGCCGTTAAAGATATTTCTTTTGCTGTTTCATTAATTGTATTAAAGATATTTCCCTGATGAGAAATCACATCTTCTTCAATTTCCCATGCGAATTTTGCGTAAGTACTTTCACTCGCAGCATTTTCCACATTTAAAATATCAAAAACTTTCAAATCTGTTGTATAAGCACCGCAAGTTCCGATTCTGATGATCGTGTCAACTTCATATTCTGTAAACAATTCAAAAGAATATATTCCGATACTTGGGAAACCCATTCCACTTGCTCCAACAGTAATTTCCTTCCCTTTGTAAAGACCTGTATAGTATAAAATGCCTCTTGTCTGGCTTACTAATTTAGCATTTTCAAGAAAATTTTCAGCAATATATTTGGCACGCAACGGATCTCCGGGTTGTAAAACAACTTTAGCAATTTCTCCTTTTTTTGCACTGATGTGGATACTCATAATTTTTTATTTGAATGGGCAAAGATAATAAATATGTTATGAGCCTTCTACATTTTAATTAATTTGAATTTAAAAATTCTATTGAGATTTAATTCATTGATTTTTAGATTTATATGAGAATTTTTTAATATGTGTTGTTGAATGAAATTTTAATTATTCATAGAATTTTTTTTTAATATTGATTTAATACGTCAAGTTTTGTCGCTTCCCTGATGGATATTTGCATTATAGAAAGACACAGAAAATGAAACTCGATATTAAAACTCATGGTGGACATACGTTAGCCTGAAAACCACCTAAAAAAATAAGGCTAAAACTTGAAGTAATTCTACTAAAAAGAACCTTCAAATCTTAACCTTTATAAAACCAGACAAATTTACACAAATGTTTACAAACAACAATGCGTCTCAGACGCTTTTCAGATTCGCATCCACGCGAAATGCCGAATTATCCGATCCTAAAAACAAAGAAAGAAGATTTATATTCAGAGATTATGATTCTCAGAAAGGAGTTATTGATGCAAGAGTAGAAGCAGGTGAATCTCTTCAAAAAGTTTGTGAAAATCCAACGGGCTTAACAATAGAAACCGAACAGTCTTTAAAATTACAAAATCCTGTATTTTATGAATTGGCGGTTTGGGTAGCAAGAAATAAAGTTACGGCAGATAAGGTAGAATTTGATCAGAAAATTAAAGAATATAGAGATTATTTAGCGATGATCATGCCTGTATCAACAATTTCATATTCAAATATTTGGGATAATTTAATCTATCAGGTTGTTACTCAGAAAGATTTTTATGCGAAGGAAACTTTGATGCAGTTCTTACATCTGAATCATATTCTTACTGTCTACAGTAATGGAAATGAAGAAATCTATAATGATGTTATTAAAGCTAAAGTGGTGCTTCCGAGAGAGCTTTTCAAATCGGACACTAATACTTCTGCTTCTTCAGGTCTTGCATTAAGAGCAAGTGGTACAGTAGAGCCTAATGTTCTTTACAATGACAAAAGCATGAAGTTCGCCGAGGCCAAAGTACAGCTAAAAGACAATGAAAATCTGGATTCAGTATTGAAAAATATTGAGCAAAATTACAGAAAAGAATATCAACTGGCTTATAAAGAAGCTTCAGATGCATATGAAAAGAATGTAGCTCCAGTTAAAAAAGAATACAAAGCTCAATTAGAAGAAGCAGATAGCCGTAAAAAAGTAATAGAAGCACGTATTGATTATCTTTCTAAGATAAGCATTGCAAATCCTGAACTCTTTTTTAAAGATGAACGTTCACAGGAAGAACTTAAAAGCTTACAAGAGGAATTGGGAAATACTGTTTCAATGCCGGAAATTCCAGAACTAAATTTTGAATTTCGTTCTGAAGTAAAAACAGAGAATCTGCTTGGGCAACTTACAGATATTCAGAAAAATACATTGAATAAAATTTTACAGGGCTCTTCGTCTTCATTAGATAGTATTTCTACATTTACGGAGCTTAATCAGTTAATTTATCAAAACAATCAGATCTTACAACAGACGGTTTTAGACAATACTGTTATTAGTCAACAAGTTTCTACAACTGTCGGTGGTGTGGTTATTCCGGTAATCAATTCTTTAAATACAAACGGATGGATTCCTTACAGTGTAAAAACATACAACAGAGGAAATTCTGATTGGTTTATTATGCTTACTATCGAAAATTACACACATAATATCGTTTCCGGATCCTATAAAGTAACTATTAACGGAACTGAAATTTCATCTGCAAATATTGTTTCAACAATAAATGGAGTGACATCACTTTATTATAATGGATCTGCTATTCCTGCTTCTCAAACACTAAATACAGGAGGATTTGTTTTGCAGGGAGAAGTTATTTTAGATGACGGAAAGACTTATTCATTAAGTGTTACTTTAATCAGAGATAATTCTGATATGAATACAGTGCTTAAACAGGGAGCTTTCAAAGGAAGTGCTGCATTAACACTGATACAAAGACCAGCAGAGCCTGAAAATCCGGGAACACCAGAGAATCCTGGAAATCCTGAAAATCCCGGAACCTCTACAGGAAATCAGGGATCTACAGATATTTTTATTCCGTCAGGTTTTGGAATGAAAAATATCGGGATTACCGATTATAAGAAAGTAGAACAAAGTACTTATTGTTATATGGAAGGAGATGTCGCTCACATCGAAAACATCATGGCAAGAGAATATAAGGAAAGAGCTACCAGAAGATTAAAACGAAGCGAATCTCAAACTACTACTTCATCTGAAACGGAAAAAGAAAAACTTACAGATACAACTTCCACCGAAAGACATGAAATGCAGAGTGAAGTTGCAAAAATCCTCCAAGAATCTAGAGATTTTGCAGCACAAGCAGGATTTAGCGCAAGCTGGGGAAATGAGGCGTCAACAGGAAAGTATGGTTTAAGTGTAAGTGCTAATTATGCAACCCATAATTCTAAAGAAGAAAGTAATAGGCAAGCTGTAACTGATGCCAAAGATATTACAGCAAGAGCATTGGACAGAATTGTCACCAAAATAAAAGAAGAACGTATTGACAAAATTCTGGAAGAATATGAAGAAAACAACAAACACGGTTTTGATAATACCAAAGGAAGCAGCCATGTTGTAGGGGTTTACCGATGGGTAGATAAGGTGGTGAAAAATCAGATCTATAATTACGGTAAACGTATGATGTTCGAATTCATGGTTCCTGAACCTGCAAAGCTTCATAGTTTAGGAATGAAAATTTCGAATAATACAGAAAATCAGTTAATAAAGCCGGTCGATCCAAGAGAATCGGTTGTGCATAAACTAGAAAATTTCTCATCTCTTGAAGATGAAATCAAATTAAAATACTGGCTAAGCAAATATAATGTAGAAATAGATAAAAAGCCGGAAGAATTTATTTTTATTGGAAAAAGCTTTAATTATAAATCACCCGAACCAAAAGGTAATGCATGGGAATTGGCTTCAGAATCCGCAGATGTAGAAGTTCCTGGAGGATATAAAACAATTTCTGCACGTATGGTTACCGGAGATTCAGGAGACCGTTATGATTCTAATAATCCTATTTGGTCGGATGCTAAAGTGTTAGTTGGAAATATTCAGGTGGAAAGTGGTGCATGGAATGCCTATAAGGACATTGATTCTTTTAGAGATAAAATTCCTGTTTCATATTCACAATTGGGACTTTTAACATCTAGTGTAAATATAAGTATTAAATGTCAGCTTACTCAGGAAGCTAAGAATGAATGGTTACAAAAAACATTCAACAAAATCATCGAAGCTTATGAAATGGAAATGGATAAGTACAACCAGGCATTAGCAGATGCAAAAGCTTTAGAAGTACAGATCAAAGGTTCTAATCCTGGTTTCTACAGAAAAATAGAAAACACTATTTTGAGAAGAAACTGTATTTCTTACATGTTGGATCAACATCCAAATGTAGATCTTACGTTTGGTAAAAAGAAATATTATACAAACGATGGTGGAGCGGAAGAGACTTTCCTTAATACTGATATTAAAGTTGATGAAAAACTGGATCAATATGTAGCATTCGTTAAATTTATGGAGCAGGCTTTTGAATGGGAAATCATGAGTTATTATTTCTATCCGTATTATTGGGGAGAAAGAAAATCTTGGGGAGATTTGTATCAGTTTGATGATAATGATCCTGTTTTCAGAGCCTTTATGCAATCCGGAATGGCAAGAGTAATCGTTACCGTAAGACCTGGATTCGAAGAAACTGTAAGACACTTCTTCTCAACGGGACAAATCTGGAATGGAGGAGAGGTTCCGGTAATTGATGATCCTTTATTCTTATCTATTGTGGACGAAATGCGTTCTCCGAAAGCAACAAAAGAAGGTGAACCTTGGAGAGAGAAAATTCCGACTGCTCTTACAATCCTTCAGGCAGATTCTATCGGTCTGAAAGTAGAAAAAGCATTGCCTTGTAATTGTGAACCAGGAGTGAAATTCGATGATAATCTGGGGGAAATGTGTGGAAGCAATTTTGAATTGAATCAAAATCAGGTTGGACAAACTGGAGATAAATTGATGGAAATAACCTTCAATAATATGGATCAGTTATCAACATATAAAACTATTGGAGATGCAGATGATTATGATTTCTTTCCAAAAGTATATGAATGCTTAGGTAATAAAATTATTGTTAATAGGGATGCTACTTGGTTGAAGACTGACTCTATTAACAAAATGTATAAGGCTTTAGCTGATGAGATTTCTCAAATAGAAGGCTTGGAATCATATCCTACAGGTGAGAACGGAATTACTTTCAAAATTAATGTAACTAAGATTAAAAATTTTAGTTTTAAGAAAGGACCTTTCGGAGAACCTTTTGATGTTTTAAGATTTACTGTTAATACTGAGGAAGAATATTTAAAAATTTATTCTCCCGAATTTGATTCTTATGGGGAAAGAATTTTAGATAAAGATGGACAAAAACTATCTAAGTCAGATTTTACAGATAAAGCTCTTTTAAGTAAGTTCTTAATATAGTTCTAATCATTTAATATTATGAGTCAGGTGAAAACCGAGTCTATTTGGCAGCACGATAAAGTGTTGCCTTATATTCTCATGTCCTTAAAGGAAAAGATTAATGAGATTACTGCCGTAGAAAAGATTATTCTTTTCGGAAGCAGAGGAAGGCTTCCATTGGAACGATGGAATGAGCTGAAAGGAAAAGACTGGGATATATTAGTACAAGCTAAATGTAAACTAAAAAATGCAAATGTCTTAGTTGAGAAAGATTATCATTTGGATTTATTAGTATTAGATAAAAATAGGATCGATGAGCTTTATGAACATATTAAAACAAAAGAGCTTTTTCCTATGAATGAACTGGAATGTTTAATGAATAAAAATACGGAAGATGAGTAATTTTAAAAATATTGTAGAATTTTTCAGACTTAATAGAAGATATGAAGAATCTGAAAAAAGATATTCTGGAAGTAATAAAATAGCATTAACGGTATTAGAAACAAAAGAAGATTACGAACTTGGCTCTCAAGAAACGAATGGACTAAAGCTTTTAAGAGATATTTTTAATCTTTTTGCTACGACCGAAGTTTTTATTTTAAACAGTGTTGTGGGAAAAGAATTTTATGTAAAAACAAGTGCAGGAACCTATTTTAACATCAACACGGAACAAATTAATACAAGTATAACACCTTCAGATGTTTATGTGGTTCCTTTAGAAGATTTTCCTTATGAAAAATATTTCTATGATTCGGTAAAGAACTGCGTTGTTATTGATGTTACTTTTATAAGAAATATACAGGTCTTCCAGGAAAGTATTCCCTATGATCCAAATTCCGATCTACTTGCAGATTTTGATCAGGTAGAAACATTGAATTATAGTTATAAAACACATAGGACTTGGGTATATGATTTTGTCAGCTTTTTTATTTCAAATAATGATCCTGAAGGAGATCCTTTCGTAAAACATGTTTCAGATAGTGACGTTATTGTTACACAAACACGAATAGCTGAACTTATCAGTATAATTCCCATTATTAAAGAATCTACCGGAAGATATTATGCAGATTATCATGTATATAAAAAAGATGACGGAAAAATTGTTCCTTTTTATCTAAACAGGAATTATTTTTCTAATGAAAATATTCCGGTGGTATCATTGATGTTCAATAGTTTGGGGACTTTTATGGCTTATCTTAATGATACTATTTTTAGCCAGACAGAAAACTTTACTAAAGAAAAAAGACCGGCTTTTCTTGATCAATATAAGGAAATTGTAATCCTTCCTTTAATAAGAAATTTAGAAAGCAAATCTACATTTTCGTATTATGATGCTTTACAGGCTTTATATTATCTTCCGGAAAGCCTGTTTTATATGCTCCCGGAAGGGTTTTTATGGAAGTTTTTTGATAAAGCGATTGCGAATGATAGTTTTACGAATAAACCGTATTCTAAAGAAGAAGATATTTTCCTTAAAATTTTAAAGGTTCTTGTTTCAACAGATCAAAATGCCGTAAAATTTATTGAAAGGCTGAATAAAAAAGTAAGCGATAAGAATCCTCAAATGCTTTTAGAATTCTTCAATAGTAGAATAAATGGAAATAACTTTATAGAGTTTGCAGATATCGTAAACAAGGCATGGCGAAAAACACGTTTTGTAGATTACAGTTTAGAAACCAATCCTGAATTTGCTTCTACCAACGGACCTAAGCTTTTGCCTTATCATTCAGAGAAACTTGCCGGGTTCTTTTTTAGTAATGTATCTGCAAGTTTTGAGAATAGTCCCAATGATAAAAAAGAACGATTTTTACGATTTAAATTTGAAACAGGAAAAACTAAAAAAGTCACGAAGATACATCCAAAAGCTGGAGCTTATCAGGATGATGAAGAAATCATTGATTATTACTATTATAATCCCTTCTATCCTGTAAAAATAAAAAATGCTGATGAAGATAATCAGGATCAGGAAACGGCTATAAAATTGGATGCCATTGTTCCTGCTTTTATGTTATTTGCGAATTCTAATCAACAGTTTTGGCATAATGTGATAAAATCCGGAGAATATGCTCTTGATGTTGCCGTAATTGTAGGAAGTTCCGGTACGCTTTCCGGAATAGCCGCCGGAGAAATTATTGGGACTTTAGCTGTTGCGCGTGGAGTAGGAGCAGTCGCAGGAATTACAAGTTCTGTAGCCAATCTTGTATTAAAATTAGCCAACGCAGAAGATTCTGTTCTCGGACAGGCATTTTGTGAATATTTATTTTGGATAGAAATGTTATCTTTGAGTGGAGAACTTACGATTGCTATCAGAAATGGATTGAAGCGATCTGCTTTAAGACTTGTAGAAAAAGAAGAAGACCTTGCTAAGCTGGAGAAACAATTGGATGATGTAGTAATTGAAGAAAATGGTACAAGAAGAAAGCTTAGGAAAGAGGAGAAAGAGAATATTTTTAGAGAATTAGAAGAAAGTTTTAATAAAAGTAATGATTTATCTAAGACAGATGAATTTGCAGAAGAAGTAATTGCTTTAGAAAATGCGGAAAAAGGAAAAAAAGAGCCGCTTTTTGAAAGAAAAAGATTTAGGGAGTTTATAAATAAAGCAAATTCTAAAAATCTTGTTGCGTCACAAATCTCTCTAACAAAAATAATTATTAATCTTAAAGGATTTACAGCTAAATCAAATGAGATAGCAAATCTTTTGGAGAAAGGAAAAATCAATATTAAATTTATTGAAAGTTCAGAATTTACCGAAATGTTAATTCAAAGTGGTAACTCTTTCCAAGAAGCAGAAAAAACTACTGCAATGATTGCAGATATGGAAACTATTATGGTAAGAGCAAATGCTCCTGTTGAGCGTTTTATGGGGGAAGTGGTTCATGAAGGATCGCATATTTTAGATATTAGAAAAATGAAAGAACTTCTTGAAAAAGGGTATTCTGAAACCGAAATTATTAAAACTATGGGAGACAATAAAATGCATGAACTAAGAGCTTATTTTCATGAACGTGCTTTTCAAATATCTTCAGGTTCTGTTCCAGACTATAGTACTATCCAAAGTATAAAAAAACACATAAAAGATGAATACAAAGGAAGAGAAGTTCCGTATAAAGATATTTTTGAATACCTTAATGATTTAATAAAAAATAAATAATATGAAACCTAAAATAGAAATAGTAGCAAATATGCTTCTTCGCCAAGAGAAAGAAATATTGAAAAATGCAATTAATAATATGGACGGATGGGATGTAGATTCTAGTCGTTTAGGTTTGGTGAAATGGCTATACGAAGTATATAATGACAAAAGAGCTATCAATACCGAATATTTTAAAGACCATTTTGTATTGAATAATTACAAAAAAACTATCTATCCTGATTTTTTTAAATTCTGTCCTGAAGTTTCAGATGTTTTTAAGCTTATAGGGGATAAAATAGTTTTCAACCCTTTATTGTCTCGGGAAGAAATAAATGAACTTATGAAATACGTAGGAACTAGATACAAACCTAATATATTATTCAAAGGTCCACAACGAGATTAATATATATGAGCAAATCCAGAATTTGAAAAGCATATTACAAAGAGATGCATGATAATTGAATTCCTAAAGAAATTAGAGCAAAATAAAAAAATAGGCTCAGAAATTATAGAAGGTGTTTCGGAAATAGAAATAGCCAAAGTGGAAGCTAAGTTTGGTATTAAGTTTCCTAAGGCTTACAAAGAGTATTTGTCTTTGGCAGGGAAGTATGCTGGAAATCTTCCAATGTTAGATACAGATGATTTAAAAACTATTTCATCAGATTGGCATCAAAAAATACAAAAAGAAGAAATAGTCCAAACGAATCTAAAGAAAGAACTTACAAAACCTTATTGGCTTTTTGCAGAAAGTAATGCATGTGAAGTTTTTTATTTTTTTTATTTGAATGAAAATACAGAAAATCCAAATGTATATTTAGTAGATTATACCTCTAAAGAGAATATAAGACAAATAGAATCTTTAGAAATGAGTTTCAGTAATTTTATAGAATATAAAATAGATGCAGCTAAAAGAATAGAAAAAGATGGATGGTAGATTTGCTAATTAATCTGACGTATTGGCAAGTATATTGCTATATGACTCAAAATAGTAACCGCAACTTAAGTCGTTGCGGTTTTTTATATGTGAATTTAAATGTTATTTTTTAATTGAAAATTTATTCAAGTAGAAATGATTTATAATTGAAAGCTAGTTTGAGCCACTACTTCTTCTAAAACCCGTCGGCGTCAAACCTTTAATCCTCTTAAAAACCCTATTATAATAAGGAATATCACTAAAACCCGAAGCAATACAAATTTCAGCAACAGATAATTTTGTCTTTAATAACATTTGACAAGAAGATTCAATCCTGAATTCGGTTAAATAAGTAAAAAAAGATTTTCCTATCATTTTTTTGAAAAAGACGCAGAAAGAAGATTTTTGCATTCCTACAGATTTTGAAATTTCTTCCAAAGTAATATTTCGTTGAAAATTACTTAATATAAAAAGATAGATTTCCTGCAATTTTTTCTCCTTTTTGTTTTCAATAACGGGTCTGCCGACAATCTGCATATGTTTACAGTAAGAAATCAACTCCAATAATTTAATAAAAGACGAAATCCTTTCAATACTATTTTGATGAATCATGGAAGTCATTAAAATCTGGATTTTTTCCAATAGTTCATCTTTAAAAGAAACTGCATTTTCATTGCTTTGAAGCTCAGCAATGTTATCGAAAAGTTCAGGAAAAAGATTTTTACAGCTTTCCAGAAAATCGGTTTCAAAAACAATCGTAATATTCTCGATTTTACCTTCATTATCATGAACAACCTCATCAAAAGACCAGCAATGCGGAATGTTGGGCGGAATCAGGATAACTTCCCCTTTCGAAAATTTTTCCACAACATCTCCAATTATTCTTGCACCACTTCCGGTGATAATATAAGACAATTCCCACGTTTCCTGTTGATGAAGCGGAACCTGTTGATTCCACTTGATATGAACGTGATCGAAATGGAAAGTATTGGTTCTTGCGTTTGGATAATATTTTAAATTTTGCTTCATTTAAAGAATTAAAATAGAGATAATGTAAATATAAGACAATAATAAAAAAATATAAAACAATCCTTTTAAGACAATACCCTATATTTTTGCATTAATTTTTAAGTTAAATATGAATCAAGCTTTAAATATTTCTCAATCAAAACCGCATTATGAAATCTTAGACGGATTGCGTGGTGTTGCGGCTATCATGGTTGTATTTTTCCATGTTTTTGAAACATTTTCAAATGGAGATCACACAAAACAGATCATTAATCACGGTTATTTGGCGGTGGACTTTTTCTTTATGCTTTCGGGATATGTAATCAGTTATGCTTACGATAATCGCTGGAATCAAATGACCTTGAAAGATTTTTTCATCCGTCGTTTAGTAAGATTGCAGCCGATGATTATCATTGGCTCTCTGGTTGGAGCAGTTTTATTTTATTTTCAGCAATCAGAAGGACTTGGTTGGAGTGGGATTTCAACTACTCCGGTTTGGAAATTAATATTAGTGATGTTCATCGGAATGACGGTGATTCTTGTCGGAAAAAGTCTCGATATAAGAGGTTGGAACGAAATGCATCCATTGAACGGACCGGTTTGGTCACTGTTTTTCGAATATATTGCGAACACCGTTTATGCTTTGATTTTAAGAAGAGTTTCTAAAATCGTATTAGGAATTTTGGTGTTAATTTCTGCTGGATTTACTATTCATTATGCCTTTACGAATCCAAATGGAGACATAATTGGAGGCTGGTCTATCGATGATGCAACACAATTGAAAATTGGTTTTACAAGATTAGCTTTTCCTTTTTTAATGGGTGTTTCCTGGCAAGATCAGTTAAATTAAAATTCACCAAAAATGCTTTTTTCACCACAAGTATTTTATTAATCATTTTATTTGCATTTCCGCGTTTAGGAGGAACCACGGAACATTGGCAGAATGCTTTTTATGAATGTTTTACATTAATGATCATGTTTCCGGTTGTTATTTTACTGGGAGCAGGTGGAAAAGTTGTTGGTGAAAAAGCCAATCGATTGTGTAAATTTTTAGGTGATATTTCGTATCCGATTTATATTACTCATTTTCCGTTGGTGTATGTTTATATGGCATGGATTGTGAATGGAAAACATACTTTGGAAGAATCTCAGTCTTGGATTTTAGGATTTGTAATAGTTTTTATTTCAATACTTTTAGCATATTGCTTTATGAAATTCTACGATATTCCGGTGAGAAAATGGTTAAGCAAAAAATTAATTTCAAAAAAATAAAATATTAAATGAAAATAGAACACGTAGCGTTTTGGGTAAAAGATTTGGAAATAATGAAGAGTTTTTATGAAAAATATTTCGGAGCTGTTTCCAATGAGAAATACCATAATCCTGTAAAAAATTTCAATTCTTATTTTTTAAGTTTTGAGAACGGAAGCAGATTGGAAATCATGACAAGACCGGATATTCAGGAAGGAAACAATTCGTTTGAAGCTCAGAAATTCGGAATTATTCATCTTGCTTTTGAAACAGGAAGCAAAGAAAAAGTTGATGAACTGACTGAAATATTAAGAAATGACGGCTACAAAGTTGTTGGAGAGCCTAGAACTTCCGGCGACGGCTATTACGAAAGTGTAATTCTCGACCCTGAAAACAACATCATCGAGATTATAAAATAGGTTTAATTCTCAAAGTGGATTTATTGTTTACTTTGGTTCGGCTCAAATCGAAGATCTGAGCCGAATTTTTATATCTGAAAAGAAAGAGTCCCGAAGGGACGATTTAAATCAAGGTCGGATGTAATCCGATCAACACAAAAATGAAAAATAATCAACTCTAATTACGATTTAAACAATAATTAATCTCATTTATAAGTTTTCTAATCAATTGTAAGCAATCAACTTAATATCTTGCAAGCAAAATTGAAAATTCACAAATAATATTTTTATTTTTGTTTAATGATGGAAAATAAATCCCCTTTTTTAGACACTCTATTTTTGCTTCGAAAGGAAGAATGCATTACCATTTTCACAGACCTTCAGGAAATTTCAAAAAAAGAAGAACAGGAAGCTGCAGATTATTTTGAATCAGAATTCGAAAAGGAACGGTTAGAATTTTTAATTGATCAGATCAGCTGTGACCGCGAAACGGCTGTTTGGGCGGCAAAAGTGATGTATCACAGTGCACAATTACATTTGATAAGAGAAAATACGGCGAAAGATTTAAATAAATTAATTCCGCAATTTAAAGGAAAACGAGATACTTCATCCATATTATCTGCCGATTTATCTTTAAGATTTTTACCACAGATTATTGCTGTTTTACAAAATGCAGATCCGGAAGATGCGTTGATCAAAATGCTTGAAAATATTCTAACACAATTTCATTATTCAGCCATCGGATATGATTTGGAATTAAAGAATATCCATTGGGAAGAAGAATTAAAAGACGAAACATACCGAAAATTATATCTGGAAAGAATTGTGGAAAAGAAAGCTTATTCATTGGCGGAAATTCCATATATCAATCAATTATTGATCGCTGAATTTGGGATATATAAAGATATTTTTTGGAGAGAATTAAAAACAATTAATGATGGAAATTAATTCGGCACTTATTGTAGGAATTCTTATTGCTTCCTACATGTTTCTATTTTGCGTTATTCCTTACTATATCAATAAATTTTTATTAAAGGAAAATATAAAAGGTATTTCCATGTTTATTCATTTCGGGAAGTCTCTATACAGTTATACTTTAAAAAACGGAATCAAAATTAATTTCGGATATATTCCAGGAAGCTCAATAGAATTTAAAGATGGAGATGATCTGGATGATAAAGAAAAGATAAAATATGCTCAGAAAAGATCAAACATCATCAATTTTATCTATCATGGCATACTTGTTTTCGTGCTTTTTTCGATAGCTTTAATTTTAGGGCATAATCCCGTTAAAATTTGTAAAGATATTTTGATAATTGCTTATGAATTAATTACGAAAAAAATAGATTATAATCAGCTGATTCCTATGGTTTCAAAAAATTATCAGATGTATGGAAAAGTATTTTTCTTGTGTTTTATAGTCTTATTGCTGATGATTCTTTCTTTCCTGTTGAATTTAATTTCATCACTTTGGGAGTATTTGGGATTCGTTTTTATGGCTGTTCTGATAGTGCTGTATTTCGTATATGATCTGACATATTTTATGTTTCCATTATCATTTTATATTGATATTTTACTTGCAATGACGATAAGCCAATTTATATACTTTTTCCTATTAAGATTCTTTATTAAATAGAGTTAAACCTTATTTACCTTGGAGAAAAGAATAAGAATAATTAAAAATCTTTGCTTACTTTGTTAAGTGAAATCGAAGATTCGACGAAGTCAAATATCCTTGCGAGCTTAAAAAACAGCTAGCTATTAAAAGAAACTTTACGGACTTTGCATTAAAACGTAGCAAAAAAAACAATAATTAATGACTCAGAATATAGAAAAATTAAACACGGTTCTTACCTACGTCAAAGACACTTTTGTCGGAAAAAATGATGTAGTAGATTTATTGGGAATCTGCCTTTTGGCAAGGGAAAACGCTTTTTTATACGGACCTCCCGGAACTGCAAAATCTGCCATCGTAAGAACATTGGCAAAAACTGTAAAAGACGGCAAAAACTTCGAATATTTGTTGACACGTTTTACCGAACCGAACGAAATTTTCGGGCCTTTTGATATCAGAAAATTGAAGGAAGGAGAATTGCTGACAAACACAGAAGGAATGATGCCCGAAGCGTCAATGGTTTTTCTGGATGAGATTTTCAATGCCAATTCAGCAATTTTGAATTCTCTTTTGATGGCTTTAAATGAAAAGATTTTCAAAAGAGGAAAAGAAACAAAGAATCTTCCCGCATTGATGTTCGTGGGAGCAAGTAATGTTCTTCCCGAAGATGAAGCTTTGAACGCCTTATTCGACCGTTTTTTGATCAGAATTAATGTTGATTATGTCCATCCAGATCTTCTCCAGCAAGTACTTTTAGCTGGAAGAAAATTGGAAAATAATACCGAAACAGAAACTCCTGAAATCCTTTCAAATGAAATCAGAGAACTTCAGAATTTGTGTAAAACAATTGACTTAAAGCCGATTTACGAAGTATATTTAAATACAATTATCAATCTTCGAAATACAGGAATCGCCATCTCTGACCGTCGAGCGGTGAAACTGCAGAACCTTATCGCTGCAAGTGCTTTAATTTGCGGCAGAAATGAAGCTATTCTTTCTGATTTATGGGTGCTAAAACATATTTGGGATACCGAAGAACAGATCGAAATTCTGGAAGGAATCATCAACAGAACGATTGAAAAAGATGACAACCCGAAATCTCATCCACAAGCTTCACAGAACAAAACTCCGAATCCGGAAGAAGTGATGAAAGACGTAAAAATCCTAATTGAAAAATGGAATAATGAGACATTGAGTTTTGAAGAACAAAATGTGATCAAAGACAAATTAAGATACCTTCAAACCCGTTGCGATTGGATCAGACATCCTGAACAAAAACAGTACATTCAACAAGAAATCGAAAGTCTATGGCAAAAGATTCTTCAAACGGTATAAAAGACTTTTGGGCAGAACTTCCGCGTGTTGATGAAGATTCTTTAGGTTCGATCCGTGACTGGAAAAATGTTCAGATCGCATTGGAAGAAGAAATAATCTGGCTAAAAGGTTTTACCACTGAACAGGCTGTTTCCTCGGAAATTCAGCAGTTGCCAAATTTTCTGTTGTATGAATTAAGAGAAGGTCTTTTATTTCGAAAAGATGCTTTGGTTCCGAGTAAAAAGGTAAGAACCGCTTTGCTTTGGACTCCGATTGATAAAGCATTGCGATTAACTTTTCCTTCATCCAATCAGAATTTTTTCGGAATTGATGAAAAAATTGAAGTTAAATTGAAACCAAGTGAAGAAGAGCAGCCTGCAACAGCTTTATTATGTTCAATGACTGAAGTTAAAGAAACAATTATTGCTTTGCCAAAATTCAAATTAGAAAAATTGGATTGGATTGTCATTAACGATAAAGCATTATTTATAGGAAATCCTTTATTGAGTTTTCCGGGAAAAACCTATTGGACGAAAGACGGACATCTTTTGCCAACTGGTTACGATTTTGAGTTTAAAAATTTGAGTTCTTTACTACAAAGAAAATATAATGCAAGTCAGGATCAATGGCTTTTGTGGAACGAAAACGGAAATGTTTTGCAACTTAATAAAGATGATTTCCGAAAATTGTCCGTAAGCTCATTCCGCCTGACTGAAAAAGCAAAAGAATGGATGTAAAAGATTATTTCCAATCATACGAAGATTATTTCTGGGAATGGACGACTGATGAAGACGTTCCAGATGACACAGGATATAATGAGAATAATATTATTTATTTTACAGGAATAGGGACGGTGGCTTATCGACCTTACGTGATTGAAGTTTTAAAAGAGTTAAGGTTGCAAGGTTGGCCACCATTTGGTTCTTTGCTTATGGTTTTATTTTCAATTCAAGATATGTATCTTGGATTGGATACACTTTTCTCAAATTTTAAAATTTATCCTCTTCAGGAGATTGGACTCTATTTGTTAGATGCAAAAAGGTTTCTTGAAAAGCTTCAGGCTTTAAATAATAATTATAAAAAAGGTCAAAATAGAGTTGTATTAATTCAAACTATTTTTTCGGAAGATAGAACGATACATTCAGAGGGATTCGCGACAAGAATGTATCAAGTTTATTTAAAGTTTCCAAGGATTATTGAAGAAAGTTCCCAAAAAGCAGAGCTTAATATTGATGTACTAAAAAGAGATTTAAAAGTATTGGCTCAAGCTAATAAGAGATTCCCAACAACAGAATCCATCATCGAAGCCATGAAAGGTTTCAAGGAAATTCCTGATTTAGAAGACGAAGTTGTACAGGAAGAAACCACCGTCGAAACCGACAAAGATTTTATTCAGGAACTCATTGAAGAACCAAAAACTTTCCAAATTGGAAGTTTAATTAAAAGAATCTGGAGCGGTCTGAAAATCCCGATGCGTCACCTTTCTCCCGGAGAACAGCCGATTGGAGGGATTTCTGATATGACCAATAAAGGCGATTTCAACAGAATGCTTTTGTCAGAATTTGCTAATGAAGATGAGGTTTTCATGAACCGTGTCGCGAATAACGAAGCATTATATATTCAACGGGAAATTCCGCCTGAAGAAAATATTTTTGAACGAATTATTCTTATCGATACTTCCCTGAAAAATTGGGGAACTCCGAAAGTTTTGGGTTTTGCATCTGCAATTGCGGTGATCAAACATCCGAAAGCACATTCGGAATGTAAAGTTTTTGCGTTGGGACAAACCAACATTCCGATTTCTTTGGATAAAGTAGAAGAAGTAGTAGAAAATCTGAATCAGGTTAGTCCGGTTTTGGAGGTTTCTCACGCGCTCGAAAAGTTTTTTAACGAAGAACATAAGGAAAAAGATCTGGAAGTTTTTTTTATTACGAATCAGGAAAATTTAGCCCATCAAAATCTTCAGAAAGTCATTCATGAAAACAGAGACCGATTGAAATTTTTGGTAACAACTTCTTCCGATGGCGAACTGAATTTTTACAAACATCATAAAGGAACGAGAAAACACATTCAGAAAATTGTTCTTCCGTTAAAGGAATTATGGGCAAATCCACCTCAACAACGTCGACAGAAAGGAGAAAATAATTTATCGAAAAACTGGAAAAGAACAGATGTTCCGATGAATTATCCGGTTTTATTTCCGACGCCGGTTAATAAAATTGAGACATTTTTATATGAAGGTGAATTTTTTATTTTAAGCAGTAAAAAACAGTTGCTTAGAACGTATCTGTCTGATAATTATTATAATAAAAATTATTACGAACATTATAAAATTCATCGTGGTTGTGAAGTTTTATTTGAAGATATTTCTGTAAAGCCAAAAGGTCAGTTTGCTTTGGCTAAAAATAAGCAGCAACAATTTATCCTGTGTCAATATCAACCCGATAAAAAATTGATTTCAAAGTTAAATTTGAATACAAAAGAATATTCTGAACTGAATTTGACGGGATATAATATTAAAGACTGGTTTGAACTCGCGTATTTCAACAAAAATTTCTACTTGTTTGAGCAAAGAATTGATGATGTTTATAAAATTAATTTAGAAGGAAATATTTCAATTGAATTGATTAAAAATGATCTTTATGAGGTTGAAAAAAATGATAGAAAAGTAAAAACCGAATTAGATAAATTACGGAACAGCGGAATTAAAATTTTAAATAATTTCAGTAACATCGGCATCAATTCGGAAAATAATTTAGTGATTTCAAATAATGAGTTGACGGAGGTATATGAATATGATAGTTCATTAACATTATATAAAAATAAACATCAGATAAAGATTTTTGCCAATCAGGATAAAAATAAATTTACGTTTTCGGACGGAAGTGAAATTATTACGGATTCCCGCGGAATGTTGACTTTCAAAAGCAGCAATAAAAATATTCCGGAATTTTATATTCCATCGACAGAATACGGATTTTTAGCTTTGGCAACTCAGACGGAATTTGGCGGCTCAGAATATTATCTGCCTCAAAATACCTTGCTGAAAGTAAGAAAAATGGAAGATATGTATGCTGAATATCTGGAAAGATTTATAGATCAAATTAAGGAATATGGAACTTAGAATAAAACCTTTTCCGAAAAATAATTATCCCAAAAAAGGACTTTTAATAAAAGGTTCTTCACCATTGACATGGCTTCACGAGATGGAAATTTTAGGAATAGATTTAAATCAGATTCAGTCATTTCCGATTCCTTCCACCGAACCGAATGTTTTATTTGGCTGTTTTTTTGTTTTTCAAAATTTGGCTCCAACTGAAATAGGACGAAATTCTTATTTCCAATGTATTGATAATAAATTTTTCATTCCTGAAAACACTACTTTTTACCCGAAAATAAATCCTGAAGACTGGCAAAATGTCGAATCAAAGTTTTTGATCATGCATCCCGAATTCGGATTGGTAAAATTAAATGAAGAAATCGACTGGATCTCACTCATTCAAAATCCGAAACAGTCGGAAGACGAAATCAGGAAACCATTGAACGGTGTAAAAATTCCTCAGAAAATTGAAAGTTATACCGTCGAAATGGACGATGAAAAAGTATTGGAAGCCCTTCAAAAGCCGCAAACCGAAGAAGAATGGATGAAAAATCTTCCTTTTGACATGAAAAAGGTGATGGCTGGAAATAAAAAAGAAATTGAAAAATATTTAAATTATATTGAAAAATATCCGGACAGAGCGGTAGAACTGGGAGTTCCGCTTGATATCATGGGAACTTCAAGAGGAGATGGTTTCGGGAAATTTAAATTTCAGAATTCATGGTTCGGAAAACTTTTTGGCGGTGATTCTGAAGATGCTTCAAATTCAACGTATTCTCAAAAATACCGTTGGATATTTTGGGTGTTTTTGATTGCTATCGGATTCGGCAGATTGTTTATGTATTTCAATAAAGAAAAATCTGAAAAAACAATACCTCTCGAAGCATCAGAAAGTGTTTCCAAAATAGATGAAAATCAAATGAAGCCTACTGTTGCTTATCAGTCAGGAGTTACAGATATAGATATGAAGATCGATTCTATGTATGGAAGAAAAAGACAAGAATTGGCTACTGAGAAATTAATGCTTCTTACAGGAAATACTGAAGAAGAAAGTTATAAAGAATATCTTAAAAATGGGGGAAGACCTATTGAAAAAATCTCAAAAGAAGCTGATTCAATAGAAAATAAAATTACGACTGCAACAGATTCTTTAAAAAAAGTTTACAGTAAAAAAATCGTAAAATATTTAACTCAAAGTGAAGAAAAAATAAAGAAAAAAATTACAGATTCTATTAAAAAGACTAGTTCAGGAAAACTTGCTGATAAAGGAATTGTAAAAACCATCCTGAGAAAGAAACAGATTTTGGTAGAAGATTCACTTGGACGTATTTACGGGACAAAAGAATATATTGAGCGTCCTGTTGATCCCAATAAAGCAAGAAAAGTAGAAACATTTGAAAATGAAAAGCCTTACTTAAAACATGATATTTCTTTCTCGGAGATTATCTGGTTGATTATTTTTATGACAGGTGTCGTCGGATTGTATTCTTTTATCGTAAAAAGAAGGTCTTTAAATATCGGAGGTAATAATGTGCCGGGCGGAATCAAAATTTTTCTTGTCGTTGTACTAGTTGCGATGTTGGTGTATATTTTCTATCCTTTGATCGAAATGTTCGGCTACAACTGGTTTGTATGGATTCTCATTATCGGTGTTGTATTGCTTCTTTACCGTCTTTTCAGCGAAGACAAAACTATTTTAAAAACGGACAAAGATGAATAGGCAAAAGTTTATAGATAAATTCATGGCTGCATTTTTTATTTTGGTGATCATAAAGGTCATCGGAATTTTAGCACAGCTTTTTCATCAGAGTTTTTGGAGTGTTATTGGGACTTTGGTGGTTTTTGCGATTGTTGCGTTCATCATTTTTATTGTCCTTCTTCGGTTGGAAGATAAAGAAAAAGAGAAAAGTTCAGGCGGTCGCAGAGGCGGAGCCGGAGGTGGAAATTTCTATCTTGAATCCTCATTGTTCGATAAAATCAGAAATAAATATGAAGATTTGGCTCAGAAATACATTGATGAAAAAGATTATAAACGGGCAGCAAAAGTATATATGAATCTTCTTCAAGATAATTATCGTGGGGCAAAAACGTTGGAAGACGGTGGTTTGTATAATGAAGCAGCAGTAATTTATCTCAAGAAATTAAAAAATAAATCTGAAGCTGCGAATTGTTATGAAAAAGCCAAGCAATATAAAAAGGCAATCGATTTATATAAAGAACTCGAACAAAAAGAAAAAGTAGGGGATTTGTACAGACAAATTAATGATGTTAAAAATTCAAATACTTACTATCAAATGGTTGTGGATGATTATGTAAACAACAATCAAATGGTAAAAGGTTCATTGATCTATCGTAAAAAAATGGAAATGCCCGATGAAGCTCAGAAAATCTTACTGAAAGGTTGGGAAGAAGATCGTGATGCTTTCAATTGTCTGAATAATTATTTTGCGAATATTTTTGATATTAAAAAGCTTGATGACCAAATTCAATGGCTTTATGAAAAAACACCTTCTGATAAAAAGATCACTTATCTTGAAGCCATAAAGCATGAATTTAAAAAAGATCCGAAACTTCAAACAACTACAAGAAATATCGCCTACGAAATCATCGCCGAAAAAGTAACAACCCGTTCAGAAATCGTCAATGAATTGAAACATTTTAATCCTGATGATGAGGTTATCTTGAAAGATATTTCGAGGTATAAAACTGGTAGAAATAGGATGTTTAGAAACTAGATTATGAGTCTTACCATATCATTTTTATATCTGTTTGAAGATCTCAATAAGGATATTGAAACACAAAGTTGAAATATGTCGAAAAGAACTTTGGGGAAATAATAAACTTAAAGATCTCGGATGTACAATTATTCCAAAATTAAATGAAAGTGATCTTTATATAATTAATGACGAACTTCAAACAGTTTACGAAGATTGTCAGATTATTTTGAAAAATATTAATGAAATAAGTTTAGTAACAAATTATTCTAAAAAGTTTGTAGAATTTAGAATTAATAATTTGCTAAAGTTCATTGAAATTGCCTTGAACAATAAAGAAAATTTAGGAATAAATATATCGTAGATGGATAATACAAACAAATATCTCTACTTAAAATATGATGGGGAAAATGTATATGAAATTGTACATAAAATTATGACCAAATATAAAACTCCATTGTTTGCAATAACGAAAATTAGAGAGATTTTCCCTTATATTTCTTTAATGGAAGCAAAGGAAATAGTAATTATTGCAACATCTGAACACAAAAGTTTGTATGATTATCAAGGAAGTTTACTTCCTGATCTTGAAGAATTGAATAAACTAATAAACGAAGCAGAAAACAAGAATAAAGATTAATAAAATACGCAACAGGAAGTTCTCGAAGCCACCAGTTTTTTATTTAACAATCACAAAATTCGTTAAAACGTTAAGAAAAACATTTATCTTTGCACCAATAAAATTATGACAATACAAAGAGCACATATCAGTTTAAATCTATGCGATCGCCCTGTACTAAAGGGGTCGTTTGGATATGAATGGATGATGTTGGATGAGGCGAAATGTGCTTGCTTTGAAAATTATTTACTGTAAACTCGTAAAAATTTAATCAAAATACTGCAGAAACGCCTCGATGATCGGGGCGTTTTTTGTGTTTTTAGAGCAGAAATTATTTAGAATGAAAAAAAATAACCATAAAAGTGAAAATTATTTAATCAGCAATGAACAATTAATAAGAAAATAAAGCGTGATAAGTAACCCAATGAGAGACAGTCATTTAGGTAATTAAGGCATCTGCAAAATATTGCGGACGGAAATTCTCTATCCTGAACTTTAAATATAATTAACTGATTTTCAAATAGTTGATTGAAAAATAAATTTGCGAGTTAAAAAATTTCATACTTACTTTGCAACCGAAAATTAAAAGCAACACGTTTTTAATCTTTTCAAAAAAACTTTTTTAAAACAAGAAAAATAAAATGAAACAATTTAATAACATATCTAATCCACATTCAAGATTACACGGACAAGAGCCGATGGGGCAAGGGTATGCTTGTATTATTCTTCTTGATAGTGAATTTGTGGATAAAAGGTGCTTATATAAATGGGTCAGCTAATAAACTGACACGTCAAAATATATAAAGCGCCTCCCGAAAAGAGGTGCTTTTTTTATGGTTTTATTTTAAAATTAAAACAATCTCATAGCTCAATTGGTTGGAGCATCGGTCTGATACGCCGAAGGTTGAAGGTTCGAGTCCTTCTGGGATTACAAAAAGTGAATAAGTCAATGGTGAGTTTAAAATTGACAAGCAAAGCAAATTGACTATTCACAATTCACATTTAACGGTTCCGTGGCTCAATTGGATAGAGCATGGGTTTTCTAAACCCAGGGTTACAGGTTCGAGTCCTGTCGGAATCACAAAAGGAGAGTAGGCAAATATTGGATTGTTGCGGCTTACTGCTAATGAGTTCTACGACAGTAGTGAAGGTTCGATTCCTTTGCTCTCCGCAAAAAAGGTCTATTGAGGTAATGGCTAACCTGCCTGACTGTCGCTCAGGAACTGCGAGTTCGATTCTCGCATAGACCGCAAAGATTCACGGAAAATTTCCAATCCGACTGTCTCTCGGAAAAGAATTTTGAAGTGAATCTGCAAAACTGGAAAGATAACGGTGGTTGTTTACCCGTCTTGGACGCGGGAGGTCGCAAGTTCGAATCTTGCTTTCCAGACAATTTGCTCCATTCGTCTAATGGTTTAGGACGGCTGCCTTTCGAGCAGTAGATAAGAGTTCGATTCTCTTATGGAGTACAAATGATTTCGTAGCTCAATGGGTTAGAGTATCGGTTTCATAAGCCGAAGGTTGAAGGTTCGAATCCTTCCGAAATTACAAAATGATTCTGTAGCTCAATGGTAGAGCGCTGGTCTGTTAAACCAGAAGTTGAAAGTTCGAATCTTTCCAGAATCGCCAATAACTAAATGTTAATTGTTTCAAAAGAGGAAAAGAAAAGGTTTGTCGAGAGCAGAAGATCTTTACGCCAAAAACACAATATGGACAGGCTTTTTCTTAACTCACTAGAGGCAGGATAATGAAAGTTTTAAACATAATATAAATTTTTAGGTAAAATAAAGTTTGTCACAGCGCAGAAGTTCTTATATCAAACAAAAAATTAAGACAGACTTTATTTTTTTAATGAAAATTTTAAAGAGAAAGAAATATCAATTATCATTTATTTCTTATCAATTATAAATAGAAAACGATGGTTCGCCGAAGTGGAAGAGTCGGGGCGGTCTGCAAAACCGTTGTGAAGACTGAGTGGGTTTGAATCCCATAACCATCTCAAATAACTAAAATGAGATTAGTTCCGAAGAAAAAGAAAAGTTTGTCGAGCGAAGAAGTTCTTACATCAAACTAAAAATAAAAGACAGGCTTTGTTTTTCTTCACAAAAAAGAAGTTAGATGCTAGAAATTAGAAGTTAGAATGAAAATCATTTATCTCTGATCAATTATCATCTATAAAAAAGGGAAGTACGCCGAAGTTGGAGAGTCGGGGCAGACTGTAAATCTGTTGCTTCACTGCTGAGTAGGTTCGAATCCTACTACTTCCACAAAACCGCTGATAATGTAATGGCAGCATGCAGGAAATGTACTCTTGTTGTTCAGGTTCGACTCCTGGTCAGTTGGTTAATTGCTCTATTCGTCTAACGGTTCAGGACGCCTGCCTTTCGAGCAGAAAACAAGGGTTCGATTCCCTTATAGAGTACTAGGTTTAAATGGAAAAGAGAAAAGTTTGTTGAGCGCAGAAGATCTTTACAAATATAACAGGCATAGTTTATAAATATAGACAGGCTTTTCTCAGACCTAATTTTTATAAATGATAAAAGATAAATTATAATTGATTAAAAAGCACTGATTTAAAATCATTTATCTCTCATCAATTATTATTTATAGAAAATCCGCGGGAATGGTGGAAATGGTAGACACACTTGATTTAGGCTCAAGATATTGAGGGTTCGACTCCCTTTTCCCGTACAAAAGCATAATTGATAAATCATCAATAATAAATGATAAAAGCAACAATGGTATTATTTATAACTTAACAATTATCATTTATAAAATTGGAAGAGTGGTGTAGAAGGTCTGCACGTTAGTCTGAAAAACTAAAGGTACAGGTTCAATTCCTGTCTGTTCCGCAAAATTGATTCATAGTGTAATTGGTCAGCACACAAGACTTTGACTCTTGTTGTTCAGGTTCGAGTCCTGATGAATCAACAGAAATTGCTTCGATAGTGTAATGGTAGCATCTCAGTCTCCAAAACTGATGGTATTGGTTCGAGTCCAGTTCGGAGTGCAAAACGGTGAATATTCAATCGTGAATTTTGTATCACAAGTGAATTAAAAAAAATTGATAAGCAAAGCGAATTGACTATTCACAATTATTATTAACAAATAAGTATTTAAACAAACATGTAGAAAAAATGGAAACGCAACAACAAACATGGCAAAATATGACTGGAAAAATTTTCCAACATTCTATCATACAGCTGGTAGAAGAAGCCATCATCCGCGAACAGGCAAATGGACACCGACTGAAAGTGTGTGTGGGTTCAGACTCCCACGTTTATGGTGATGCCATTAATTATGCTACGGCAGTTGTCTTTATTCGTGAGGGAAAAGGAGCGTTTACCTTTATCAGAAAAGAAAGAGAAATACAGAATATCAGTATCAAAGAGCGAATGTTGAACGAGGTCAACAAATCTGTAGAAATCGCCTATGCAATTTGCTCTATTCTGGAAACTTATGATGTGGAAATGGAGGTACACGCAGACATTAACACCGATCCGGATTTTAAATCCAACGTTGCTTTGAAAGATGCAATGGGATATATTCTGGGAATGGGATATGTGTTTAAAGCAAAACCTTACGCATTCGCAAGTTCAAATTGTGCTGATATGATGGTGTAAAATAGCGGGAAGTGGGATGTAGGAAGATGAAAGTTTTTTTTAATGCATATAAACTCCCTACATCCAGCTTTTAACTTCAATCCAAAAAAATAAATTATGAAAACAATTTTAATCATTAACGGAGAAAAATACTGGAAAGATTATTTTGCAGGATTTAATGTGGTTCAGAAGAAAGCTCAAATCTCAGAATTTATTGTAAAAGATGCTGAACTGTATGTTATTGATGCAGATGGAGTCTGCAAACCTGATGTTATTTTTTGGAGATTGGGAGCTGTAAATCCTGAAGCAAAACATAGAAATATTTTGGAATTGATTGAATATTCAGGAATTCCTTGTGTGAATTCAGCTTCAACTTTATTAATGGGATACGAAAGATTATCAATGTTAAATAGATTGAAAAGACTTGGATTACCTGTTATTGATTTTAATATAACAACCAATACAACTCAATTGAAAAATTTGGAAATGCAGTTTCCTTTCGTTGTTAAAGTTGGAAATCATCACGGTGGATACGGGAAAAGTTTGGTTTCGACCGAAGAACAATGGGAAGAGCTGAAAGATTTGCTGTTTATCCATCAGGATTATGTGACGACAGAGAAATTTATTAACTATAAATATGACATTCGTTATCTGGCTATAAATGATAAAGTTTGGGCAATGAAAAGAAAAGGCAAATATTGGAAAGCCAATTCTTTAACTCAGGAATATCAAATCATCGAGCCGGAAATAGAATGGATAGAAAAAGTAAAGCTGTTACAGGAAAATATAAAAGCAGATATTGTTGCTATTGATGTTCTGGAAACAGAAAACGGAGAAAAAGTGATTTTAGAATACAACGATATTCCCGGTCTTTCAGGGTTTCCTGAAGATGCAAAACTGGAATTGGCGAGTATTGTGAAAAGTAAATAGAAAAGCAATGGAAATAACAAAAAGATTACTGTTTCTGGACGATATAAGATATCCAATCGAGGCGTATCATTATAGCAAACAGGACATTTTCCTCAGAAAAGATTGGCATATTGTTCGAAATTATGAGCAGTTTGTCAACAGGATTTTGGAAAAAGGACTTCCGGAAATGATTTCTTTTGACCATGACCTTGCAGATGAACATTATTTAGAACCCAATTCTCAGGAGTTTGTTGAGAAAACGGGTTACGATTGTGCAAAATGGCTCGTAGAATATTGTATGGATAACTATTTGGACTTACCAAAATTCTATTGCCACTCCATGAATCCTGTTGGAAAGGAAAATATTGAGAGCCTTTTAAAGAATTTCAAAAACTATTAAAAATTTAAAAAAAATGATTTTCAAAACATATAACTCTATAGAAAATGCTTACCAAACCCGCGTGATCGATCAGATCAGGATGCAGGGTTTTGGAGATGAGGTTTTCATCGTGCAGGAAAAGGTTCACGGCGCTAATTTCTCTTTCTTTACCGATGGAAAGGAAATTAAGATTGCCAAAAGAACCGCTTTCATCGAAAAGGATGAAAAATTCTACAATGCACATCAGATTTTAGAACGTTACAGAAAAAACGTAATTAATGTCTTTGAAAAAGTGAAAACTATTTACCAGGATTTAGAAACCATTGTTATTTATGGTGAATTGTTCGGTGGTGGTTACAAGCACAAAGAAGTTGAGCCCGTAAAAAATGCGATAAAAGTTCAAAAAGGTGTTGAATATGCACCTTATAATGAATTTTATGCATTCGATATTAAGTTGAATGGTACTACTTATTTGGATGCCGATTTGGCCAACCAAATTTTCGAAGAAACCGGATTTTTCTATGCGAAAATCTTGTTTCAGGGAACTTTGGATGAGGCTTTGAAGTTCCCTAATGTTTTCGATTCTAAAATCCCGGCTTGGTTGGAATTACCGGAAATCGAGAATAATATGTGTGAAGGAACTATTATTAAAACTTTGAAAACCAAATATTTTGGAAACGGTTCAAGGGTCATTTTAAAAAATAAAAATGAAAAATGGGTCGAAAAATCTAAAATGGTTAGAAAAGACAAGCCGACTCAAAAAGAAGTTCATTTTGGTGAAAAGGCTCAGGAAATTTGGGAAGAAATCCAAAAATACGCAACTGTAAACAGGTTGAATAATGTTGTTAGCAAGATTGGTGAATTTGAACCCAAAATGATTGGAAAAGTTATTGGTCTTTTCTCACAGGATATTTTGGAAGATTTTGAAAAAGATTTCCCGAAAGTTTTCATAACTATAGAAAAAGACGAACAGAAAAGAATCAACAAAAAATTGAATTCTTTAGTCATTGATATTGTAAAAGAAGAGTTGATGACTCTTAAAGTTTAGTTTCGGTAATTTATTATCGAAACTTTTTTATGTATTTAACAAAACCATAAAATAATCGATTTAATATGCAGAAAGTTTGTCATTCTGACGAAGGAAGAATCTACTTTCGTAATATTAAAGTATATTCTTCACTCCACTTCGTTTCATTCAGAATAACACTGAGAATGATTAATTGTGGTAAAAAATAAAAAGAAATGTTACAGGCAGAAATAAAAAGTCTTTTAAGAGAAGACATAAGTATATTAATAAAAGTACCCAATTCAGGAAAACATTATTTGTGTGATTGCGGTGAAGCGAGTTTACTGACAGTGAAAGAAATACAGTCGATTTCAGCGCTATTCATCAGTCATACTCACATTGATCACTTTTCAAATTTTGATGGAATTTTCAGACATCAAATTGGAAGCGAAGAAAAAATTGTGATTTGCGGACCGAAAAATATTCATCAACAAATTGAAGCAAGGTTAAAATCTTACACTTGGAACTTAATTGATGAAAATGCGATTGAATATGAAATTCGTGAGATTGTTTCAAAAGAGCAAATATGGTTTACATCGAAACCTTTTACAAAGATGAAGATCAGGAATTTGCAAAGGTCAATTATCACAGTTTTGCATCTGCATCAGGAAAAATTATGAATGAATGTGAGGTGAAAGAAGCAATCCCTATTCACTTTTCAAGAAGATATGTCGAAAGTGATAAGTTGGAAATCGAAACAGCTTTTTATAAAGCATTTCGAGGAATTAATTAAAAATTTAAACAAGACAAAAAATGAAACCCAATATATTTTTTACAGCAGACCACCATTTTGGTCACGAAAATATTATAAAATTCTCCGAAAGACCTTTTGAGTCTTTGGAGCATATGAATGAAGAACTCATCAAAAGATGGAATGAAAGAATTGCAGATGGTGACACTGTTTACCATTTGGGCGATATGAGTTTAGGCAAACCAGATTTTACAAAAGAAATTTTGGATCGATTAAACGGAAATATTCATTTAATAAAAGGCAATCACGAAGGTGCAGCTTTGACATATCCTAAACGATTTGCCTCCATCAGAGATTATCACGAATTGAAAATTGATGAACCTGAAAACAGCAATGGCAAACAGAAAATCATTCTTTTTCATTACGCCATGAGAACCTGGAACGGTTCGCATCGAGGAGTTTGGCAACTCTACGGACATTCTCACGGAACATTATCCGATGATGAAATGGCTTTGAGTTTCGATGTCGGAGTAGATTGTCATAATTTCTACCCTGTTTCTTACGAAGAAGTGAAGGAAATCATGAAAAAGAAAAAATGGACTCCGCCATTTGCACCTAGAAATTAGAAATGCTCCCTTCGGGGAGTTTTTCTGAAATTATTTTTTATTGCGTAAATAGAGTGCGTACTGACTGTTTTAACTTTGCACAGCTTTAGCAACAATAGCAATTCTTCTTTAGGGTATTTCTTCCCGCTTCTCCAACGAAAAACCAAATGCAGATGAATGAAAAAATAGATAGAATAATAATAAAAATGAAAACAACTAATGAAATAATCATTATCGATTTGGAAGCCACATGTTGGGAAAACGATAAAATTCCCGCTGGTCAAAAAGTCGATATTATAGAAATAGGAATTTGCGAATTAAACAAAACAACACAAGCAATTTCCAGGAAACAAAGCATTTACGTCATTCCGGAAAGGTCTAAAATCAGTAAATTTTGTACCGACCTTACAGGAATTACTCCAAAATTAATCGAAGAAAAAGGAATTTATTTTGAAGAAGCTTGCGAAAAAATTAGAGATGAATACAATTCAACTTCTCTTACTTGGGCAGGTTTTGGAAATTTTGATAAAGAGCAGATCATGGAACAATGTGATTATCTCGGTATCGAAAATCCTTTTTCTGAAAATTATCTTAACATTATGCATCAGTTCAAAGCTTATAATGGACTTTACAAAATGATGGGTTTAAAAAGAGCTCTTCATGCTATGAATATGGATTTTGAAGGAAATCATCACAGCGGAGCAGACGATGCTTACAATGCTGCCAGAATTTTAAGAGAGATTTTGCAGTAAATTTTTAACAATAAACAATTTAAAAAAGTGAAAACAACAGATAATATATTAATTATAGACCTCGAAGCCACGTGTTGGAATGACCGACCGCCGAGAGGTCAGGAAAGTGAAATTATAGAAATCGGAGTTTGTATTATGGATGCAAAAACCGGTAAGATTTCACAGAATGAGGGAATTTTAGTAAAACCTCAATTTTCAAAAGTAAGTCCGTTTTGCACGGAACTGACTTCCATTACGCAACAAATGCTTGATGATGAAGGCATTTTGTTGGAGGATGCATTAGATATTCTTAGAGCAGAATATGATTCTGAAGACCTGACTTGGGCAAGTTACGGGAACTACGATTTGAATATGCTTCAAAATCAGGCAAGAAGATTCAATGTCGATTATCCTTTGAGTGATGATCATATCAATGTGAAAACGTTATTCGGAGAATTGCATCCGACCGTTCGCAAAAGTGTAGGAATGGCAAGAGCTTTAGGCGAACTTAATTTCAAGCTTGAAGGTACCCATCACAGAGGTATTGATGATGCCAAGAATATTGCGAAAATTTTGTATTGGTGTTTGAAGCAATACTAAATGTAACAATTTAACCATATAAAAATGAACAATGATTCCCTTTTTAGAGGGAATTTTTTATTTCTTCTCCAACCAATCTTCATAAGAAAGCACACCTAGCTCAGGTTTTCCATTACCTTCCAAAATCGAAATGAATTCCAGTTGATTTCCATCCGGATCATTAAAATAAATCGCCAAAGCAGGCATCCAAGCAAAAACCATTGGTTTTTCAATTCCGTCATTCAGGAAATTGTAAGGCTTTAAATTTTTATTGTTTAAAAACTTAACGGAATAATTCAGAATATCTTCTTTGTCAGCTGTAAAAGCAAAATGTCTTGTCTGCAAATTTTCCTTTTGCTCCCACAAACCAAGCATGGATTCTTTATTTTCTCCAATCCATAAAAATGCAATTCTCCGACTTTCTTCTTTATGAGCGAATTCCAATCCTAAAATTTCAGTGTAAAATTGAATCGCATTTTCCAAGTTGCTTACCTGAACATGAGTTTCGTATAATCCTTTAATCATAGCTTTAATTTTAATTAACGCAAAGCTAGAAAACGGATTTCCAAAAACTTCAAATTAGCAATTCCTTTATGTAAAATGAATAATAGATTTTTTCTTTTGTTTGATGGTTATTTGTTGATAGCTGTTTGTTCAACAAGGTGTTTGTCATTCAGAGCGGAACGAAGTGGAGCGTGGAATCTCAATGATTAAAAAACAGTCTAGATTCCTAAGGAAAGACAAACTTTGTGGAAAAATATTTCGCCTAAAAAATTTACTTTCATTTACACAACAAAATTTTTGTCGCAGATAAAATCCTTGCGCCTTAAAATGTATTAATAATAAAAAATAGTGCCTTTACGAGTACCAACGATCAAAAAAATGAAAACTTTTTTACAAAAAATTATACTACGCAAAAACAATGCGCAATATCATCCTTACTTTGCATTAGAAATCAGAGAGGAAGTGATGATCTTCCAAATGTTTAACAAAAAACAGTAACCATGAAATTTAATTTTTTAAGAAAAGAGAATAAAGTAGTAATGAACTACGAAGGTGCAAAAGCTTATACAATGACGCCTGCAGAAGAACTATATAGTGCTGTTGTTACAACAGGATTATCAAATACAACCTATGAAAAGGGAAATGACAGATTGGCGAGAATACAGTCTCTGATTCAGAAAAATGATCCGGAATTCGTAGCAAAATTGGCGGTTTATGCAAGAAAAGATATGTATTTGCGTTCAATTCCATTGGTTTTGACGACCGAATTGGCGAAACAAACTTCAGGTACAGACTTGGTGAGCAAAACGGTTGACGGCGTTATCCAAAGAGCAGACGAAATCACAGAATTATTGGCGTATTACCAATTAGCAAACGAAAGAACAGATTTGAAAAAATTGAACAAACTTTCAAAACAAATCCAAAAAGGTTTGGTAAAATCTTTCAATAAATTTGATGAATATCAATTCGCAAAATATAACAGAAAAGCGGAAGTGACTTTGAAAGATGCCTTGTTCTTGGTTCACCCAAAAGCAAAAGATGAAAATCAACAGGCAATTTTCAATAAAATCGTCAACGATACGTTGGAAACTCCATATACTTGGGAAGTTGAACTTTCGGTTTTAGGTCAAACAAAATTTGCAGACGAGGCAGAAAGAAAATCAGCTTTCAAAAACAAATGGGAAGAACTGATTTTCAGTAACAAACTGGGTTATATGGCAACGTTGAGAAACTTACGAAATATTCTGGAAGCCAACGTTTCTTCAGACGCAATGTACAAAGTGTGCAACTATTTGTCGGATGAAAGAGCAGTGAGAAACTCAAAACAATTGCCATTCAGATTTCTATCGGCGTACAGAGAATTGAAAAATATTGATTCAAAGTATACCTCATCAATCCTGGAAGCATTGGAAGATGCAGTGATGGTGAGTGCAAAAAATATCAAAGGTTTTGGTTTCGATACTTCGGTGTTAATTGCGGCAGACGTTTCAGCTTCGATGCAACAGCCGGTTTCTCCGAAATCTAAAGTATTGTTGTACGATATTGGACTTTTGATGTCGATGATGCTGCAGTCACAGTGTAAAAATGTGATTTCGGGTATGTTCGGTGACATTTGGAAAAGAGTTTCAATGCCTAAAAACGGTATCCTGAGAAACGTAGATGCTTTCTACAAAAGAGAAGGTGAAGTGGGTTATTCTACAAATGGTTATTTGGTGATCGAAGATCTATTAAACAGACGTGAAAAAGTGGATAAAGTAATGTTATTCACCGATACTCAGCTTTGGGATAGCAATGGTGGCAGAAATTCTTTTGAAAATTCATGGAATCAATACAAAAGTTTCAACCCAAATGCAAAATTGTATATTTTTGATTTGGCAGGTTACGGAAAACAACCGTTGGATGTCAGAAAAAATGATGTATATCTTATCGCAGGTTGGTCAGACAAAATTTTCGATGTATTGAATGCTTTGGAAGACCGAAAGTCTGCCGTAGAAATGATTAAAAAAGTAGTGCTGTAAAAGGCACTGCTTTTAAAATAAAAACTAATAACCAATTTTTTAGGAGCTTAATCTGCTTTCCACTATATTTTTTTTTCAAATCGTTTAAAAAAGAGATCTTGCTATAATGGACTAAGAAAGTGCAATGTTTTAATAACGTTAGTTTGTCATTCAGAACGAAATGTAATGAAGTGAAGAATCTATTTTGAGATTGCTTCGTCGCTTCGCTCCTCGCAATGACATGAAAAAATATTGCTTTAAGGCAAAACGAAAAATTTATTTTAATTCAAAATATAAATCATGGGAAATATTTTCTACAGAATTGAAGAAGACATGAAAGCAGGAAGAAAGAAAAAAGCATGTGACAGATTGAGAAATCTGATCAATGTATTTCCAGATGATATTTCGTTGAGAGAAAAATTAGGACAGATTTACTATGATTCAGGATTTTTGGATGAAGCCGGAAAATTTTGGATTTTGTCTGAATCGAAAAATTCAGAAATGAAAAAAGCTGTTGAGCTTTACAAAAATTCATTAGGTAATTCGGGAAATGCTATTTTAAAAGATATCGTTTTTCGTGGAGATAAAAATAAACTTTCGAATCACGCAAAAGATATTTTGAAAGAATTAGAATCGGATAGTTTGAAGAAAGTAAAAAGAGTTCCTGATTTTAAAAGAAAGCAAAGAGAAAAAGGAAATTATACAGAATCTAAAGATAGCTTTTTGAATACAGTGAAATTTTGCTTAGTGATTGGAGGTGTAATTTTATTTCCGATTTTAGGATTTGTAAAATTATTTGAATTAATAGCTTCATTATTTTAAAATAATTCTAACTGCGTAAAAAGAATGCGTACTAACACGATAATTTTGCTTCAACAAAAAACAATAACCATGAAAAATTATAAAAAATGTCTTAAAGAAGCACTGTATTGAGGTTAAATACTCAATACTTATGAAAAAATTGAAGTCATTAAGACAAGTTTTTGGAATCAATGAATACGGATTAATTGATTTTCCGAAGAAAATTTCAAATGTCCAGGTTTCCAGAATTTTATATGGAGACGATTTGGGATGCTCTTATTGTTTTCCACACGGCTATGAAACAATTAATTCAAAAGAAATGAAGTTTCAGAGAAATTGGAAAAAATACAGAAAAACCCAATGGAAAACTTAAAAAGTAAGTGTCGTAGAATAGAGTTACTTCGGGGGGCAGCAATACAGGTTCGAATCCTGTTTCCTATTTTGGAATGGCGTAATGGTATCGCTCTGTCGATAAGTCTCTGTTTGATTTTTACCTTACTTAACATAATCGATGTCGTAAAAAAGAGTTCCTTCGACTTTCACTTGAACTAAAGCTCTTTTATAAATTACTCGGTTTTCTTTAAAATAATATTTAAACATAAAAAATCAAGTGTCGTCATAGAATCATACTTCGATATTTAATCTTTGGGTCGCGGGTTCGAATCCCGCCTTTTCTTAGGGGAAAGTAGCTCAGTTGGTAGAGCAAAAGCACTGAAAGATTCTATAATTTTTACCTTGATTTAAAAAATAAAAAGTGCCGTAGAAAAGGCTTACTTCGATTAAAATTTAGACCTCAAAATCTATACAAAAGTGCAATTTCCGTAAGAATAGTAAGGAATGGGTGCATGTCTGTCTTTTCGCCTTTTACCTTTTTTTAATTTAAAAACAAAAATATATCAAGTGTCGTAGTATAGAAATTCTTCGATTCCAGACTTAAGATACAGGTTCGAATCCTGTCTGTGAAAACAGTCGTCTAATGGTAGGACATAAGAGTAAGTGTCTGTACGAAATTTACCTTGATAAAAATAAAGAGTGCCGTTAGAGAAAACTTACTTCGGTTAATCTTATGATGTTGGTTCGACTCCAGAATAAATCTGAAAATGATTTATATAAAGAGTTTTCTCGTCTTTTGCCTCTTTTTTATAAAAATTTATTGCCAATAAGTGTCGTAGAGAAGGGTTCCTTCGTAAATATAACGGTCCTAAGGTAGCGTAATTCGGGTGACCGAACTAGCGAGGTTGGGTTGAAAACCAACTGGGCAAAAGTTTTCGTAAGAAAACGTAAGTCTCTCGTAGATGTAGAATTGCCGGCTCACTGCCCAAAACGGGTAAGAGCGGCGCTCATAAAAGTGAGCAAACTCCTTTTCGCCTGTTGCCTTATTTGCATTAAAATATAAACAAGTGTCGTAGAATAGTGTTACTTCGCTCATTACGACGGGGTCGCGGGTTCGAGTCCCGCCTTTTCCACAAATAAAACACAAGATCTAAATAGGAAAAGTAGCTCAGTTGGTTAGAGCACGACAATACGCTTTTTGGTTGTTGCCTTGTTTTTAAAATATAAAGTGTCGTAGAGAAAAGTTACTTCGTCATCATCTGAAGGGGAGGAATAATGAAGTCAGCTACTCTGGCAAGATTATCCGGTTCGACTCCGGCGTTACGTTGCCCCGCTTCTTTTCTCGATTTTTACCTTTAAAAAAATCCGCTGAACTTTGCTTCAACGGATTTTTATTTATAAACTAAATTATCTAAAATTAATTTTTAGATGTTATTTTTTCATATTCTTCTTCAAAAGTTCTTTTCCATTTTGCAATGGTTGTTCTGCTTATTTTATACTTTTTAGACATATAATTGGTAGAAAGACCATGTTTCTGTTGATATTGAAGAAGTTTGATCATAGTTTTTTTATCATAAGTTTTTAGCTTTTGATTATTTCTCAGGCTTTCTTTTGATGATTTAAAAACCAATTCATTAAAATTCAAAATATCCTCCGTAGTTTTCAAATTCTTTAAAAGATGTTGAATTTTAGGATCTTCTAATTTTTCAGGATCCTTTTCTTTCAGCATATCCTGGTAAATTCTTGTATAATTTGGGCGCATTCGATTCTTCATTTAGATTTTTTGAAGCCAGCGATGCAGTGTACTTTTCGGAATAGAATATTCCTGAATAATTTCACTGTGTGTCATTTCGCCGGATTGTATTTTTTCGATAATAAAATCTTTAATTTCCTGAGTGTAAATGTTTTTTCGGAAATAAGGAATTTTGTCTGACTTCGGATTTTTGTTTTTATCTACAGCAGATGGAGGAGAATACAAAATTAAATGAGAACTGTAAATTCTGAAAAAATCATACTCCAATAATTTTGAACATCTTAGAAGGAGATCCGTGTCTATTGATTTACTTTCATAAATTTTTTCAACTGCTTCTTCCTCTTTTTTCAAAAAACTGCAGACTCTTTCCATACTCATTTCAAGCTCCAGAACTCTTTCTTTGATAAATTTCCCTATATGTATTTCTTTATATAACATGTTATTGATAAATCTTAGGTGTTCATAAAACAATTTGCATGCAAAACACAACAAAAATGTATATTATTTTTATTAAAATTAAAATTTGGCTCTAAAAAGTTTTCTTGAGGTTGTAAAGTGTAAATAATAGACTACAGAATCACGCTTTGAAATCTTTTCGTCAAAACTACCATTTTTTATGATAATTAATGATCAGGATTCTGTTATTTATTTAATATGTACATAAAGAATTTTTGCATTTTATTTTTCATTTTGCCAATGCTTTCAGTAGATCATTCTTTTTGTCTCTCTCCATTTTGCTCAGTAAAACTCATATTCCCAACTTTTATATTTAAGTATGAATAATATATTTTATCTGTTAAAATTATTTCATGCAGTTTCTCTTTATATAATTTTTAATTGTTGCTAATCATCTGTTGAAAATTACACAGAAAATAGCTCATTTGTTTAATTTCAAATATAGAAAAAATACAAAACAAACCAAAAAAATAAATTAAAATATTTCATTAAAATCAAATTTTTGTTAAAAATGATTTTAAATAATCAATATATGGTGAAAAATATGTGGTATCTTGGTTTTAATGCTGAAAATTTTTAACACACGTATTTGTGAAAATTTCATAGTCTGAATTGATGAAAATTGTTTGTAAGAAATCTTGTGCATACCTTTGCAAGGCATGAAAAATACGCTCACTTTATTCGACTTTTCTCAGAAAATAAATTATAAAAACGAACTTTTAGCAGGATTCACCGTTGCCATGACCATGATTCCTGAATCATTGTCGTTCGCAATTCTTGCAGGACTTTCTCCTTTAACGGGTTTGTACGCAGCTTTTATGATGGGATTAGTTACTGCAATTTTAGGTGGTCGCCCCGGAATGGTTTCCGGTGGAGCAGGAGCAACAATTGTCGTTTTGATTGCTTTAATTAAAACTCACGGCGTTGAATATCTTTTCGCAACAGTGGTTTTAGCAGGCGTTTTTCAATTATTAGTCGGAGTTTTCAAGCTTGGAAAATTCGTGAGATTAATTCCTCAACCCGTAATGTACGGATTTTTAAATGGTTTGGCTGTCATTATTTTTATGGCGCAGGTTGAACAATTCAAAGTTACAGACGCGAATGGAGTTGTCGGTTGGTTGCAAGGTACATCTTTATATATAATGAGTGGTTTAACAATTCTTACGATTGGAATTGTTTATTTCTTTCCAAAAATCACAAAAGTTGTTCCGGCTTCTTTGGTTGCTATTTTAATTGTTTTTGCAGTAGTTTTAGGATTCAATATTAATACAAAAACGGTTGCAGATATTGCTCATATAAGTGGAAGTTTACCCAATTTTCACATTCCCGAATTGCCTTTTTCGTTGGAAACTCTGAAAATTATTTTTCCTTATGCCTTAATTATGGCAGGAGTTGGCTTGATTGAATCTTTATTAACATTATCTATGGTCGACGAAATCACCAATTCAAAAGGAAATACGAATAAAGAATCAATTGCTCAAGGTTTGGCAAATATTACCAATGGATTTTTCGGTGGAATGGGTGGTTGTGCGATGGTTGCACAGACTTTGGTAAATTTAAATGCCGGTTCTAGAGCCAGACTTTCAGGAATTATAGCATCTATTACGATTTTAATTATCATTCTAGTTGGAGCACCATTTATCGAAAAAATTCCGATGGCTGCGTTGGTTGGTGTAATGATGATGGTTGCAATCAGTACATTTCAATGGGTTTCGATTCGAATTGTCAATAAAATGCCGAAGTCTGATATTTTTGTCGGAATGACGGTGGCTTTAATTACCATTGTTCTTCATAATTTGGCGTTGGCAGTTTTGGTTGGAGTCATTATTTCAGCTTTGGTTTTTGCATGGGACAATGCGAAAAGAATTCGTTCGAAAAAGTATATTGATGAAAATGGAATTAAATATTACGAAATTTCAGGACCTTTATTTTTCGGTTCAGTGACAACTTTTACGGATAAATTTGATCCCACAAATGATCCTGAACAAGTCATTATCGATTTTAAAGAAAGCAGGATTGTCGATATGAGCGCGATTGATGCATTAGACAAATTATCCAAAAGATATGCTCAGCAAAATAAAAAATTACATTTAAAACATCTAAGTGAAGACTGTCGAAAAATGTTGAAAAATGCCGAAGCAGTAATAGAAGTTAATATTCAGGACGATCCAACATATAAAGTGATGCCTGAAAAGTAGGAGAGTAGGAGCGTTTTGGAATTTAATGGGCTGGAAGTTGGATGATGGAAGTTTAAAATATTAAGCAAACATCTGTGGAAATCCGTGAAATCTGTGGGAAAATAAAAAATCCGCAAGAGAAAAAAGAAAACTTAAAGAGAAAAAATTCACAACTCACCATTGACAATTAACCCCAATAAACCAAACAAGGACTGCAAAATAAATTTACAGCCCTCGTTTTTTAGGTTACTAATGTATTTGCAATGAAATCGGGTACCAAAGAATAGTGCGATAATTTCATGCTGATCGAAGCTCTGCCGCTTGTCAACGTTCTCAGATCAGAAATATATCCGAAAGTAGAAGCCAAAGGAACTTCTGCCGTAAAGATTTTTCTTCCTGATTTTTCATCAATCGAAGTGATGATTCCTCTTCGTTTGTTGATATCGGCCGTCACAGCTCCAGTATATTCTTCAATACTTTGAATTTCAACCTGCATAATTGGTTCTAATAATTTCGGCTTACAACTTTTTGCAATTGCTCTAAAACCATCTCTTGCAGCCACTTCAAAATCATAAGCTTTGGAATCTTCCGAGTGCGTCGATCCATCCAAAAGCGTCACTTTCATACTTTCCAAAGGATTTCCGCTCAAAGCTCCGTTTTCCATCGCCTCTCTGAAACCTTTCTCAACAGATGGAATAAATTCACTCGGAATAGCACCGCCTTTAATTTGGTTAATGAATTCCAGACCGATTTCATTGTCTTCACGAGGTCCGATTTCAAAAGTGATATCGGCAAATTGTCCGCTTCCACCGTTTTGTTTGGAAAGTTTCTCTCTGTGTCTTTTGGTTTCGGTTAAAATTTCTCGGTATGAAACTTTCGGTTTTCCTTGATTGATTTCAATTCCATGATTCAATCGGATCTTTTCTAAAGTCACTTCAAGATGCAATTCTCCCAAACCGCTCAACAAAGTTTCGCCTGTTTGTTTGTCTCTTTCGACAACCAACGACGGATCTTCTTCCTGAATTTTCGCTAAAACCAAACCGAAAGATTTTTCATCAGCATTCGTTTTCGGTTCAATCGAAACTCGGATAACCGGAGCAGGAATGGTGATGGATTCAAGTAAAACAGCTCGTTCAATGGATGATAAAGAATCGCCTGTTTTCGCATCTTTTATTCCTGTTAAAGCAACGATGTCGCCTGCTTTTCCTTCTTCAATCGTTAACGTTTTGTCCGACTGCATCTGCAAAATTCTAGAAATCCTGAAACTTTCGCCAGTTCTCACATTCAAAACTGTATCTCCGGATTTTATGTTTCCTGAATAAATTCTAAGCATTGCCAGCTTGCCCATGTGTTTATCAATCACAACTTTGAAAACCAATCCCGAAAAAGTTTCTTCTTCATTTCTTTCAAGCTCGATTGTTTCTTCCGTTTTCGCATCTTTTCCATTGATAGAAGGCAATTGATTCGGAGCGGGAAGATAATCTATAATCGCATCAAGCAACGGCTGAACTCCTTTATTTTTAAAAGCAGAACCACATAAAACAGGAACCAAACTTCTTGACTGGCAAGTTCTTTTTATGGCTTCAAGAATCATTTCTTCAGAAATCTGGATTTCAGAATTCATGAATGTTTCAAAGAAAGCTTCGTCAAATTCAGCTAATGTTTCCATTAATTTCATTCTCCACTCATTGGTTTCTAAGTGATAATTTTCAGGAATTTCTTTTTCAATAATCGTTTCTCCATTTTCATCGATCCAGTACAATGCTTTTTGTTTGATTAAATCGATAATACCTTCAAAATTGTTTTCAGAACCGATCGGAATTTGCAAAGCCAAAGGAACAGCATCCAGTTTTGTTCGGATTTCATTTAAAACAGCAAAGAAATCTGCTCCGATTCTATCCATTTTGTTGATGAAACAGATTTTTGAAATTCCATGTTTTTCGGCTTGAAACCAAACATTTTCCGTTTGTGGCTGAACTCCCGAAGAAGCACAGAAAACTGCGACAACGCTGTCCAAAACTCGTAAAGAACGTTCAACTTCCACCGCAAAATCAATGTGTCCCGGAGTATCAATGATGTTGATATTGAAAACGTTATCATCTTTTTTCCATTGTGTAGAAATTGCAGCAGATGAAATGGTAATTCCCCGGTTTTTCTCCTGAATGTCTTTATCCATCGTGGTGTTTCCATCGTCTACGTTTCCTATTTTATGGATCATTCCGGTGTAATAAAGCAATCTTTCCGTGAGTGTAGTTTTTCCGGCATCGACGTGTGCTATTATCCCTATATTTCGTGTGTTGTATTTCATTTTGTTTAATTTAAATTGTTGATTTTTAAGGTTGTATTTAAAATTTTAAGCACAAAAATTCCATGATCTTACATTCTGTTTCAGTAAGAAATTCAATTTTATTTTCGTTAAAAATTTTTGACAACTTTTTCGAATGTAAAAGCTGAAAAGTAGGGTAGCAAAAAAGACCTATCTGAACAGATAGGCCTTCGTTATATTTTTGTTTTTATAAAGGTCGATCTTTATTCAGATAAATATTTAGTGCTACCAAAGTACACAGCTCTGATAGGATTGCTTAAAGTTATAATATTTATCATTTTTGTTGACATTGTTGATTGTTAATCGGTTGCGAAATTAGAAAAAATATTTAAACAACAAAAACTTTTTTTAATTTTTTTGCAAACAGCAAAAAGTGATGAATTTTTTTAATAGATAAAAAAAATAAAATTCAAATTACGGGAAATCATAAAAATATCTTAAAACATCAAACTACATTTACACATTAATTTAAAAATTTTATCTTTGGGTAGAATTGAAAATTTAAAACATATTTTGATGATGAATAACTTAGTAATAATTAAACATCTTTTTCAGGAAATAAGCTAAATAAAACTTTAACTAAACCATTTTGAAAACAGATATTGACATCCACAATCACTCACATTTTTCTTTTGATTTGTGGCTTACTTTAATAAAATCTCACCCTGAATTTAAAGCAAAAAGAGTTGAGCTGTTCTCCTCATTTTTTGATGTAAAAAAACCGATTGATGAAGTTGCGAAAGTCGTAAAATATTATGATGATCTGTGTAATTCTATCAATGAGGTAATTGGAGAGAATGTAGACACTTTTGAAATTTATTTATTGATTTTACATTCTTTGGAAGTAGATTTAAAACAATTAGATAAAGAGAAATTAAATACGTTTTACCAAAAAAGCGAAGACTTGTTTCTGGAATATCAACCTGTTGTGATTTTCGAAAATTTGCATCAGTTTTTTGATGAAATTAAAAATCATGGAAAGACGATCAATATTTTGAGTAATACAGGATTTATCAAAGGAAAAACGATGAGAAAATTCCTGATCAATCAAAACCTTGATCAATATATCGATTTTCATATTTATTCTGATGAAATTAATTGTTCAAAACCGAATCCTCAGATATTTCAGGAAGTGAAAAATTTAATTAAAAATCAGGATTTAGATTTAAAACAGATTTTACACATTGGTGACAATCCGATTGCTGATTATAAAGGCGCAATGGATTTTGGTTTCAACGCACACTTACTTAACACAAAATATAATTTATGAACAAAAGGTACAGCTTACACCACATTCATTCGGCGGATGAGTTTACTTTTTCACCCGCAGAATACAGTTATTTCAAGTATGGCGATAAGTCGTATGCTGAGAAATTTGCCAAAGAATTATTCGAAGGATTTATTTCCGAACATGCAGGTATTTTAAATACAGATAAAGAAATTGTGGTATTGCCGAGTCCTTACATGGCGATTCCGACGGCTTCTAATTTTTTATGTTTTTATTTTAAGAAATATTTGGATTTTTATTTATTTCAAAAAGGAAAAAAATCAAGTATTTTATCGAAAATCAACAGAAATCACACGTATACGACCGATTATGGTAATTTAAATTTCGAAGATCGTAAAAATTTGATTGCCAATGATACTTATTATCTTGATAAAGATTTTCTTAGAGGAAAACTTTGTATTTTTATAGATGATATTAAGATCACAGGAAGTCATGAATTTACAGTGAATAAAATCCTGGATGAATACAATGTAGAAGCAGATTTTTTATTCATGTATTATGCTGAACTGATGAATTTTGAGCTTGATCCTAAAATTGAAAACTATTTTAATTATTACGCGGTAAAAAATGTAGAACATATCGCAGATGTAATGGTAAAGCCTAGTTTTCAGTTCAATACAAGGATCGTGAAATATATTTTAGGCTTAGATTCAAGTAATTTTGAGTATCTTACGTCTAAAGTAACAAAGGAACATATGGATAATTTGCTGGAACTGGCAATCAGCAACAATTATCATTTAATAAAAGAATACGAAAACAATATAAACACTTTAACGCAAACCGAACTATATTATGGCTATTAACTTACAAAAAGGACAGAGAGAAAATATAAATGCACCTAAATTTACGGTAGGTTTAGGATGGGATACCAACAATACATCTACTGGAACAGGATTTGACTTAGATGCGTCTTTATTTTTATTGGGCGAGAACAAAAAGTTAGTTTCTGATAATCATTTTATTTTTTACAATAATCTTGAATCTCCGGATAAAGCAGTTATTCACTCTGGTGATAACTTGACGGGTGACGGAAACGGAGATGATGAGCAGATTAAAATCGATTTAACTAAAATTGATGACGCTGTAAAGGAAATCACTGTTGTGGTGACTATTCACGATGCAGATGCAAGAAGACAAAACTTCGGACAGGTGAGAAATTCTTTCATCAGAATTTTCAATACAGATACGAATGAAGAAATCTTAAAATACGAATTAGACGAAGATTTCTCTATCGAAACTGCAGTCGAATTCGGAAGAATCTACAACAGAAACGGAGAATGGAAATTCGAAGCAGTTGGAGCAGGACAGAGAGACGGTCTTGAAAAATTTGTATCAATTTATCAATAATTTACCATGGATAATCAAGAAAATCAACCGATTGATCCACTTGGATCTATTGAACCTTTAAAAACATTTGAACCAACTCCAATGGCTCCGCCACCGAGTATGGCAGCTCCAAGTACTCCTCCTGCACCGCTTGTGGACAGAGACGGAAATGTAAATCTTACCCAATTACAAGTAGAAGAGCGTAAAAAATACGAAGTTCTTGCAGATTCTATTGATGAAACAAATCCGGGATCAATCGTAAACTTTGGAGCAGATCTTCAGAGAACGTTATCAAATCAGAGTGATAGTTTCTTAGGAAATGTAAGAAGATCAAATTCTGGTGAAGTAGGTGAATTGATTAATAATTTATTGGTCGAACTGAATTATGTAGATGTTGAGGAATTAAATCAAAATAAATTCAAAAGTTTTTTAAGCAAATTGCCTTTTATGAAAGGGGTGATGACGCAGATTGAGAATTTATTTGCTAAATATGATAAGATCGTTAATAATATCGATCAGATCGCTTATAAAGTAAACGCAGGAATCATCACTTCTACGAAAGATAATGCTGTTCTTCAGACGATTTTTGAAAGCAATGTAAATGCAATCAAACAAATAGAAGAATTGGTCATTGTCGGAAATCTGAGAATGGAAAAAGCAGGTGCAGAATTAGCAGAAATGGAAGCTGCTCCACAGAATTTTCAGGATTATCAGATTGCGGATAAGAGAGATTTTATCGCAAGATTAGACAGAAGGTTGGCGGATCTTAAAGTGGTTCGTTTAATCATGATGCAGTCGCTACCGCAGATTAGATTGGTTCAGAATAACAACGTTTCGATCGCTGAAAAAGCACAAACCATTTTGACAACGACGTTGCCACTTTGGAAAAATCAGCTTTCATTGGCAGTTGCGATGTACAGACAACAGCAAAGTATTGAAATTCAGCAAAAAGTTTCGGCTACAACAGAAGAAATTTTGAGAAAAAATGCAGAACGTTTAGGTCAGAATTCTGTAAATGTTGCAAGAGCAAACGAACAGACTATCGTTTCTGTTGATGTTTTGAGAGAAACAACGGCGAAATTAATCAGTACATTAAACGAAGTGAAGCAAATTCAAAAACAAGGTGCAGAAGGAAGAAGAAAATTGGATCAGGATTTGATGACTTTGGAACACGAATTAAAAGCAAACGTAAGAGGATAATAATTAGGATAAAAGGTGAATGATGATGCTGTAAACATACTATCTCAAAGCAAAAGAAGGTTAACGAAACTTAAGCTTCTTGCGAATTTTTTTGAAAATGTTGATATAATTTCGATCTACATTAAGACGGATATTATTCATAATCTTTTTCAGGAAAATAAGGGATTGGATTACAGTAAACTCGAGCTTTTTCACCTTCAGTTCACCGACAGTCTCATTGAACTTTTAACTAAAATTAAAAGACAAAAGGAAAATGATATGTTGGCGGTGCTTAATGAAATTGATGTCAATAGTAAATACATTTCCGGATTTGAAGAAAAGCGTGTAGACGGTTTTGAAACGGATCGGAAAATGTACAGCGGTATTTTTTCAAATCAATTGAAAAATCTGTACAATGATTTAACGGAAGACAAATTCCGGTTGAATTGGGACAATGTTTTGTATTTCTATAAAAAATATGCAACAGAGTTTTACAGATCGAATGTTGATGAAGAATTATTGAAATCCGGAGCTTTTCCAGCGTACCAATATCAGGATTATCTGATAGAGAGAAAATTGTTGGGAAGGCTTAATATTCAGGGTTTTAAGGTTCGTTTTGTTTGCGGTTATGTAATTTCCGGAAATGAATATGAATTGTTTAAGATTTTTCAGTCCGATGATCAGTTTATTTTTGATCTTGAAGGCAAGAAAATGTATTTAATTGATCCGAAAAAATTGGAAAAACTAGATACAATGCCCAATGAATCGAATCAGGGAACGATTATTAATCAACTGAAAAAGAAAAATGAACACCTGGAAGAAACAATGAACGAAAGGAAGAAAATATTACCGGAACAAGTGATCAATGTGTTGAAAGATTACATTAAAAATCTCGAAAACACGGATATCATGAGCAAAATGTTTGACATTAATGAAGAAACCAATATTCTTCGTGCAATGCTTAATTTAAATTTGAATAATAATTAAAAAAGCAAAGAAGGTTTTAAAACAATCTTTTTTCGCCAAAACAAAATAATAATATAAACATAAAAAGATGGCTATTAACTTACAAAAAGGTCAGAGAATTAACCTTACGAAGGAAAACGGAACGACTCTTTCACAAGCTTGTGTGGGAATCAACTGGGGAGCAATTGAGAAAAAAGGATTTTTCGGTGGAGTTACAAGAGAAGCAGTAGACTTGGACGGAAGCTGTATTTTATATGATTCAAACAAAAACGCAACTGAAATAATTTACTTCGGAAACTTAAAATCTAAAAACGGTGCGGTAAGACACAGCGGTGATGATTTAACAGGTGACGTCAATGGAAACGACGGTCTTGACAACGAGGTGATTACTATAGATTTCAGCAACTTGGAATCAAATGTAGAACATGTTGCTTTGGTTTTAAATAGCTACAAAGGTCAGGATTTCGGAACAATTCCTTTCGCTTCAATCAGAATTTACGAAGGAACTCCGACAAATGTAAGAGAAGTTTTCGCTAAATATGATATTGCAAATGATGCATCTTTTAAAGGTCACGTTGCAATGGTGATGGGAGTTTTCTATAAGAGAAACGGAGAATGGAAATTCAACGCCATTGGAGATCCGACTGCAGATAGAAAATTACAGGAAACGATTGAGACTGTAAAGCAAAAGTATTTGTAAGGATTATAAATCATAAGAATAATAAATTAGCAATAATTGTACTTTGTACAGCTATTGCTTTTATCGTATAATAAGCACAATAAAAAGTGGACAAACATCAAAGTATTATAGATCTTCATCCCGGTTTGGTTTGGGGATTTGCGATAACTGTAGTTATCATGTTACTTCTGGATTTAGGAGTTTTCAATAAAAAAAGCCATGAGGTTTCCTCCAAAGAAGCTACGATCTGGTCGATTGTCTGGATCTCGCTTTCAATGATCTTTTCAGGAGTTGTGTATTGGGTTTTCAACACAGACGGAAGTCCGGAAAGTCATGCATTAGCAGTGGAAAAATTTACGCAATATCAAGCTGCTTATTGGGTTGAAAAAGCTTTGTCTGTAGACAATCTATTTGTATTCATTTTGGTTTTCGGATTTTTCAAAGTTCCGAAATATCTTCACCATAAAGTTCTTTTCTGGGGAATTATCGGAGCGTTGATTTTCAGGGCGATTTTCATTTTTGCAGGTGTAGGACTAATTAATCTTACTTATTTACCTGAAATGAATATCTTCGGACAAGCTGTTCAGATTAATATTGTCATGGTTCTTTTCGGTCTGTTTCTCGTTTACGCGGGAATCAAATCTTGGGGAGACGGTGGAGATGACGATGATGAAGACTATAGCAATACAGCAGGAGCAAGATTGATCAAAAGATTCTGGAAAGTTTCTGATAATTATGTTGGAGATAAATTTTTCACCATTCAGAACGGGATTAAAATGGCGACTCCACTTTTGGTAGTTGTTGCTGTAATTGAATTTACTGACGTACTTTTCGCGGTAGATTCTATTCCTGCAATCTTCGCAATTTCAGATGATCCGTTTATTCTTTATACATCGAATATTTTTGCGATTTTAGGACTTAGATCTTTGTATTTCCTATTGGCGAACTTTATTCACATGTTTAGCAAATTACCTTACGGATTGGCGGTTATTTTGTCTTTCATTGGAGTGAAAATGCTGATTGCACCGTGGATTCACATTTCATCACCGCTTTCATTAGGAATTGTGGGTGGAGTTTTAGTGATCTCGGTACTTTTATCCATTATTTTCCCTGATAAAAAAGAGGAAGATAAAATTGAAGAATAATATCAATTACAATAAAAATAGAAAGGCTTTACAGATTGTAGAGCCTTTTTTATTTAGATTAAATTAAAAATAATTATTTGTATTTCAGAAGTTTATTGATTTTTCGTCTTGTTTGAATAGAAACCTTATACGCTTCATCACGAATTTTTTGAATTTTTCCGACTGGTTGAAAGAAAATTTTACTTTCAAACGGATTAAAAGAAAGCATTTCGTTTTCGCAGGAATTTGGATCCAAAAGTCCGTCTTTTTCAATTTTCACTTCTCCGATTTTTATATAAGGCGAATTTTTCCATTCAACATTTAATTTATTGATCGGCTGATCTTTCAAATCATAGCATAATTGAATCAAAACATCGGCAGTAAAATCATTGGTTTTAAAATAACTTTTAATTGAATTTTTTACCTTTAGTTTTTTCCCAAAATGTTTGTCAATAGATTTAGGTTTTAGTTTGATCTTCATCATGTTTTCGCCTAATTTATAAACTCCTACAGAGTGGAAATCAAATGATAAGATAAAGTCATTTCTTTTGCTGATCAATTTAATGATGTTTTTTAAAAAAGAGCCTGTAAAAATCGAAGGTGTAATTCTTAAAACCTGAATCAGCAACGAAAAAGAACTCCATTTTTTAACAAAAAAACGATTCACAGAAGTAAATAATTTCAAAAAAGTACTCACCGAATTGATGGGAAATAAAGGAAAATTAACCAATGGATAATTTGCCAGCAAATCGCCGTTTTCGTCCTTAATTTTTACAGAAAATCCGTAAGCAGGAATATCTTTTTTACTTTTATTAATTTTAAGATGCGCGTTCGAAAAACGAATCGTCAAATTATATTTTTCTTTATCAAAAAACTGTTGAAGTTCTTCAGGAACATTTTTCTCGATAATAAATTCGCCTTTTGCAACGGCATACGTTTTTGCATGAGCATTTCTGGTTGCATAATCTACATCGCTTATGGAAGTTGACTGTTCAACAAAATCGGCAATGCTTCCTTTGTTGATTTCAAGAAGTTCTCTTTCTTCGTCTGTCAGCTTGTCGTATTTTTTATTATATTTTAGTGGACTTGGCATTTAGTTTTTAAAATCCAATTATAACGCCAAGTTGCGAGAATCGTGTTAACGTAGTATTAAACTTACTTGAATTAATTTTACAAAATATTAAATGTTTGAATCTATGATAAATACGATTCTGTTTCTTTTAAATTATTAATTATAAATAGTTGAATTTGTACCTTTTTATCTTCCCATCTTAAAACCTTATCTTTGTAAAAAATATAATTATGGGAGTAGCAGATATGTTATTTAAACGTAAAAAAGAATTGGCAGAAAAGAACCTGAAAGACGGTCAGGAATATATGGCAGAATACGGGAAGAGAGAAAGCGTAGTTGAATTGCCAAGCGGTTTGCAATATGAGATCATCACAGAAGGAAACGGAGCAAAACCGGGTCCGAGATCTACCGTAAAATGCCACTATCATGGAACTACAATTACCGGAAAAATTTTTGACAGCTCTGTAAAAAGAGGAACTCCGGCTTCATTTCCATTGAATAAAGTGATTGCGGGTTGGACTGAAGCTCTTCAGTTGATGCCTGTAGGTAGCAAATGGAGATTGATACTTCCTCCACATTTGGCTTATGGAGATCAGCAGATCAGCAAGGAAATCGGACCAAACAGCACACTTGTTTTCGAAGTGGAATTGTTGGATATCAAATAATTTATCATTAAAAATATCTTAAAAATTTACTCGATTTTCGGGTAAATTTTTTTATTTGTGTATATTAGTAATTATTGAGGATAAGAATTTGCGAAATGAAGAAACTACTTTACTTTTTTGCTTTTTTAGGATTATTGACTTCCTGTGTTTCTAAGAAAAATCAGGCGATTAAACAGAATATCTTAACATTAAAGGACAGTTATTGTAAAGCACCTTTTAAATACAATTATGTCAATAAAATACCGTCTTATAATGCGGACTCTATTGTTGCTGCAAACATTGATTTAAAAGATAAATTTTCTGATCAGAGTATTTTGATTTTGAATGCTTTGGATAATCTTGATGAAGTTCATCAGATCATGGAGCTTAAAAAAGATACTTCTTTGGAATCTCAGGTTAAAGTTTTACAGTTAAAATCTAAAATTAACAGTAAAATAACCATCGCTTTAACAGAATTAGATGCAGTTGCTGCAGAATTTGACTGTGAAGGTGAAAGAGTCGCGCAAATCGGAAATTACGTCGATAATTTAAACGATTCCAGAAATAATAAACTGATTTTATATTCGATTGTAACAGGAGCAGCAGCTTCAATTGCAGGAGGAATTATTAAAGATAACGCATGGAGCAATGCTGTTGATATCGGAGGTGGAGTTTTAGGAGCCGGTTTTGGTTTAGCAACATTAAATCCGAAAGGTAAAAAGGTCGAATTTATTCATCAAAGAAATTTGTTGAGAGATATTTGGAATGAAAAACTGGAATCTCCAAATTTTCCGCCTTTCATTTGGTATATGTACACGGAAAAAAGCTTTTCTAACAAAGAGAAACATTCTATTATTTCCAGTATGAAAGAAAGATGGCTTCATTACCAGTTTGATGATAATAAAATGGAGGCAGATCAATCAGTGATTTTCAGCAGTGGAGGCTTTTATAGATCAGATGATTTACATAATCGAGCCGCGATGTTAAACCAAATGCAGTCAGCAACGAGAACGATTAATCAGAATATCAATTATTTACTTTTAGATTTGGATAAATTAATTCTTTAAGAAAAATTTAACTGTAATAATATTTGTTACATTTAAAAATTTATTTACCTTTGTCATGTAATTACGATGAACAATACAAGATTTGCTACGGCAATACATATTATGACTTTATTGGCGGAAAGTCCGCAGGAATGGCTCACTTCCGAATGGATGGCGGGAAGTATTAATATTAATCCTGTAATTGTTCGTAAGGAAATTGGTGTTTTGAAAGAAGTTGGGTTAATTATCAGCAGACAAGGAAAAGAGGGAGGAAGCCAACTGGCAAAAAGTGCTGATGCGATAAGTATTTCTGAAATTTATTTAGCCGTAAAAAACACAGAAGTTTTAGGTAAAAAAAATAACAATCCGAATCCGGCTTGTGCTGTCGGAAGGGAGATTAATGAACATTTAAATACATTATTTTCAGAAACGGATCAGTTGGTTTTAAATTTTTTAGGAGATAAATCGTTGAAAGAATTCAGTGATCAATTCAAGTAAAAATTTTTATTTATAAATGTAACAAATATTATTACAATTTAATTTTAAAATAAAATTATTATGAAAAAAGTAGCAGTAATCGGTGCAACTGGATTTGTGGGAACACAGGTAGTAAATGAATTAACAAACAGAGGATATGAAGTGGAAGCTATTGTGAGAGACGCTTCAAAAGTTCAGGAAAATGAAAAAGTAACAGCAAAAAGTGTTGATGTAAATAATGTTGATGAATTGGCAGAAGCTTTAAAAGGAAATGACGCTGTAATCAGTTCTTTCAATGCAGGTTGGACAAACCCGAATTTATATGATGATTTCTTGAATGGCTCAATCAATATTGAAAAAGCGGTTGAAAAATCGGGAGTGAAAAGATTCATTACAGTTGGTGGAGCGGGAAGTCTTTACATCGATGGAAATCAATTGGTAGATTCTCCTGAATTTCCTGCAGATTATAAAGCCGGTGCGACTGCAGCAAGAGATTATTTAAATAAAATTAAAGAAAATAATACATTGGATTGGACGTTTTTCAGTCCGGCAATCGAAATGCATCAGGGAACTGCAGGTGTAAGAGTTGGAAAATACAGAACAGCCTTGGAAAATCCAGTGTTTGATGAGAACGGAAGAAGTATTCTTTCTGTAGAAGATGTTGCTGTAGCTTTGGTAGATGAATTAGAACAAAACAATCACATTCGTGAGCGTTTTACGGCGGCTTACTAATTTTTCTTGTAGATATGTTTTTTAAAGAGTTTCGGCGGCACCAAAGGTGCCGCCGAAACTTTAATATTTTTAATAAAATTTACAAATTCATAAACAGCTTCGGATTTACCGGAGTATTGTTTTTATGTACTTCATAATGAAGATGAGGTCCTGTAGAACGTCCTGTATTTCCGGATTTTGCAATAACCTGACCTACTTTTACCTTATCATTTACCTTTGAAACAAGTTCGGATAAATGCCCGTAAAGTGTTGCCAAACCATTTCCGTGAGAAACAATTACACAGTTTCCATATCCTCCCTTTTGACCTGAGAAAATAACAGTTCCGGCTGCAGCGGCTCTTACATCAGAACCATAAGCTACAGCAATATCCAATCCTTTGTGGAATTGCATCTGATCTGCTTCTGCGGGCGGATTATTTTTCTCTGTTGGTTTATTGTTTGTATTTGTTGCTGTAGTTTTTGAAGCAAAAGAAGTTGTTGCAGGAGTAGAAGCTGGAGACGGTGCGCTTGCTACTTTTGGAGTTACCATTACTTTTACCTGTCTTTTTTCTCCATGACTGTCGGTAACTTCGATAATTCTTTCAACTGGTTCAGCTTTTACTTCAGGTTTTGAAGCAGCTACTGCAGTTGGTTTTGATTCCGTGGCAACACCGGATTTTACAGAAGCATAAACAGTTTTAAATGGAATAGGGTTTTTTCTGATTCCGAAATTAGACGAAATATATCCATCAGTCGGCATTCCTAAAGGAACTGTCATCAGTTTATTCTGAAGATCCATTAAATATTGGCTGTATCTGTTCGACTGTTTTGCCAGGTAAACAGAATTGGAAATACTGTCCTGTTTCAGCGCCATAATTTTTTCACTTTGGATATCCTTAGATTTAAGGAAAGAATTCAGCTGTGCGACAGTTTGATCTACCAAAGTAAGATCTGTTTTCATTTTTAAGTAATCTACACTGTCTCTTTCAGTGTTTATTTTTACAAGGTTCACTTCATAATTTTTGTCGTCCTTTGAGGAATACAACTTTGCGATGAAAATACCTTGTGCAAAAACTACTAGTAAAAGTCCTCCCAGAAGTACATTTACGTTCCTTTTACGGCTTAGAAATTTTTTCATTTTTCTTCTCTTAGTATAATTACAAAACGGTTTTAAGGGTGCAAATTTAATTAAAAATAAACTTTCCGACTTATTTTTAACGAAAATTTAGTTATTTCTATAATTAACGGCTAATTAAATATTTAATTGTATTGAAGTGTTAATTTTATCTAAAATTAAGTTTTATCATGTATTGAAAAGCATTCTTAAATCTTTGTTTTAATATATTTGCAGTTCACATTTCTATTATGGCTAAAAATAAAACGAATACAGAATCGAATCCGAAAAAAAGCAAAAATGATGTTGCAGTAGGCGTTGTTGGAAGCGGAAGTTTCGCGACTGCAATCGTGAAAATGCTTGTTGAGAACTGCAAAATCGTACATTGGTGCGTAAGAAACGAGTATGTAAAAGGTGCAATTGAACAAAGAGGTCACAATCCTACATATCTTACAGCGGTTAATTTTAATCTTAAAAATTTAAAACTGACAACAGAAATTAACGAACTGGTTTCTGCATGTGATGTAATTGTTTTGGCAACTCCATCGATCTATCTTTCAGATACTTTGGATAAAATGACTTGTGATTATAAAGACAAGATTTTCGTTTCGGCGATCAAAGGAATCATTCCAAAAGTGAATGATGTTGTGGCTCATTATTTAAGAGATGAATTCAAAATAGGTTTCAGAAATCAGGCAGTAATTGCAGGACCTTGTCACGCAGAGGAAGTTGCGATGGAAAGACTTTCCTATCTTACAGTTGCGACAGTGGAGGATGAAGTTTCACAGAAATTGGTGGATATTTTCAATTCTGATTTTATTAAAATGCACTCCAGTAAAGACATTTTAGGAAACGAATACAGTGCGATTCTTAAAAATATTTTCGCGATCGGAGCAGGAATTGCAAGCGGTTTAGGATATGGAGACAACTTTACGGCTGTTTTCGTTTCAAATGCAATCCGTGAAATGGAAACTTTTCTGGAAGCAATCTATGAAGCACCAAGAGACGTTAATGAAAGTGCGTATTTAGGTGATTTACTGGTAACTGCGTATTCATTGTTTTCAAGAAACAGGAATTTAGGAAATCTTATCGGAAAAGGATATACCGTAAAATCAGCGATTCAATCGATGAATATGATTGCTGAAGGATATTACGCCGCAGATTCTATTTATAAAACTTCGAAGGAAAAAGGCTTGAAACTTCCAATTGTAGACACGATCTACGGAATTTTATATGAAGGGAAAAATGCAGAAAAACAATTTAAAAAGTTAACAGCCAAACTGGATTAATTTTCAGATCAAATATAAACTAAAGCATCAGTGATTTTTTCATTGATGTTTTTTTGTTGTTTGAATTTCTTAATTTTTTATTTGAAGCTTTATCCCGCTTTCCGTTGCAATTCCTCATTACGCGGCTCCACTTCGTTCCGCCGCTCCATTGCGGGATTTTCACTACAATCGGGGCTAGGATGGAAGCCGATTGTATAAACGTTTGGTAATATTTATGACATTTTGTTAGGATAAAATCTTTTTAAAAACACAAATATCCGACTGATTCTATAAATCAATTTTTTTGATAAAATAACATGTTAAAATCTTGAAACCAATCCCAATTTTAAGAACTTTTCCCGAACTTTGAGATAACAAAATTTAAACTATGTCACAATCGCTTACAAGCAGAACGCCGAAACCAAAATACGACGTTGTTCTAATAGGTGGCGGAATTATGAGTGCCACTTTAGCTACATTATTACATGAATTTGATCCAAATCTTGAAATTGCCATTTTTGAACGGCTGGGAAGATTTGCAAAAGAAAGTACAGCAGCCTGGAATAATGCGGGAACAGGTCATTCAGCGTTTTGTGAGCTTAATTATACTCCCGAAAAACCCGATGGGACGATCGATATTTCCAAAGCGGAAAGTATTGCCGAGCAATTTGAAATTTCAAAACAGTTCTGGTCTTATTTAATTACAAAAGGATACATCAGCGAGCCTAAAGATTTTATTAATTCCTGTCCTCATATGAGTTTGGTATTTGGAGAAAAAGATGCTGAATACTTGAAGAAACGTCATGATAAAATGTCGGAGTCCGTTTTATTTAAAGGAATGCAATTTGCGACGGATCATGAAAAACTGAAAGAATGGATTCCTTTGGTAATGAGCAAAAGAAATCAGTCTGAAGTAATGGCTGCAACCAAAATGGATTTGGGAACAGATGTGAATTTCGGGACACTGACAAGAAAAATGGGAAGACATTTGCTGGAAGATTCCAATGTTGAAGTCTTTCTTTATCATGAAGTAAAAGATATAGATCCGAAAGAAGACGGAACTTGGGAAATGAAAGTAAAAGACAGGATTCACAATCATAAACAGGAAGTGGAAGCAGATTTTGTATTTATCGGAGCCGGAGGTTATGCATTACCACTGTTGGATAGCTCAGATATCAAAGAAAGTGAAGGGTATGGAGGTTTCCCTGTTTCCGGACAATGGCTGGTTACTCACAATCAGGAATTGGTGGAAAAACATCAGGCAAAAGTATATACACAGGCAACTGTTGATGCGCCGCCGATGTCTGTTCCTCATTTGGATTTGAGAATTATTGATGGTGAAAAAGCTTTACTTTTCGGGCCTTTTGCAGGATTTTCAACAAAATTTTTAAAAGAAGGAAGTTACCTTGATCTGCCGGAAAGTGTCAATACTAAAAATTTAAAATCACTTTTTGGAGCTTGGTGGCATAATATTCCTTTAACGAAATATCTGATTCAGCAGGTTGCGATGACGAAGTCTCAGAGAATACAGCATTTAAGAGAATTCATCAAAGATGCAAAAGAAGAGGATTGGGAATTGAAAGTTGCCGGACAAAGAGTACAGGTTATTAAGAAAGATGAAAAAAATGGAGGAAAACTTGAATTCGGGACAGAAGTTGTGGTTAACAAAAAAGGAACAATCGCTTCATTATTAGGTGCTTCTCCGGGAGCTTCAACAGCTGTTTATGCGATGCTGAATGTTCTTGAAAAATGTTTCCCTGAAAAACTTCACGGAGAATGGAAAGAAAAATTATTGGAAATGGTTCCTTCTTACGGACAAAAACTGGCCGACCATCCTGAACTTACAGAGAAGGTGAGAAATTACTCTAAAGAAAAATTAGAACTTGAGTATTAAATATAAGTAATAATCAATGGATAATGAGCAATATTGAAGTAACTTTGCGATTGCTTATTATCCATTTTTATCAGCATGTCAGAAACAATAACAAAACCTGTAATCGTAAAAGAATTGTTGGAATCCCTTCAGGCGAAAGTCGAGGAGGAACGACAGGTTATTGTGCATTGTTGTTTTCCGGCATCGCCGTTTTTTGGAAATCTCATCAGAATTTGGAACTCCACTTACCTGATTGATAATCAGTCTGAACATCAAAGTAAACTTATCCACGCTGAAAATATTACGATTTATCCCAATTGGACGCCGGTTCCATTTATGAAGGATTTTTGGTTTACATTAGTTTTTCAGGGACTTCCAAAAGATTGTACAAGTTTTGATCTAAAAGAAGTTATTCCGGAAGAAGGCGGTTTTTTTGTAGAATCGATCAAAAGAAATTCTTCGGATATTTATCGTGTGAAAATTTCTGAATCTTATTAGAAAAATTATACGAAAACAATTACTAGAGAAAGATATGATTCAATTCGTTATCAATCTTTTCGTAACAAATTCTTAATCAGTAAAGAATTAAAAATTTCTAGCTTTAAAATTAAAAATTCATGAAGAAATATATAGTAATATTTTTACTTTTCCCTTTATTGATCTTTTCTCAAAAGGTTTCTAAAGAAGAATCGGAAGTGAAAAAATTTCAAAAAGAACTGGATGCAGAATATTTAAATCCCAAAGAAACACCTTTGCGTGGAGATAATTTCACAAATTTTAAAAAACATCCATTCTTTCCGATAAATTCAAAGTATCGGGTTACAGCAAAATTTACAAAAACAGAAAATGCCGAGCCTTTTGATCTTCCCACATCTTCCGGAAAAACAAAATTATATAAAGAATATGGTAAAGCAACTTTCATTTTAGACGGAAAAACTTATATTTTAACCATATATCAAAGTCAGGATCTAATTAAACAGGAAAAATATAAAGACCATTTATTTCTGCCTTTCCGTGATGCAACCAATGAAAAAGAAACGTATGGCGGTGGAAAATATATGGATCTAACAATTCCGAAAGGAAATACAATCGTTCTGGATTTCAATAAATCATATCAACCATATTGCGCTTACAATGCTTATGATTACAATTGCCCGATTGTTCCTGAAGAAAACAAACTTCCTGTTGAAATTCGTGCAGGAGTAATGTATGAAGATATTTATCATCATTAAAATATGATTAGCCTAAAATTTTTCACGCAAAAAGATTTTCCGGAATTAAATTACCCACTGAGCGAACTGCAGTTACAATACACTTCATCTTCAGAATTTGCTTTAAATAGAATTGCGAAAAGAAATACAGATTTGGAATTTCCTGTTACCATCTTCAAGGATGAAAAGCCGGTCGGATTTTTCACATTGGATTTTGGAGAAGATAAACTAGATATTACGGATAACTCAAACTCAACATTACTTCGCTCTTTATCGATCAATCCCGCATTTCAGGGAAAAGGAATAGGAAAACTTGCAATGATCGAAATCGATGGTTTCGTTCGTGAAAATTTCCAAAACTGTGAAGAAATTGTCCTTGCCGTGAATCAAAATAATATTTCCGCTTACGAATTGTATTTGAAAACAGGCTATTTATATGAAGGAAAAACAAGAATCGGCAGAAGCGGACCCCAATTTTTAATGGTTAAAAAACTTTAAGAAATTTTTAATCAAAAATTTTCATGTTTGGCGTGATACTTTCAGCTAAATTTGAGTAATATCAAATAATAAAATATGGAAATATCCCTTCATAATCAAGTTGCTGTAGTTACAGGAGCTTCCAGCGGAATTGGTTCAGGAATTGCAAAATCATTGGCTTCTGCAGGAGCGACAATCATTGTCAATCATTCTTCGGAACATTCTATGGATGAAGCAAAGGCTGTTTTAAAAGAGATCACCGATGCAGGCGGAAACGGAATTACTTATCAATGCGATGTTTCCAAGGAAGATCAGGTCGTGAAAATGTTTCAGGACGTGGTATCACAATTCGGAACAGTTGATATCTTAATCAATAATGCAGGAGTTCAAAAAGATTCAAAATTCACAGAAATGACGCTTGATCAGTGGAATACTGTCATTGGGATAAACCTCACAGGTCAGTTTTTATGTGCAAGAGAAGCGATCAAAGAATTTCTTCGCCGCGGAATCGATACTTCACGTTCCGTTGCCTGTGGGAAAATCATTCACATCAGTTCGGTTCACGAGATTATTCCTTGGGCGGGTCATGCAAACTATGCTTCGAGTAAGGGTGCGATCAGAATGTTGATGCAGACGTTGGCTCAGGAATATGGAGAAGACAAAATCCGTGTAAATTCCATTTGTCCCGGAGCGATTCAAACGCCGATCAATAAAGGAGCTTGGAGTACTCCTGAAGCACTTAATTCACTTTTAACATTAATTCCGTATAACAGAATTGGTCAACCGCAAGATATTGGAAATCTAGCTGCATTTTTGGCGAGCGATTTGGCAGATTACATCACAGGAACAAGTATTTTTGTCGATGGCGGAATGACGACTTTCGAAAGTTTTTCAACGGGAGGATAGTTTTTGGCGCACATTTCCGGCTTTCACTACTCGCTTTTTTGTGCCTTTGCTTTTCCAGGGCTTACAAAAAGAGCTCAGACATGCCGTTCAATCCGGGGCGCGATCAGTCAAAGTAGAAACGGCGGTCTTTTGGAAGTTGCTTGTCGATTTAAAGCAAATTCAGAAATAAGCGGAGTGTCTTTATTTATTTTAATCCATAAGAAAAATGGTAAAGAAAAACTTTGTATCACTTTGCTATAAAATTTTAGCTTAAAAAGAATTTATTAATAAAAAATATTCGTAAAGTTTGTCATTCTGACGAAGGAAGAATCTAGGATTTATTTTTAGAGATTCTTCACTCCACATTGTTTCGTTCAGAATGACACAAACTAACAATTTACGTTTCAAAAACCTTAGATTTAATCATTTATCATCTATCAATCATCATTTATACAATAATATGAACGAAAAAGAAAGACTATCCGACGTTACCTGGAAAAAATGGGGACCTTATGTCAGCAATCGTGAGTGGGGCGTTGTGCGCGAAGATTACAGCGCAGACGGAGATGCATGGAATTATACCAATCATGACATTGCGGAAGCCAAAACATATCGTTGGGGAGAAGAAGGAATTTGCGGAATTTGTGATGACCTTCAGAAGTTAGTTTTTTCCGTAGGATTTTGGAATAAAAAGGATAAAATGGTGAAAGAACGTTTCTTTGGCTTATCAAACGGACAGGGAAATCACGGTGAAGATGTAAAAGAATATTTTTATTATTTGGATTCCACACCGACGCATTCTTACATGAAAATGCTATACAAATATCCTCAAAATGCTTTTCCTTACGAAGATTTGATAAAAACAAACGGCGAAAGAAGCAAGGAAGAACCTGAATATGAATTAATTGACACCGGAATTTTCGACAAAAATGAATACTTCGATATCTTCATTGAATATGCAAAAGAAAATCAGAATGATATTCTGGTAAAATTGACGATTGTGAATAAATCTGAAAAAGAAGTTCCGTTGATTATTCTTCCTACAATCTGGTTCAGAAATACATGGAACTGGGGTTATGATAATTACAAGCCTCAAATGAATGCTGAAGATGCAAATTCAATAAAAATCAATCATAAAGATTTAGAAATAAAAAACATCTACGCAAATCAATCTGAAAAAGTTTTGTTTTGCGATAATGAAACGAATGATGAACGATTGTATCAATCTCCTAATCAATCAAAATATACAAAAGACGGAATAAATGATTTTATAATTAATAGAAATTCTCAATCTATCAATCCGAAAGATTTCGGAACAAAAGCATCGTTTTTTATTGATGTAAATTTTAAACCAAAAGAAACAAAAACCTTTGAATTCAGAATTTCAGATAAAGATTTAAAACAGCCATTTCAGGATTTTGAAGAAATTTTTACTTCAAGACAAAAAGAAGCAGATGAATTTTATGCAGAAATTCAAAACGGAATCAAAACAGATGATGAAAAATTGGTTCAGCGACAGGCTTTTGCAGGAATGCTCTGGAACAAAATGTTTTATCATTACAATGTCGAAAAGTGGCTAAAAGGAGATCCTGCAGAAATGCCACCGCCAAAATCACGTGAAAAAATCCGCAATTACCAATGGAAGCATCTGAATAACGACCATATTATTTCTATGCCCGACAAATGGGAATATCCTTGGTATGCAACGTGGGATTTGGCTTTTCACACCATAAGTTTTTCGTTAATCGATCCCGATTTTGCAAAACAGCAGTTAAAACTGTTTCTTTTCGAATGGTATATGCATCCGAACGGTCAACTTCCTGCCTACGAATGGAACTTGAGTGATGTAAATCCTCCTGTTCATGCTTGGGCGGTTTTCAGAGTTTTTAAAATTGATGAATATTTAAAAGATAAACCTGATTTAGAATTTCTTGAAAGTGCTTTTCAGAAGCTTTTAATGAATTTTACATGGTGGGTGAATAAAAAAGACAGTAATGGGAACAATATTTTTGAAGGTGGATTTTTAGGACTTGATAATATCGGTGTTTTTGACAGAAATACAACACTTCCAAATGGCGAACAGCTTGAACAATCCGACGGAACGAGCTGGATGGCGATGTTTGCCCTGAATATGATGAGAATCGCTTTGGAATTAGCACTTTACAACAATGTGTATGAAGAAATGGCGATGAAATTTTTTGAGCATTTTCTTTCGATTGCGAATTCTTTGGACAATATGGGAGAAGAATGTTTCAGTCTTTGGGATGAAGAGGATGAATTTTTTTATGATGCACTTGCTTCGAGTGACGGAGATCATATGTATTTGAAATTGAGGACGATTGTTGGTTTAATTCCAATGTTTGCAGTCGAAGTGATTGATGATGAAATGATTGAAAAATTACCAAATTTCAAAAAACGAATGACCTGGGTGCTAGAAAACAAACCGGAATTGGCAGCTTTGGTTTCTCATTGGGAAGTGAAGGGTGAAGATTCAAAGCATTTGCTTTCACTTTTGCGCGGTCATCGTTTGAAAAGATTGCTTCACAGAATGTTGAATCCTGATGAATTCCTGAGTGAATTTGGAGTTCGTGCTTTGTCTAAGGAATACGAAAAAAATCCGTTTGCCATCAATTTAGACGGAACAGATTATGCGGTAAAATATACTCCTGCAGAAAGTGATAGCGGGCTTTTCGGCGGAAACAGCAATTGGCGTGGTCCGATCTGGTTTCCGATCAATTTTTTAATTATTGAAAGTCTGCAACGTTTTTTCTTTTATTATAGTCCCGATTTTTTGGTTGAATATCCTACAGGAAGTGGAAATTATTTGAATTTAGATGAGATTGCAGATGCTTTAAGCAAAAGATTAGCAAAGTTATTTTTGAAAGATGAAAATGGAAATCGTCCTTTCAATGGACAATATCCGAGATTTCAGACAGATCCCGATTTTAAAGATTATATTTTATTTTATGAATATTTTCATGGAGACAACGGTCGTGGAGTAGGAGCATCTCATCAAACAGGCTGGACCGGTTTAATTGCAAAAATTCTGATGCCGAGATTTTCTAAAAAAGAAATTGCAGAATCGGAAACAGAAATGCCCGAAGATGCAAAGTGACGCTGAATTTTATTAAAAGATTATTCAAATATTTGTTGAATCACTTCCAAAGAAGTTGGAATTCTGAAATCCGTAATGTGATAATGAAAATACACCAGAATACTGTCTAAAAAATCTTTCCTGAAGGTTGAATGAATCTTTATCTGATAAGGATTCTCAACCGAAAGAACGGTTTTCCAAATGGTGGAAATATCTTCTGTAAAAAGTTGATGCGTCGATTCGAAAGTGAAAGTTCCGGTTTCAGGATCGAGGAATTTTCCGTTATTAATTAACGGTGCAACTCCTTGTATTTTTAAAATTTTAATTAAAAAAATTAGATGCGACTGATAATTTTCGTTTTCTAATTCATCAATAAATTCTTCCAAACAAAAGAAAATATTGTGGTTTTTGTTTTCGTGTTTTAAGTTTTGATTTAAAAAATCTGAAACAAAAAACACAACGGTATTACATTTTATATCTGTGTAAATATCGTTGCTTTTTACCATTTCGAATTTTGAAATGGTCTGTATTCCGTTGCCTTTTATAGGATTTAAAGAAAAATTGAGTTTGCTCAACGGGAGAAGTAAGGCTTTTTTCTTATTTCTTTTGGCGTAAATTCCTTTTAAAAAATAAGACTGAAAGCCATCTTCTTCTGTAAAACAATGCAGAACTGCATCATTTTCACCGTATTTTATGTATGATAATAAAAATCCGTTTTGTGAATTCATTAATTGACCACAGCGATTTTTGCTGTCGCTTTATCAGAACCGTCTTCGTTGGTCATTAATACAAAATAAATGCCCGAAGCAACTCTTTTTCCTCTCTGATTGTTAAGATCCCATTCATAATACCCACCTCTTGCAACAGCAGAATGTACTACATTTCCTGCCGTATCAGCAATTCTGATATTGGTAACTTCTGCCAAACCTTTAATCGTAACTTTTCCTTTAAAATTAGAATAAACAACAGGATTCGGATATACCAAAACATTCCCAAAATCTGATGTAACATCAGCAACATCACCTTGATATGTTACAATTCCGTCATAAGAAACAAAGTATACTTTTCCTGTTTTTTTATCAACTTTAATATCTGTGATGCTATTGGTAGGAAGTGGCGAGTTCTCTTTTGTAAAATGTTTGATCGTTTGTTGCCCGTCTGCTGAAAGATAATAAACTCCACCGCCATCTACAGAAACCCATTTGTGATCTCCTGCATCTACTTCAATCTGCAAGATTTGCCCATCTCTGAAAAGCTCTTCTCCAAGACCATTTTGTTCTATAATAATTGGCTCAACAGTAACATTTGCAGGTGTTTTAACTGCTGAGGCTGCATTAGGTAAAACTCTCAATCCGACGTCTCCGCCAATCCATGCATCTCCGGATTTGTCGATGGCTACAGAAAGTGTTCCTCCTGAAGTAGTGGCAAAACCATTAGCCTGAGTTAATATATAATCTTTATCATCAGATGTATTTACGGTGTTTTTTGCATCATAGGCTATGAAATTATTAACTCTTGGAGTTGGTATCCAAAGTAAACCGTCATGGAATAATGCCTTTTGTGCCACTCCGAAGCTTTGCGTTGTATTTCTTATAAGAAAGTCGTCTGTGCCTCTGTCATAAGCGCCAACAGCTGTAAAAGGACCATATGCTGTTCCATCACTTGAAAAAGCAATGGTTACAAACAAATTATTAGAATCATCAAAAGTAAGACCTACAGCACGTCTTGCAGACAAGTCATTGGTACCAAGATTATAATTTTTTGTAAAGGTAAAATCTTTACTGCCGGCATTATATTTCATTTTATAAACACCACGTCCGGCTGATGTAGTATAATTGGTAAAGAATATATCATTTTGATTTACAGGATCTGCAACAACATCTAATACATTGAATATTGTAGAATTGCCTTTAAAATAGGAAGGATGTATCCAACCTGCCCCATCGAAATAATAAAACCCCGGGTTTTTTGTATTTATAATTGGAGTGTTAAATCTTGCTTCCCTTCCACCTGTTGAAACCAATATTTGGTTTTCCCCATATAAGCTTATTTTGTAAGCATAATTTAAATATGGTCCATCTGGTCTGAAAGAATTACCTCCTTCATTTTTTATTCCGGATAAAATTGTTCCTCCATATACGCTGCTTCCTACAGTTGTAGCAGTATTACACTCTTCACCAAAAGTCACATTACCACTAAACGTTCCGTTAGTATTAAATGTGTAAACTCTGCTAAGATCTGTAACAACAATGTTATTATTATTAACTACTAAATCGTGAACATTTGTAAATGACTGTGAAAGAGCGACAGGACTTCCTCCGTTGTATAGATAAGCTAAATTTGCTGAAGAAAAACTCAAAACTCCTTCCGAATCAATATGTTTGAAAGAACCAGCCATTTCATTGACCCATGTTGTGAAAACAGGGAAGGTTGTATTCATTTCATGGGTTTTTAAACCTGAATTGGTCACAGAAAAAACCTTATTTCCAAAAATAGTAGCTTCATTACTTGCTTCATAAATTCCGCCTGACAAGAAAAAGGCAGAATCTTTAAATTCCTTTTTCTTTAAATCAAAAATAGAGACACCATATCCCACAGAAATAACCGCCAAATCTCCTGTAATAGAGATATGGTTGATTTTTTTACTTCCATTATAGCCGGTTGCGATAGGAATATCTACAACATACGTAACTCCATCAGGAGCAATAACATCCAATGAACCGTTTTGATAGCCAACTAATCCTATTTTATTTTGCGGATTATAATCAAACGCTGAAATTTTTACCTCGTGTAAGCCGTTTGCTTTAGACAGCTTAGTAATTTCGCCTGTTGAAACAGTATAATAAAATACCCCACTTTCCGCTGCCGCAACTATTTTTCCGTTGTCTTCTTTCATGGCGAGAACGTTGTTGTATGAGAACAGATCTGCCCATTTTTTTGAAGAAATAGTCTGTGCATTTGCAACTTGCAGGGATGCCAAAATACCAAGAGAAATTAAAGAGAGTTTTTTCATGCTTATGCTATTATGCTGCTGTCAATTACCTGATTATTCCAGGAAATATGTTTTACGTTTTTATTAGTATCAAAGAAGAAATCTATTCTGCCCAAAAGAAGTCCTGCCCATCCAACCTGGTTTACCAAAACATTTTTACCTTGTCTGTTGGTAAAAGTCTGAGGTTCCGGTAAGAAAGTATGAGTATGACCTCCCAGAATAATATCAATATTTTCTGTTTTGGCAGCTAAGATTTTATCACTTACTTTATTGGGTTCGTCTTTGTAATCGTAGCCGATGTGTGAAAGGCAGATTACAAGATCACATTTTTGTTCGTTTTTAAGAAAGTTTGAATAATGTTGGGCAACATCAATTGGGTCAGAATAAACTGTTTCTCCGTATTGCTTTTTCCCAACTAATCCATCCAATTGAATTCCTACGGCAAAAATTCCAACCTTAATTCCGTTTTTGTTGAAAATCTTGTATTGAGAAGTTTTTCCGTCAAGAATAGTATTTTTAAAATCATAATTTGAACAGATAAAAGGAAACTGCGCATTTGGCAAAACCTTTAAAAATCCATCTAAACTATTATCAAAATCATGATTTCCCATGGTTGAAGCATCGTACTTCATCATGGACATTAATTTAAACTCCAGTTCGCCTCCAAAAAAGTTAAAATAAGGAGTTCCCTGAAAAATATCACCAGAATCAAGAAGCAAAACATTAGATTCCTGATTTCTGATTTGCTGAATTAAGCTTGCCCTTCTCGCAAAACCTCCCTGATTGGGATTCTTGGTATAACTTGCATCAAAAGGTTCAATTCTGCTGTGTTGATCGTTGGTATGAAGAATCGTAAGTTTGTTTGCAGATTTTAAGTCAAGAATATTTAATTCTTCCGCCATCATCATATTGGGAGCTAAAGCCATTGCTAAAGTTCCGCCACCTATTGCTTTTAAAAACTTTTTTCTATCCATTACTTCTTACCGATAAAATTTAAACGAACATCTGTATTTGCGACCACTTCAGGATTTTTCTTAAAATAATCAATGAAAAGATCTCTTAATTTAATTCCTGTAGAAATTGATTCTCCTTTTGAGAAAAATTTCATATTGTCACCTCCCAAAGCCAGATAATCAGACGTTGCGATGTAATAATCCTGAGTAGCGTTTACAGCTTTTCCGTTAATTAAATATTTGGTTAACTGTCCGTTATTAGTTTCAATGTATAAATGAGAAACCGGATTATTCACCTGAGTTTTTGCATAATAATCAAAAAGCCCCTGTAAATCCGAACCTTTCATTTTAACAATAATTACTTCGTTTTCGAAAGGCATTACTTCAAACACACTTTTCAGCCAAATATCACCTTTCCCGATCGTTGTACGGATTCCTCCGATGTTGATCAATGCGGCATCAACATTTTTCTGGAGATTTTTTTCCGTCCATTCATCAGCTCCGTCAAATGTATAGTCTGCTAAAAGATTGCCCAAATTACTATTGTCACCTTGTTTTGTAAGATCAACATTGGTGTGGGAGATCTTTTGATTCATCTCTTTATCCAATTTTTGCTTATAAGGTTCGATAATTTTTACAAACTCCCCATCATTCTTCAGCTCGTTATTAATAGAAATATTTTTCTGAGTCTTCACATCGGTAAGCTGCATCGACGAAACCGAAGAAGCCGTCTTGCAAGCGGAAAGTGCAGCCAGAGCAATTCCTAGTAACAAGAATTTATTTTTCATATGTTGCAAATTAATTTTTTTAAAGGTCATATGTAATCACTAATAGTTACTGTGCTTTTATACACAACTTCGGTCATAGCGATGTCATAATATCTTTTAGTATATGCAAATATAATTATATGTATAATAAAACATTATTAATTATTAGAAATTCTTAGTCGAAATTATTAAATTTGGCAAAAATAATTCTAACAGATGAGCATTTTAAAAGGAGTAGGTGTTGCGTTGGTGACACCCTTTAATGAAGATTTATCCGTAGATTTCGACAGTTTAACAAAATTAGTTGATTATAACATCGAAAACGGAACCAGTTATTTAGTTGTTTTGGGAACTACGGCGGAAGCTGCAACGCTTTCTGACGACGAGAAGAAACAGGTAGTTGATCATATCATTAAGGTTAATAATAAACGTGTTCCTCTGGTTTTGGGTATTGGCGGAAATAATACTCTTGAAGTAAAAAAACAGATTGAAGAAGCTGATCTTTCAGAATTTGAAGCGGTACTTTCTGTGTCTCCATATTATAATAAACCTAATCAGGAAGGGCTTTATCAGCATTATAAAGCTTTAGCTTCTACAGGAAAAAATATCATTATTTATAATGTTCCTTCAAGAACAGGGCAAAATGTTGAGGCGGAAACAACTTTACGTTTGGCAAATGAATTCCCGAATTTATTTTTAATTAAAGAAGCTGCACCAAATATTTTACAGTATTTTGATATTTTAAGAAAAAAACCAGAAGGTTTCAATTTAGTTTCAGGTGATGATGAATATACACTTCCTGTAACTTTAGCAGGTGGAGCAGGAGTAATTTCTGTAATCGGGCAGGCTTATCCGAAAGAATTTTCTACAATGGTTCAGTTGGCTTTTGATAAAAAAGTTGATGAAGCATATGAAATTCACAACAAATTGGTAGAAATCACAAGATTGATTTTTGCAGAAGGAAATCCTTGCGGAATTAAAGTAATCCTAACAGAAAAAGGAATTATTAAAAATTATTTGAGACTTCCATTGGTTCAGGCTTCAGAAGGACTTTACGCGAAAATCAAAGCGGAAATGGCAAACATTTAATACGATTTTCCAGTAACATTTTAAAGTTACAACTAACATATAAGGTGAAAGGTTCAATGCTTTTCACCTTTTTTAATTATAAAATTTTAAAATAATGAAATTTATAAAAGCTACAGAAAACGATATTCCTTTAATTCAGGATTTGGCGAGAAGATCTTGGGAAAATGCTTATGCAGAAATACTTTCCAACGAACAGATGGAATATATGTTATCAACAATGTATTCTCAGGAAGAAATTGCCACTCATTTACAAAATTCAAATTATCATTATTATTTAATTAAAGATGAAAATAGTGATTCTTTTGAAGGTTTTATCGGATATGAAAACAGCTATGAAGAAAAAACAACGAAACTTCACAGAATTTATCTGATTCCTGAAAGTAAAGGAAAAGGTTTCGGAAAAGGTGCATTGGAATTTTTAAATGGAAAGGTTGAAGAAAGTGGAGACTCAAGAATTATTTTAAATGTCAATAAATTTAATTCTGCGAAGAAATTCTATGAATCACAAGGCTTTAGTATATATGACGAAGGTGTTTTTGACATTGGAAATGGTTATGTAATGGATGATTATCTGATGGAATTCACAATTAAAAAATAATGAGATTGAAATTCTGTAACATTTAATTATAATTCTATAAAATGTGATTTATTTTTTTTGTACATCTTTGCAATAGAACCAAATCACTTATAATAATACATTCATATGCTTGGTGCTAAGCTGTTTTAGCTTTTTATCAGTATATTTTTTTTCATCCTTAGTGTTTAAATTCCTGTATTTTAATAATGCAGGGATTTTTTATTTTATGCATAAAATAGAGATTTCATTTTATGTCATTGAAAAGTGAAATAAAATATTTATATTTACGTAAACATTAAATACATAATATAAGGATGAAAATGTATGTTAAATTTGATTTCAACACACTTTGTAAGAAAGTGTTGGATGAAAAGCTTAAAGAACATGGGCTGAAATACCGTCTTCTGAACTTTGGAGAGGTAGAGATTTATGATTCTTTTACGCAGGATCAGCATAAAAATTTCAAAAAGACCCTTGAAGATTATGGGATAGAAATTATAGAAAACCAAAAGACAGCTTTGGTTCAGAAAATAAAGGATACAATTACAGAATTGGTCTTTTCGGATAAAATCATTCCTGTAAAAGCTTCGATTTATATTGCAGAAAAGCTGAATCACAGTTATGGATATCTTTCCAATCTTTTTTCTGAAACCGCTTTCACTTCGATAGAAAACTTTATTATCATTCAAAAAATTGAATATGCAAAAGAATTAATCATCAGTAAAAAACAGAGTCTTACAGAAATTGCTGACCGATTGAATTATTCCAGCGTTGCACATTTAAGTACGCAATTTAAAAATACAACAGGAATGACGCCCTCTCAGTTCCAGAAAATCGTTACCATGAGAAGAAGAATACAGCATGCGAATCATGAATATCTTAAAGTTGTATGAACAAAGAATATCTTAATGTGATCTTGACTGATTCTGATGAAGGTATTCATATACTTTTTAAAAATGTATTTCAGGATTTAAAAATAAATATTAAGGTTCGGTCATTTTACGATGGTAAAAATCTGATGAATTATCTGAATGATAAAGAGTCTTCAGTTCCGGAAATTTTATTTGTGAACTATGATATTCCGGAGAAAAGCAGTCTGGAATGTTTAAGTGAAATTAAATCAAATTTTAAGTTTGACAATATGGTAACTGCAATTTATTCTTCACGGCTGTCAGCAGATGAAGAAGAAGATGTTTTTCTGAAAGGAGCCAATGTTTTTATGCAACAGCCTGATAATTATAAAGATCTGAAAAAATCCCTCACAGAAATCGTTATTATAAATTGGCAATACCACACGTCTGGGTTGAATAAAAATAATTTTATCATGAAAGCGTGAAAAAAAATAAATAACTATTGTTGGAATTAAAATTAAGTATTATATTTGTAAGATAATATTCACATAAAGGTGATAATTGATACTTGAAAAAGTAGAAGTTTTTGCAAAAAGTGAATTTTTATTTCATCAATTGGAACACAGATTTATTATATATTAAAAACAATAAATGATCAGAAAAAAATTGTTTCAATTGAGAAACTAAATTATATAAATCACAATGTTAGTTAAACAAAATGAATTATATCAATTTCCAATTAGAAAGCGCAGAAGATCTTTAAACAAAACGGTACAATCATGAAAACTCAAAAAGTAGTTGGAGGATATTATATTCGTTTCATTAAAAAAATCCTTCGACGAAATCTCAGTTAGTTTTTATAATAAACAAGTTGGAAACATAATTCATTTTGTTTTTTTACTTTATTTTAAGCTTAAGCTCAAATAATTTATAGATATTTTCAAACACCACATCACAAAATATTAAACGAAAAGAATTAAGTAAATTATTTTAACGAAGTAAAGTAATTTCTTCAAAATAACAGTTTTATAAGGGGGACCGCGTGAAGATTCATTTTCTTTTCGCGGTTTTTTGTTTTTAAGAGATTTTACTCCACTTGTTTTTGCCGTTATAATTTCTCAGATAATAATTTTTAATGATCTGATTATCTGGTCTGGACAATAGAGGATCGGCTTCTAGAATCTTTTCTACTGTATTTTTTGTTGTTTTAATGATAACTGCATCATTTACCAAATCAAGTCTTTTGAAATCTACGACACCACTTTGCTGAGTTCCCAAAATATCTCCGGGACCACGAAGCTGCATATCAACTTCAGAAATCTTAAATCCGTCATTCGTGTCGACCATTGTTTTAATACGGGTTCTGCTGTCTTTGGATAATTTGTCGGAAGTCATCAGAATACAGTAACTCTGTTCCGCACCACGACCGACACGTCCACGAAGCTGATGAAGCTGTGACAAACCAAATCTTTCGGAACTTTCGATGACCATTACGGAAGCATTGGGAACGTTGACTCCCACTTCAATTACGGTTGTGGCAACCATAATCTGCGCTTTTCCTGAAGCAAAATAATTCATTGCTGCATCTTTTTCGTCAGGACGCATTTTTCCGTGAAGCATTGTAACATTGTAGTGTGTGAAATTATCCATGATGTTTTCAAGCCCTGTCATCAGATTTTTATAATCTAAAGTTTCAGACTCTTCAATCAGAGGGTACACAAAATAAACCTGTCGACCTTTCTGAATTTCTTCACGACAAAAATTGTAAACATAAGCTCTGTCTTTTTCACGTCTGTGAGCCGTGATAATTGGCTTTCTTCCGATCGGCAGTTCATCAATTACGGAAACATCGAGATCAGAATAAAAACTCATCGCTAAAGTTCGAGGAATAGGAGTAGCGGTCATCACCAAAATATGTGGCGGAATTTTATTTTTTGCCCAAAGTTTTGCCCGTTGTGCAACTCCAAATCTGTGCTGCTCATCGATTATAGCCAAACCAAGGTTTTTAAATTTAACTTTATCTTCCAAAACAGCGTGAGTTCCTACCAAAATAGAAAGTTCGCCATTTTCGAGTTCCTCATGAATTTTATTCCGTTCAGATTTTTTCGTTGAGCCTGTTAAAAGTTTAACCTTAACTTCGGTTTTTTCTAAAAGTTCCTTAATTCCGTTATAATGTTGCTGGGCAAGAATTTCCGTGGGAGCCATGATACAGCTTTGAAAACCGTTGTCTTTTGCAATAAGCATTGTCAATAAAGCGACCATGGTCTTTCCTGATCCAACGTCTCCCTGCAAAAGTCGGTTCATTTGGATCGGACGTTTCATATCCAGACGGATTTCTTTTAAAACCCTTTTCTGAGCGCCCGTTAATTCAAACGGAAGATGATGAGTATAAAAATTATTAAAAAAATCTCCAACGATCGGAAAAGGATTTCCTGCAGTATGACTTTTATGATGAAGTTTTTTCAAAGCATATCCTAATTGGAAAAAGAAAGATTCTTCAAATTTTAAACGATAATTTGCCTTCTCAAAATATTCCATATCCTTTGGAAAATGAACATTGAGATAAGTATGTTGCCGTGATAAAAACTTAAAACCTTTTATCAGATAATCCGGAAAATTTTCATGAATTAAATTAGGAATTTCCTTACAGATATTTCTTAAGACAGTTTGAAAAAACCTTTGATTTAAACCTCTTTTGGTTAATTTTTCCGAACTTGGATAGATTGGTTTTAAACGATTTTCGGTATCTTTTTTTTCCTCAACTTCTATTTCCGGATGAGGCATGGAAAATTGATTGTTGAAAACGTTGATCTTCCCGAAAATATAAATTTCCTGATTAATCGGGAGCTGTTCTTTCAACCATTTTGAATATTGAAACCAAACCAGATCCATCGTTCCCGTATCATCATTGAATTTTGCAGAGAGACGTTTTGTTTTTCCGGTTTGTATTTCCTGAACATTTGTAATTTTTCCTTTCAACTGAACCTCGGTAGTTACATCTCCAAGTTGAAAAACCTTATGAACTTTACTTTTGTCAAGGTAGCGGAGTGGAAAAAAGTTCAGAAAATCTTCCACGGTGGAAATTCCCAACACATTTTTGATGAGTTTGGCTTTTTCAGGACCGATTCCTTTCACGTATTCTATAGATGTGTCGAGGTTCATTTTTTATGAGCCACGAATTTCGGGAAAAATTAGAAATTAAAAAAGGCTCTCATTACTGAAAGCCTGTATTTTTTAATCTTTTATTTTAGATTTAAATTTTTTCTGATAATCTTCCCACTGTTCTCTTGTTCTTATTTTTTTGAATAAATTTTTTGAAATCAATTCTAAATAGGGTTCAAGCTCTTTTGCAGATAATTCGCCCTGTAAAATAGTTAACGGATCTCCATTTTCATCGAGAAAAACAGTACTCGGAACCGCAGCTACATTCATAAACTGAGTAAACTCGTGTAAAGAATTTCTGCCTTTTTTATGTTCCGTGTTTGGATTTGAAAACTTTCTACCGAAAATTTCGATTTCATTTTTTTCTTCCGCATTGAATTTTACAGGATAATAACTTTCATTCAAAATATCAGTGATAACCTGATGTCCGTACGTTTTTTTATCCATAATCTTACACGGACCGCACCAGTCTGCATAAAAATCGATCAATATTTTCTTCGGATTTTCTTTCTGAGCTTTCAATGCTTCTTCAATCGTCATCCATTTTACCTGCGCAAAGTTGAAAGTCAACAAAAACAGACAGATTATGCTTATAATTTTTCTCATGATTTGGTATTTAAAGTAAAAATAAGCATTTACTTATTTCTATTTCACCTCCTGCATTAATTTTTTTATAAAAGGAGAGATCAAAATTAATACAACTCCGGCAATTAATGCATAAATAGCCAATTGATAATACCCATCGGTATATGACTGTAATTTAGATAACAGATCTTTTCCTGTATTTGACTGAGAAATTTCGGCACCTAATTTTCCTGCAGCTAACTGACCGAAAGCACTTGCTAAAAACCAAAGTCCCATCATCATCCCAAATAATTTTTTAGGAGATAATTTGGTGATAATTGACATCCCAATCGGTCCTAAACATAATTCTCCGATAGTTGTTATGAAATAGGCAAAAGCAAAAACATTTAATGATGTTATTCCTTTTGCATTTGCAAAGAATTTAGTGTAATAAAAAATATAGAATGAAGCAGATAAGAATAAAAATCCTATTCCGAATTTTATTAAAGTATTGGGTTCTATTTTTTTCTTAGCTAAAAATAACCAAAGTAAACCGATAATAGGGCTTAAAATAATAACAAAAAGTGTATTCGAGCTATTGTTAACAACATTGGGATCCATATTTATACCCAATAAATTGTGATCCAAATTATCTTTCGCAAATAAAGATAAAGAACCTCCACTTTGCTCATAAATAGCATTAAACAGGAAGTAAAAAAAGATAAAAGCAAAGGCAGCAATCAGCTTTTTTTGTATGCTGATCTCGCTTAATTTTATCAATTCAAAAATAAAATATCCGATAGCGACTGCACCAATCGTATACATGAAATAATCTGTATAAGCAGTATTTTTAACCATGATGAAAATCAGCGGAATACTTAGTAATGATAGAACATAAACCGCAATTTCCCTGATTTTTCTTTTTCCGGAATCCATATTAATTAATGGTGAATTTCCTATAGGTCCTAAATTTTTCTTAGTAAAAAGAAAAGTTAATAACCCGATAATCATCACTATTGCTGCAGCAAGAAAACATGCAGTCCATGAATAATATTTTCCTAAATAGATACACAATGCACCACCCAAAAGCCCTCCAATATTGATTCCGGCATAAAACATTCCGTATCCCGCATCTCTTCTGGGATCTTTTTCATGATATAATTCTCCTACCATCGAAGAGACATTAGGTTTGAAAAAGCCGGTTCCGATAATAGAAAATGCAATACCATAATAAAACATATCTTTTGGTGCAAAAGCAATAAGAAGATTGCCGAGAATCATGACAATTCCACCAAAAAATAAAGATTTTTTAAAACCTAAAATTTTATCTGCAAAAATTCCACCAATAAAAGTAAATGCATACACAAAAGCCTGAATAGCTCCGTATTGAAGATTGGCAACATCATCTTTTAGCAAAAGCTGGTCTACCATGAAAAATGTAAGAACACCACGCATTCCGTAGAAACAAAAGCGTTCCCACATTTCTACCGTAAAAAGTGTCCACAATTGTTTCGGATATTTTCCTTTAAAATTTTGGATTTCCTCTAGAGTTAAGTTCATAATTGTATATGATAATTTTTAGTTAGAAGCTTTTATCAACTAATTCAATTGTTGACGCAATATGTCAAACATTAGATCATTAATAAATAACACACGAAAATAAAAAAAACCTCCGACTTAACAGAGGTTTTAATTATATTTTATTGATGCGAATTAGTTTACACCGTGCATCATTTTCTTTAAGATTGGTGAAATTAAAGCTAAAATTACAGCTGCAATACCACATAATACAACGAATACCATGAAGAATTCGAATAAATTGTGGATTGTAAAGCCTGCAAATGAATTATATTCTACTGTAATAACATTTTCAGATTTTAGTTTGGCTAATTCAGAATCTGATGGATAAGAAAGTTGTTCAGGTTTTATTTCAGCCTTTTTATCAGCTTTCTTTATTTCGTTAATTTTCTTAGTATTATCTTCGATAATATTAGTAAGTTTGATTTTTGTCTTATCTAATTTCTCTTTATCAACTTTAGCAAGATCGTATTGTGCTAAAATAAATAATTCTTTTGGAGAAGCATCATGTTTTTTATCTAAAACAGCTTGTAAATCAATTCCTTGTTTTTCTGCAGCCATAAATTTATCTCCAGTAGCTGGTAAAATAGAACCTAATGTTCCTGCTAAAGCATAACCTGCAGCGTTAGAAATGAAAAATACCCCGTATAATAATGATGCGAATCTTTTTGGAGATAATTTACCTACCAACGATAATCCAATCGGAGATAAACATAGCTCACCACATGTCTGGATGAAATAAAGCAATACTAGCCATTTAATAGCTAATAAGCCACTATTTCCTAAGTCTTTTACATTGTAAGCAATGATAAAATAAGAAAGAGCAATTAAAGCTAATCCGATTGCTTGCTTAAGTGGAGATACCGGTTCTTTACCTTTTTCTCTTAATCTATCCCAAAGAAGACTGAATGGAACTGCTAAAATAACAACAAACAACCCGTTGAAAATCTGTACCATTGATGCTGGCATTTTCCATCCAAATAAGAATGTTCTATCAGTTTGATTATCAGCAATAAAAGTTAAAGATGATCCTGCTTGTTCAAAAGCAGCCCAAAAGAATATAATAAAGAATGATACAATGTAGATTACTAAGATTCTCTGGATTTCTACTTTTGTTAAAGCTTTATCCATAAGAATAAGAATAGCTAAGGAAATACCGGAAGCATATATGATTGGATAAATTATACCCTTTACTAAACTTCCAATTTCAAATTTGCTAAAAAATACCTCACTTACATGAAGATATCTAAATACGAAGAATAAGACAACAAATAAAGCAGCTGTAATTCCTAATGATAAAGATGAGAACTTTGCTTTTTCTCCATCTTCTTCTGTACTATTTGCTTTAGATGGTAATGCTCCGATTGGCTTTCCTTCCGGTGTAACAACATATTTATCTTTTAAAAATAAGAATATCAATGTTCCAAGAACCATAGCAATACCCGCAGCTAAATATCCCCATTTAAAAACAAAAATATCTCTTTGTCCATCAACTACAACGTCAGCAATTATTGGAACAAAATATTGACTTAATAAAGCACCAATATTAATACCCATATAGAAGATAGTAAAGGCAGAATCTAACTTAGATTTTTCCTGTGCAGGATACAAGCTTCCTACCATTGATGAAATGTTAGGTTTAAAGAATCCATTACCAAAAATAATAACTAAGAGACCTAGCCAAAATGCTATTTTGGATGTTTCTAAATTACCATCAAATATGGTTGCACTATAAAAAAGTAAAAACTGTCCTATAGCCATTAAAGTCCCTCCTAAAAGAATACAATATCTATTTCCTAAGAATTTATCTGCTATAAATCCTCCTAAGAGCGGAGTTAAATAACATAATGCTAAAAAGCCACCATAAATGATAGATGCATTAGATTCTCCCAAACGAAGAGCATTTACCATAAATAATGTAAGAATAGCTCTCATTCCATAGAAATTGAAACGCTCCCACATTTCTGTACCAAATAGTACCCATAGACCTTTAGGGTGACCTTTCTTTTGAACAGTATCCATATTTACTTGTTAATTTTTGTTAAGACTGACAAATATAGTTTTTTTTGTGTTTTCAGCAAGGTTTTAATTTTATATTTAAATAAAAAAGCTGCAGAGCGATTCTACAGCTTGATATTCTTTATGAAAAGTAAGGATTAATGCCCTTTTTCTTTCATAATTTTATTTAATCTTTTTAACATTGATAAACCTAAAAATGTGGCAAATATCAACAAGGCGAAGTTTACAAGGAAATAATTCATTTTGTTATTATAACTATACCATGTACTTGCCAAAATACCTGAAAGCTTGTTTCCAACGGAGTTTGCAAGGAAAAATCCACCCATCATTAAAGCTGTAATTCTTGCAGGTGAAAGCTTTGAAACAAAAGAAAGTCCCATTGGAGAAAGGCAAAGTTCTCCAACTGTAATTACTCCATAACTTGCAATGAGCCACCACGGCGAAACTTTTACAGCTCCATTATCTCCCGCCCAAACTGCTAAAACCATCACCAAACAGGATAATCCTGAAATAAATAATCCCAAAACAATTTTTGTTGGCGTCAAAGGTTCTTTTCCTTTTCGTCTTAATAAAGCCCAAAAACCGACAATAACCGGCGTTAAAGCAATTACCCAAAATGGATTGATGGATTGAAATAATTCGGTATTGTATAAATAAGTTTTGCTTTCCGGATTTTTCTCTAATACAGCCCGTTGTTCAGGAGAAATATTTTTAAAATAAACGTCTTTACCTTTTTCTTTAATGGTATTTCCGTCTTTATCTTTTTGAGATTGATATTGATCGTCGTAAACCGAAACTTCTTTGTCTTCATAGCTTTTTCCGTCGACCATATAAATTCCTTCCAACGGTTTTTCCATCGATGCAGGAACACTTCTGTCAGTGTAATAATTTGCCCATCTTGTTAATGCTGTTCCGTTTTGTTTAAAAACTGCCCAGAAAAACATACTGATTAAAAATACCGATAACAAAGCTCCAATGGAAGATTTTTCTTCTGGTTTTGCTTTAAAATAAAGAGATGCATAAAAATAAATCACAGGAATACAAGCGAAAATAAAGGCATCTGTACTGTCACTTCCAAAAATATTTTTAGGAATAAACCAACCGATAACTCCGGCAATAATTGCAGGAACGAAAACTTTTAATAAAATCTCAGAAAGCTTCGTATCGCCTTCCTGTACAGGTTTCATTTTAGCTGCGTGAATGTAATGTTTTCTACCGACGGTAAAAATAACCATCCCGATCAGCATTCCGACTCCGGCAGTGATGAAGGCTTCACCCCAGCCGAATTTATTTCGCATAAATGCAGCGATAATATTGCAAATAAATGCTCCGATATTGATTCCCATGTAAAAAATATTGTATCCGGAATCTTTATTGGCTTTGTAAGGTTCTTCGGAATATAAATTTCCTAATAATGTCGAAATTGTTGGTTTAAAGAAACCATTTCCTATAATAATTAAAGCTAATGAAGAATAAAATAAGGTCAGATCTTTGAAAACACCCATCCCTATATATCCGGCTGCCATTAAAACTCCACCCAAATAAATAGATTTAATATAGCCTAAAACTCTGTCTGCCAAAAATCCTCCGATGAAAGGTGTAAGATAAGTCAAAGCTATGTATGTTCCGAAAATGTCGTCTGCAGTTTTGTCAGGAAGTCCGAGACCGCCTTTTAAACCTGTTGGTTCGATGACGTATAAAACGAAAATTCCGAGAATCAAGTAGTATCCGAAACGCTCCCACATTTCAGTAAAGAAGAGGAAAGGCAACCCTTTAGGATGTTTAGTCTTCATATTTTCAAATTTCAAATTTCACAAATATAAAATTTTAAAAACAATAATCAGATTTTATTAACTTTGGATAAAATAAAGGTGAAGGAAATGGAAATTACATTAAAAGATTTAGAAAACAATATCAAGACGCTTCCTGAAAACTTTTACGAGGAAGTGAATGATTTTATTGATTTTTTGAAGACAAAATATAACAGAACAAATTCAGAAGATTGGTCAGGAATGTTATCTGAACCTCAGAGAGAATCATTAAAGAAAGGTTTGGATGATATCGAAAATGACAGAACAATAAGTCATGAATCTGCTCAAAAGAAAATCAAGAATTATATTGCTTCAAGCAAAAATTAATTGAGATACATTTAAGTTTCAACAAAATAAAAAATCCGAATCTTAAAGAAGAGATCCGGATTTTTTTATGTTTAAATTTTATTTGAAATTACAAATTCTCCAAAATAAAATCAGTCATTTTTTGAAACAGCTGCGGTCTTGTCTGTCCACCATAAATTCCGTGGTTTTTATCCGGATAAGCCATGAAATCGAACTGTTTTTTGTTTTGAATTAAAGCTTCTGAGAATTCCATAGAATTTTGAAAATCTACGTTGTCATCAGCAGTTCCGTGGATTAACAAAAATTTGCCTTTTAATAAATTCGCATATTCAGTAGGAGAGTTTTTGTCGTATCCATCAGCGTTTTCCTGAGGTGTTCTCATGAATCTTTCAGTGTAAACCGAATCATAATATCTCCAGTTTGTAACCGGTGCCACTGCGATTCCCATTTTGAAAACATCAGCACCTTTTGTCATTGCCAAACTCGTCATGTAACCTCCGAAACTCCATCCGAACATTCCGATTCTTGTTTTGTCGATATACGATTGATTTCCCAACCATTTTGCAGCCGCAATTTGATCTTCAATCTCATATTTTCCTAAATTCATGTACGTTACTTTCTTGAATTTGGCACCTTTGTAGCCCGTTCCACGTCCGTCAACACACGCTACGATATAACCTTTTTGAGCTAACATTTCAAACCAGATTCCGTTTCCATTGTCCCAAGAGTTGGCAACTTGTTGAGAACCAGGACCAGAATATTGGAACATGAACAACGGATATTTTTTATTTTTATCAAAGTTCTTAGGCTTAATAATCCATGCATTCATTTGATCTCCTGCTTCATTTGGAATCGTAATGAATTCTTTTTCAGTGAAACTATCAGCTCTTAATTTTTGAAGTTGAGCATCGTTATTCTGAAGTTCTTTTACCACTTTACCATTTCCGTCTTTTAAAACATAAGTGTAAGGTTTGGCAGCGGTAGAAGATGTTTCGATGAAATAATTGTAGTTTTTGCTGAAGTTTGCAGAATTATTTCCATCTCCGTTTGAAATCACTTGAGATTTTCCGTTTTCGATATTTATTTTAGAAACAACTTTATTGATACTTCCTTTTTCAGTAGTCTGAACGTAAATTTCTTTTGATTTGGGATTAAATCCATAATAATCTGTTACTTCCCAATTTCCTTTTGTAACCTGCTTTTTCAGTTTTCCATCTTTGTCGTACCAATATAAATGACGGTTTCCATCTCTTTCAGAACCCCAAAGGAAAGAATTATCATCTAAAAACTCCAGCGTTGGACTGTCTGTATCGATCCATTTATCGTCTGTTTCAGTGAATAATTTTTGAACAGCTCCCGTTTTTGTATTTACTTTCAACACATCAGATGCATTTTGAATTCTGTCAGAAGTTATCAAAACAATCTCGTCTGCTTTTGCCGTTTGAATAACGTTTGGAATATAATAATGTTTGAAACTATCTAAATTTACGCTCGTTTTTTTACCATCGCTCAACTGGTAAATATGCGCTGAAGCCACAGAGTTTTTCTCTCCCGCTTTTGGATATTTGTAACGCATTTCGCTTGGATAAAGCGTTTTACCATAAATAGGAATGTAAATTTCAGGAACTTCTGTTTCGTCTAGTTTTACGAAAAGAATCGCATCCGAATTTTTTGTCCATTCATACAATCTTGCGTGCCCGAATTCTTCTTCGTAAACCCAGTCTGCAAGACCGTTTAATATTTTATTTTTTACGCCATGTTCGGTGATTTGCGTAATTTTTCCTGAATTTAAATCTTGATAAAATAAATTATTATCAACGATGAAAGAAATTTTCGTTGCATCAGGCGAAAATCTTGGTTCCTGAACAAATTTTCCTTCATTTAAACTTACTGTTTTCCCTGATTTTAGATCTTTTACGTCATATTTTCCTAAGAAAGAATGTCTATAGATTGGCTGACTATCCTTTAATAACAAGATTTTAGACTCATCATCAGAAAATTCATAGCTCTGAAATTGTCCGTCCACAAGGTTTCCTTCTTTTTGAGAAGTTTTGTAAGAATATTTTGCAATTCCGCCCTGTTCAATAACCAGATAATTTTCACCGTTTTTCATGGAAGTGATTCCGGCAATGCCCTTTCCACGGTAATATCCTGAATATATTTTATCTAAAGTGATTTCCTGTGCTGATAAACTTTGAAAAGTAGCAGCGATAGTTAGAGTTAATAATAATCTTTTCATTTCTAATTTTAATGATTCCAAATTTAATAATTCTTAGCAAGATTACAACATAAAACGAAATTGGAGTTAAAAAGTGTTGTTATAGACTTTATTAAAAGAAGTATAAGCATTTTTAATTCTTTTACTGAAAATATTTACTCTTTAATCATATAGTTGTTATTTAGAATTTCACAGAATATATTGATCAGAATGATATTGGGACTTTATAGATAATGAAATTTTAGTATTTAATTATTATTTCTCTTTTGGTTGATTTTTTAAATTTTTCTAATTATAATTAAATAATATTTGATTATTTTATATAAAAATACCACATTTATATATTTTTCGGTTTTAATAATTAATTTTAATTACTTAAAACACTAATTTTACAAGCTTAAAACTCAAGGATAAAAAATGATGAAGTTATATTATATTTTTAATAAAATATACTGTCTCTTATTTGTGCTGATAATGTTCCCAATTACAGCTCAAAAAACTACTACTGCCGAGATTGACACTCTACAAAAACAGATCTCTAAAATACAATGGAACATCGGTGATTATAGAAAAGGTGTTTTACTACAAAAAGAAATTATTGAAAAATCTAAAAGAATAAAATATACAAAGGGCGAAATTACAGGATATTTAGGCTTGGCACATGCTTTAGGTGGTATGAACAAAAATCAGGAAAGTTTTTATTTTCTGAATATTGCTGAGAAAAAACTCAAAAGCTTTGATGATAATCCTTTAAAAGCACGGTTGTATTTTCTTTACGGAACATATTATTACCGCCTCGAACTTCATCAGCAGGCTATTAAAAGTTTTAATAAATCATTGGATTTCGCTAATAAAATTCAGGATAAAAAACTGAGCGAAAAGCTTAAATATAATGTATACGATTGGAAAAGATCAAGTTTTGAATCTTTGAATCAGATGGATTCTGTTTACAGCAACGAAAGAAAGTGTATGGCTTCACCTATGCCGATGCTTTATATTACAATCGCAAGTAGGCATTTGGACAAAGGAGAGATAGATTCTGCAAAATATTATACGGATAAAGCGAATGATCTGGTTTTGGCAAAGAAGGCTCCAATCGAAGGAAAATCTAATGTTTTACGGGCTTATGGGAAATTATATATAAAAAAGAAAGAATACGATAAAGCCTTAAAATGTCTTTTCGAATCTCTTGAAATAACTAAAAAAATGAATTTTAAGAAAAGAGATTTGGAATCCTATAAATTAATTTACGAGGCTTACAAAGGGCAAAATGATCTTCAGAAAGAAAATGAATATCTGTTAAAATATTCTGCACTCAACGATAGTTTGAATCAGGTTGAAAAACAAATGGCAAATCTTCCTATAGAAAAACTTCTCAACGATCAGGCTGAAGAAAATGAAAAGAGCAAAAACAGTCTTTATTATATTATTATAGGAGTAACATTGATTAGTTTGTTCATCATCTGTATGTTAATTAGATTTTTTAATCAGAAACAAAAGGAAAACGATACTACCATTCATCAAAAAGTACAGGAAACTGATCTTTTAAAGAAAAAGCTGGATACTGCCATTGATGAGGTCATACATCTTGCTATAACTGATGATCCGTCCTTTATCGTAAAATTCAAAGAAGTGTATTCTGAATTTTATACAACCCTTCGATCAGAATATCCACAGCTTACTGTAAATGATATGAAGTTTTTTGCTTTAATAAAATTAAAATTTTCTAACAAAGAAATTGCAGAATATGCGCACATGTCAATCCGAACTGTTGAATCTAAAAAGTACAGATTACGCAAAAAAATAGATTTGGCGACTGATGTAGATTTTAATAATTGGGTACTTAGTCGATAACTTTTTATAAGAATTTGAAGAGATTATTTAATGAATCAGAATAATCTAACCATTAAAAATTGATATTATTTGAATGATAATTCTACTTTTTAAAGAAAAAAATATACCATATTTTATTTATTAAGTTATTGTTTTATAATTGATTAGTTTATTGCAGTATAAATGCAGTGTGAGTTTTTTCAATTAGAATAATACATTTGCATTGTAAATTTTAGAACGAAATAGAATTTGATTAATTTCTAATCTTTAATATTTCATTTTTTACAATAACACAATTAACAATAACTAAAAATTATCTGATGAATAACAAAATTACTTTTCATTTTTTTTGAGCATTTCATTTGCTCCAGTCTAAACTTTTCTATTTGGTTTAGATTTTAAAGATTAAATATCATCTGCTGATATACGAATATTTCTAACAAGTTATCAAATAGCTTGGTTATACCTTTTATCCTTAACCCTTATTAAAAACTGAATTTTAAAATGAAGAAAAATGTAATGATTTGCGTAAGCATTTTATGCTCAATGTTTACGTACGCGCAAGTAGGTATTAATGAAACTAATCCTTCTGCGGCTTTAGATATCAAGTCTAAAGGAAATACAAATGCTACTAAAGCTTTGGAAATCAATAACTCAAGCGGTACAGAAATGGTTACCGTTTTAGATAACGGAAATGTAGGAATAAATGTTCCGACCCCTACAGCGAAACTTCATACAAACGGAAGTGTAAAATATGAAAATCTGCCGGTAGTTACAGGTGCAGTTAGCCCTTTAGCAATAAAAGATGACGGTACGGTAGGTACTTATGTTCCGGAGCCCACAAAATATTTATATATGGAACTCAACTCAGCTACAGCTACTTCATCATTTACACTGTCGGATACGAATGTTTATACAAATATTCCTCTTACTGCAACTCAATCAGTAACAAATACTTTGGCAACGACGTTTGGGACAGATGCTACAGCTACTTTAGATACTTCAACACTTTCTTATTCTAACGTAAGATATATTACATTTCCAAGTGCGGGAGTTTATAAGATTAATTTAAATTATTATACTTTATGCTCGGGAGATCCTAATACTTATTCAGGTTATATGCTTGGAGTTGGAACTGCGCTTTTTAAAGCAACATCAGGAAGTACAAATTATGTGAGACAGGCAGTTGTAAGATACAATGGATTGCCAAGAAGAAATGATACAGGTACAATAATTGCTAATCCGTATAATTTTGCGTTGCCTCATACTGTATTTTTAATAGTTGAAACTACAACGGCGAACGAAAAAATAGCTTTTTTTGTGAATTATGGTTTTGGAGATTTATTTACTTCAAGTAGCTGTTCTTTTGCTACGCCTCCAGGATTAAGTAATAAAGTTACAGTTAATATTTCCAAATTATAATTTTGAAATCATGAAAAGGATAATATTAATATTTTCAGCAATATCTTCTATACATGCTTTAGGTCAGGTGGGAATTAATACAACCACACCTTCATCCATGCTAGATGTTGTTTCTACAGGAAATACAGCTGCTACAAAAGCCTTTGATGTCAAAAATTCGAGTAATGTAGAACTGTTGAAGACAATGGATAATCAATATACCGGGATAAACTTAGGAGCAGCAACACCTACTGCAATGCTCGATGTAAAAACGGATATAAAACATGAAAATTTACCTGTTTTATCGCTTCCTTATAGCGTTCTTGCTGTTGCAACTTCAGGAGCTGGAATTTCAAGAGCTACGACTACAAAATATTTTTATTTTAAGAGAAGTACATCATTTGGAAATTTTACCTTATCAAACACAAATACGTATACAAATATTCCATTTGCAGATGGATCTGATGTTAAAGGAAATACTGTAGGTTTCGATTTCGGAACTGATGCATCAGCTACTGTTAATTCACAATCTGTAAGTAATATAAAATACATTATAGTTCCGGAGCCTGGTGTATATCTTTTTGAGATGTATCAGACTGCATTTTGTACAGGTCTTCCTACTACAAGTTCAAATACGGGACAAGTCGCAATAAATACGATATTTGCGACAGCAAATAGCGGAAGTTCAATTTATTCTACAAATACTATTTTTAGAGATTATGCTGTTGCTAGAAGGTTGGCTTCAGGTGCTATTCATGTTAACAGTTATGCCTATGCTAATCCTCAAAAATTGGTTGTAGCTTATCAAAGTACGACAGTTAATGAGAAAGTCGCACTGTTTGTTAATTATGCAGGAGGAGATAGTTATAATACATCTACCTGTAGCATGAACCAGCCCAATAGTAGTGATAATTACGGATATTTAATTGTTACTAAACTCTAAATAATGAATGATCATCAAACAATAATAAAATTTGATTTGATAAGATTCTAAAAACACAAACCAAAATCTTCCGATTCCCAATTTCGGAAGATTTTTTTATGTTGAAATTTAAAAGATTTTCTTAAAACTTTTCTTTTTAATGAATGTTTTGGCAAAAGAATTGAATATGTTAAGATATAATCAATCAAATAATAATTATGGAAACGAATGCTTTTAACCAAAAACTGAACCGTTATGATTTAAACGATCAAATCGTATATACCGGATTTTCAAGTTTTCAAGATGCTGAAGAATGTGCTCAGAAAAAAGGAGGAAGTTTGGTAGAAGTAGGCTTTAAGGACGGAAATGATAATCCTGAAATTTGTCAGGATGCAGATTTAATTGAAAAAAAACTTCACTATTTTGTAGATGCAGGACCAGAATATAAATTCATACATTCATCAGATCCGGGATTCAGAAAATACGCGGACGAATTACAAAAAATAAAGGCTAGCCAAAAACAATCAAGTCCCGAAGAAAGATATTTTGCCAATTTTGAACTTGAAAATACAGAAGACCCAATTGTTGTGATTAAAAATGATCATTTTGAGTCTGTAACATCAAGAGAGCGTTCAAAGTACCTGAAACATGCAAATGTTTACGAAATAGGAGTGTCTTTACCCAAATCTTAAAATATTAATATCATGAGCAAGACAAAATATTCGGAAAAAGCTCAGGACAAAGTAGGAAAAGTAATGCACGAATTCAAGGAAGGAAAGCTGAAATCTTCTTCCGGAGAAAAAGTGACAGACAGAAAACAGGCAGTAGCCATCGGTATTTCTGAAGCTAGAGAAAAAGGTCTTAAAGTACCTAAAAAGAAAAAAGATTAATCAAAAATAAAATCGGCTGGAAGTATTTTCCAAGCCGATTTTTTTATTTAAAAGATTCTTTGAGAGTTTCAACGTAACATCGCTTCAAAATAACAGTTAGTATTAGGAATGTCATGCTGAGCTCCGTCGAAGCATCTATTAATATTTCAGTCAATTAATCTTTATGATTATACATAATTTTATAATATTCATCCGCCATTCTATCACTGTTGAATTGATCTTTCACATCATTCATCGAATTGTACTGAATTTTTCTCCATTTATTCTGATTGTCATAATATGTTGGAAGTATTTCATTTTCAAGAATTTCATATAATTTATTCAAATCATAATTATCCTGCTCATAAATACTCATATTGTGGTAATCTGCCTTTGGAACTACAAAAGAATTTTCTCCGTGTTTTGCAAATTCGGGGATCCATCCATCGTCTGTTGATAAGTTTATAGAACCATTCATTGCAGCCGTCATTCCAGAAGTTCCGGAAGCTTCTCTCGGAACTCTTGGATTGTTTAACCAAAGATCTGAACCTTGTTTTAAAGATTTACTTAATGACAATTCGTAACCGGTAAGAACCGCCATATTTTTATGATTTTTGCTTTCTTCAACCAATAAATTGAATGTTGAGATCGCAGAATAATCCATCGGGTAAGGTTTTCCAGCCCAAATAATCTGAACGGGATATTTTGGATGGTTTAATAATTTATAAAATCTGTCTTTATCGTGTAACAGCAAATCCGCACGTTTGTAACCCGCAAATCTTCTCGCCCATACAATCGTAAAAATATTTGGATTAAATAAATTTCCTGTCTGATCTGCAACTATTTTAAATAATCTTTTCTTTAAATGTTTTTTACGGTAATCAAAAACGGTTTCGTCATTTTCATCTTTTGCATTGTAAAGTGGTTTGTCCGACCAATATTTGAATTCCTGAGCATTCGTGATCGAAGTAATTTCACAAATCCCGGAATATTTGCTCCACATTGCTCTTGAAACGTCGCCATGAAGTTGAGAAACTCCATTTGCGATTCTTGCCATTTTCAAAGCACAAAGAGAATGATTGAAACGGTCGTCATCAGAACCTTCAATGCTTTTTATTTCTTCCATGCTGAAACCTGAAAAATAAGACATATCGTAGCAAAGTCTTAAGTTGTGCTTTTCATTTCCGGCTTCTTCAGGAGTATGGGTTGTGAAAACTAATTTTTCTTTAACTCTGTTTAAATCTCCATTGTATTTTTTCAATAAATGGAAAGCGGCAGGAAGTCCGTGAGCTTCATTTAAATGATAAATATCTCTTTCAGCATTTATTTCGTCTAATAATTTTGCACCGCCTTTTCCTAATAAAATATATTGCGCCAATTTTGTAGATTCGTTTGCATCATACAATCTGTGACTAATTGTTTTTGAAACATGATCATTTTCAGGAACATCCGTAGAAAGGAAAAACATCGGAGCTGTATTGAAAATTTCAGGATCAAGATAATATACTTTTACCCAAACCGGCGCACTGTGTATTTCAATCTGAAATTTGATTCCTGTGTCTTCAAGGAAACTATACATTTTTTTTGTCCATGTCGGCTGCAAAGTCTGATCATGATTTCTCGCCTGATCATAATAACCGAATTTCCATAGAATCCCGATTCCGATAAGATCCTGTTTCAGGTTATAAGCACTTCTCATATGAGATCCAGCCAAGAATCCCAAACCACCCGAATATATTTTTAAGACCTGTTCAATGGCAAATTCCATTGAGAAATAGGCTACTTTTTTAGAATATTGTGGATTTACACTAAAGGGTATTTTAAAATTTTTAAAATCCATACATCAACAGTTTTTATAATGAAGCCTTAAAGGTATCGATTATGAAAATAAACTCTAGATTAATTATTTTATAAATTAACATTAAAAATAAATTTCGAGCAGTTTTTTTCTTTACCTTTAATCTGTAAAATTTTGAAAATCAAAACATTCATGAGGTGAAACCGTAGGTTTTATGTATACCATAACGATAATAAAAATTAACAAATGAAAAAGGCATTTTCTGATGAAGATTTAATTAAAAATCTTAGTTTATATTATCTGAATCGACATTTGAAAAAAAAGCCGATAGAAAAGTATCATCGTAAAATAGACGAGTCTCCGCTTCATGACCGCGAAAAATATAAGAAGAAAGCCGAGATTTTACTCCTCAATTCTTTTATGCACCATTTTCCGGATGTACAGTTTGAAAACCTTACCTGCGAAAGTCCCGACTTTATCGCAAAGTTCAACGACAAAAAAATTGGCATCGAATTGACCGAAGTAATTAACCATCTGGAAATGAAAAAGGTTGAAAGTAATTTGAACAAGATTTTCCGTCAGGCAGAAATATTATTGGAACAAGAAGACACTACGAAATATCGTGGTGTTTATTTTTTAGAATTCTACCCAAATATTAAGCTGGATACTGTTGAAAGCCATGAAGAAATTATCCTGAACATTTATAAAAGCATTAAAAAAGGAAAATCTGTCGGATATGTAAAAAGTATCAGGAAATCTTCTCATCGCAGAAATGTATTCATCACTCACGAATATAATATGAATCTTTTTGATGAATTATGCTCGGAGAAAATTTTAGAATTGATAGAAAAAAAGAACGAAAAATTTCCTTATTACGACACTTCTGTTGATGAATGTTGGCTGGTGATTGTTTCGGATATGAATTCCATTGCTTCGCGATATACTTTTATTCAGGACAGAGAACATTTAAATGAAGTAAAAAGCCCTTTTCACAAGATTTTTCATTTAGAAAATCTTTGCGGAAACATTACAAGTATTAAATAGTTATTGTAAAAGTCGTATTATTTTTCAGTTTTAATTGAATTATTTTGGTTAAATTTATTATTTTTAGTTTGAATTGTTTATATTTGATAGACAACAAATTACATCACGGAATTAATAACCAAATTTCACAGGATATGAAAAAAATTCTACTTCTTTTTTTTCTGATCATTTCACGGACTTTTTTTGCTCAGGCAGACTGCGCTACAGCGCTTACAGTTTGTGGAAATTCTAATATTACATATTCTCCGACGGGAATCGGTGCCGTTAATGAAAATCTTGGAGGTTGTCTGTCTTCAGGTGAACACAACTCAATATGGTATAGATTTACCATTGCGACAGGCGGAACTCTTACATTTGATTTGATTCCAACAGATCCCGGTGCAGATTATGACTGGGCGATTTACGGACCTAATGTTACCTGCGGAACCCTTGGATCACCGATACGTTGTAATGCAGCAACTGTGATCGGAGTCGGAGCTTCTACAGGATTGAATATGACAAGCACAATTATAAGTGCTGCGGGAGGTTCTCTTACGCCATACTGTCAATATATGGATGTCTTACCTGGTCAAACATATTATCTTTATATTGATAACTGGGTAGGAGCGGGAAGTACAACCGTTGCGCCTTTTTCTTTAACTTGGGGAGGAACAGCTACTTTGGCTTCTCCGTTTACAGATCCTGCGATACAGACTCAGCCGTTTCATCCACCTGGAGCTCCTGCGGCAAATCCTGCAGATCCGAGAGAAATTATTGTTTGCGAAAATCCTATGATTTTTGATTTCAGTACCTTATCTGCCGGAATTTTGAATGGAAATACTAATTTTCAGATAAGTTATCATACGTCACAAAATGAAGCGCTTTCTGGAGCAAATCCTATTTTGAGCCCAATAACAGTTAATACGACAACGATTTATTATTACAGCGTTCATTATCAGGATCCGGCCAATCCGAATAATCCGATTAATTCCTGCAGGCAGGTAGGAGCTTTTAAATTTAAATTCGGAAATATTTCAGGAACAAATGTTACACTTTATAGTTGTAATAATAACAATGCAGGAGTTGCAACCTTTGATCTTACTTCAGCAGTTGTTTTTGGTGATCCTACGGCTACAAAACAATATTATAATACACTTTCAGATCTTAATGCGGGAACTAATCCAATTGCAAATCCTGCTGCATTTGTTTCGGCTGAAGGAACAGTATATGTAAAGATTACGTCACAGTATGGCTGTACTGCAATCGCTATAATTACATTGAAATTTTATCCTGTCGTTGTTGTGACTGAAGCAACGTTGAGGTCTTGTTTTATAGAATCAGATCCTTCGACAGCTTTATTTAATCTTACAACTGCACCCATAACAACACAAACAAGTACAAAAAAATATTATCCTTCTTTGATTGATGCACAAAACGGAACTAATGAAATTCTGAATTTCTTAAATTATATTGCTCCGAATGGTGTTATTTATATTAAAGTTTTTAATTCTAATAATTGTTATGCGATTGCCAAAGTAACTTTAGTTGTAATTCCTCCGGTTTATTCCAGTATTCTTCAAGATAAAATAATCTGTATGGAAGATAAAACAACATTGGATGCAGGTTCTGGATTTACAAGTTATGAATGGAGTACAGGAGCAACAACTCAAACAATTAATAATGTAGGGGTCGGAACATATTGGGTAAAATTGAAAACTGGTGATTGTACAGCAAAACAAACCGTGAAAGTTTATGCTTCAGAGCAACCTGTAATTTCTACAGTTGATATTACAAATAATACAGTTACGGTAAATGTTACAGGAGGAACTCCGCCATACAAATATTCATTGGACAATGTAAATTGGCAGGATTCTAATGTATTTACAAATGTTCCGCGAGGTGACAGTCATGTTTTTGTGAAAGATGGCTATGATTGCGATCCTATTGGTATCACGATTGTTGTTCCTAATTTGGTAAATGTGATTACACCAAACGGAGACGGAGTTAACGATATTATCGATTATTCTGCGTTGGGAAGCAAACAAAATTTAATATTTAATATTTTTGACAGATACGGAACAAAGATTTTCCAGGCTGATAAATTTAATAATTACAAATGGGACGGAACAATCGGAGGTAAAAAAGTACCGACAGGAACTTACTGGTATTCTGTAACGTGGAATGAAAATGATAAGAAGAATACATTATATAAATATACAGGTTGGGTAATGGTAAAAAACAGAGAATAAAAATTTTACAAATTAAAAAACCATCTTTCAAAAGGTGGTTTTTTAATTGAATGCTTGTGTATCTTTAAAATAATCAGAAAGATAAGTTATAGTTCCTTCAGCAGAAAATTGAACGAGAGTACAAATTTCGTTTTCATAAAAGCCTTGTCCAAACATATTTCCCGAAGATGTAGTTAAGTAGAAATATTTATCATTTCCTATCGGAAATATTTCCGAAACCTGCCAGTCAATTTTTTCATAACGTCTGAAAATTGCTCTAAATAAAGCTAAAATTCTGGTTTTTCCCGAAATTTCTTTAACAGGAGGAATCCAAATCGTACTATCATCAGTAAACCATTTTTCCAGCTTTCCAATGTTTAAGGAATTCAAATCCTGCATAAAATGGCTAATCTTACAATTCATAGGCTGCAATTTACATTTATATACGTGATAAACGCTAATTTGGTTTTATTAATTATTTGGAAATATTCTCAATAGATTGAATCAATTTAGAATTCATATTAAAATTATTATCTTTGCACCCACAAAATTCAGGATCAATAAATGTCTAACTCTCACAGAACTGCCGCATTTCATACACTTGGCTGCAAATTAAATTTTGCAGAAACATCTACTATTGCCCGTCAATTGACAGATGCAGGTTATGATAAGGTGAGTTTTGATGAAAGTGCGAATATTTATGTAATCAACACCTGTTCAGTAACTGAAAACGCAGACCGTGAGTGTAAACTTCACGTGAAAAGAGCCATGAAAGCCAATCCTGAAGGTTTGGTGGTCATTGTTGGATGTTATGCACAGCTGAAACCTGAAGAAATTTCACAGATTGAAGGTGTAGATTTGGTTCTTGGAGCTAAAGAAAAATTCAACATTTTAAGTTATCTTGATGATTTGGAGAAATCCGAAAGTGAAGGTATCGTTCATTCATGTGAGATTGAAGAAACCGATTTCTTTATCGGGAGTTATTCAATTGGTGACAGAACCAGAGCTTTTTTGAAAGTTCAGGATGGTTGCGATTATAAATGTACTTACTGTACAATTCCTTTGGCAAGAGGAATTTCCCGTTCAGATACTATCGAAAATGTGGTTAAAAATGCCAAAGAAATTGCTGCAAGAGACATCAAAGAAATTGTTTTAACTGGTGTAAACATCGGTGATTACGGAAAAGGCGAATTTGGGAACAAAAGACATGAACATACTTTTTTAGATTTAATTTCAGAATTAAATAAAGTTGAAGGTATCGAAAGAATCCGTATTTCTTCCATCGAACCGAATCTTTTGAAAGATGAAAGCATTGAATTGGTTTCTAAAAGTAAAAGTTTTGTTCCTCATTTCCACATTCCTTTGCAATCGGGAAGCGATGATTTATTGAAAAAAATGAAACGTCGTTACTTAACGAAATTATACAACGACAGAGTTAATAAAATCCGTGAAGTAATGCCTGATGCGGCAATCGGTGTGGATGTAATTATCGGTTTTCCGGGAGAAACAGAAGAAAGATTCATGGAAACGTATAATTTCCTGAACGATCTTCCAATCACATATTTACACGTTTTTACCTATTCTGAAAGAGAAAATACAGAAGCTGTAGGAATGGAAGGTGTTGTTCCGATTCCTGAAAGAAAAAAACGTAATAAAATGCTTAGAATTTTATCTGAAAAGAAAAAGATGGCATTTTACCAGACTCAACTAGGGAAAACGCTTCCTGTTCTTTGGGAACATGAAAATAAAGACGGCAAAATGTATGGCTTCACAGAAAACTATGTGAGAGTTCAAAAAGATTTTGATCAATCTTCTGTAAATCAAATTGAATTTTTAAAGCTCGAAAAAATTGAAGCTGATGGAACAGTTTCAGTTATGAATTCTTTTGAAAGTTTTTTAGAAAAAATTTAGTCTTCTGATTTTTAGCAATGAATTCTCATGCTATTTTTCATCATCGTTATTTTATGATGATTCATTTATTTTATTATAAATTGACAATAAATCTAACCTTGAAAATTAATTTTTTTTAAGGCATTAATAATGATTTTTAATGTGTCTTAAAGCATTCATATCGGTTAAAATTTTTTAACTTTGATTAAATTCAAAAACGATATGAGAGATAAATTTTTGGTTTGGGGAGCGGTTATTTTAGTTGTTTCCTGGGCTGTTGCTTTTTTTATAAAAGCTGATTGGTGGATTCCTATTTTATTTACGGTTATTTATGCTGTTGGCGTTTATAATGTTACCCAATCAAAGCACGCGATTTTAAGGAACTTTCCTGTTGTAGGGTATTTCAGATACTTTTTTGAGAGTATTTCGCCCGAAATGCAGCAATATTTTATTGAAAGAGAAACGGATGGAAAACCTTTTCCAAGAAATCAGCGTTCTGCAGTGTACAGACGTGCAAAAAATCTTAGTGATACAGTTCCTTTTGGGACACAGTTAGAAGTTAATCATAGAAAATATGAGGGAATTAAGCATTCAATTTATGCTAAATCTCCTAAAGAAGAACTTCCGAGAGTTTGGGTGGGAGGTGAGCAATGTTCACAGCCTTATCATGCTTCTTTGTTTAATATTTCAGCAATGAGTTTTGGAGCTTTAAGTGACAGAGCCCAAATTTCGTTGAATAGAGGTGCTAAAAAAGGAAATTTTTATCATAATACAGGTGAAGGAGGGATTTCTCCCCATCATTTGGAAGGGGGTGATCTTTGCTGGCAAATCGGAACAGGATATTTTGGATGTAGAGATGATGAAGGGAAATTTAATCCTGAATTATTTAAAAAATATTCAACACTTCCAAATGTAAAAATGGTCGAAATTAAATTATCTCAAGGTGCAAAACCAGGACATGGAGGTGTTTTACCGGGAGTGAAGAATACCCCTGAAATTGCAAAAATCCGTCACGTCACACCGGGAATGACCATTATTTCTCCGCCTTCACATTCTTCTTTTTCTGATGCAGCGGGATTGTTGAGGTTTGTTCAGCAATTACGAGAGCTTTCAGGAGGAAAACCAGTTGGATTTAAATTATGTATCGGCGATACAAAAGAATTTGAAGACATATGTGTTCAGATGAATGTCCTAAAAATTTATCCTGATTTTATAACCATTGACGGAGCAGAAGGAGGAACTGGAGCCGCACCACCGGAATTTTCAGACGGAGTCGGAATGCCTTTAGAACCAGCTTTGATTTTCGTTAATAGAACGTTGAATAATTATAATCTGAGAGGAAAATTGAGAGTTATCGCAAGTGGAAAAGTTCTTACAAGTTTAGATATTTTGCGAGCAGTTGCAATGGGAGCGGATATGTGTAATAATGCGAGAGGTTTTATGTTTTCTCTTGGCTGTATTCAGGCACTAAGATGTAATAATAATATGTGTCCGACCGGAGTTGCGACTCAGGATAAAATGCTAATTAAAGGACTTGATGTAACAGATAAGGCAGAAAGAGTCTATCATTTTCATAAAAATACACTTCACACTTGTAATGAATTAATTGCAGCGGCAGGAAAAAGTTCTTACGAAGAAGTTGGTGCTACAATGTTTATGAGGGGAGATGAGTTTGATCATTTGGCTGATCTTTATTTCCCTGATATTTTGGGGAATGTGAAACAGAAAGCTAAATACTGATTTTTATAAATAAAAAAGCGCTTCTAAAATGAAGCGCTTTTGTTTTTTTATTGATCAGCTAAAGGTCTTGTTTGCGCATTATAAATTTCGAAATTAAATACGAAACATCTGTTTTGAAGCGTATAACCGTTATAATTATAGTGAAGATCTCTGGCAAAAGCAGCTTTTGAAGGAACAAGAATTACACCTTGTAAGTTGTAAGCATCACCATCTGACTTGTTATCATAAGCTTTAAAGTATTTAAGCCCTTCCTGAAATCCTTCAATTTCGTAATAGCTTCTTAATTTTGCTGCATCAGTTGTTGCGGCAGCCAATACAGAATTTTTAACATAGTAAAATAATGGATCTGTAATTGGTGAGCCTGATCCATCTACTGTATTTATAAGACTTCCTGTATAGATAGGATTGAAAGCAATTCCATCGGTATTTGTTGCAAGATAGTAATTTGCCTTGATCATTGTTCTGATTTGACTAGTGGATTCAATCGTTTTACCAGGTGAAGGTTGTACTCCATCTCTTATAATATAAATAACTCCAGATGGAAGTTTTACAGGATTAAGCTCAGATAATTTTTTATAGTTATCATCTGTTGCATCTGTTGAACTAAATGCTCTTATATTTCCTTGTATGTCCAAATAGTTATCGTCCATGAACTTCTGAATCGCTTGTTCATCATAAGAATTTCTTGTAGCGATGTCATCGGGCTCTGTAAAAGTTGCCACATCATCATCATCCTTTTTACATGCCGTGAAACAAAGAGATCCAGCAAGGATATATAAAAATATTTTTTTCATTTTTCAAAAAACTTTAATTACTTTACAAATAATATAACGACAAAAGTATAAAAAATTATGAGAATAGATAAATTTTTATGGAGTATTCGGTTTTATAAGACGAGAAGCATTGCTACTGAGGAGATTAAGAAAAACAGAGTATCTATAGGAGAGTCTACCGTAAAGTCATCTAAAGAGGTAAAAGAAGGGGATATTATTAAAATCAGAAAAAATCAGATTGATTATAAAATTAAAGTCATCCAGATTCCTAAAAGTAGGATTGGAGCCAAGTTAGTTCCTCTTCATATAAAGGATGTGACAGATGTTGAGCAATATGAGTTGTTGAAAATGCGCAAAATGTCACAAGATTATTATAGAAACAAAGGTGAGGGTAGGCCTACCAAAAAAGACAGACGTGAAATGGACGACTATGTTGGAAACGACATTGACTCAGATTTTACCGATTGGGACGATTTCTTTGGCGAAACAGGTGAAGATTCAGAAGAAAAGGAAGATTAATAAAAAGCTCTAGAGATAGAGCTTTTCTATTATCTCGTTGACAATATCTTCAGGTTCTCTGTTGTCTGTATTGATGTTAAACTGAGCCTTTCCATAATATTCGTTTCTTTCAAATAAATGTTTAGCAATAAATTCAGGAAGATCTTCTTCAGAAATCTTTGCTATCAATGGCCTTTTATCTTTTTGTTTTGAAATTCTCTCTGCTAAAGTTCCAATCGAAGCCCTCAGAAAGATACTTTTTGAGTTGAGATTTACAATTTCCATGTTATTATAATAAACAGGCGTTCCTCCACCAAGGCTCAAAACTACGTTTTCTTCAGACGCAAGGATTTCTTCCAAAGTCTCTCTTTCAAGCTTTCTAAAGTAAATTTCTCCCTTTTTCTCGAAGATTTCGGGAATGGTTAATTTATTTCTTCTGGAAATCTCTTTATCCAGGTCAATTAATTTAAAATTTATTTTTTCGCTTAATATTTTGGAAATGTGAGATTTGCCACTTCCCATGTATCCAACCAGTGAAATTATCATGAATTTTTTTTAAACAAATGTGCGAAAAAGTTTTGAGATAACGAAAAAACTCATATCTTTGCACCACTAAAAATGAGAGACATTATCACAGTGTTAATCATGGATAAAGTGACCGACTCGGTAGCTCAGCTGGTAGAGCAATACACTTTTAATGTATGGGTCCTGGGTTCGAATCCCAGCCGGGTCACAAGCAAGAAAATTACTAGATTTTTGTAATTTATTGCCTGCGTGGTGAAATTGGTAGACACGCCATCTTGAGGGGGTGGTTTCCTAAGGATGTGCTGGTTCGAATCCAGTCGCAGGCACACTGCAGAAAAATTGAAATAATTGATGTGATTTATTAGAATTTAATTTATATTTATCATTACAATTGTGACCGACTCGGTAGCTCAGCTGGTAGAGCAATACACTTTTAATGTATGGGTCCTGGGTTCGAATCCCAGCCGGGTCACTAATTTACTGAAAAGTAAATTTTTTTCATATTAATATTTTGTGATTTGGTGTTTCAAAGGCTTCTCAAGAAGCCTTTGAATTTTAAAAATAAATTTTGCAGGAACAATTTTTTTTGTATCTTTGCACCGCTTAAAACGAAAATCATTATTATAAATGTATTCGTAAAATAAGTGACCGACTCGGTAGCTCAGCTGGTAGAGCAATACACTTTTAATGTATGGGTCCTGGGTTCGAATCCCAGCCGGGTCACTAATTTACTGAAAAGTAAATTTTTTTCATATTAATATTTTGTGATTTGGTGTTTCAAAGGCTTCGTAAGAAGCCTTTGATTTTTTATATACTCAAAGCTAAATCAATATTCATTACATTTTTATAGATTCTTTTTAATTTTCAATATGAGGTAAAATAATATCTTGGATTGGTTAACGAGAGATCCTTCGACTGCTTCGCGCTCAGGATGACAGACGCTAATACTAAACGTTATAATATCATATACTTGATTTCACGGTGTCATCCTGAGCGCGAAGCAGTCGAAGGATCTTTATTGAATTAAAAAATTAATTGAAATTTAAAACAAAAAAATGCGTCACTTAAAAAAGCAACACATATATATTATTCAAAAAATAGTTAAAATTAAGTTTTAAACTAATCTAAATCTGAACTTTAATCTCATTCTCAATTTCAATTTAATCCAAATGCATATTATCAATCAATCTTACTCCATCGACAACAACGACAATAAATGCTCTGAAATTTCTGTCTTTGTAGAAAAAATCTGTCTCTTTTAAGGTTTCTTCATCTGCAATTAAAAAATATTCCAGTTGCATCCCTTTTTGATGATCAAAAATATCCTGAACCCTTTTTTTAATTTCTGTAACTGTTACTACTCTGAACCAATCATTTACTTTTTTAAGAGTTTCATAAATGACTTTTGAAGCTTCTCTTCTGTCTTCGTGAAGTCTTTGGTTTCTTGAGCTTAATGCTAAGCCATTTTTGGCTCTATAAATAGAAACTCCTTTTATATTAATTGGAAGTTTTTTCTTTTCAACCATTTTTTTGATAATGGCTAATTGCTGAAAGTCTTTTTCACCAAAATAAGCATTGTCTGGTTTTACCTGATTAAAAAGCTCTTCAACTACTGTTCCAACACCATCAAAATGGCCTGGTCTTGATTTTCCTTCCATTTCATTTTCCAGACCATCGAAGTCATAATGCTGACTTTCAGTTTTTTCAGGGTAAATGTCCGCAACCTCGGGAATATAGACTGCATCTACCAAACCTGAATTTTTAAGGATTAAAATATCCCGGTTGATGTCTCTCGGGTACTTTTCGAGATCTTCCGGATTGTTAAACTGAGTAGGATTAACAAAAATTGATGATATCACTAAATCATTTTCTTCTCGTGCAGCTTTATAAAGAGACAAATGACCATTATGAAGGGCTCCCATAGTAGGTGCAAAACCTATCTTTTTGCCCATTTCTTTCTGTCTTTCAATGAAATCCTGAAGAACTTTTTTACTTTTTAAAACTTCCATAGTTTATTTTAATAGTAATTCAAAAATACTAAAAATATCATATAATTATTGTACAATTTGTGGTAGTTTTAATAATTTAGGAAAGGGAATTATCGTAAAAAAATGTTAATTAAAATAATGTTGGATGTTTTTTCGTAATTTTGCGCATTAAAGCATTTTTACAAAAATTAGATAGAAGTTTATGCCGAATCAAAAAATACTGTACATTACTACAGAGATGTATCCATATCAGGAAGATACCAATATGGCTGCAGTGGTAAACAAAATGGCACTTAAGATGCACAATGAAGGCAATGATGTAAGAGTTTTTATGCCAAGATTTGGACAAATTAGTGAAAGAAAATTCCAGCTTCATGAGGTAATCCGCCTTTCGGGAATGAATATTATTATTAATGATCTAGATCAACCTCTTATTATTAAAGTAGCGTCTCTTCCGGGGGAAAGACTTCAGGTTTACTTTATCGATAATGAAGAATACTTCAAAAGAAAACAATATTATCTTGATGATGACGGACAGTCTTTCGAAGATAACGACGAAAGAGCAATCTTCTTCGCAAGAGGAGTTATTGAAACGATCAAGAAACTGAACTGGGTTCCTGATGTGATTCATTTAAATGGATGGATGTCTTCTTTCGTTCCAATTTATTTAAAAACTTACTACGAATCTGATACTTATTTCAAAGACGCTAAAATTGTTCTTTCATTATATAATGAAAAAGATGCTCCTTTAGCGAAAAATATTGATGAGAAACTTAAGTTTGATAATATTTCAGGATTAAAAGCGTTAGATAATCCAACTGTAAAAACTTTTGTAATAGAAAGCATGAACTATGTTGACACAGTAGTAAAAGGAGATGAGTTCTTAGACGAAGACCTAGATAAAGCTTTCAATGAAACTTCTACTTCAAAATCGGAATATCTTGACGTAGATTCTATAAATCAACTTTATTAAAAAACACATTTTTAATGATCCATACTATTAAAAAAGCAATCACCGTATTTTCTCTGGTGGTTTTTGGAAGTGCATTACTTTATAATTGCGAACCGGATGCGGATACTTTAGGTGAGCAATTGTTTTTGGACGGAGCAGCGCAGGGTAATGAAAAGTCTTTCGACGTTGTTGCATTTAATATTAATAATAATGATAGTATCAGAAGTGATGCAAGTAAATTAACTTATGGTGTACTTGGTGCTTTTGATGAAGGTCAGTTTGGTATGCAGAAGGCGTCTTATCTTACACAACTAAGATTATCAACATATGATCCCGATTTTGGGACAAATGCACAGGTAGATTCTGTGGTTTTGGTTATAAAACCAAGATATGCAACTGACTCTGTTACTACTAATACGGTAGATGATAATTTTACATATATCACTGCTGCAGACGGAAGTGTGAATGCTAAAAAAGTAGTGAATACATATCCTGTTTTAAAATTTGGTAAAGCAAAAAGAACGTTTAATATAAGAGTGAATGAAGTTGATGAGTTCCTAAAGGGTGCTTCAGATTCTGCAAAGTCAAATTATGCATATCCGGCAACTACGCTTTTAGGATCGAAAGAATTTAAAGGTAATGTTAGCTCTGTAGCTATTACAAAAGATGACGGTGGAGCAGCTTTGTTCACAGCTGCAACTCCTGGAATTAGAATTCCGTTGGATAAAACATTTTTCCAGAATAAGATCATAGCGAAAAAAGATCAACCTGAGCTTCAGGATGCTTCTAATTTTATAAGATATTTTAAAGGGCTTAAAATTTCGGTTGATGAATCTGATGGATATTTATTTCAATTCTCTCCAAACGACATGGAATTGATAATGTATTATAAATATGATAAGACAGATGTAACACCCGCAACAAGACCTCAAACAACTTATACATTTGCCTTGGGTTCTGCAAATACACATATTGGAAACTATGTTTATAGCAGATCTGGTACATATACAAATGCAATGGCAACAAGTAATTCTACAACAGGAGATGAAAAATTGTATGCACAAGGTATGGGTGGAGCGTCTATTGGGATTAAAATTCCAAAAGCTACAATTGATAGCCTTACAAAGCGTTATGTGGAGAATAAAGCAGCAATCATTAGTGCTAAAATTAGAATATATACAGATGGTTCATGGGGTAATTCTAATTATGCTAAACCAGCTGAATTTACGTTCTTACAGAAATATAAAGATCCTACTAAACTTAATCCTATTACAGGTCTACCTTTAACAGTAACAAATTTTACTGATGATCTATTGAGCTTGTCAGGACTTGCAGGTTATACAATTTATAAATCCTATGATTTAAATAAAAATCCGGCGTACTATGATTTTGTTGTTACAAAATCTGTAAAAGACCTTGTCGAAAAAGTAGATTATGATTCTACCAAAAGAAATACAATATATTTCAGAATTGATATGGGTTCTTTCCAAACTAATACTGATGGAACAAGCTTAGCAGGATATAAATTCAAGACTACACCTTACAATACAAGTAGAGCTGTTTTTGTCGGTTCAAATACAACAGATCCAAATAAGGTTCAGTTAAAAGTTATCTACGGTACAAAATAAAAAAATTTAAAAACACTTGATATAATTATGTGCGGAATTGTTGGATATACAGGTTTTCAGGACGCTTACGATATCGTAATTAATGGTCTTAGAAGATTGGAATATAGAGGTTATGATAGTGCCGGAATTGTTCTGGAGAATGCTAATAATAAACTAGAAGTTGAAAAAACGAAAGGTAAAGTAGACGATCTTGTTAATATCTCCGGTCAGTTAAAAGGAATTGCTAAAGTAGGAATGGGACACACTCGTTGGGCAACCCACGGGGTTCCAAGTGATAGAAATTCTCATCCGCATTTATCTAATAATGATAAAATAGCACTTGTTCACAATGGTATCATTGAAAATTATGATACAATTAAAACAATGCTTACTGAAAAAGGATTTACTTTTAAATCTGAAACTGATACGGAAGTTTTGGTGAATCTTATCCAGTATTTCATGGATTTGAATACTGAAACAGATTTTCCTACTGCTGTAAGATATGCGCTTAACGAAGTTTATGGAGCATATGCAATTACGGTTATGCATGAAGATTTCCCTGGAGTATTGGTCGTAGGTAGATTAGGCTCTCCTTTAGCGATTGGAATTGGTGAAAAAGAATATTTTATTGCTTCTGACGCATCTCCTTTTGTAGAATTTACAAAAGAGGCTATTTATCTTGAAGAAGGTCATATGGCTACAATTTCTTTGGAAAATGGAGTAGATATCAGAACTATTAATGAAAATTCTAAAATCGAGCCGGAAATTCAAGAACTTAAATTGAGTCTGGAACAGATTGAAAAAGGTGGTTACGAACATTTCATGCTTAAAGAAATTTTCGAACAGCCTAAATCTATACATGATACGATGAGGGGTAGACTCATTCTAAATGAAGGAGTTATTAAAATGGCAGGAATCTGGGATCATATTGAGAAATTCAAAAATGCGAACAGAATCATCATTATTGCTTGTGGAACTTCTTGGCATGCAGGTCTTATCGGAGAGTATTTAATTGAAGAGTATGCACGAGTTCCTGTGGAAGTAGAATATGCTTCAGAATTCAGATATAGAAATCCAATTATTACTGATAAAGATGTAGTTATCGCAATCTCTCAATCTGGAGAAACCGCTGATACAATGGCTGCATTGAAATTAGCTAAAGAAAAAGGAGCATTTATCTATGGTATTTGTAATGTTGTAGATTCTTCGATTGCAAGAATAACAGATGCGGGTTCATATACACATGCAGGTCCTGAAATTGGGGTAGCTTCTACAAAAGCTTTCACTGCTCAGTTGACAATTCTTACTCTAATTGCATTTAAATTAGGTAAACATAATGGAAATTTAGGAAATGCAGACTTCATGAGCTTAATTGCAGAATTAGATGCTATTCCTAAAAAAATTGAAGAAGTTCTGAGTTCAACACACGAATTAGTGCAAAACATTGCAAAAGATTTTGTAGGTGCTACAAATTTCCTATATTTAGGAAGAGGATATAACTATCCGGCAGCACTGGAAGGTGCGTTGAAATTGAAAGAAATCTCTTATATTCATGCTGAAGGATACCCTGCTGCAGAAATGAAGCACGGTCCGATTGCTTTAATTGATGAAAATATGCCAATTGTTATCATTGCTCCAAAAAAAGGACATTATGATAAGATTGTAAGTAACGTTCAGGAAATTAAGGCGAGAAAAGGAAAAGTTATTGCTGTTGTAAATAAAGGAGATACTCAAGTAAGTGCGATGGCAGATTATGTTATCGAAATTCCTGAAACATCAGAATGTTTCTCACCAATCGTTGCGTCAGTACCTTTACAGCTATTAGCTTATTATATTGCTGTATATAGAGGTGCGAATGTCGATCAACCGAGAAACCTTGCAAAATCTGTAACTGTGGAATAAAAATTACTTGTAAATAAAATAAATTTAGATTTCTTTCGTTATTTCAAAAAAAATCTTAAAAGTTTCTTAAAAAAATTATATATTTACGGCTTAATTATAAAAATTAACATGAAAAGGATATTTCTTTTATTATTGTCTGCGTCAGTAGCGTCGGTATCTTGTTCAGGTGGTGGTACTTCTTCTGTGGGGAAACCAGGAACAAAAGGAGAGTTGATACCAAGAGAAAAAGCAAAATCATTTGTTGCAGAAAGACCATTTGGCATGGTTGCAATTCCTGCAGGATCGTTTGTTGCGGGGTTAACTGATCAGGATTTCACAAATAGTCCTGAAAAAGCTCAAGCAAAAACTGTGACTGTTTCTTCTTTCTTTATAGACGAATCAGAAACTACTAATGCGGAATACAGGTTATTTATCAACTATGTAAGAGATTCTATTGCTAGAACTTTACTTGCTGAAGCTGCCGGAGAAGGTGGTGAAGGTAAAGGTAAAGGGACAGGAATTGGAGATTATGCTTATCTTGCTCAAAAAGAAGAAAATTTAACACCATATCAAGAATATTTAGAAGGACAAGGTGGTGGAAATGAAGGAAGCTTCGATCCAACTAAAAAAATTGACTGGAAAGTTCCATTGCATTGGAATACTAGTAAATATCCTGATGTAGAATATGCAGAGGTTCTGGAATCAATGTATCTGCCTGCTTCTTCTAGAGTTGGTAATGAAAGAATCCTAGATGTTAGTAAATTAAAATATACATACAGATGGGGAGATATGGATGTTGCTTTAGCTGAAAAAGAAAGAGGAGTAAACTTCCTTAGAAGCGAAAGTATTGCAATCTATCCTGATACAACTGTATGGGTAAAAGATTTCCACTTTGCTTATAACGAACCATTGTTTGAACAATATTTCTGGCATAAAGCTTATAAAGATTATCCTGTTGTTGGGGTAACTTGGGATCAGGCAAGAGCTTATTGTGATTTCAGATCTAAATTGAAGTCTGATTACAACGAAAGTTTAAAAAGAAAGAAACAAAGACCATTGAAATTCAGACTTCCTACAGAAATCGAATGGGAATATGCTGCTAGAGGGGGAATGCAAAATGCTACTTATCCTTGGGGAGGTCCTTATTTAATGGACGACAGAGGTTGCTACTTAGCAAACTTCAAACCTAAGAGAGGTAACTATATGGAAGATGATAAAAAAGGTACTTATACATATACTGCTCCAGTAAAGAAGTTTAGAAAAAATGGATTTGGGTTATTTGATATGGCTGGAAACGTTTCTGAATGGACAGAATCTGCTTATAATAACTCTTCATACGGATTCTCATCTACTTTAAATCCTTCGACTAAAGATAAAACTGATACTAAAAAATCTGTAAGAGGTGGTTCTTGGAAAGATGTTGGATATATGCTAATGACTGGTGCGAGAGATTGGGAAAGAAAAGATTCAGCTAGAAGCTATATCGGATTTAGAACTGCACAGGATATTCCTGAAGCTGCTGTTAAGCCAAGAAAAGTTAACAGATAATTCAATAGAACCATTATTTTCAATAACAATTTTATTTAACATTAAAAAAAACTAACTTATATGTTTAAGACTAAAGATGCTTGGATGAATTTCTTCTATTCATTCGGTGCTGCAATTGTAATTCTTGGAGCTTGGCTTAAAATTACTCACATTACTTTGGGACCAATCAATGGTAACATCGCTCTTACAGTGGGACTTATCACGGAAGCTATCATTTTCATTATCTTCGCTTTCGACCCGCCAAAATCTGAAGAGTCTTATGCTTGGGAAAATGTTTATCCAGAATTATTAGATAAGCACGCAAACCCTAATCCATTACACTCAAATGTATCTAAAAGCAATGCTGCTGCTCAATTTGCTGAATTAGAAAATTCTCTTTCAACTAAATTGGACAAAATGCTTCAGGATGCTAAACTTGATGTTCAATTATTCGAAAGATTAAGAACAGGAATCGACAAATTTTCTAGCTCTGTTGATCAAATCAACCAAACTGTTGACGTATCAGCTTCTACACATAAATATAATGAGCAGTTAAATAAAGCAGCTCAGCACATGGAAAGCATGAATGCATTATATACTATGCAGTTGGAAAGCGGTAAGAGACAATCAGAATTTGCTAATAAATATGTAGCAGATATGCAAAAATCTGCTGAACAATCAGAAAAATTCAATCAGGAATTACAAGGTTTAACTTCAAACTTGAACAGCTTAAACAGAGTTTACGGTGGTATGCTAACTGCTATGAAGTCTTAATTTCCAAACCATTTCTAAATTTAACTACTTAATCAAAAAACAAAGAAAAGAGAATGGCAGCAGGAAAACAGACACCTCGTCAGAAGATGATCAACCTAATGTATTTGGTGTTCATCGCTATGATGGCCCTAAACATTGATGCAGAAATCATCAGGTCATATTATGATTCTACTAAAGCTCTTAATGAAACTAGATCTTTAACTGAAAAGAAAAACGAAAAGATTTTTGAAAAAACTCTTGAAGCAAAAGCTCAACAAGTACCAGATACTTATGCACAGCCTTGGGAGCAGTATAAAACTTTAAGAGATAAGATCAATAGTTTAGTTGCTGATGCTGAAAAAATTAAAGTATCATTAAAAAAACAATCAGAGTTTCACGATAAAGATGCACAAGGAAAAGATATCGATGTAAGTGAAAACTTTGCAGCATTGAATAATAATGAAGCTACAACTGAGTATTTTTTTAAAGAAGGAGATGAAAATACACCTTCAAAAGGAGCGACTGATCTAAAAGCTAAAATCGATGATGTAAGAAATTATATCAACCAAACTTTTGGAAACAATCCTCAATTAAAAGACTTAGTTGAAAGAGCTAATAAATCTTTAATTGCAGAATATCCGAAAGGAAAATCTCCAAATGATAAAACTTGGTTCCAAAACAAATTCTATCATCAGCCTTTAATTGCAGCTATTTCGAATTTAGAAATTATTCAGAATGATGCAAGAAATGTACAGTCTGATGCATTAGCATTAATGCTTCAGGAAAAAGTGGATGCTAGTATTAAATTTACAAGCTACGAAGCTATTGTTTCTGCGCCTGTAGATGTTGTTTCTGGTAAACCGGCTGAAGCTGTGATCATGTTAGGAAACTATTCTAACAGTAACAAGATTTCTATCTCTGGTGTAAGCAGACAAGAAAATGGTAAAGGTTACGCTTCACTTAATACAAGTGGAATCGGAGAACGTACTTTAAGTGGAAACATTACTTTAACTGATGCTACTGGTAAAGCACAAAGCTTCCCATTCACACATACATATAATGTAATTGCTGGTCCACAAGAAGTGAAACTTCAGAAAGGTTTATTGCTTTCTGCTGATAAGATGAATGTAATGTATAGAAATCTAGATAACCCTGTTTCAGGTTCTATCTTAGGTGCTGACAATTCTAAACTTTCATTATCTGCTCCGGGAGCTACTGTGAAGAGTACAGGACCTGGTAAGTGGGATGTAAAACCTGGTGCGGGTAGCGTGTTAAAAATTACTTTATCAGGAACAGATCCTTACGGAAAGAGTATTTCTCAGGTATTCGAATACAGAATCAAGAATGTACCTCCTCCACAAGGTCAGATCAGAGGGAAAAATGTGTTAACATTACCAGCAACTTCTGTTGAAAATCAGCAACTTCAGGCTGTTATTCCAGACTTTGACTTCCCGGTATCATTTAACGTGACTTCGTTCATGGTAAGAGTACCTGGTAGAGCTTCAATGCAGGTTCAGGGTAATTCATTACAAGGTGCAGCTGGAATGTTTAGAAACTTAAGAGCGGGAGATGGTGTTTATATATTTGATATTAAAGCAACAGCTACTGGATTAGGAAATACAATTGTTCCGAATATTTCACCTGTATTAATCAATGTTCAATAATAAAGAATTATGAAAAAATATATTAGCAGTTTTTTAGTATTAGTTTCGGGATTCATGTTTTCCCAAACTATCCTGAATGCTTCTTCTCCTGAAGAATTCAGAAAAATGAGAGCTGAGAACAAAATGAAAGTTGGAGATACTGTTATCGACAAAAAAGTTAAGCCTTTGGAATACGGATTTGTTGACGATAAGGATATCCTTAAAAGCATGTTTGTTTGGGAAGTTATCGATATGAATGATAAGATCAATCAGCCATTCTATTATAACAATCCTGATGGATTATTATCTACAGAAACAAAATCTCTATACAAATTATTGTTAGATGGAGCTTTCAATGGAGATATTAAAGAAGTTTATGATGATGAAAATTTCGTCCAGAGACTTACTCCAGAGCAAATCAAAACAAGATTAGTAGACGTAAGAGTTGACGACGAAGCTATCAATATCTTGAACAGTGGACGTCAGTTAACTGAGCAGGAGAAAAAAGAGCTTACTGACGTTTATGAAACTACAACTGAGAAAGTTAAAGTTTTAAAAATCTTCGGTATGTGGTTCATCGATAAAAGAGACGGACAATTGAAGTACAGACCTCTGGGAATTGCTGCAATGGGTCCAGATCCAAAATTGATTGGTAGAACAACTCCGGACGGTCAACCTTTACCAGGTGCTAATGATTTGATTGATCTTTTCTGGGTATATTATCCGAATGCGAGAGATATTTTAGCTAATAACTACGTTTTCAACAGAAAAAATTCATCTGCAGATTTATCTTTTGATGATTTGATCAACGCAAGAAGATTCTCTTCTGTTGTTTTTAAATCTTCTACAGGTTTAGGAGACGGTGTTATTAAGGATTATATCCCAAGAGATGCTGAAGATCAACTTGAGGAAAGCGACAGAATTAAGGCGCAGATCCTTCAAATGGAAAATGATATGTGGAATTACTAAGATTTCACTTGATAATTATAGAAAACCTGAGTATTTTTACTCAGGTTTTTTTTTATTATGAAAAATGTAGATTATATAATCGTTGGAGACGGATATGCAGGATTGTTTTTTGCACATCAACTGATAAAAAATAATAAATCTTTCGTTATATTTTCGGAAGGTAAAAAAAGTGCTTCACAGGTTTCTGCGGGAATTATAAATCCTGTTGTGCTTAAAAAATTCACGACTTTCTGGAAAGCTCAGGAACAAATTGATTTTTTAAAAATATCTTTAAAAGAGATTGAGAATTATACAGGAAAAAATTATTTAATTGAAGCACCTATTCACAGAATTTTTCATGATGAAAATGAACAGAGACTTTGGCTGAAAAAATCCGAAAATGATGAACTTATAAATTTTTTAGACAAAAATTTCGATCATTTAAATGTATTAAAAAACGATTTTCAGACAGGAAAGGTAAATCAATCTGCGAGGCTTAACGTTAATGGATTTTTCAGTGGTTTATTTGATTTTTTAGAAAATAGAGGTGATCTTATTAAAGAAAAGTTCTATTATTCCGAACTGGATACTGAAAATTCTACTTACAAAGATTTTACATTCAAAAATATTTTATTTTGTGAAGGAATGGCTGTAAAAGAAAATCCATTTTTTTCTGATATTCCTGTGATTCCAAATAAAGGGCATCATATTAAAGTTAAACTTTCAAAACAAATTCCTCAAAATATTACGATCAAGAAAAAGCATTTTCTATTTCCTGTAAATGATGAACTGTATTTTTATGGTGGAACCTACGATAGAGAGCAACTACATCATAATATTGATGATTCTGCAGTTGAACAGCTAAAAAAAGGTTTGGAAGAGTTTTATCCTTATGATTTTGAAATTGATCATGTAAACTTTGGTTTCAGACCAACAGTAAAAGATCGTAGACCAATTATAGGAAGGCATTCTAAGCATCAAAATCTCTATGTTTTTAATGGTCTTGGTGCAAGAGGAATTTTAAACGGATGTTATTTTTCTAAGAATTTATATGATTTTATTGAAGAAAATATTCCTTTGCCTAAAGAAATTTCTATAGAAAGATTTAAATAAATTCTACATTATTTGAATGACTGTAATCATTGTATAGGTACTTTATAATTCTTAACTTCAATGGTTAATGAAATAAAGAATCATTCATGGATGAAAATATTTTAGGAATTATAGCCGGAGTTCTTACTTCAGTATCGATGATTCCGCAATTGATAAAAGTTATAAAAGAAAAAAACGCCGATGAATTGTCTTGGATAATGCTTTTAGTGCTTATTTCGGGGCTTTCGTTGTGGATTTGGTATGGTTTTATAAAAGATGAACTTCCGATTATTCTTTCGAATTCTTTTGCGGTGATCGTGAATATAACTTTATTGATCTGTTATATGATTTACAAAAAGAAATAATTTTCATAAAAAGAGAACACTCCTGCAGTACAGAAGTGTTCTTATTTATATTGATGTGTTTATTAATTTGAAGATTTTATTTCTGTAAAATAAATTTTGCCAAAGGAGCCATTCTTGCTTTGTTCAGCGTTAAAATATTTCCGTTTACAGAATAATTGTCGGCCGAAAGAAGAGCTTGCGTAAAAGCATGTTCAGTGTCCAAATCGTCACAGGCAATCATCGTAGACATTCCCTGATTGAATTTGATACGCATAACTTCCTGTTTTATTTCAAAAGTTCCGCCAACGCCATTACATCCGCCATGTCCTTCATATCTCATATCCTTTGTATTTAAAGTGAAATAAGGATTTGCTGCTGGATTTTTAAGTTTTATAGGCTGCCCATTTATTTCTGTTAATTTCCAAACTTTTCCTGTGATGTCCTGTGATTTTTCAGGTAGAGTAGTAGTTGGTTTGCTCATGCATGAAGCTGTTATGATAATAATTAAAAGTGAGCAAAAATATGTCAATAACTTTTTCATAATTTTAAATTTTGTGATTAATAAAATTCTTAAGGTGATTTATTAATAAGAAGCCATTTTGGTGTTTGGGGAAGAAGATTTATTTTTTTTATGATGAAATAGCACCATGTTATAATCCTTTTTCAGAAAAGTAACTTCCCCTCTAATGTCAGAATATTGAAAATCAGCATCTCCGGCAGTATATTCAGGTAGTTCTTCATTTTTTTTCAATTCATAAGATTTTCCGTCCAGACGTATGGTTATTGTATTTTGAGTTTCATTAACGGCTACTTCCAGCTGATCCCCAAATTCATCTGTGTAAACATCTTTTGAGATTTTGTCGGTGTTTTGAACTTCGGCTACATTTTGTAAACTTACCTCTTCTTCTTTAGACTGATGCCTACATGCTGTTATGGTAAAAACCGGCAAAACGGCTATGGTAAGGATCTTTAATAATTTTTTCATGATAATAAGTGACTTTTAGGTGATTCATTGATAATGATGGTGTTATTATTCTATAAAATTACGACTTTTATTAAAAATAATATGTTAATTTTATATAAATTAATTAAATTTCTTTATATTTTATAGGTGTTTAAGACTTTTGGTAAAGTAACTTTTATTAAATCAGATTGTGATAAAAGTTGCAAAGAACCATGAATAAAGGATAGAAATGATGACTTGATAAATCCTCAATAAGATAAATATGTGGATTTTTAAAATAGTTTAATAAAAAAAGAGGTCGTTTAGGGAACGCCTCTTTCTAAAATCAAAACTGTGTGTTTTTAGAATCTATGGTGCCGTTATCTGATCTATTGTAAAGAATGCTTTTGTTGTACTGCAGTTTCCTGATGGACAGTTTGTTGCGTTTCCTACGTTTGCAGGAGTTGATGAACCCATCATAAAATACATTTTATAAAAAGATTTATCCGCGCCGTTGTTTGTTGTCCATGAGTAGATTCTCTGTTCAGGCATTCCTCCTGCATAAACTCCGGGATCTCCCCAATATGGATTGGTACTGGCTGTTTGTATATTTGCCCCCGTTGTAGCATTAATTAAAGATGCACTTGAAACCGCATTATCTCCTGCCCATGCTCCTACAGGTAATCTCAGCTGATTTTGCATGTAGCCTCCTGCTCCTCCCCATAAATAATGTCCGTTCGAAATAATATCGACAGTAGAAGCGCTGTTATTTCTGATTTGTAAGTTTACATCTGCAAATGCAGTTCCTGTAGGAATAAAGCAACGTACGGAAAACTTACCATCGGGCGTTGTTATAGAAATAGCATATCCTGCTCTTCCGTTATCAGTAGTAGCAGTTAAAGGTCCCATTACTGCAAGACTTTCTATAGATGCCAAACTGGGATTTGCTGTACTGCCGGTGGAAGAAGAAGTGTTAAATACTCTCCATTCAGTTCCGTTCCAGAAATAATATCCTGAAGGAATAGTTGGTCCTGTATTGTATATTAAAAGTCCGTTGGCGTTAGGAGCAGTTCCTAATTGCATTGTTGCGGAAGTAAGACTTATTCTTGGTCCTAAAATTCCTTTATTAGTTGATGTTATATCCAAAATAGCTGATGCATCCGGATTTGTTGTATTGATACCAACTTGTGCAAATGATAAACTCGATGCGAATAAGATTCCTGCCAGGAAAAGTTTGTTCTTCATAGTTTTATTTAGTTTTAGGTTATTGAGGTTTTTTTTGTAATTAAAATCAAATTTATTTTTGATATTTATTTATGTAAAAATAACAAATAATACCTTATGATTGTTAATAATTAAATAAAATTAATTTAAATCATAATATTTTTTAATTAAAACACCCTATTTATGATTAGTTAACGTTGGTGTGGTATTTTAAATCATTTTATTATGGATAGAATTTGATTTAAATTAAATTTTAAATTACTTTTATTATTGATAATTGTTTGCTAACCATTTATGTATAGGCTTTTTTGTATGCTTAAAATAATGTTGTATTAGTGAATTCAGGTTATTTAAAGGAGTGTTAAATATTGTTAATACATGTCATTTATCATGAGATTGTCTTGAAATGTATTTAAACTAAAACCTACATTTGTGCCTTGAAATCATGAGAAATTATATAGTATATTTTTTGACCACCCTTTTTCTGCTATTCGTAGTGGAAAGCAAGGTTAATGTCAAAACATTACGAAATGATTATACTAGTCATACTTCTCAGAATTTACCAAAAAGAGCGAACCGTTTAAATCAAACTTACGAAAAACTTTCAGTTCAGCAGGCTCCCGATGATACAGGTAATGCTTATTCGCTGGAACTTGCAGAAGATGATTTTCAATTCTCTGATACATTACAGACAATTGTTTTCTTTGCGAGTGTTTTCACATTGGTATATGTTTTTGGTTTAAAAAGTTTCAAGAGATTAAAACCAACTATTCACGGTTTTTTATCCGAATTTTCTACTATTAAAAGATTCATTCTGATACGTTCTATCAGAATCTAAGATCCATTTTTCGATTTATTTTCCACTAATTTGTTTAGCGGAGAATATTATGCGTTGTGTTTGCCGGTAATCATCACTTCGCTCCACTTTCTTATTACCATTTTCATATTAAAACATTAACGATTTACATAAACTCTAAAATTATGATTAAAAGAGTTGTCGCAAGCATTGCGCTAAGCAGTCTTTTATTGTTCACAGGTTGTAACAAGAAAAAAGAAGAGAAAGAAGAAGCTACGGTTTATCCGGTTACCTCTCCAGTAGTAATGGATACGGTAATTGATAAGGAATTTGTAGCTCAGATCAGGTCTGTAAAGAACATTGAAGTTCGTGCACAGGAGAAAGGTTTCCTTGAAAAAATCTACGTAGACGAAGGTCAGTATGTTCATCAAGGACAGGTGTTATTTCAAATCATGCCTAAATTGTATCAGGCAGAATTGTTAAAAGCACAGGCAGAAGTAGCACAGGCTACTATTGAATTGAAAAATGCAAGCACTTTAGCCAACAACAACATTGTTTCTAAAAACGAAAGATTAATGGCAAAAGCTAAATTGGATGCAGCAAACGCAGAAGTAAATCTTGCTCAGACACATTTGTCATTTACAAACATCAAAGCACCGTTTTCAGGAATTATCGACAGATTACCTTTGAAATTAGGAAGCTTGGTTGACGAAGGAGATTTATTAACTTCTTTGTCTGATAACAATGACATTTACACGTATTTCAACGTTTCAGAGCCGGAATACCTGAATTATCAGAGAAATGTGGCATCAAGAGGGAGCAATCAAGTTGCTTTGGTAATGGCAAACGGAGACGTTTTTCCTCAAAAAGGTGAAGTTCAGACGATCGAAGGAGAATTTGACAGTGAAACAGGAAATATTGCTTTCAGAGCTAAATTCCCGAATCCCGACAAATTACTGAGAAACGGAGAAACAGGAAAAGTAAGAATGACTTTACCATTGAAAAATGCTTTAATTATTCCTCAAAAAGCCACCTACGAAATTCAGGATCAGAAATATGTTTTCGTAATAGATAAAAACGGAGTAGCAAAATCAAGAAATATTAAAGTAGCTTATGAGCTTCCGGATGTATATGTTGTAGCTTCAGGCTTGGCAACAGGTGATCAGATCTTATTGGAAGGAGTTCAGAAAGTGAAAGACGATCAGAAAGTTCAGGTTAAAGCTCAGGATCCGAAAAAAGTTCTTCAATCATTGAAATTAAAAGCAGAGTAGGACTCTATAAATGAAGCAGTATTATGTTTAAGAAATTCATTCGCAGACCTGTTCTGTCTATTGTAATCTCATTGATTATTGTATTTATGGGAGTGCTGTCACTGGTAAAATTACCGGTTACTCAGTTCCCATCCATTTCACCGCCAAAAGTAAACATCACCGCAGAATATCCGGGAGCTAACAACGAATTGTTGATTAAATCCGTGGTTATTCCGTTGGAAAGAGGTTTAAATGGTGTACCGGGAATGAAATATATGACTTCCGATGCCGGAAACGACGGGGAAGCTTCGATTCAGGTGGTTTTCGACTTAGGAACCGATCCGAACGTAGCAGCCGTAAACGTTCAGAACCGTGTATCTTCAGTTGTGAACAAACTTCCGCCATTGGTAGTTCGTGAAGGGGTGAAAATTACTCGTGAAGAACCTAACATGTTGATGTATATCAATTTGTATAGTGATGATCCTAAAGCTGACCAGAAATTCCTTTTCAACTACGCAGATATCAACGTGATGTCTGAATTAAGAAGAGTAGGTGGTGTTGGTTTCGCTGATATCTTAGGAACAAGAGAATATGCAATGCGTATCTGGCTTAAACCTGACAGATTAACGGCTTACAGTATTTCAGCTGATGAAGTAATGGAATCGTTAAATGAACAGAGTTTGGAAGCTTCTCCGGGTAAAACGGGGGAAAGTTCCGGGAAAAGATCGCAGTCATTTGAATATATTTTAAAATATCCGGGTCGTTTTAATAATGAAAAAGATTACGGAAATATTATTCTTAAAGCAAAACCAGACGGAGAATTTATCAGATTAAAAGATGTTGCAGATATAGAATTCGGTTCTTCGATGTACGATATTTATTCTACATTGAATGGTAAACCTTCTGCAGCGATCACGGTAAAACAATCGTATGGTTCCAACGCAAGTGACGTTATCAAAAATGTAAAATCTTTGATGGCAGATTTGCAGAAAACAAGCTTCCCGAAAGGAATGCATTATGACATCAGTTATGACGTTTCAAGATTCTTGGATGCGTCGATTGAAAAAGTAATCCATACATTATTTGAAGCCTTCATTTTGGTGGCAATTGTGGTATTCCTTTTCTTAGGAGACTGGCGTTCAACATTGATTCCGGCAATTGCGGTTCCCGTTTCATTGATCGGTACGTTCGCAGTCATGTCCGCTTTTGGAATTACGTTAAACATGATCTCACTATTTGCCTTGGTAATGGCAATTGGGGTTGTCGTCGATGATGCGATTGTTGTAATTGAAGCGGTTCACGCTAAGATGGAAGAGAAACACTTATCTCCATTAAAGGCAACAGAAGAAGCAATGCACGAAATCAGTGGAGCGATTATCGCGATCACTTTGGTAATGGCATCAGTATTCATTCCGATTGCATTCATGTCTGGTCCGGTTGGGGTATTTTACCGTCAGTTCTCAATTACAATGGCTTCTGCAATTATCCTTTCTGGAGTTGTAGCCTTGACATTGACTCCCGCTTTATGTGCTTTAATTTTAAAGAACAACCACGGAAAAGCTAAAAAGAGAACTCCGATCACTATTTTCTTAGATAAATTCAACAATTTATTTACAAAAGGAGCAGGGAAGTACGAGAAAATGTTGAATAAAACTGTTAAAAAGAAAACATTCACTCTTCCTTTATTATTGGCATTTTGTGCTTGTACATTCTTCTTAAGCAACTCGCTTCCTTCAGGATTTATTCCGGCGGAAGATCAGGGGATGATTTATGCAATTATTCAGACACCTCCAGGTTCTACATTGGAAAGAACGAATCAGATTGCTAAGGAATTATTAAGAGAGTCTGAAGACGTTGATGGAGTACAGTCTGTTTCTTCATTGGCTGGTTATGAAATTTTGACAGAAGGTACAGGTTCAAATTCAGGTACTTGTTTGATCAACCTTAAAAGTTGGGAAGACCGTAAAGAATCTGCCGCGGAAATTATAGAAAAACTTGAAGAAAAAGCTAAAAATATTCCGGGAGCAAATATAGAATTCTTCCAACCGCCTTCAATTCCGGGTTATGGTGCAGCCGGTGGTTTTGAACTTCGTCTTTTGGATAAAGCAGGAAGTGGAGATTATCAGAAAATGGAAAAAGTAAGTAACGATTTTGTAAAGGAACTGAAAAAACGTCCTGAACTGGGTTCTGCATTTACATTCTATTCTGCGAGTTTCCCTCAATATATGCTAAAGATCGATAATGATCTTGCCGAACAAAAAGGAGTTACGATTGAAAAAGCAATGGACAATCTTTCCACTTTAATTGGTTCGAATTATGAGACAAGTTTCATTCGTTTCGACAGACCTTACAAAGTGATTGTTCAGGCTGGTCCACAATATCGTGCGCTACCAACGGATCTATTGAAGTTATATGTTAAAAATGATAAAGATCAGATGGTTCCGTATTCAGATTTCATGCATTTGGAAAAAGTTTATGGTCTATCAGAGATCACAAGACATAATATGTATAACTCTTCCGAGGTAAGTGGAACTCCTGCGCCGGGTTACAGTTCCGGACAGGCGATTGCTGCCATTCAGGAAGTTGCAGATAAGACACTTCCGAGAGGTTTTGGTATCGACTGGGCAGGTATTTCTAAGGATGAAGTAAGTCGTGGAAATGAAGCGATATTTATCTTCTTGGTATGTTTAGGATTTGTTTATTTAATTCTTGCGGCGCAGTATGAAAGTTTCATTCTTCCGCTACCGGTAATTTTATCATTGCCGACGGGGATTTTCGGAGCATTCTTATGTTTGAAATTATTAGGATTGGAAAACAACATCTACGCTCAGGTGGCGATGGTCATGTTGATTGGTCTTTTGGGTAAAAATGCCGTATTGATCGTGGAATTTGCCGTACAGAAGAAAGCGGAAGAAGGAATTCCGGTGGCACAGGCTGCAATTGAAGGAGCTGCGATCCGTTTCCGCCCGATTTTGATGACATCTTTTGCATTCATTGCAGGTTTGATTCCTTTGGTAATGGCAACCGGACCGGGTGCGATTGGTAACCGAACAATCGGTACAGCTGCAGCAGGAGGTATGTTGATCGGAACTATTTTCGGATTAATGATCATTCCTGGATTGTATTACATCTTCGGAACGATTGCTGAAAAATCGAAACTGGCAAAATATGAAGAAGAAAATCCTTTAACAGAACAAACAGAACCTTATCAACACGATGATAAACATGAAGACTTATAATTATAATAAATATATAGCAGCCATTGCCTTATCGCTTGTTTTAGCAAGCTGTAAGGCGCCAATGGCGACCGTCATAAAAGATGAGGTAAAAGAAAATGTGCCTCAGAATTTTAATCAGGAAGATCAGGGTGACGCAAATAATAACAGCGGAACAACACCTTGGAGACAGTTTTTTACTGACCCGAATTTAGTCGCTTTAATTGAAACGGCATTAAAGAACAATCAGGAGTTAATGATCACTTTGCAGGAAATTGAAATTGCAAAAAGCGGTGTTTTAGCGAAAAAAGGAAGATTAACTCCAACTGTTACTGCAGGACTTGGAGCCGGAGCAACAAAAGCAGGTCGTTACACAAGCGAAGGAGCGGGTGACGCGAGTACGGAAATCGAACCTGGAAAAGAAGTACCCGATATCCTTGGGAATTTCGAAGGAGGATTGATGGCGAACTGGGAAGTTGATATCTGGAAAAAATTAAGAACAGAGAAAGAATCTGCAGTTGCGCATTATCTTTCAACAGTTGAAGGAAAGAATTTCGTTCTTTCAAATTTAATTGAAGAAGTTGCGGATAACTATTATGAATTGCTGGCTTTGGATAATCAGTTGGATATTATTCAGCAGTACACGAAACTTCAGCAGAGAGCTTTGGAAATTTCAAAAATTCAGAAAGAAGCTGCAGCAGCAACTGAATTGGCGGTGAAAAAGTTTGAGGCTGAATTAGCGAAATCAAAAGCGTCAGAATATACAATCCGCCAGGAAATTACCGAAAAAGAGAATCAGATTAATGCTCTTTGTGGTCGTTATCCACAGCCGATCGTAAGAACGAAAGAAGATTTTATGACAACCATTCCGCAAACGGTTTATACAGGAATTCCGTCACAATTATTGGCAAACCGTCCTGATATCAAACAAGCTGAATTGGAATTAAAATCAACAAAATTAGATGTAGAAGCAGCGAGAAAAGAGTTTTATCCTACATTGGAAATTTCTGCAACTTTAGGATTGGAAGCTTTCAAACCTTCTTACTTGGTGAAATTACCGGAATCTATTGCTTCAAGTTTGGTGGGAGAACTGGCTGGTCCGCTTATCAATAAAAGTGCGATCAAAGCAAATTTCCAAACAGCGGATGCAAGACAGATTCAGTCTTTGTATGAGTATGATAAAACGATTCTTAATGCATATTTAGATGTTGCCAATTTAATGTCTAAAGTGAAAAACATAGATCAGTATTACAAACTGAAGTCTGAGGAAACAAAGGCTTTGGAACAATCTATCGATATTGCTAATCAGTTATTTAGAAATTCAAGAGCAGATTATCTGGAAGTTCTTCTGAACCAAAGAGATGCACTGGATGCAAAAATGGAACTGGTTGAAGCAAAACAGAAACAGCTGAGTACAGTTGTAGATATTTACAAGAGCTTAGGCGGAGGCTGGAAGTGATTTGTAAATCCTTAATGTTTTAAAAAGAAAAGAGGCTGCCCGCAAGGAACAGTCTCTTTTCGATTAAAACTGAAAACTTTAATAAAAAAGCTCATCTTACTGAACCTTTTCTCCAATTTACCTGCAGGAAATGATCGCAACTAAATTAAATTTTTTCAATGGCTATTAGTTTTTACCTCAAAAAAAGAGGTTATTAGTTTTTAAATTAAATTTTAAAATACCATCCTTCCCTAAAAGTAATTTCCTCGATTAAGGAAGGTGGATTTTTTTATGAATAGAATCATCATTTATATCGGTTTTTTCAAAATTTATCTTGATGTGTCTTTTTTGTGCTTATTTTTCTATTCAAGGTTTCTTTAAAAAATTGTCTCAGTTAGCTTTGTTGATATTCGATTTCTGAGCCCGAAATTATAACGTTGCCACGATAAAAAAAAACACTTGTTGTCTTTATTCGTAAATTGTGACGTCATAATTCGCGAATTAGGTTTATTTAATTTGTTGATATTTAGTTTGTTATTTTGTAAAATAGAAATAGTTCGATTGTTATTATTAATTCATTATTCATTGAGAAAAACTAATGTATTTTATGTACTTTTGAGTCAAATTTAGACACGGAATAATTCAAAAAGTGATCAAAAAACTATTCTTTATATTTTTAATAGGAGTTTTTCAACTTCTACTGTCTCAGGAAACGTATAGCGACTTCTATAAATTGAGAGAGAAATATGAAAATTTTGCAGAAAATGATTCAAAGGCTTTTCCGTTTATTCAACCTTACATCAATAAAGCAAAGAGAGAAAAGAACTATGATAAATTAGTTCAGGGCTATAAGGACGGTGTATTTTATTCTTCTTTAAATGAAGAAAAATTAAAATATGCAGACAGTATGGTTTGGGCAGCCAATCAATCGAGCAATGAAGATCTTAAGATTATTGCACATGTTGATAAAGGCGTTATTTATTATTATCATTATAAAAAATTTCAACTTGCTCTTAATGAATATCTTGAAGCTTATAAGTATTCAAAAAACACAAAAAATGAATATTTAAAGTATCAAAACCTTTATCATATCGGTGTTGTAAAAAGTTATTTGGGATATCATGAAGATGCTTCGGAATTGTTCACAAAATGTCTTGTTTATTACAGGGAAAAAGCAAGATCTATCACAAAGCTTCATCCGAATGAAATTTATAACAATACAAAAGGCTATTTGAACAGTCTTCATCAATTAATTATCTGTTACAGAAATCTCGGGAAAAATAAGGAAGCTGATGCTGCAATACAAACCGGACTTGCAGAAATAGGAAATAATCCTGAGTATGATCTGGAAAAAGGTTATTTTCTTGTATCTAAAGGCATTTCTGAATACAAAAGAAATCAATTTCAAGCGGCTTTGAAAAACTTTAATGAATCGCTTCCGGCTATAAAAGACAGTCGGGATTTTGCAAGGCTTTCGGTTGATTATTTTTACATTGGAAAAAGTTATTCCGGATTAAAAAAGACTAAAGAATCCATTATCTACTTTAAAAAGATAGATTCAATTTTTCAAAAACATCAGTTTATTCTTCCTGAATTGAGGGAAAACTATGAAATTTTGATCGATTATTCAAAAAAAGAGAAAAATCAGACTCAACAATTGTATTATACAAGTCAGCTTTTGAAAGCAGATAGCATAATGTCTAAAGATTTCATCTATCTTTCTCCAAAAATCCACAAAGATTACGATACAAAAACGTTGTTGGAAGAAAAAGATAAGCTTCAGAGTATAAATTATCTTGGAACTATTATCATTATTGTTTTAGTGATTTGGGCAATCGGTTTGGTTACTTTATTGACAAGGAGGCATAAAAAAGCCAAAGAAATTCAGCAAAAATATATTTTGGTGGAAGAAAAATTTGCAGCGCATCAAAATATTGTTGAGGAAGATGTAATTCCGGTTATTGAAGAAAAGAAAATAAATCTTACAGAAGGGAAAGTAGGAGAACTGTTACGAAAACTGAAAACTTTTGAAGATAAAAAAGAGTTTACTCAAAAAGGTTTGACGATCGGTAAATTGGCAACTCAACTGGGAACGAATTCCAACTATCTTTCCCAAGTTATCAATGAATATAAAAAGGCAAATTTCAATAAATATTTAAGTGAACTTCGTATCAATTATATCACAAATCTTCTTTTCGAAGACAAAAAATATCTGAAATATAACATCGAAACTCTTGCAAAAGAATGCGGAATTGCTTCCAGACAAAATTTTTCAGATCTTTTCTATGAAATCAACGGAATTCGTCCAACGGATTTTATTAAAAAAAGGAAACAGGAGATTGAAAATAACGGAACAGTTTAAATATAACTATGAAAAAAATAATCATTGTACTTTTATTTGGCTTGTTGATAAGTTGTGATCCTGGTTATTCAATATATGTTGCGAACAGATCACAGGATAATATTTATGTTGAAACAAATCGTGCAATAGAATCTCGTTTATTGGCTAATGAAGGACCATTTTATGATTCTATTGTTTCAAAGAAGAGTAATTCATCAGATAAAAATGCTTTATATAAGTTAGATAAAAATACAAACATCTTTTTGTTCTCATATATTGGAGCACCAAATTCCGATTATTTTCCATTTGAAAATTTGAAAATAATAAAAGGATCAGATACAATTCGAGTTGATAAAAGTAATTTTATGCAGAAACTTACTAAGGGAAAGAAAAGTACTTATTTTATAGACGTAAATTAGTTCATGATGGAATTTTTAAAACAAAATTTCACCAAAATTATATTGTACTTCTTTGCTGGAGTTTTCTGTTTTGGAATTGTAAAGCAGGTTTTTGATCCAAATTCTGATAAATATGAATATTTTGAGCAGCATTTTAATGGGAGAGTTATTTATCGTTCTTATGATCAAATGAGTCATACTTATTTAATAAAATCTTCCGACTATAAAAAGATTTATATAGATGATTTAGATTTTTTTACACTTATTAAATTAGGAGATTCTATAGTAAAGAAGAAAAATGTTACTTACCTCACACTCTATAAAAAAGATCATTGTAAAATAATTTATGATATGTATGACAAGAAATTGAGGATTTTAAAATGAAAATATCTTCATTATATTTGATTTAAAATAAAATCATCATGAGGAAACTTCTTTTCATTATTCTGAGTGTTGTTATCGTCTTAATAATTATTGTTTTAATCAAAACATTCACCTATCCTTTCAAAAAAATAAACTCAAAAACTTCTGAAGGTTGGAAATTTGTTAAAAACGATTCAGCTATTCAAAGATTTTCGGGTGGACTGAAAATTGCGACAGTTTCTTCAGGAGAATTGGGCACTTTTGATTATTCCACATTTGATACAATAAAAGAATATCTAAGAACTTCCTATCCCTTAATTTACGAAAATACAGAGTTTACAGAAGTTAATAAATACGGTTTAGTTTTTAAGTTAAAAGGCAAAAATTCGTCTCTTGATCCGATTTTATTTCTTTCTCACACAGATGTCGTTCCTCCCGGAGATGCGGATGTGAAAGATAAAAGCGAAAATATTTTCAGACCCGATGATAAACCTTTACCTGCTGTTTCCAAAGTTGCGGAAGATTGGGATTTCGGACCGTTTTCCGGAGCAGTTGCCAATGGAAGAATCTACGGAAGAGGATCAATCGATATGAAAGGAATGCTTTTCTCTCTGATGGAATCCATGAATAATTTAATTAAAAATAAGCATGTTCCACAACGTGATATTTACTTAGCTTTTGGATTTGACGAAGAAGTTGGCGGACAACAGGGCGCAGTAAAAATTGCTGAATATTTTAAAAGTAAAAACATAAAATTTGATGCTGTTTATGACGAAGGCGGCTTGATTTTAGAAAAGGGGAGTGTTGCGGGAATCGATTCCGATGTTGCAGTGATTGGCTGTGCAGAAAAAGGTTTTCTTTCCGTTAAGATTAAAGTAAAAGGATTAGGCGGTCATGCTTCTATGCCTCCGATGGAAAGCGCAATCGGAAAAGCTGCAGTTATTATGCAAAGACTGGAACACGATCAGATGAAACCTATGATTACTCCATTGATCAATGAATTTTTTACGAATATTGGTGGATCAATGTCGTTTGTGAATCGAATGGGAATTTCCAATCAATGGTTATTAAAACCAGTACTTTTAGCTCAATTGACAAAAAATAATTCCACCAACGCTTTAGTCCGAACAACAACAGCGTTAACTATGATGAAAGGAAGTGATGCACCAAACGTTCTTTCGCCTGAAGTGGAATTCGTGGTCAATTTTAGACTTCTTCCCGGAAATTCAGTTAAAGATGTTAAAGAGCATATTGCCAATGCCACCAAAGGTTTTGATGTGGAAATTGAAGAAGTTGACAGTGTAAAAGAAGCTTCAGATGTTTCACCAACTAATACAAAAGCATTTAAATTAATTGAAGCAGCAATCAAAGAAATTCATCCGACAGCGATTGCGACACCTTATCTCACAGTAGGTGCGACCGATGCTTATAAATATCAGATTGTCAGCAAAAATATTTACCGTTTTATGCCTATCAAAATCAATGATGCTGAAAAACAGTCCATTCACAACACCAATGAATATCTAAGCATCGAAAATTACATGAAAATGATCCATTATTTTGAATTCATTATGTTGAATTATGATAAATAGTTTTTAATGATGAATGATGAATGATGAATGATGAATGATAATTTTACAATTAAAAACAACTCAACATTAATAACAGTTAGTATTAGAGATGTCATCCTGAGCGCGAAGCAGTCGAAGGATTCCTAAGATTTTTCACTTTATTACACTCTAACTTAGAGACAATTCAAAAAAAAAATTAAAACAAAAAATAACACGTCAAGTTTTGTCGTATTACGCCATTAGTTTTGTCATATCAAAAATACAAAGCTATGGAACTGCCATTATATTTAAGTTTTAATGAATTTGAAAACCGCTATTACGACAACCTTGAAAAATGGTTTGAAGAATATCAGAATACAAGTGAGATAGATTATCTCAAAGAACTTTCGAAATTATACAGCTCTTATTTGTATTATAATTTCGCGAATGACAGACTTCAGGCGGATGCTTCGATTCAGATCAAGGATTGCTTTTTCCCGGATTATGATAAGATCGGAATTTCTTTCTGCACAAATTGTGAAGACGGAAAATCCGTGAAAAATACAAAAAATATAAAGCATCAGTTCGAATGGAAAACAATCACGATGATGGAATATGCTCAACATATTTTAGATAAAATCAACAGACATTTTTCTAAAAATAATGATCAGGAAAATAAAAATATACTTGATTTCATCAACAATTGTGAAATAATTACCTCAAGAAACGGAGCTGAATATTGTGTGAATTACAATCAGCATCAATCGACAATCCCTTTCCTGAAAGCTTATCTTCCGGTTTATGGACAAACGGTAAATATTGCTGTTTACAGAGATTTTTTATTCTCTATTGTTCAGATCGCAGAATTTATTGATCAGAAATTAAAAGACGTTCGCGCTTTCGAAAGTATGATTTATATAAAATTAAAATCTGAGGCAAGATTCAAAGTACAGATGAGCCATCAGTTTCTCACCATGTGCAATTAATTTTTACACCAAAACATTCATATAGCTAAATTGTAGTTTGAAAACGAGTTGGTACTTTTTTTCAAACGAAAATCCCAGTCTTTTTGATTGGGATTTTTATTTAATCAACAAATTTTTTTACCTTTCAAAACATTTAAAATATATAATGAGAAGAAATTTAATACATTTATTGTTTTTTGTTGCAGGCTTCATTTGTGCCTCGTTAATATTTATTTTTTTCAACAACACAGGAAGGTATATTCCAATTGATACAAAATATAGTGATGTTTATATGTCAATTTTAGATACAAAAACAGGAATAATTTATACAGAGGTTAAAGATCGAAGTAGTGATAAAATGTATCATTTGAAAGTTGATTTGACAAACTCAGTAAAAGAAAAAAAATAAAATAAATTTGGAAATAAAAAAAGTCTCAGGTATAAAACCTAAGACTTTTTTTTGCAGAGAGGAAGGGATTCGAACCCTCGATACAGTTACCCGCATACTACCTTTCCAGGGTAGCTCCTTCAACCACTCGGACACCTCTCTTTATTTGAGACTGCAAAAATAGGGTATTTTCTTGAATCTGCAAACTCAAAATGCAATTACTCGGAAATTTCTCCACAAAGGCTTTTGGAAAAGTTATCAGCAAAACTTCCTTCGTAATTTGGATTATCAATTAAATGCATTGCTTTTGTGATCGCACTTTCCGCAGTCATATCTTTTCCGCTGATGGCTCCGATTCTTGAGAAAATATTGCTATTTTCATATTTTCCGAATGATATTCCTCCTGAAATACACTGGCTTACAACTACGATCTCTGTTCCGTTGTTTCTGATTTGCTGTAATGTTTCTACCGTTTTTTCGCTACTGAAAATAGTTCCAGATCCAAAAACCTGAAGAATTAAAACCTTCATCTTCGGGATTTCTTTAAAATGATTAAGATTCATTCCCGGAAAGATTCTCCAGAAAATAATATCTTCCGAAATATGATCGTCTACATAAAATTCACTACTTGAATCGCCACGGTGAAGATTATCTTTAATAATATTTAAATGAACTCCGGATTGCCCAAGAATAGGGTAGTTCGGACTGGAATAAGCATCAAAATACTCCGCAGAATATTTCAGCGTACGGTTTCCTCTTAATAATTTATATTCAAAATAAATCGCAACTTCCTGAATGACTGCTTCATCATTTTCATACAAACTTGCGTAATACAAGCTCGTCAAAAGATTTTCCTTTGCATCTGTTCTTAAATCTCCGATCGGAAGTTGTGAACCTGTCAAAATTACGGGTTTTGTCAATCCTTTTAACATGAAACTCAATGCAGAAGCAGTATAAGACATTGTATCTGTTCCGTGAAGAATTAAAAAGCCATCATATTTTTCATAATTTTTATGAATGTAATGAGCGATAATTTTCCATTCTTCGGGTCCCATATCTGAAGAGTCAAGCGGTTTTTCGAAAGGATGTACAAACACTTCGCATTCCATGAGCTTCATTTCGGGCATTTTCTCAAAAATATTTCCAAAATCAAAGGCACGAAGGCTTCCAGTTTCATAATCTTTCTCCATACCGATCGTTCCACCGGTGTATATCAACAGGACTTTTCTTTTCATAGAGGACTTTTCTTAGATTTTTAAACCTGATTCAGGTTCGTTCCTCAAAATTACGTTAATTTGCAAAGATTTGAAAATGAATGAAAGATTTAGAACAAACTTTTGAGTATTTAAAACAGTTTTTAACAGAGGAAAGATTAGCAAAAATTGAACATTTCTCACCGGAAAGTTCAGATTTTGTGCTTCCTGTCGTAGAAGATATTTATCAGTTTCGAAATGCGGCGGCGATTGTACGCTCTGTGGAAGCTTGTGGTTTTCATAAAGTGGTGGCTTTGCAGGAAGAGTATAGTTTTGAACCCAATCTTCGTGTAACAAAAGGTGCAGATACTTGGGTTGAAGTGGAAAAACTTCCCAGAAATATGGAGTCTTTTCAAAAAATTAAAGATAGAGGTTACAAAATAGTCGTTGTTTCACTGGAAAATAACGCTAAAATGCTTCCTGAATACGAAATTACAGAACCGATAGCTTTGGTTTTCGGAACAGAAATGGAAGGTGTTTCACAGGAAATTCTGGATTTTGCAGATGAAACATTGGCAATTCCGATGTATGGTTTTACGAGAAGTTTTAATGTGTCGGTTGCTGCTTCAATCTGTATGTATGAATTGAAACAAAAGCTGATCAAGTCAGACATTGATTATAAATTAAACGAAGAAAAACTTTTAAGAAAGAAAATTCTTTGGACAGTAAATTCCATCAGAAGCGGACAACAGATTTTTGATAAATATTTGAAGGATAATAACATTGATTTTAGTTAATGAGAATCATAATTTTATTGATTATTTCACTCACATTTTTTTCATGCAAAAAAGCCGAAAAAATAAATTCAACAGTAAGTAAAGCTGTACAAGATTCTCCTGTTGTCATAAAAGATGATCAGCCTGAAAAAGAGTTAAGCAATGAAGAAATTTTAAAGATTCAGCAGGAAGAGGAAAGAGAGAGATCGCAAATTATTAGGAAATATACTATTGAAAAGACAAATAACAATTTTAAATATAAAATTTATTGCGAGGAGCAAAAAAATGAAGTTGTTAATCTTAGAAAAATAAAAATTCTTAAATCAGGTAAACTTATACAGGAAATAAAAATTCCTAAAGATTCTGCAATTATTTATCACGATTATGAATTCGATTTCTCATCCAATGAAGACTGGAATTTTGATGGATTTCCAGATGTTAAAATGATAAAATTTGTTGGAATGGTTGATGTGGAATACTATTTATGGATCTATGATAAAAAAAGTAAGAAATATAATCTTTGTCAATCCTTTAGCGGTATTTTAAATCCTATACTTAATAAAAAGGATAAAGAAATTACTTCCAAATATCATATTGGTCCAACAGAATATCATTTTGAAACATACAATTACAAAAACGGGAAATTTGTAAAAACCTATGAACAAGTTGAAGGTGAAGATTACTAAATCATCTTATTGTAATTCCAAGCTGCAACAAAAATTCCCGCAGTTTCCGTTCTCAATCTTTGATTGCCTAATGAAACTGCTTTTATATTATTTTCAGCCAAAAATGAAATTTCTTTTTCAGAAAAATCTCCTTCCGGACCTATTAAGAATGTAATTTCCTGTAGTTTAGGAATTTGTTTTAATTCAATCCTATCTAAATTTTCGTGACAATGAGCCACAAAAGTATGTTCAGGATTGATATTTTTCAGAAAATCCTGAATTTTAGTCAAATCATTAATGATAGGAAAGTGAAATCTCAAGCTTTGCTTAGAAGCGGCAATTGCTTGTTTTCTTAATTTATCGATATTAATATTTCTACGTTCTGTTTTTTCAGTCTGTAAAATGGTGATCTCAGAAATTCCCATTTCTACAGCTTTTTCTACGAAAAACTCGATACGGTCAATATTTTTCGTTGGAGCAATGGCAATATGAAGTTTTGGGTTGAAATCAGGATAATCACTTTTAATTTCGGAAACTTCGATATTTGCTTTTTTACCTTCAATCATCAGTTTTCCCGAAGCTAGATTTCCTTTTCCATCTGTCACATAGATTTCTTCACCATTTTTCATGCGAAGAACTTTTACAATATGTTGTTGCTCTTCATCATTAATTATTGCCTTTCCGTTATTGATTTCGCCAAAAAAAAGTTTCATATTCTGCCTGAATTTTATAGATAAGTGATTATTAAAAGTAAATTTCATTATCGCTTAAAAATGCCACACCGGTTTTTATCGTGGTATAAATATCGCCTTCACAATCTCTGTATGAACATGCGTAGATTTCTTCAATCCACTTATTGTTCATGAAAATTAAATTCAAATATTCGTTTTTTCTTAAATTATTTTTGATGGATAAATAATCTCCTTCTTTCGGTTCGTAAGTAAAACTAAATACATTTTCTGAATTAATTTTCTCTACGATCTCTTCCTTTATATTTTGAATATATCCAATCTCTGAACTATTCATCAAAAAATCGTCTTCTTCAGCTTCGGCAACGACTTCGTTTTTTCCTGTTATCGTTTCCAGTACCCAATAATATTTTGAATTTTTCTTAGATTGAGTTCCAAGTATTTTTTCTTCTAAAAGTATTTTCATAAATCGTATTTTGCTGTTGCAGACGTTCTTAAATCTGTAAATTCTCCTCGCTCAAATTTCAGCTGTGCAACCATTGCAATCATTGCAGCATTATCAGTTGTATATTCAAATTTCGGGATGTAAATATTCCATCCCAGTTTTTCATGATTATCCTGCATCGCTTGTCTCAAAGCCGAATTGGCAGAAACTCCACCTGCAATTGCCACTTCTTTTATATCTAGATCTTTTGTTGCTTTTTCTAACTTATTCATCAGAATTTCAATGATGGTTTTCTGAACGGAAGCACAAAGATCATTCATGTTATTTTTAATAAAATCAGGATTTTTTTTAACTTCTTTTTGTATAAAATACAAAACAGAAGTCTTAATTCCACTGAAAGAATAATCGTAATTCTCTAATTTTGGTTTATTAAATTTATATGAATCAGGATTTCCTTCTTTAGCCAATCTGTCAATAATCGGACCTGCCGGATAATCCAGATCAAAGATTTTTCCGATCTTGTCAAATGCTTCTCCTGCAGCATCATCAATGGTTTTTCCGATAATTTCCATATCAAAATAATCCTTCACCAAAACGATCATTGTATGACCTCCGCTTACCGTAAGACACAGAAACGGAAATTTGGGCGGCATAGGATTTGCATCCTCAATGAAATGGGCTAAAATGTGCGCCTGGAGATGGTTTACTTCAATCAACGGAACATCCAAACTCATTGCCAAAGACTTAGCAAATGAAGTTCCCACGAGAAGTGATCCCAAAAGTCCGGGTCCGCGTGTAAATCCTATCGCAGAAATTGCATTTTGTTGTATATTTGCTTTAGTTAAAGATTTTTCAACAACGGGGATGATATTTTGCTGATGTGCACGCGAAGCCAATTCGGGAACAACACCTCCATATTCTTTATGGATAGCCTGATTCGCTGCAATATTCGACAGAATAGAATTTCCCTTGATGATAGCTGCTGATGTGTCGTCGCAAGACGATTCAATACCTAAAATTATAGAGTCGCTCATAATAATGGCAAAGTTAGAGAATAATAACGAGAATGAGAAAAAATCGGTAGCTGGAAACTTAGGTGATCAGGTACAGAAGGCTGTTGAGAATGCAGAAGGCGTTGTAAAGGAAACAGTTAAAGAAGCATCTGAACTGGCTTCAGACGCGATTCATCATCCCGTACAGACAGCTGAAGAGTTTGGAAAACAGGCTGTAAAAGATGTTACAAGTTATTCTTGGTGGGCAAGACTTTTATTGATTCTTTTTTGGCTTATATTAGGTCTTGTTACTGCTGTTTTTATCATTATTAATCTTCCTGTGACGAAACAATGGGCTGCAGATCAGGCTTTACAAATTGTAAATAAAGATTTCAAAGCACAGATGTCAACAGAAAGTGTTGAAGTGAATTTCTTCGGAAATGTTAAGATTAAAGGCTTAAAAATAAAGGATTACAAAGGCTATGATTTTATTCAGTCAAAAGAATTCATTGCCAATTCAGATTGGTTTTCTTTGGCTACCAATATCGGAAAACACAATTCTCTAAGTTTTAATTCTCTAACCTTAAAAAATGCTGATGTAAAAGTCATTACTTATAAAGGTGACAGTATCTCAAATTTTATCCGTTTTACACAATTATTCGACAGTGGGAAAAAACGGGATCCGAACAAACCGCCTTTTCAGTTAAATTCAAGGTTGCAGATTCTGGACTCTAAAGTTTCTATTGTTAACCTTAATTCTCCAGGAGAAAAAGGAAAATGGTTAACAGCTACAAATTTCAATCTTAAAGCTCCGAACGTAAAAGTAAACGGACGAAATATCTCTGCTTTAATCAATAATATGTCTTTCACGACAAAAAGATGGGGCAAATCTCATTTTGTAGATACTTTTTCTACAGAATTGTCAATGACAAAAGATTTTCTTGCATTAAAAGACCTGACTTTGAATACAGATCACTCACTTTTGCAGGGAGATATTAAATTTAATCTTCACGACGACGGATCGTGGGCTGATTTTGCTGACAAAGTAAAATGGGAAATGAATATCAAGCAGGGAAGTCAGTTGAGTGGTTATGATATCAGCTATTTTGTTACCAATTGGGATAATTTTATTCCATTTAATATCGCGGGGCAAATGACTGGTCCATTAAATAATTTTAAGCTTGAAAATTTTCTGATCCGAAATCCTGATGTGAACATCGCCACCAAAACAATGAAGGTCGATAAACTGCTTAAAGGCGGTAAGTTTTTAATTGAAACCAATAATCTTTCTGCGGATTTTACTTATAAAGACCTGAAAGCGATGATGCCTTCATTTATTTCCAAAAAGATGAAGAATTTCGCGGATGACTTTGGAAAGCTAAAATATAACGGGACAGCAAGTGTAAATTCTAATAGAGTATTTGTTTCGAACGGAAACTTAATGACTGGAATCGGACAGGCAAAAATCACAAACTTTTCTTTGACAGATTATAGTTCTCCAATGCCAAAATATGTAGGAATTGCTGAGGTTAAAGATTTGAATACGTCAGTTATTACTAAAAATAAATCGGTTGGTTTAATTTCCGGAAGGTTTGATATTAACGGACAGAGTTTCGATGTGAATACGATGAGATTAACTACAAAATCTCAGATCACAAGCGTTGAAATTATGAATAAAGAGATCAATAATCTTTACTTAGACGGATTATTGGATCATAAAAAATATAACGGATTAATCACCGTAAATGATGAACAGGCAAAAGCAACAATTAAAGGTTTAATTGATTTCAGTACTCCAAGAATTTCCATGAATGTGGATGCTGATGTTAATTATTTGAATATGAATTATTTTACCAATAAACCGGGCAACCAGATTGTAAGCGGAAAGGTGAACGGTAAAATGGCAATGACTTCCATTAATGATTTAACTTTAGATGTTGAAGCCAACGGAATTAATTTCTCAACAGCAACGCAGAAATACTCTATCCCGAATGCAAAAGTGAAAACTTTTATTGAAAACGGCGGTCGTGTCATCGATGTTGATGCACCTGGAGCAGTAAACGGAAAAATTTCAGGAAGATATAGTTTAGGAGATCTTGCCGGAATGGTAGAAAACGGTTTAAATAAAATCTTAGTCGGTCCTGCTCCGAGAAAATTATACAGAGGTCAGAATTTTGCGATGAATTTTGATGTTCAGCAAGGTTTGGTAAGTTACTTTTTACCGGATCTGAAAATTCCTCAAGGTGCGAAAGTTGAAGGTCAATATGATGGTAATTCAAATAATTTGATCTTAAATCTTGACGCGGCATCATTAAAATATATAATGACCAAAACTCAGGAAATCACGGAAGCTGATAAAGCTTTAGCTGCTTCTAATCCTGCATATAAAATTAATGAAAGAGACAACATCACACGAGACAGCGCAATGGTGGACAGTGTGATGGTAAGAATAAATACGGCAAATCTTGATCAACAAATTTTTGCTAAAATTAATAGAGTCTTATACAATAAAAATGTTCTTAAAGACATTACCTTAAGTGGAAGAAACGAAAATAATTCAATTCTTCATTTAGCTACAAAATTCAAACATGGAAGTCCTGAAGATGAATTGGATGATAATCTCAAAGAATACGCGATCAATGTCAACCAGTCAACCAATGCAGGAGGGGATTTTGTTTTCAGGTTTGAGCCGACGGAAGTGAAATTTAATGATGTGACTTGGGCGATTGATACAAGTCCTGAACTAAATCATTCTATTACCTATCGTAAAAAAGAAGGTGATTTTGATATTCAGAATCTGAGGATTTATTCTGATAACAGCGCATTATTTGTGAAAGAAGCTCAGTTTAAATCGGCAAAAGATTTTTACGTAGATGCAGAAGTCAACAATTTTGCTATCGAAAAACTGATGGATATGCAAGCCGGAGGAAATTCCTTAAATCTTAAAGGTCTTGCCAACGGAAGTGTGAAAATCAAGATGGATAAGAACACACTTCAGCCTTTAGTCGATATGACGATCGATGATATTATGATGAACGGAAATGACATGGGAGATATTACTATTTCTGCCACGAATGGTTTCTCATTGAATGTTTACGATGTTGATATCAAGGTGAATTCTGCCGGAGTTATTGGAAATAACAGTCTTCATGTTACAGGGACAGTTAATAATAATACTTCTTCGCCAACGATCGATTTAACTGCGGAAATGAGAGACTTTGATGTAGCTTTTGCTCAACAGTTTGTCACCACAGTTTTTGGAAATTTAAGAGGAAAAGCAACGGGAGATCTTAAAATCGCAGGAAAATTCAGCAATCTGGATTATAGTGGAGATATTGCTTTGAAAGGTTTTGGTTTAAAACTATTATTTACAGGAGTAGATTATTCCTTTGATGATACGGTAATTCCTTTAACGAAAGGTTTGGCGATTCTCAACAATGTTGAAGTTCATGATGGAAGAACGAATTCTAAAGGGAATATTTCCGGTGCGATTCAGTTTGAGACACTTTCCTCGATGGGTGTCAACCTTGTAATGAGAGCGGATAATTTATTAATGTTGAATACTACTCAGAAAGATTTGGATCTTTTCTGGGGAAGAGTTTATGGACAAGGGGATTTGTATGTTGACGGACCTGTTTCAGGTTTAAACATATCAACTCCGAATATGAAAGCATTGAGTGGAAGTACTTTTACTTTCAATTCTGGCTCAACTTCTAATGTGGAAGAATTTAAAATGCTGAGGTTTTTAAAAGAAGGAAAAGATGGATTGGTAACTCTTGAAGATAAAAAGAAATCCGGGGCAAATATGAATATAGATTTTGCTTTGGATGTTGATAAAGGAACCACAGTAAATGTTTTGATTGGTGATGATGTAGGAAGCATTATGGTAAAAGGAGCTGCTGAAAAACTACGTTTCCAGATGAACCGACAAGGAAATATTGCCATGAACGGAACATATAGAGTGGATAATGGAACGTTTATTTCTAAAGCTATCCTAAACAAAACTTTCCAGATCGAGAAAGCCAGTAGTATTCGTTGGGATGGTGATGCTATGAAACCTGCTTTAGACATTACTGCAAATTATGTAAGAATGGTTTCAAACGCCGGAGAATATCTGAATATGGGTAGTTTACAGCCGATCAGTATTTTACTTCAAGCCAATATTACACAATCGCTTATTGATCCGAAAGTTGACCTAAATGTGACTGCATTGGATGTTTCCAGCCAGGTTAAAGAAACTTTGGCGGCAAAAATGAGCCAAGAAGGAGAAAAAGTTCTTCAGTTTGGTTCTGTGTTATTGTTAAGTAGTTTTAACGTTTCCAATACTGGTGGAGTAGATGTCGATGTTGCGGGAGTAGCCGAATCTTCAGGATATAATATGCTTTTAAAACAATTGGGATCCGTTCTTAATACAATGAGTAACGAATTTCAGATTGACCTTAATTATGTAAAAGGGGATCAATATTCCAATACAGGGGACAGAGCAAATGCGGGAGTCAGTTTTGCACTTTCGCCAAGAATTAAAGTAAAAACAGGATTGGGAATTCCTTTAACAAAAACCGAAAATACAGAAACAAATTATCTTTCGGGAGAAGGAACGATAGAATACGATATTTCTAAAAAGAATGACGGAGGTCTTATTTTAAGAGGATATTCCAAACCTTCCAATATCGGAATGGTAAATGGAGCGGGGTCAAACGGAACTGCGAATCAAGCGTATGGAGGAGGTATCGTTTGGACCAAGAGTTTCAATTCTATATTCAAAAAGAAGAAAAAAGATAAAAAACAGACGCCTGCACAAACTGAAATAAAAACAGATTCTACAAAATCAGAAGCGAAATAATTCTAATTTTTTAATGATTTTTATCATCCGTGTTAATTATTGTTAATGTTTGATATAATTTTTTTAGTTAAATTATTTTTCATAAATTTGCAAAAAATACATTGTTTTTTTAAGAAAATTGTAATTTAACTAATATGAACTATCAACTGGACGAAATAGACAAGAAAATTCTTGATTTCTTAGTAGAAAACACAAGAATGCCTTTTACTGAAATTGCAAAACAGATGGACGTGTCTGCAGGAACAATTCACGTAAGAGTGAAAAAGATGGAGGATGCAGGTATTATTTTGGGATCATCTCTTAACATCGATTACGGAAAGCTAGACTATCACTTCACAGCTTTCATCGGAATTTTATTGACAAAATCTAACAGAACTCAGGAAGTTTTGAAAGAATTGTCTACTCTTCCTAACGTAATTGAAGCAAGCGTTATTTCTGGAAAATATAACATTTTCTGTAAAGTAAGAGCGAAGAATACTGATGATGCGAAGAGAATTATCTATCAAATAGATGATATTCAGGATGTAATGAGAACTGAGAGTATGATCTCTATGGAGGAATTCCTAAGTGACAAAAACAGATTGATAAACGCAATCTCTATCTAATTCAAATTTTAAACGAATTATATAAAAGAACTTATGAAATCTCTCATAAGTTCTTTATTTTTGTACCTATGGAAGAATACAGCTATTTTGACGAAGATCCGAAGAAAGGATGGGGATTTATTCTGGCTTTTGCAGCCTTGTTGTTGTTTACGATAATGGGATTCGGGATCGATCTGGATGAATATCTTCAACATGAAACATTAAATATTCCATCTTGGTATGCTTACACTGTTTTCGCAATTGATGCATTAATGGTTATCAGTTTAGTTTTAATGTTTTTTTATAAAAAAATAGGCATATTTACTTTTCCAGCATTGTTAATACTGCATTTTTTTATGCACAGCTATTATTTATCCACTTTCCTTTATACAGATGTGACAAACCTTTTCCTTTTTACAGGTTTTGGTATGTTGGCGATTATTCCGAAATGGAAGTTTTTTAGGTGAAAACAAAATTTTTAGTGATAAGATTCATTTTACATTAATTCATGTAATCCATAAGATTGAATTGCTTTTTGTTTTAATGGATTTGTACTCCATTCTTTCCATTCTCCAGAATAAGGGTTATATCCGCATTTTAATGGTTTCGAAATATCTAAACCATCTTCATTCATATGATTTTGTTCGGTATAAGCTCTACAATCTGTACAAATATATCTGAATTCACAATCTTTACATACTTCAATATTATCCTTTGTAAGATTCCAATATTTTTTAAAATCCTTTTGGTTAAGAGCTTGTTCTAAAGTTGTAGTATATATATTTCCAAAACTTTGAGACATCGCAGAACAATTTTTTATGTTTCCATCTTTATCGATTGATATCTTTTTATGAAGACATGAATTGTGCTTAATTGCTTCCGTAAATAATTTTATATTAGAAGCAAAATAACCAGAGCAAACTACACCACAAGATTTCTCTGAAAAGAATAAAGTATTTGAGAAAATTAAATATCCTGTATTGTTTGGTCGTATTGGTGGGATAAAGTCATTTTCTATATAATTCATTGTAATTATATAGATTAGTCTAGGAAATTTTTTTAATAAAATAGAAAGTTTTTCTTTTGTAACTCCTTTTTCGTATTTGATAACGAAACCAATTGAAGAAAGAATCATTTGCTCTTTCTCTATATAATTATTAATGTATGAAATGATTTCCAACACATTTTCTTCTACAATAAATTCTAAAAATTTACAATTAAGATTTTCAAGTTCATTCAATACCTTATCAATAGGTGTATTTTTATTGACAGTAATTGATGCGTTGGAAACTTCAAATGGATAATTGAAAGATACATCTAGTTTTGGAAAATTTTTTGGATTGCTTGTAAGAAATGCAAAATCATGGTCAATAAGAAACTTTATGTATTTTTTAGCTTTTTTTTTACCCTCTATTTTAGTAATGGTTACAATATCAATAGAATCATAATTATTTATAAAATTATAAAGATCTACTGAAATATTTTCAAAAGTATGTCTTTGTAAATCACATATAATAGCATTCTTGCTCCCTTTGACAGCAATGCAGTTCGTATAAATTTTAATTTTTTTAGAAGTCATCAAAATTTATAAATTTAGTTATTGGTTTGTAAAAACTGCTGTTTGTAAATTTGTCTGTGGATATTTTTTTAATTGTTATTTTATTTTTTAATTTATTTTTTTTGTTTGCTTGAGGTTCAAACATAATTTTATCATTATTTTTCAGATAAATTGATAATTGATTTTTCTTCATGATTTACTAAATCTTCGGCTATGAATTTTTCGATATAATAATTGCAACTTTTAGAAACCCAATCAAATTGTCCTTGTGGATTATTTTCTAAAAAAATATAGTTGTCTTTATTATCAAGTATTACATCAATTGAGCCAGTATTTATATTTTTATTAACACAAAATAACTTAATTTTTTCTTCGATATTAATTGGAAGCTTATATGGAACATATCGATTTGGATTTTCTTCATCATATTCTCTATAATCAATTTTAGTTTTTTTATTTTGTTGAGAGAAAATTGCCATCGGGAATATTTCATTTTTGTAAAAAAATACTCTTATTTCAAATTGTTTTTCAATATATTCCTGATAAATTCCTAAAGTATTGATTTGAGCGAGAGTTTTAATATCTTTTTGTTTTACAAAAAAAGTGTTCTTTCCAACAATTGAAGAATTTTGAAGTCTTATATTAAGAGGGTATTTGATGCATTTAGTAATAATTTTTTTATTACAATCATGGAAAAAAGCTAGAATATCACTTCGATTATTAGAAACAATTGTTTTTGGTATTTTCAACCCAACGCCTTTTGCAATATATAAATCTATGATTTTGTTATGTTGTTCTTCATCATTATATTCACCAACATAATTATGATTTTCTTTTTTGGCAATATATTCCAATGATTTAATAACAGGATTCTCTTCATTTTTAAGATAAACACGGAAAATACTGTTTTTATGATCGTTAGATAATGTGTTCAATCTTGCTCTCCTATGGAATGTATTTTTAAAAGGAAGATTTAAGTTATTATCATCTATAGATATGGTTAATGATGATTGATCTTCAACATTAAATCTTTTAAAGTTTTTTTTGAAAGATAATAAATACTCTATAACTTCATTACTGGAAACATCACCTGCTTCTGAAATAATATTAATCATTCTTTAATATTATTTATTATTATCTTAATGAAATCCTTATAATCAAGCTTATAATCTTCAGGTAAGGGTGAGCCGTAAACATAATAGTTGTAATAAAGAGGTGGGAGGTTAATCTCTTCTCTCAATTTATCAACATTTTTTATATCTTCAATTGGAACTGAATAATCCCACGTTGTTCCATATTTTTGTTTTCCATTATAAAGACTATCTATTGTATCTTCGAATTGAGCTAAAAATGACTTTTCAATATTTCCAATTTCTATTTGTTTTTGAATAAAAGGTTTAAAATAACTCCAAAAATAATCATCTTTATTGTAAGTTGTTCTATGATGCCATATTAATAGCCAAGAATTCTTTTGATAGCCATATTTTTTAGTTATTTCAATTAGTCGCAAAGCATTTAAGGAATCAGTTTTGTCCATAAGCTTGTCTCTAAAATTTATATAATCTTTATTACTTATTTCTTTTGGTTGATGATTTTCATCCAATTGATTAAAATCATCAGAATTATATCCGGAATAATATGCGTCTATCTCTCTAACGTATTGATCATAATGCTTTAGTTCCTCGACTTCTAAAAAGGCATCTAAATTCTTTTTATTACTATAGAATTTGCCATAAATAGAATTATAATTGTTAATTACTTTTTGAAAAGTTTCATTATTTTTAAATTCTTTTAATTTGTCGTATGTTTTTAAAAAAATTAAAGGTACTTTGTATTCTAATATTGATTTTTCTAAAAAACTACCTGCAAGTTTATCTTGGTTTAATTTGAAAGCCGAGTGAGCAGCATCTAGTAAATAATTTGGATTGTCAGTATAAGCTAATTTAAATGATTTTTCAAAATAATTTAAAGCTTCATTATATTTCTTTTCTTTAAGCATTACTTCACCTGCGTAGATATAATTATATGCTTTCGTTATTTTTGTTTGTCCAGATAATACTAAAAATAAACAAAGAAAAATTGGAATTAAATTGAATTTCATATTTAATTTGTGTTTAATATAAAGAAAGCTGTTTCATTTAAACTAATGAAACAGCTTATTACTTTTTAATGGCAAACAGTTGTTACTGTTGAAGTACCAGATTCATTTTCATTTCTAATACCATCTCCATTTTTATCATCGAAAGAATCAGTTTGAGTTGTAGTACATGTTTGGTTACCACAGGTTGTTGTAACCGTTCCTTTAGTATTAACTACTTTCCCTCCCAAAATTTGAGACATTGTGTTTTTCTTAAGAATTTTTTTCATGACCTAATTTGTTTATTTGTTAATTTGGACAAACTATTGTTACTGTTTCAGAATGGGTTTCTCCACAGTCTAGGTGACCATTACCATTGTTATCTTCATAAGAATCTGTGATTGTAGTTTGACAACCTGTAGTACTGTTGGTAACGGTTTTGCCTTGCGTTTTGATTGTTTTTCCACCAAATAATTTACTCATTTCAGATGGTTTCAAAATTTTTTGTTTTTTCACTTCGAATTTTTTGTTTTAATTTTGTGTCACTATTGACATTTCAAAAATAAAAACATAAATCAAACTATAAATAAAATTAATAATATTTAACTTTATTTAATTATTATGTTAATTAAGTTTTTTATGAATATTTTTCAATTAAAATTGCTTTTGTGTTAAAAATATTCCAATTAATTATTTGATTTGTGTTTTTATAATAATTATATATTTATTATTGTTTAATAAATTAAGATTTGGAAAATAAAAAAACATCCTTGAAAAGGATGTTTTTTTATTTATTATTTAAGAAAATTTTAAGATAAAATTCTCTTCACCGCTTCAATTACAGCCGTAGAATCAATTTTATATTTCTTCATCAATTCAGCTGGTGTAGCAGATTCTCCGAAAGTATCATTTACAGCAACAAACTCTTGTCTTGTAGGTCTTTTTCTTGCCAACATTCCGGCAACAGATTCACCTAAACCACCAAGATAATTGTGTTCTTCTGCAGTCACTATTTTTCCTGTTTTTTCAACAGATTTTAAGATGATTTCTTCATCCAAAGGTTTAATTGTGTGGATATTGATCACCTCACAAGAAATACCTTCTTTTTCAAGCTCATCTGCAGCTACAAGAGATTCCCAAACAAGGTGACCTGTTGCAACAATCGTTACATCAGTTCCTTCCTGAAGCAAAATTCCCTTTCCGATCTCGAAAGGCATATCTTCCGGAATGAAAACAGGAACTACAGGTCTTCCGAATCTAAGATAAACAGGACCTTCAAAATCAGCGATTGCTAACGTTGCAGCTTTGGTTTGATTATAGTCACAAGTATTGATAACTGTCATTCCCGGAAGCATTTTCATCATTCCGATATCTTCCAAAACCTGATGAGTTGCTCCGTCTTCTCCCAAAGTAAGACCTGCGTGAGAAGCACAGATTTTTACGTTTTTGTTTGAATAAGCAACAGACTGACGGATTTGGTCATACACTCTTGAAGTAGAAAAGTTGGCGAAAGTTCCCGTAAAAGGAATTTTTCCTGTGATGCTAAGACCTGCAGCAAGACCGATCATATTCGCTTCTGCGATACCAACTTGGAAAAATCTTTCAGGAGCCTTTTCAATGAATTTCTCCATTTTCAAAGAACCGATAAGGTCTGCACAAAGTGCTACAACATTAGGATTTTTATCAGCCAATTCAGCTAATCCGGCTCCGAATCCTGAACGTGTATCTTTTTTTTCTGTATATGTAAATTTCATTTTACTAAAGTTTTAATAATTGATAAATGACAGGTTGATTAATGATATTGTAAAGACTTGTAATCATCATTTATCGTTAATAATTTATCATTTATAATTAATAATCAGCGGGAGCTTCCAAATATAATTGCTTGATTGCAGTTTCCAATTGCTCGTCATTAGGAGCTTTTCCGTGCCAAGCGTGGCTTCCCATCATGTAATCTACACCATAACCCATTTCTGTATGAAGAAGAATTACTACAGGTTTTCCTTTTCCTGTCTCAGTTTTTGCTCTTTCAAGAATCGCGATTACCGCTTCAAGATCGTTACCGTTTTTCTCTTCCAAAACGATCCATCCGAAAGCCTCGAATTTTGCATGAAGATTTCCTAAAGTTAATACCTGATCTGTATCACCGTCAATTTGACGACCGTTATAATCGATTGTAGAAATGATATTATCAACTTTTTTACCTGCTGCATACATAATAGCTTCCCAATTCTGACCTTCCTGCAATTCTCCATCTCCATGTAAAGAATAAACTAAAGAGCTGTCTCCATCTAATTTTTTACCTTGAGCCGCACCTAAAGCAACAGAAAGTCCCTGTCCAAGAGAACCTGAAGCAACTCTGATTCCCGGGAGACCTTCGTGAGTTGTCGGATGACCCTGCAATCTTGAATTTAATTTTCTGAAAGTGCTTAATTCTTCCACAGGGAAAAAGCCAAATCTTGCCAAAGTAGAATAGAATACCGGAGAAATGTGTCCGTTTGAAAGATAGAAATGATCTTCATTTTTACCCTCCATAGTGAAAGGAAGTTTGTAGTTCATTACCTTTCCGTAAAGTGCTGTGAAGAATTCAGTACAACCTAAACTTCCACCTGGGTGACCAGAATTTACAGCATGAACCATTCTTAAAATGTCTCTTCTGATTTGCGTAGTAAGAGATTTTAGCTCTTCGATACTTTTACTCATTATTTAAAGATTTATTTACGCGAATTTACGATTTTTTACTGGCTTACGGAAATGCAAAAATCCGGATTTTTTGTCCGGATTTTATATTATTTAGAAAATAAATTATTGCTTAAACTAATTTCAAATACGATTTATGTCTTACCAACCACAATCCAATAAAAGTAAGCAATCCGTTTAAAACAATTAACTCGACACCAATTCTGTAATCTGTGTAAGTTGTTACCAGATAATTGATTAAATACGTTACAATTGGAGCTAAAATAGTCACAGTAAGGATCGAATATTTTTTTGAGATTTGAAATTTTGTAAAAATTCCGAAAGCAAAAAGTCCTAAAAGAGGTCCGTAAGTATAACCTGCAATTTCCATGATCAGGTAAACTATTGATTTGTCATTCAATGCTTTAAAAATCATTATTAAAATAAAGAAAATGATCGTAAAAGTTAAATGAACTTTCATACGAAGATATTTTTTCTCTTTTTCTGTTTTATTTTTATCCTCATTAAGGTTTAACAAATCAACACAATACGAACTTGTAACAGCCGTTAAAGCGCCATCCGCAGAAGGAAATAATGCCGAAATTAATCCAATAATAAAAATAACGGAAATGATCATCGGAAAATGTCCCTGAAGTGATAAAGCCGGGAATAAATCGTCTCCCATGATGTTTTTAATCTCGCCTGCAGAATCTTTAAATCCGAAAATATTGGTAATAGTTTCTCCATTTATCTGTCCGTATGAAGCACCGTTTTGTATTGCAAAAAGATAAAGAAGTCCTCCTAAAAATAAGAATGCAAGATTCACAAAAAGTAGTGTTCCTGCAAAAGTTAACATATTTTTCTTGGAATTTTTAAGATTATCAACAGAGATATTTTTCTGCATCATTTCCTGATCAAGACCTGTCATTGCGATCGTAATGAAGATTCCTCCTAAAATTGTTTTAAGGAAAAACGTCTTGGAATTAGGATCAAAATTAATAAAGTGTGTATAATTTTTCTGTTCTAAGATCGTATAAGCTTCTCCAAAGGATAAATTTAAATTGGATAAAATATAAACAATACATGCAACCAAACTGATGATCATAAATGAAGTCTGCAAAGTATCTGTAATTACAATGGTTTTCACACCACCTTCAAAAGTGTATAAAAGTACCATTAATAAAAGTACCAAAGCGGTCAGCCAAAACGGAACACCCAAACCTTCCAGCAAAAAGATCTGTAAAACATTCACTACCAAATACAATCTTGCCGTTGCACCAATTGCCCTTGAAATGATAAAAAATATTGATCCAATTTTATGTGCTTCAACATTGAATCTTCTCCCTAAATACGTATAAATCGAGGTAAGATTCATTTTATAATACAACGGAAGCAAGATCGCAGCAACAATAAAATAACCGATAAAGAAACCGATCACCATCATATAATATTCAAAACCTCCGTAGATGTATTCACTTCCCGTCATTTTTCCGACAGTTCCGGGAACGGAAATGAAAGTCACTCCGCTTAAACTCGTACCAATCATTCCAAAAGCTACAAGCCACCATTTACTTTTTTTATTACCGATAAAAAAAGACTGGTTATCAGAGTTTCGGCTGGTAAAATAAGAAATTACCAAAAGTCCAACGAAATAGATAAAAACAAATAGCAGAAGTGTTGTTCCGGAATTCATGCTTTAATTTAAATTTTAGCAAATATAGTTTTTTTATGGTCTGATAAAAAAAGAAAAAACCTTCCGGATTGATGTTCCGAAAGGTTATGTTTTAAAGGATGAGATTAAATTTAAACTTTATCAATCTCAATCTTAGCATTATCCTGAAAATTAAGCCTGAGTCTGGTTTACCAAAACATCCTGAAGCTCTTCATGTTTCTGGAAAGTAGCTTTTGCAAAAGGACAAAGCGGAATAATGGTTTTTCCGTTTTTTCTTGCAAAGTCTACAGCAGCCAAAAGCATTTCTTTACCGACGCCTTGTCCGTTGTATGCTTCATCAACTTCAGTATGATCTATGATGAATCTTTCTTCTCCAGCCCATGTGTAAGTCATTAAACCTGCGCTGTTTCCTTCTATGAATGCTTCAAAATTTCCGTGTTTTTCGTCGTTGTTTTGTTTTACTTCAATCATATTATGAAAATTTGGTTAGTATTTCGATATCGTTTGTTAGTATTTTATGAACAGGACACGCATTGGCAATGGTGTGAAGCCTTTTCATCTGTTCATCATCAAGATTTGTGCCTTCAAAGCTGATATTGGTAATGAAGATGGTTCTTTTTGTTAAAGGAAAGTTTTCCAGTTCTACTTCTACGTTTATTTTTTCAACATTCCATTCTTTTCTGTCGATATACATTCTTAATGTCGCAGCGGTACAGCTTGCCAAAGAAGTTGCTAGAATTTCAAAAGGATTGAAACCTTTATTCTGTCCGCCTTTATCTACAGGTTCATCCGTTATCAGAGTATTTTCTCCGGCGACAACTTCTGTGTAATATTTTTCTGTGCCTAAGCTTGCTTTTACGGTAATCGCCATTATTTTTTTGTATTGAATTTATAACTTAATGCTCCTGAAGGACATAAGTCGATTTGATTTTTGAGCTCCGTTGGTGTTGCATTTTCTACTTTTATCCAAGGTCTTTCTTTAGGATTATAAACTTTTGGGAGCGTTTTTACACAAACAGCAGAGTGAATGCACTTCTGCGGCTGCCAAATAACGGTGATCTCTCCGTTAACATATTCATGTGTTTCCATATCAGTTTTTGTTTAATGATTTTTCAATTCTTCTGTCCGGAATCAGCCACAACAATGCTGCGATGTAATATAAAGCTACTGCAATATAAGGATAAATAAACGAAGTGATAATTCCCGAAACATACAAAACAATCGAAGCATATTCTTTGAATCTAGATTGGATGGCTTCTTTAAGTTGCGAGTTTTCACGTTCATCTTTCGTAATTGCATTTTCCAGAATTGTATAGGCAATGGCACACATTACCAATCCGGCTCCGTAAGTTGCGACGGGATTTTCTGCAAAATGAGTTTCTCCGATCCAGTCTGTTGCAAAAGGCATTAATGAAAGCCAAAACAGCAAATGAAGATTTGCCCAAAGAACACTTCCGTTGATTTTCTTTACAGCCTGAAACAAATGATGATGGTTGTTCCAGTAAATTCCTACATATAAAAAACTAAAAATATAAGCTAAAAATTTTGGAATAAGAGGTTTGAGACTCTGCCAATTGCTTCCTTCAGGAACTTTTAACTCAAGAACCATGATGGTAATAATAATTGCAAGAACACCATCACTGAAAGCTTCTAATCTTCCCTTGCTCATTAGTTTTTAACCTGATTTTTGAAGTTTTCGATTTTATCTTTCAGATCTTTCAACATTTCAGGATTAATGACACCTGTTTCCAGATCAAAATTTTCGTAAAATTTCGGTAAAGAAAAAGTATCTTTAATATCCGCTCCAAAATTCGGAAAGAATGTTTTTGCCGTATTCATCACATTTCCGCCGCCATAACCTCCCGGAGAAGTCGACATTAAAAGCATCGGTTTGTTCTGAAAAACTTTTACATTAATTCTTGAAGCCCAGTCAAAAACGTTTTTAAAAGCCGAACTGTAAGATCTGTTATGCTCTGCAAGCGAACAAATAATCACATCGGATTCTTCGATTACTTTTAAGAAATTGTGAGCTTCATCAGGAAAACCTTTCTTTTCACGGTCAACGGAAAAAACAGGCATATCGAAATCATTTAAATCAATTAAATTAATTTCCTCATTCTGAAAATCTTTCAAAACAAATTTTACCAGTTCTCTGTTGATCGAAGTGGAAGATGTACTTCCTGCAAATGCTAATATTTTCATCATTTATTTTTTTAAATTTTTAAGGTTTTCTGTTTAAAATGGCTTTCGGAAGCGGAACATATTCTTCTTCATCTCCTGGAACCAAAGGAAAAGCGTCGTGATTCTGGTCGTTCCAGTTTACTTTTGCTTCGTCGATCAATTCTTTGTCTGAATTTACAAAATTCCAGAATATAAAACGTTCCTCGTCAAAAGGTTCGCCGCCGAAAAGATAGACTGTTCCGTTTTCGCTCATGTCGAACTCGCAAAGTTTTGTTTCTTTGGCAATCATTAATTGTTTTGAGCCGTAAGAATTTCCGTCTGTGGTAACTGTTCCGTCTAAAACATACATCGCAGCTTCTCCATAAAGATCTTTTCCGATGCTGATTTTTTTCGCGTCTTTGGTTTTAATTTCAATAAAAAATAATTTGCTGTGAACCGGAACCGGAGATTTTCTTCCGAATGCTTCTCCTGCAATTAATTTATATTGAATTCCATCTTCTTCCCAAACCGGAATTTCGTCAGCTTCTATATGATGAAAAGTTGGTTCAGATTGTTCCAAATGTTTCGGAAGTCCCACCCAAATCTGAAAACCATGAAGTTTTTTGTCTGTATGTCTCAAATATTCAGGAGTTCTCTCGGAATGGACGACACCTTTTCCTGCAGTCATCCAATTTACAGCTCCAGGTTTGATTTCTAATGCGCTTCCAATGCTGTCTCTGTGGAAAATTGAGCCTTCCAAAAGATAGGTTAAAGTCGAAAGTCCGATATGCGGATGTGGCGGAACATCAAGATTTTGATAATCTTTTAGTTCTGAAGGTCCCATATGATCGATAAATACGAAAGGTCCGACTGCTCTTTTTTCACGGAAAGGCAATAATCTTCCCACCAAAAAGTTTCCTATATCTGCTGATTTTTCTTCTATGATAAGTCCGATGTTTGACATGATATGTAAAGTGATTTTTTAAATAATATTTAAGCTAATGTAATCAATTTTTCTAATGTTTATGGTGCTTTAATGAAAATTAAAGCTGGTCATATCCATGAAATCTTTCGTCCACGACTCGCTTCCATTCCGGATTTTTTTTGATGAATGCTGCAACGTACGGACAAAAGGGAAGTGCTTTTTTTTGTGTTCTTCAATATAACTCAATGTTTTCTCAACAACTGCGGCTGCAGCGCCTGTTCCGGCAATCAACAAATCAGATTCGGTGTGATTCAAAGCGATCTGGCTTCCCATTTGACGGTAATCTATAAAAGCAGAACTTCCATTGAATTCTATTTCAAATCTACTTCCTGTATCTATTAAAGGGATATTTTCAAATTCTGGTTTCATGGTTTTGGGATTTTTATCTTTCCACTTAGTTTGTCATTCCGTAGGAATCTAAGCTATAATAATTAAAAATTAATCTCTAATAATAAGTATAGATTCCTACGGAATGACAAAGATGGTGTTGAATTTTGATGTTTTATGAGTTAAACATAATCACATAAAATTAAGAAAAAGAATAGCTCAATAATGATTTTTAATTAAAATTAATCCGCTAAGTAACCGAATCTGCCCAAATTATAATCTTCAAAAGCCTGCATAATTTCTTCTCTGGAATTCATTACGAAAGGTCCATGAGGATAAATCGGTTCATTTAAAGGCATTCCGCTGATAATTAAGACAATTGAATCTTCTGTTGCTTCAATCGTGAAAGTTTCTCCTTCATTTTTAAACAAAACCATATTATTAATCGGTGCTTTTTCTTCTCCGTTTACAATAATATTTCCTTCAATAACCAAAGCTGTCGTATTGAAATTTTCAGGAAAATTAAAATCTGCTTTTCCGCCTTTTTTCAATTTTGCATTCATCATGTGAATCGGACTGAAAGTAAAAGCTGGACCTTTCTGATCCTGATAATCTCCTGCAATGATTTCAATAAAACCATTTTCACCGAGATCAACTTTCGTCATATCCGAATTTTTGATTGACTGATATTTTGGACAGCTCATTTTGTACACTGACGGAAGATTTACCCAAAGCTGAACCATCTGGAAAATTCCGCCTTCTTTTGCCCATTCTTTTTCGTGATATTCTTTGTGAAGAACACCTTTTGCAGCTGTCATCCACTGAACGTCTCCTTCTCCGATAATTCCACCGCCTCCTGCGCTGTCGTGATGCTGAACTTTACCTTGGTAAGCTATCGTCACCGTCTCAAAACCTCTGTGCGGATGAACTCCGACACCTCTCGGCTGATCTGTTCCGTTGAAATGAAATTTTGAATTATAATCAAGCATAATAAACGGATCCATTCTCTTCATATCCATTCCCTGAACGCCGGGAATGAAATTATGAACCCGAAATCCGTCACCTACAAAATGTGCAGGTTTCGGAGGTATTATATTTTGTATTTTTTTTGTTGCCATAATATTGTTGGTATTATGAAACAAATTTACTTTAACTAAAAATCCGGTGCATTGATCTGTGGTAATAAGAGCGTGGTTTGTTAATTAATCGTTTTTAGGTTTTCTTAGTTTGTTGAAGTTGGAATCCCCCTTCTTTGGAGGGTTGGCGAAAATTCTTTGGAATTTTTGACGGGGTGGTTTATAATAACAAACCCGAAACGCTTTTATAAAGTAAATAACGGTTTATCTTATACAGTCGCAATTTCCTAGCCCCGATTGCAACGGCATCCTTTTTCTGAAATGGCTTCTTAGAAAAGCGTTGGCGAAAAAGATATAGTGGAAAGCGGGAAATAGCTCCTTATTGGATTTGAGAATTAAAGGGGTTTGAAGTTTTTGAGTTATATTGTTGAGGATAATAGGTTCTTCCTTCGTCAGAATGACAAACTTTGAAAATAAGCGGAATTTATAATTATTTATTCTTCTTTTGATTTCATGTTTTTTCCGTCTGAAATGTGAAGTCTACGGAAAACAAAACCGGAAATGATGGTAAGAATTCCGATCGTTAAAAATGTAAGTCTGAAAGCGTTGTGAGTTTCATGTTTGATGAGTTCGGGACTATTTTCAAAAATTTTTAGAACAATTAATCCAAAGGCAATTCCGAACCCAATAGCAAGTTGTTGATTGACGGATAACAGTGAATTTCCGCTGCTGGTCTGGAAATTTCTGAGGTCTGCAATGGAAATCGTGTTCATAGAAGTGAATTGGATAGAGTTGAAAAATCCCAAAACTGAAATAATCGGAACAAACCAATATAAAGATGAATGAACATTGGGAATAGCTAAAAGACAGATCATAGTTCCGATAATAAATGTATTGAGCATCAAGGTCTGTCTATATCCGAATTTATCTAAAATTTTAATGACATAAGATTTTCCGAACATCGCTGTCAATGCCATTGGAGCGATAATCCAGCCTGAAGTTACGGCTGACTGTTTGTATGCAATTTGAATCATTAAAGGTAATAATAGCGGAACAGAGCTGATTCCCAATCTCGTTGCAAGATTTCCCACAATTCCAACCCTGAAAGTTCTGACCTGAAATAAATTCAACGGGAAAATGGGACTGTCGTCTCTTTTTGCATGTCTGTAATAATAATACATGAAAAGAAATCCTAAAATAAAAACAACCAAAACAGGCGTTGTATTCTGTAAATCTCCAAAAAGTTCGAGTGAAATAGAAAGTAGGAGAGAGGCTGCTGCAAAAATTAGGAAGCCTTTTAGATCGAAGTCTACGTTTTCGGTTTTATAGTTAGGCATATATTTTAGCCCTAAAACAATTCCTAAAACCCCAATCGGAATATTTATTAAAAAAATCCAGTGCCACGAAAGGTAATCTACCATATAACCTCCAACCAAAGGTCCTAAAACGGGACCAATCAATGCTGGAATAATGGCGAAGTTCATGGCTTTTAATAATTCGTTTTTATCGAAAGTTTTAATTAAAGCTAATTTTCCGACCGGTGTCATCAAACTTCCTCCAACTCCCTGAATAACGCGGGAGATTACAAGATGAGTAAGATTCTGTGACATAGCACAAAACAATGATCCCAAACTGAAAAGAACCAAAGAAAAAATAAAAACTTTTTTTGTTCCGAACCGATCTGCCAAAAATCCGCTTGCAGGCATAAATACAGCCAAAGTTAAAACATAACTGATAATTGCATTCTGCATATTAAGCGGAGATTCCTGTAAATCTTTTGCTATTGAAGGCAAAGATGTGTTTAAGATTGTGGAATCGAGCATCTGCATGAAAATTGCTGTAGCAAGAATCAATGGTAAAATTTTCTTGATCGAATCGTTGGGTTGCGAAATTACTTCTGACATTTGGTTGTTACTGAAAATTAAACTTTCCAGATTTATTTAGTTCAAGGAATAGGGATGCTGTTTTGAAAGCAACATCTATTCCTTAGATGACGAATACTGTAAAAAATTAAAAAGTCCTGCGAAATTTCACAGGACTTTTTTTGATTTATTTTCTAGGTTTTTCTACTCCTTTCCATTCATCACCAGCTTTTCTGTACTGGCTCAATTCGAAAGTTTTGAAATCTTTTGTTTTGTATTCAATGTTATCAGTGTTTTGTTCAAACGGCATGATGTAATAATAATCTGCATCTGTTCTGTCCGTTTTTGTACCTTTTTTCACTGAAGGAACATATTTTGAGAATTTGTAGCTTGGAAGATATTGCTTTACTCTTGCATAGAAAGCTTTGTTTTCTTTCTCTTCAGGAATAATATCTACGATATTGAAATCGTCTTTTTCTTTATTGATCCAAAGATAATATGTTTTATCTTCTCCCGTATTTCTGTTGTTCGAGTTGAATGCATATAATTCTTTAGGAACCAGTTCCTTGATTTTTTCAGCATCTACCTTTGTATAGTATTGTCCTTTTGACGGATCTACATACGTCTCAAGGTTGTACATTAAAACAGAATTGTTATCCAGATTTTTGTTTTTAAAATACTGGTTCAAAGATAATTCTGCAGTTGTTCTCAGCTCTTTTCCTCTTGCATCAAGCTTTTTGGTCGGATTCTGAGGGTTTACTTTTTTTACAAATTCGTATAAAACTTTTGGTTTTACATCTTTCAGGTGAGGATAAGTTTTCAATTGCTCGGCTTTTGCCAACCAATAGTATTGCTGGTAAAAGTCGTCTTTATCGCCATCTTTCACACTTTTATACACCATTGCCAGTTTTTTGGAGCTAAGATATTTACCATATTTTCCTTGTCCAAAAGCAAAAGTCATGGATAATAAAGCAAATAAGATAGTAATGTTTCTTCTCATTTTTTTATAATTGATATTTTCGTTTTCCAAATATAATTATTTATTAGATATTATTTTTGATTAACAGTTAAAATCTGACAATATTATTAACGTTAATTCAAAAGAAAATCCTGTATTGCTACAGGATTGATAAATTTTTATCTTGAGTAGTAGGTTTTAGGACTTAAGATTTAGTTTTTTAGAGCTAATAATTTCATATTTCTGAAACATGAAAAGAGTTATTTCCTCACATCCTGATTTCCTACAACACCACTCGAATTTTATTCTCCGTAAGAGGTTTCATGTACTTTCACCGCTCTTCCGCTTGGGTCGTTCATATTTTTGAAAGCTTCATCCCATTCCAAAGCAATTGGTGTAGAACAAGCAACGGAAGGAACGGACGGAACTGTTGCCGCCGCAGTTTCACTTGGAAAAATTTTATTCTCCGTAAGAGGTTTCATGTACTTTCACCGCTCTTCCGCTTGGGTCGTTCATATTTTTGAAAGCTTCATCCCATTCCAAAGCAATTGGTGTAGAACAAGCAACGGAAGGAACGGACGGAACTGTTGCCGCCGCAGTTTCACTTGGAAAATGTTCTTCAAAGATTGTTCTGTAACGATATTCTTCCTTGTTTTGAGGAGTATTTAATGGAAATCTGAATTTTGCATTTGCCATCATTTCATCGGTCACTTCTTTTTCGGCAACTTCTTTTAAAGTATCGATCCAAGAATATCCGACACCGTCTGAGAATTGTTCTTTTTGTCTCCAAACGATAGATTCCGGAAGAATATCTTCAAAAGCTTTTCTTAAAACCCACTTTTCGATTTTTCTTTCATTTGCTTGTACCATTTTGTCTTTTGGATTAATGGTCATCGCAACGTCCATAAATTCTTTATCTAAGAAAGGAACACGACCTTCAATTCCCCAACTCATCAAAGCTTTATTGGCTCTCAAACAGTCATAAAGGTGAAGTTTTCCTAATTTTCTTACCGTTTCATCATGGAATTCTTTTGCGTTCGGAGCTTTATGAAAGTATAAATATCCACCAAATAATTCATCAGAACCTTCTCCGGAAAGCACCATTTTTATTCCCATCGATTTAATAACTCTCGCCAAAAGATACATCGGAGTGGAAGCTCTTATCGTTGTTACATCATAAGTTTCCAAATGATAAATAACATCACGAACTGCATCCAGACCTTCCTGAACCGTAAAATTAACTTCATGGTGAACCGAACCAATATGTTCTGCCGCTTTTTGTGCCGCTGCCAAATCCGGCGAACCGACTAATCCAACCGCAAAACTGTGTAATCTAGGATACCAAGCTTCCTGAGTGTCTCCACTTTCAATTCTTTGTCTTGCATATTTTGCAGTAATCGCAGAAATCACAGAAGAATCCAACCCTCCGGAAAGTAAAACTCCATAAGGAACGTCGCTCATCAATTGTCTGTGAACAGCATCTTCAAGTCCTTTTCTTATCTTGTCGATATCAGTTTCGTTGTCTTTTACATTATCAAAACTTTCCCAGTCTCTTTTGTACCATTGCTGAAGCTGGCTTCCATCTTTACTGTACACAAAATGTCCTGGTAAAAATGTTTCAATTGTTTTACAAACACCTTCCAATGCTTTTAATTCTGAAGCTACATAATAGTTTCCATTTTTGTCCCAACCGTGATACAGCGGGCAAATTCCCATGTGATCACGGGCAATCAGGTAAATGTCATTTTCCGTATCATATAAAGAGAAAGCGAAAATTCCGTTCAGCTTTTCAACAAAATCTTTTCCGTATTTTCTATAAAGTGCTAAAATAACTTCGCAATCAGACTGAGTCTGAAATTCGTAATCAGGAAATTCTTCTTTTAATTCTCTATGGTTATAAATTTCTCCATTTACAGCTAAAACTACTTTTCCGTCTTTTGTAAATAAAGGCTGTTTTCCCGAAGTAGGATCTACGATTGCCAATCTTTCGTGAGAGAAAACTACTTTGTCGTTCTGAAATACTCCGCTCCAATCCGGACCTCTGTGACGGATTTTTTTTGACATTTCCAGAACTTGGGGTCTTAATACTTCGGTTTTTTGTTTGGCATCAAACAAACATACAATTCCACACATTTTTTTGTCATTTAATTTGAAACAAAAATAAAGGTGTAGTTTAAAATTAACAACAAAAATTTTAATTAAGTTTATATTTTTAATTAAATTAACTCATAAAGAGAAAAATTTTAATTATTTTTAATGAAAAATGTGATTATGGTTAATTTTTTTCGCTGTGCAATCGAAATCTTTAACTGTATACGAAATTATTATGAGATATTTCTTAATCTATGATAATTTATTTAATGAATTTTCGCCCTTACTTTGTGGCTCGAAATAATTTTTTTTCATCATTTGTGTTTTTACCTTCTTGCAATTCAATTTGCGAGAAGGTTTTTTTTTATTCGGATCCTAAGAGAATTCCAGAGACATTCCAAGAACTGAAACTTGTTCCTTCCGTTGGACCTTGCGGAATCTTTACCTGAATGGTATGTTTCCCTGCTTTTAAATCTCCAAGCGGAATAAAATTAGGATTGGTAACCGTTCCGGGACACCAGTTTGATCTGCTTAGATCCGATGATGATAATCCGTCCGGAAAATTTCCTGATGCAGGATTGTAAAGACGGTAAGAACCGCAGTCTGACCTCCACGGTGTAAAAGAAAAGGTCATTTTGCCATCTAAGAAAATAGAATTGGTTTTTGGAATGAACTCGTCGCCGTTTTCCCAGCCGCCATGACCTGTTGTAGTATATTTTAACTGAGCATTTTTCAGATCCTTTTTTAAGATAAATTCTACAAATAATCCTTTATCATTATTGAACATGGTAGAATAATCCTGTCCCGCCATTTCCATAATATTTAAAGTGTTAAATAAAGGAATCACGGTATTATTTTTATAGATTGTCTGATCACTTTTGTGAATCGTGATTTCCAGACTTACTTTGTGACCGCCTTTGTCGTAATTTCCGATGAATGTCCCGATCCATAATTCCTTTTCAGAAAGAGAAGGTTTTAAATCGGTAATATCCTCCCGATATGGACTGATTGTTTGCCAGTTTTTATCTTTTAATTGAATATGATTGAATTTATTGATTCCGAAAGCTGTGAAAAATCTCATCATTTCAACCGAAGGATTATAATTTTCGGTTGCATTTATTCCGTAATATTGTTTTCCGTTGCCGTTTTCATAGATAGGAAGCGTTTTTACGCCTTTTTCCAGTCCGTCGAAGAAAGACTGAGATTTGTCTTGCGGAACGAAGAAAACGGTTCCTGTTCTATCGTAAGCGTCGCCGTTCGATTGTTGTTTTAATTCAACGAAAATATTTTCACCTTCTGAAATTTTCGGGAACTTAATTTTTTTCAGGATAATTGTTCCATTCGCGAATCTTTTTATGTTTTCGTCAGATTTTGATTCATCAGAAAAATTGATTGTTTCATTATCAAAAACTTTCAAGGTTGTGAATCGGCTTTTCCAAAGAAGATCTCTGTAGCCTAATTGGTCTGTAGAATTGATCGAACCTTTAAGAATATTGTCGATATCAGTTTTCTTAACTTTTTTAATGGAATTTGCTGTAATTACAGAATTTTTATTTCTTTCGATTTCTAAAACAAAACCAAGATTTTGTCCGATTGTTGAAGGCCCTCCCTGTATTTTCAAATCGGAGGTGTACCAAACTTCAATCGTATTTGAATTGATTTTTGTAACCGCTTTCTTACAGCTATATCCTAAAATTTTCTTAGTTTCATTCGTTAATTCAAAAGTTTGCTTTCCTATGGATTCTGAATCCGAAGTCGAAATAATTTCGCTTGGCTTTAAGAATGCGTAAGAAATTACCGTATTTGATGGCTTTTCAATTTTCGTTATCTCGAAAGGGAGATCTGCTTTTTGTTCTCTGATTTTATTATTCAGGATAAAATTTTCCTTTTCGTTTGCCCAAACCAGAGTAGGAGATTGCTCCGTCTGAATTTTTCCGTTGTACGAACTGATATACTGAACTTCGTAAGTCTGCCCGAAAGACAAACAGAATAAAAATGTAAAGAAGCTTAATAAAATTCTTTGATGCATAATTGAGAATGGTTTTTCACAAAGATAATTTTAGTTAACATAATATCAACTTTGTGAGTTTTTACATTAGTTTTTAGAGATAGGTATTAAAGATTGTGTAAAAGTTACACTTATGTGATTTTTTGTGATAAATATTTGATTCAATGGAAATTATTTAATAAAAAAACTACCCTAAAATAGAGTAGTTGATATATTTTGATATGAAGTTTTTAATTAAGAAACTCTTTCAATCAAAGCCATGTAGAATCCATCGTAACCTTGACTAGGCATTACTTTTTCATCTTTAATCATTTTGAAATTAGGATTGTTTTTAACGAATTCTTCAACCTGTTTATTGTTTTCAGAAGGGAGAATAGAACAAGTTGCATACACCATTTTCCCTCCTGCTTTAAGCATTTTAGAATAATCCTGAAGAATCTGCTGTTGTTCTTTTTTAATTCTGTCGATAAAATCCTGATCGATTTTCCACTTGCTGTCCGGGTTTCTTTTCAAAACTCCAAGACCTGAACATGGTGCGTCGATCAATAATCTGTCAACTTTATCGTGAAGTCTTTTGATCACTTTGTTGTCGGAGATCATACGTGTTTCGATGTTGTGAGCTCCGGCTCTTTTTGCACGGCGTTTCAGCTCTGCAAGTTTCCATTCGAAGATATCTAAAGCGATAATTTGTCCTTTATTTCCCATCAAAGCTGCAAGGTGAAGCGTTTTTCCACCCGCTCCTGCGCAAGCATCCACAACTCTCTGTCCTTCTTTTACATCAAGGAAATATCCGATTTTCTGTGAAGAAGCATCCTGAACTTCAAACAATCCTTCTTTAAAGGCAGTTGTAAGGAAAACATTCTTTTTCTCTTCAAGCTGAACAGCATCGGGATAATTTTTAATAGGATAAGCAACAATACTTTCGTCGGAAAGATCAGAAATCAGTTCTCTAGGAGTTGTTCTTAAAGAATTTGCTCTTAAAACTGTCGGAGCCTGCTCATTCAAAGCGTGCATTTCTTTTTCCCATTTTTCGCCCAATTCTTTTTCCAGAGTTTCGGCAAGCCATTCAGGAATAGAATGTTCGATAGCTTTTGTAGGAACCGTACCTTTTTTAAGTTTTGTAAGGATATCGGCAACTTTTATTCCGTCGAATTCTTCAAACTTTTTATAATTTGTTTTGCTCCAAAGAAGATAAGCAATAATTAATTTATAAATATTGTTCGGTTTTACACCTTCTCCCATGTAATATTCAAGACGTTTTTTCCAACGGATAATGTTGTAGAAAATCTCAGAAACAACGGCTCTGTCTTGGCTTCCCCATTTTCTGTGTGCTTTTAAAAGTCTTTCTATTACTTTATCGGCATATTTATTTTTCTCGAAAAATGTTTCCTGCAAAGCATCGTGAATTCCGATTGCAAGGTTTCTGTGAATAAGTTCCATAAAATTGGGTTCTGCTATTTTGAATCTGCAAAAATACGACTTTTAATTTATAAGTAAATATTTATCAATAAATGAGTAATTGTTTATTCTTTAATTTTCTCTAATTCGATTTCAAAACCTCTTTTTTCAATCATTGCAACTTCGTACAAATCTATTTTTCTTTTTTTAATGATATTCGTTGGAAAATCTCCGCTAAATAATGTAATTTCATTATTATTTTTCTTGGTAATTCCATAGCTAAGCCGCTTGTTTTTATAGATTGTTTCAAGAAAGGTGTCCATAGATATTTGATAGTTTTTCTGAAAACTGCAGTTTTTTGAGCTGAAAATAATTTCACCATTATCTTTAATTTCAATGATGGCATTTTTATCTAGAGAACATTTCGTTTCATCATAATCAAAAGGGAAAAAATCGAAAGGCTGACTTTTTATTCTCCATTTTCCTTCGAGATATTTATAGTTTTCATCAAGGACACTTTCTTTTTTACATCCAAGAAAAAGAAACAACAATAAAAAGCCAAAATATCTCATGTTTAAAATTTTAATTAAAAATATTAAAAAATCTACCTTTGCAAAAATTAAAAATATGAGTGATACTTTACTTTGCCCAAAATGCAGTTCCGAATTTACATATCCAAGTGATAATATGATGGTATGTTCCCAATGTTTTTACGAATGGAATCCGGAAGAAGAGGTTGCAGGTGCATCAAATTCAGGAAAGATTTTAGATTCAAATGGTAACGAACTTCAAGATGGAGATTCTGTCGTAGTAATTAAAGATCTTCCCGTAAAAGGTGCTCCAAAACCTGTAAAAGCAGGAACAAAAGTGAAAAATATTCGTTTGAGACCGGAAAGCGATCATAATATTGATTGTAAAATCGATGGTTTCGGTTCAATGGCTTTGAAATCAGAATTTGTAAAAAAGGCTTAATCTTTCGTGCAAAATATTTTAAGAAGCATTTCAGTATGCGTGACAGGTTTTTTTCTGTCCTGTATTATTTTCCTGACATTTTCCAAGATTAATGGACAGGGAGCGGCTTTATCAGTAGCGATGATATTTCTGTTATATATTATTTTCTTGATATACAGTTTGGTAATGGAAAATATTTTGCTTTTTTTATACAAAGGCAATACTGTAAATGCTTTTTGGGTTGCATATTCGATGCTTTTTATCTTTTTATTCTTTTACTGTTTTTACGAAAAAGGTTATGAGCAGGCTATAAATAGTATTTCAGGTTCTGTATTTTTGATATTACAGGTTGGAGGATTTTATTACTACAGAAAGAAAAAAAGTCTATAAAATAAAAAAAAGGAAAGAATTGGACAGTGTAATCTTTCAAAAGACTAGATCGCAAGATTGCTGATTTTCGTCTCAGGAGGCAGAAAGAGAATTAACCAAAAATTTCCTTATGCTGTGGAAATACAAATGTAAGAAAAAGTTTCAAACGCAATTCTTATGTTTGTATTTTTTTATCCACAAATTCACAATAAGTGTTGGTAAATGTGATGATTAGGCGATTTGATTACATCAAATTATGTTGTATTGTTTTTTAGGAGCAATTTCCCGCTTTCTGTTGCAATCTTTTTTTTCAAAAAAGGATTTCCACGTCAATCGGGGCTAGGATTTTCGTATTCATCTCAACCTCAGGAATAAATATAAACTTTTAAACAAAAGAGATAGTAACAGAATTTTCTATTTTTTTGTCTGTGTAGATCACAAGTTCTTTATTTTTTGATTTCACCTTGTTCCAGTAATGATTTCCTGCAAACCGACTTTCCAGAACTTCGGCTTCAAAACCATTTTCGGAGATTTTTACTTCTTTTGGATAGTAGGAAAATTTCGAAAGCTGAAAATCTTCAATTTCAGATTCATTAAAAATATTCACTTCACCAAAAAGTTTGGCAACATAAGAATTATAAGGATTTCTGAAAGTTTCCTCCGGATTGTCATTCTGAATCAGTTTTCCATTTTCAAGAACAATAATCTGATCCAGCCACGGAATAATATCCTGAAGCTCATGAGTGGAAATCACCAAAGAAATATTATTTTGCTTTACATATCTGAATAATTTTTCACGCAACTCAATTTTTCTCGGAAAATCCAGATTGCTGAAAGGTTCATCAAGAATCAGAAGTTTTGGAAGTACAGAAAGAGCTCTTGCAATGGCAACTCTTTGCTGTTGACCGCCACTTAAATATTTAGGCAGAACAGTGGCGAATTCTTCCAAGCCGACAACTTCCAAAAGCTCTGCTACAGTTTCTTTTTTCTTTGCTAAATTGATATTAGAAATAAATTTTCCTACATTTTCCGCAACTGTTGCATAAGGCATCAAATCAAAATTTTGAGCCACAAATTTCATCTGTGCTTCACCCGGAACAAGATTTCCTTTTGGTCCCATTAATTTTTCACCATCAAAAATAATATCGCCGCTTTCCCAATCCAAAAGCCCATAAACCAAATTGAGTAAAGTCGATTTTCCGCATCCGCTTTCTCCGGCAAGAGCGATGATTTTACCTTCCTCAAATCTCAGGTTTAGGTTCTGAAACAGGGGTTTTTCTTTGGAATATGAAAAGTATAAATTGTTTATTTCTAATAGCATAATACAAATGTAATGAATTGAAATGTTTTTAGGAAAGAACAATTTTTTTTATTATTTTAGCAGAAGTAATAAAAATTTATAAATTATGAAAAGAAAGCTGTTTTCGTTAGTTATTCCCGCATTTTTCGCGATATCTACAGTGGTTTCTTGTAAAAAAGACAAGCCTCTTTCCAGCGAGAGTAATGAAATGGCAACAACTAAAGATGGAGCTCAATATACGGTTGATACTCTGAACAGCAGAGTAGAGTGGAAGGGTTATAAAATTTTTAAATCTGAAAATACAAGTCATTTCGGAACCATTAAATTTGAAAGCGGTGACGTTACTGTAAAAGACGGAAAACTGGAAAGCGGAAAATTCGTTGCAGATATGACCTCTCTTACTTCTGAAGATCTACAGAACGACGCAGAAAATTTGAAAAAACTAAACGGACATCTGAAAAGCGGAGATTTCTTCGAAGTGGAAAAATTTCCAACAGCTTCTTTTGAAGTGACAAAAGTTACTCCATCTGCAGAAGGTGATTACAATACGCTTTTGGATGGTAATTTAACGATTAAGGGAATTACAAAACCTGTCCAGTTCAAAGCTAATGTTTCTGTGAAAGAAGGTCTGGTAAATATTGCTACAGAGCCAAAAGATATTAAAAGAGAAGAGTTTGGTGTGAAGTTTCAGGCTCCTGCCGCAAACGGGGTGATAAAAGATGAGGTGACTCTTCAGATTAATGTAAAAGCTTTAGAAAAAAAATAATTTTTTTATTTAAGTGAAATAAGTGATTGAAGTCTGCCTCCCGAAAAAAGAGGCAGATTTTTTTAACATTTTTAAGAAAATTATTTAACTGAAAAACCGTATTTTTGCAAAACATTTTGAAAGGGTAAAACAATGATAGAAAAGATAGAAGAATTACTGGTTGAGGTAAACAGCTTCAATACTACATCTAAGGAGGAGATCGAAAACTTCCGAATCAAGTATAATGGTAAGAAAGGAATTCTGAATGATTTTTTTGAAAAATTTAAAGAAGTTCCAAACGACCAGAAGAAAGATTTCGGACAGAAGATCAACACTCTGAAGAATGCTGTCAACGTAAAATTGGAGGATTTGAAAAATTCTTCCGCATCTTCTATTATACTTGAAAAAGAAGATCTTACAAGACCTGCTTTTCCCTTGGATTTGGGTTCCAGACATCCAATTAATTTGGTGAAAAACAGAATCATCGAGATTTTCAAATCGATTGGTTTTGCTGTTGCAGACGGACCGGAAATCGAGGATGACTGGCATAATTTTACCGCATTGAACCTTCCGGAATATCACCCCGCAAGAGATATGCAGGATACTTTCTTCATTGAACAAAACCCGGATATTCTTTTGAGAACGCATACTTCTTCGGTACAGATTCGCTATATGGAAGAAAATCAGCCGCCGATCAGGATTTTATCTCCTGGAAGAGTGTTCAGAAATGAAGCGGTTTCTTCGCGTTCACACTGTATTTTCCACCAAATTGAAGGTTTGTACATTGATGAAAACGTAAGCTTCGCAGATTTGAAGCAAACGATTCAGTTCTTTACAACGGAACTTTTCGGAAAGTCGAAAATCAGATTAAGACCATCATATTTTCCTTTTACGGAGCCAAGTGCAGAAATTGATGTTTATTGGGGACTGAATTCTGAAACAGATTATAGAATCACAAAAGGAACGGGCTGGCTGGAAATTATGGGTTGTGGAATGGTAGATCCTGCAGTTCTAAAGAATGTAGACATCGATTCGGAAAAATATTCGGGATATGCTTTCGGAATGGGAATTGAAAGAATTGTAATGCTTCTTTATCAAATGAGCGACATCAGAATGTTTTTCGAAAATGATATCAGAACATTAGAACAGTTTAAAACTTTATAATTAATTTAAACTTAAATAAATTCAAATCCTGTAAAAATTCAATTTACAGGATTTTTTTATTAATTTTATCCTATAACTTACGCAAAAATGTTTAAAAAATTATTGAATTTTAAATCAAGGAAGATAATTCACTATTCTTTAATTATATGTATTCTATTAATACAGTTACTTATAGTAGGATTTTTCTATAATGAGTACATTAATAGGAAAAATTTAACCTTTATTGAGAAACAACTTAAAGATGTTCATTCGTTGGAAAACTTTACGGACAATTCCAGAAAAGAACTTTTGAATGCTCAGGGATATTTTCAGAATTATGTAATGAATAAAGATGAAAAATATCTGGATTCTTATTTTCAGTCTTTGAATAAACTTGGTGAGAATTTAGACAGCATCAATAATTACAGATACAAATACCCAAGATTAAAAAACATTTTATCGTCACAGAAAAAAGATACATCAGAAATTAAAAAATTAAAGGTTTTAATTGATTCTACTTATCATTTTTCTACGCAGCCTCAGTTTAAGCCAAATTATGATATGCCTAAACTGGAAAAATATATTCCGGATTATAATTTTGATAAGTTTGATGTTGAAACCAAAACCTTTACAGATACTATAAAGAAAAAAGGATTATTCGGACGTTTGGGAGATGCGATTTCGGGAAAAGAAAGTGTACGTAAAGACAGTACCGTAGTTACTGTAAAACAAGGTAAAAAGCCAATTTCTTCATTGATAAAGTCGGATTTTGACAGTATCATGAAATTAGTCAATAATCATTATTACAGAGAAATTAAAAAAATACAGATAAATACTTCGGGCAACGCTACAAAGAAAAAAGATAATGAAGATAAAATTTATAAAATGTTCGGCAACCTTTTGGTTTACAGTAATGGTTTAATGAATATTTATGAAGTTGCCATCAAAGATTCTAAATCTGATCTTGAAAAAGAATATAATAAGCAGAATTCTGAAAGCAATAGGGTAAGAAAGAATTTAATTTTCGGGGCGATGATTTTAATGTTCATTGTTTCAATATTAATTATGTTCATGACCAGAATTGCGTTTATTTACGAAAGAAAACTAAATGCGGCGAATAATCAGATCAAAGAAAATCTGAATTTTAAAAACAGAATTTTGGGAATGTTGAGCCATGAATTGAGGTCGCCATTGAAAATTATCGGTCTTTTTATTAACAGAATTAATAAGAAAACGGAGGATAAACAAATTAAAGAATATCTGAAATCCATAAGCTTTACGAATGATACTTTATTGATGCAGGCAAATCAGATTTTAGAATATACTAAAAATCAGGCTGTTGAAAATAAATTGATTCCGGTTGTTTTTAATCTTAAAAATGAAATTACTTCGATATTAACTTCCATTGAACCTTATATCGAAACGAGAAATAACAAGTTTGTCATTCATGAAAATATAGATCCGAATCTTGTCGTGTTTTCTGATAACAAGAAAATTAACCAGATTTTCATGAATATTCTTGGAAATGCAAATAAGTTTACAGAAAACGGACAAATTACCGCTAATACTGAAACTGAAAGTATAAACGAAAATACAATTTCTTTAATTACAAAAATAAGCGACACCGGTGCAGGAATTTCAAAATCTGATCTTGAAAAAATATTTGAACCTTATTATCAGGGAGTATTATCGGAAGATGTAGAAAATCTTGGTGCAGGTTTGGGACTGAGTTTGTGTAAGGAAATTGTAGAATTATACTCAGGAAATATTTCGGTGGAAAGTGAAGTTGGAAAAGGAACAACAGTAACTTTTTCGGTTAATTTAAATATTAATAAATGAATCAGTTAGATAATAAATCTACCATTTTTCTACTTGCAGATGATCATAGTCTGATAAGACAGGGAATTGTTTTTCTTCTTGAAGATATTGATATTGATTATGAAGTTTTTCATGCCTCTAATTTGCAGCAGACGGTAGAATTCATAAAAACACATGCAATAGATGTAGCTATTATTGATGCCCATTTTCCTGATGGAAACAGCCTTTCGATCATACCTGAAATCAAAAAGATAAGACCGGAAACTAAAGTTTTGATCTTCACGGGAATAGATGAAAATGTACACGCTCTTAAATTTATTAATGCAGGAGCAAACGGTTTTCTAAGCAAGCTGAGTGAAGAAGAAGAAGTAAAACAAGCTATTCTTAAAATGTTGAGCCATGGTGAATATATTTCACCGGCAACGCAGATTTTATTAATGAATTCCTTACATAATCGTAATCTGATAAATCCTTTATTTTCTTTAACAGAAAGAGAACGGCAGATTGCAGAAATGTACGCGGAAGGTTTGGGTAATCTTGAAATTGCAAACAGACTGGATGTAAAACAAAACACGGTAAGTACAATAAAAAAGAGAATATTTGATAAACTTAAAATTGAAAATATTGTAGAACTTATTGAATTAATTAAAGATCATTAATAGATAAATTTCTACAAGGTAACCGATATATATCTACTGGGTTTAATATAAATGAATACTGGTTTGTTTTTATCTTTGCAATAACATTGTAAGGAAAAAAATTAAAACACAAGAGATCAAAAAGAATTCAAACTTACGACGTAAGCACAGATGAAACAGAACAACTTCCGAGATTTTCAGAAGTTGTTTTTTTATTATGATGTTACATGAATTTATCTGACGATTTTATTTAAAATAGTAGCCGAGTTTGTAGACAAACATCTATGTGCTTGTCGATATATATCTACATGATTTATCATAATTATTTATCAGGATGTTGGTATTTTTGTATCAGTAATAATAAACAATTATTTAACCAATAATTTAAAAATGGTCTTTGGTTCTGAAAACACAAATGATGAAACCAACTCAGAATCAAAGATCGTAAAGCACAAATGATACTAGTATCATTATTGCAGAGCTGAAAAGCTCTGTGATGGATACTTAAAAAGGGTAGCAAAGGTAAGAAGCAGCCTAAAAAAACACACACAATGAAATCAAGCCTCCGAAATTTCGGAGGCTTGACGTTTTTAATTACTGACCTAAGAAACAAAACGTAATTAAAAACTAGATTCCATTGAAAATTTATTTAGGGTTGTTTTGAAAAGTTTGTATGAAAGAGATTCAACAAATCTTGATTAACCTTTAGCTTTTTTCTTCGTCCAATGTTTTACTCTGTTGTAATCTAAAAAGTATGTGAGTTTTAAAGAAAAATTATTCACTGTGGGCTCACTGAAGAGCATATCGTAATTTTTTGTCACATTCAGCCTTGAAAATTCAAGATAATTTGATGTCGCATTTCTGTACAATAAAGTCAGTTGACTTCCCGGAGCAAACCACCATGAAAATCTTAAATCGACATTCCATGCATTATAAGTTCCATTTAAATTTTTATCAAAAAGATTGGTTTCTGCCAAACTTCCATCCTGATTTAAAGTGTAAAACTGTTTATAGGTAACATCAGAAAAATAATGTCGAAAAGTTAATGATAAAGCAATTTTTTCATTAAATGTGTATTTTGAGGTTAAAGCATTTTCGTAAGTGTTTCTCTGTCTTCTTCCAATGAAAATATCATTATTATCTTTCCCTGCAAAACCTGTTTCATTGTTACTGAAGCTTGGGTTAAAGGTCCAATGAACATTGAATTTATCTGAAAATCTATAACGCAGTCCGAAATTAGTAATAATCTGATTTCTTCCTTTTTCATCAAAAGCATAATAATCGAACTCAAAATTATATTGCAGTTTTTTTCGGCTGTCACTTTCAAACCAGATCCACGAATCAAAATATCCCGGAACTTTAAGGTGTCTTCCAAATGTTCTCGGTTCATAAATATCGTTTTGAGTAAGAGGAGAAAATTCAATTCCGCCACCGAAAACCCTGAAATTTTTATCCGTAAAACTGTTATTGTTGTTAAAAATAATATTCTGGAAAATAAACGGCTCTAATCTGTGAAAATAATTAATATTAAAATTCAGATACATATTGTTGAGAGTCTTTGTCGGCTGCAAAATTCTGTATCCGTACCAAGCATTATAATTTCCAAAATTGGTTCTTGTTGAAAACCCTACATCATTAATGTCCCAATCTTTCGTTGTCATATTTCCGTTAATATTAAAACGATGTTTTCCGGCAATTTTTTCGACACCAAGTTCACCTTTTGTCCCGAATTTCGTTTCGCCATCCATTACCCAGCTTCCTTTTAAGCTTCCGAAAGTTTTGTATGTATTCTTTTTATTGTTGATATCCCAAAGAATTCCCGTTGCATTGGCATCGCGGAAATCTCCATTTCTCGTAACATTGGTATTGATTAATGAAACAGAAGAATTTCCATTAAATCTTTGATCAAAAACCAAGACGTTGTAATTTGTCCAGGGTTCTACAACTTCTTTTCTGACTTCTCCGGTTTCATGGTTTAAAATCGTAGCTTCCATTTTCTGTGTTACTCCATTGAAAAACCCGATTCCAAGACCCTTTTTTGTTCTTCCTGAAATTTTAAAAGCATTAAATAATTTTACTTTCGCAGGATATTCTGTAACTTCTTCGTTTTCGCTGGTTGTAGGATACCTTGAAGGTTCTCCGCCGACTCTTCTGGAGTAAAACATTCCTCCTTTACTGAACAATTCGGTTCCTTCGGTAAAGAATGTTCGTTGCTCAGAAAATTGCTGTTCAAATGGAGTCAGGTTTAAAATTGAATTATCAAAATTCGCCTGTCCGAAATCCGGAATCAAAGTCATATCAAAGGTAAAAGCATCATTAATTCCATATTTGATATCCATTCCTCCGTTAAAATTAGAAGTTGTTTTTCCGTCAAAACTATTGACATAAGTCGAAATATAAGGGGTAAAAGATAGTCGGGTAGGAGGATTTATATTTTCAATTCCCTGCAAAACTCCATCGAATAAAGTATAAGAATTTTTGGCATTATCCACAAAATTCCAGTCATAAGAAGCTTTAATTCTCTGGATTCTTCGGAACATATTCATTCCCCATTCCTGAACATTGCTTTTTGGAAATCTCAATTCGGAATAAGGAATTTTCATTTCTACAGACCAGCCTTTTTCATTGATTTTCGCACCACTGTACCAAATTGAATTCCATGTATCATCCTCGCCATCTGTCGTTAATTTTGCATCAAATTGAACGCCCGCTGCGGTTACCATAAATTCTAAACTTTGCTGTTTATCATTATAACCATTCAAAGCAACTCCGAAAAAATCGTCATTACCGACGCCGTCTCTTTCTGTTAATTCTTTTGCAATTTTATTAGGAGTAGGATCATACATTTGTGCTCCAAAATAAATTCCTGTATCATCATACAAAATTCTGACCTCAGTTTTTATAGAATCGGCTTGAGGTTTTCCATTATTTGGGCTTCTTTCAATGAATCCAGTTGCAATTGGCGCGTTTTGCCATACTGAATCATCCAGAATTCCATCGATTTTTGGAGATGATGAGGTCTTTGTAATTACTATTTTTTTTCTCACAATATTTTCATCCTCTTTTTTCTGAGCGTATGTAAAAACTGAGCATAATATGAGGCAAATGATCAGCAGTTGAGTTTTCATAGTCTTAGGTCTTAATGTTTATAAAAAGAAGACAACCAAGATTTAAGATCTATTACATGGAAATAAAAAAATGTCTGTAAATTTTACAGACATTCGTTATGATAAAAGATTAATGATTTGCTTAATTTGTGAATTTTAAAGGATATTTTATGTTTTTATATCCGTCAATACTTGCCTTCAAAGAACCTACCGCCAATTCGGCTTTCAATAAAATTGGAATATGATTGGCATCATTGGAAACCCACATCGTTACACCTTCTTTTTCTTTAAAAACTCTGCCGCTTTTTACAGATGGAATTATTTTAAGACAATTGATCTCCCCGAATTTTGTATCAAGAGTTTCTGTTCCCACCACTTTTAGCTGAAAAGGAAACATTTCATCATCGATCCAGACATTCATATTAATAATTGTTCCTGTTTTTAATTCAGCCGGGCTTTTACTTCTTAAATAATAAAAGCATGAAAGCATATCCTGAACTCCTTTCACTGATTTTATTACTTTTGATCCGTTTGCCGGAGTTTTTTTATCAGTTAAAACTAATGTGTTATTATCATGATTAAAAGTTGTTTCAAAATGTTGACGGTAGCTTCCTTCTTTTACATTTCTCACGTAGAAACTTGGAAGTTCTGTCTGCATATTGATATAGCTTTCATAAAAATCTTCAACCTTAAAAAAAGCTCTTACAGCTCCGGTTGTTTGTCCGGTGCCTCTTACATGAAGATGGGGAATTCCTCTGTAATTTGTTTTCTGAGCCGTAAGATTGGCAGTTCCGGCATTTAAAAATCCATAGTGAATTCTTAACGTAATAGATTCTCCGTCTGCAATATTATCTATTTGGCCAAAACCTAAAAAGAATACAAATAGGGATAAAAAATTAAAAATTTTCTTCATAAATAAAATTTTACAAAAACACTGCCAAATTAAAAAACGATAAGATTTTCAGGATATTTGATAAATCTCAGTTTTTTATTTAGAATGAATTAAATATGCTTCGCATTAAAATTAGTAAATTTGCAGCCACAAGTATAATTAAATTATCTTATAATTATGATAACGACCGATATATTGATCATAGGAGCCGGCCCGACTGGACTTTTTGCTGTTTTTGAAGCAGGTTTATTAAAAATGAAGTGCCACATTATTGACGCACTTCCTCAACCGGGAGGACAATTGGCTGAGCTTTATCCTAAAAAACCTATTTTCGATATTCCGGGTTATCCATCTGTAAATGCAGGTGAATTGGTGGATAATTTAATGGAACAGATCAAGCAATTCCAACCAGGATTCACTTTAGGAGAGACAGCCGTTTCTTATACGAAAGTTGATGATGAATGGTTTGAAGTTGTTACTAACAAAGGAACTTTTCACAGATGTAAAGCAATTGCTATTGCAGGAGGATTGGGAACTTTTGAACCAAGAAAACCTACAATGGATAACGTTGCAGATTATGAAGAAAAAGGTCTTGAATATTTCGTAAAAGAACCTGAACATTTCAGAGATAAAAAAGTAGTAATCGCCGGAGGTGGAGATTCTGCGCTGGACTGGAGCGTTTTCTTGTCGAATGTGGCAAGTGAAGTAACTTTGATCCACAGAAGAAACGAATTCCGTGGAGCTTTGGATTCCGTAGAAAAAGTTCAGGATTTAAAGAATCAAGGGAAAATTAAATTAATTACTCCAGCTGAAGTTACAGCAATTAAAGGTGACGGAAAAGTTGAAGCAATTACTGTTGCAGTTGACGGACAGGATCCTTACGATATTGAAACGGATTATTTTATTCCATTATTTGGATTAACTCCAAAATTGGGTGAAATTGCTCAATGGGGATTAAATATCGAAAAAAATGCAATCGTTGTAAATAACGCTCTTGATTATCAAACTAATATCGACGGAATTTACGCAATCGGAGATATCAATACTTATCCTGGAAAACTGAAGTTGATTCTTTGCGGTTTCCACGAAGCAACTTTGATGTGTCAAAGTGTTTATAACAGATTAAATCCGGGTAAAAAATTCGTATTAAAGTATACAACAGTAAGTGGTGTAGATGGATTCGACGGAAGTAGAAAAGAAGCTGAAAAAGCAGTTGTGAAAAAAATTGACTAATTTTGCAAAATTATGTCAGATATTAATATAAAAATCACCGATAGGGAAGGTATAGTCCACGATGTTGTCGCGCCAACGGATATGTCCATGAATTTAATGGAAATTATTCGTTCGTATGAATTGGCAGAAGAGGGAACAATTGGAGTTTGCGGAGGAATGGCGATGTGCGCTTCTTGTCAGGTTTACGTGATCAACGATCCCGGACTTGAGCCGATGGGAGATGAAGAAGATGCTATGTTAGGCGAAGCTTTCCATGTAAAAGAGAACAGCAGATTGGGTTGCCAATTGCACATGGCAATGGCAATGGAAGGTCTTGAAGTGGAAATTGCTCCTTATCCTTAGAAAATTTAATTTTAAATTATAAAAAACTCCCGAAGATTTTTCTTTGGGAGTTTTCTGTTTATAGACTTATATTTTTATTTTCCAGATAATTTATTAACCAAATTATCGGAGCACCTTGTATCAAAGAGATTTTAATTTTATTATGATGTAAATTTTTGTTTAAAGATTTCAGGTAATCTATTTGTCGGGCAATAATTTCTATTTTATGATTTCTGAGATTTTCTTCAAGCTGTGTCAGATTAAATATTTGTAGATCTTTCAGTTTTGCAGAGAGGTTATTTAAAGAAATATAGGTTGAGTCGAACTTAGGGATTTCAGGAAGTTTCAGTGCTTTTTTTATTTCATTTTCAATTTCCCGCAAAAGCTGACTCTTTTTTACAAAAGCAATAATGGTAGATTCATTGATTTCTATAAGCTTTTTCTTATCTCTCGAATTTTTGCTGATTGAATTTTCAAAATAATGAATTTCTTTTTTTAATTTGGTAAATTCAATATCTGCCTGTTCCAATAAAGCGGCAACTCTATAAAATGTTCGCTTTGCTTTCTGGGGAATTTCGATGAAAGATTTGTAACCTAAATCGTGTTCTATTTCTGCCCACGAATGCTGAAGGATGCTTCTGATCTGAATTTCAAATTTAATATCCTTATATTCTGCAAACTCTGAAGATTGAGCTCTGTTATCACTCAATTGTAAAATATAATGAACACTTCTGTACCCAAACTTATCAATTTCAATATTTCCTTTATCTGTAGAATTTATCCAGTCAATTTTGAATTCTCTATTGAGAATTTCTTCTATTTTTGAAATATCATCTTCGAAATAAGTGATAATTCTTAGCCCTAAAATATCTGTAATATCATCGAGATGAATGTATTTATTTTTTTTTATTACTTTCTGGGCAAGGCTCTCTTTTGTTTTTACCCGGCTTGTAATCTGATGTATTGAAAAATTTCTACATAATTTTTTTAATACTTTTTCAACTTTAAAACTAAAAGAAGAATACAGGGAGGATTTTTCCTCATATTCTGCCAGAATTTTATTTAGGTCGTCATTTATCATACCGATTAGCTATTATTTAAATGTACAAAGTTTTTAATAGTAACATAATTATTATTGATAAATCTGGAATATTGAAAAGCCCGCTATATATTTTAAATTAAAATTTTTCAAAAAGAACCTTAAAATCATTGAAAAGTTTTATTTTAATTCTTCACAGGCTGAAACTTCGGATCACCTACTTGCCACAATGCAAACGAATAAATATCTGCATATTCATTAAAAACAACATCCATGTCACTTGTGAAATGCCCGTTTTCGTAATTTACGTACAGTAAAACAGGTTTTCCGGAAGCTGAATTTTTTTGTAATGTTGCAGCAAATTTTCCAGGTTCCCAAGGAACAATTCTTGAGTCGTTCATTCCTGTTCTTATAATGACTGCAGGATATTTTACGCCTTTTTTTACTTTACTTTGAGCGTCCATTTCCATTAAATGTTTGGCATCTTCCTCATTTTTAATACTTCCAACTTCAGGAATTTGATTTGGTCCGTTTGCTGTAGTTTCGGAACGTAATGCATTGGTCATACCAACTTCGGCAATAGCAACGGCAAATAGATCAGGTCTTTCGGTAAGGGCTCTTCCGATAAGAATTCCTCCTGCACTTACTCCGTTTCCAATTAATTTTGATGAGGAAGTATATTTTTGATTTACTAAATATTCTGCACATGCAATAAAATCTTTCCACGTATTGGGCTTTGTGGCTTTCATTCCCGCTTTGTGCCAGTTTTCGCCCTTTTCTCCGCCACCTCTTACGTGCGCAATTGCAATTACAACTCCTTGCTCAAGCAACACGGAAAGTCTGGTTGAAAAACGTGGTTCATAAGAAAATCCGTAACCACCATAACCTGTTATATAAGCAGGATTTTTACCGTCCATTTTCATATTTTTAGGGTAAATAATAGAAAGTGGAACCATTACTCCGTCGTGGCTTTTTACTTCGATTTCTTTTACGGTATAAAGTTTATTGTAATCCGGAAAATTTGTTTCAGAATTAAGATATTTACTTTTTACAGCAACGCCTTTTTCAGGATTGTATTCATAATTTGTAAGTGGAGTCAGCCAGTTTACATTATCACAATAGATGTTGTCATTTTCATGTCGATTTAATGATAATGAAGTATTTACACCTGTAGGGAGGTCTATTTTTTTTGTAGCTAATGTATTGAGATTTATCTGATATTTATCTCTCGTGATTCCGTTTCCTAAAGAATAATAAATATAATTTTTAGAGTTGTGAATGGCAATAATCACAGCATCTTTACTTTCAGGAACGACTGTTTTTGCATTCTTAAAATCTGGCTTTAAAAGACTTGTAAGCGTGATTTTATAATTCGGGGCATCTTTATGAGTCAATAAGAAAAGTTTATCTCCAGAAATACAAATATCAGTAATATCATCTGAAGGTTTAATGATTTGTCTCCAATTGATTTTTTTATTTTTTAATTCTGAATAAGGTGCTACAAAGATCGGGCTTTCCGACTTTACAGAACTTAATCTCAAAACCATGTATTGATAATCGTCAGAGAAAGAAATATCTGTAAATTGTTCAGTTAAAGCATTCAATTCCGGATATTCTTCTCTTGAAGCTAGTATTTTATCCGTTTTTGGATCAGTTCCGATTACGTGAAGCATTGCTTTCATATCTTTTAAAAGCATATTGCTGTTCGGATCTGCCGTACTCATTTTGGTATAAATGATCGATTTGTCATCCGGCGTAAAATCAAAAGCAAATTCACTCCAGATAGGACCAATTTCATCATTCAGAAATTTCTTTGTTGTAAGATCAAAAATTTTAAGATCACAAATCTCGCCACCTGATTTTGATAATAAAATAGCAATTTTTTTAGCTTTTGAATCAATATTAAAGTTTGTGATCTGAGTATTTTTGCCAAGCGATTCAGGATCAAAAATTAATGTTTCTTTTCCTGTAGAAAGATCTCTCGAATAAAGCTTTGAAAGGTTTTCGTCTTTTTTCGTTTTTGTATAAAAATATACATTTTGCCTTTCTAAAACACTTCCAAAAGTATCTCCATTCATTTTTTGAACTTCCTTCATCCTGTTGAAAAGATCTTCCCGATGAGGAATTTTACTGATGATACTGTTACTGTAATCAGATTGATTTTTAAACCAAGACTGTACTTCGGGATTGGTAAGATCTTCCATCCATCGATAATTGTCTGTGATTTTTGTTCCGAAATAATCGTCAACAACCACTTTTTCAGGAGTTGTAGGATAAGTGTACTGCGCAAGAATTATTTGACTTAAAAATAATCCTGCTGTCAAAAAAATATTTTTCATTATGTATTTCTTTTGTGTGTGATAAATTTTGATATTACAAATGTACTAAACTTCGTCTTTTGAAATCCATTTTCCAACCGTCGGAGCTTCATAATTTTTCATCATCTCTAATAAATCATTAATGTCATCATTGATCAACAACATATCTCTATTGATTTGTTTCAAAAACCCTTTATCAACCATTGTTTGAACAAGTTTGATTAAATCATCATAAAATCCGTCAATATTCAAAACAGCGATTGGTTTTTTGTGAAGTCCGAGTTGTGCCCAAGTTATCATCTCGAAAAACTCTTCCAACGTTCCGTAACCTCCTGGAAGAACGATCACGCCGTCGCAAAGTTCATTCATTTTGGTTTTTCTTTCGTGCATGGTTTCAACCAAAATCAATTCCGTCAATTGTTTGTGAGCAATTTCTTTAGATTGTAAAAAGTGGGGAAGAACTCCTACAACTCTTCCATCTGCGTTTAAAGCTCCGTCTGCGACAGCGCCCATCAAACCAGTGATTGCACCGCCATAAACTAATTGAATATTTTGTTTTGCTAATGTTTGACCAAGTAAAGTAGCCTGTTCTTTATAAATATCGTCCGAACCAAAGCTTGATCCGCAAAATACTGTGATGCTTTTCATATTATTTACAAAAATTTATTAAATAATTTCTAACTTCAAAATTAGTTAAGTCACCCGCTTTTCTGAAATTAATGCAAGCTTCATCATTTTTACCAACAGCAAGATATGATATAGCTAATTTAGTATATCCTTCATGAAGTCTTATCGTAAAACGGTTTTCTTTAATTTTTAATTCGTTAAGTTTATTGAATTTTTCAATTGCTTTGTCGAAATTATTATTGTCATAATACTGTGAACCTTCATGAATAATATTATACAGTTCTTTTTCTGACTTATCATTTAAATCCTGATAAAACTTTAAAAAATGGATTTCTTTTGTCACAAGCATATTCATTCCATAAGGATTTTCAAAATATTTTTCTCCTTTTTTTAATGCCTGAATAAATTGTGTATCATATTGTGGAGTACGTTTATCAAGTATTTCAATATTAGTTATTTTATTATCTTTTGTTAGAATATATTGTATTTTAAAATATAAATCATCCATATCTTTTGATGCTTCCTGTGTCATCAATGGAATTATAAAATCGTCAAAAGTTTTTTCATTATTAAATATTGGGTGAATTATTTTATTGGCAATTAATAGGCTGTCATTATTCCTAATCTCAATTTTTGGTTTGAATTCTGGATATTTTTTTATAAAATCTTCGGCTTTCAATAATAAAGACACTTCATTATCTTCTTGGAGAAGAAGATATTTTTCTTCAAACCAATATTTAAATTTACGGTTTTCAAGGCTGATTTTATCAAGATAAAATTTCGCTTTAAATTTAATTTCATTAATAGATAATTCATTCGGGTTGATTTTATAGAAAATTTCCATTGAATATTTTGAATTATTTATTTCTAAGTTTTCTCCATCGGATTTTACAATTTTATCTAAAATCCATTCGCCTTTTAATTGTTGTGATTGTGAATAATTTTTGATGTAACAAATAAATAAAATGATCAATAATAGTTTTTTCATGCAATTAGTTTTATTTAAAAACAAATATCCAAAATCAAAGCGACTTTGGATATTCAATATAGCAATTTTACAATTTTATTTTTGAGGAATATTCGCTAAAATATCTTTCGTAAAAGCCCAGAATTTCTGTGCAGAAGGAATATTCGCTTTTTCATCCGGAGAGTGAGCTCCACGAATTGTCGGTCCGAAACTTACCATTTCCATTTCAGGGTAATTGGCTCCGATAATTCCGCATTCCAAACCTGCATGACAAGCTACAACGTGAGGTTTTTCATTGAACTTTTCAGTGTAGATTTTCTCCATCAACTGAACAATTTCAGAACCTGGTTTTGGTTTCCATCCTGGGTAAGAACCACTGAAAACAGTATTCATTCCTGCTAATTCTGCAACAGATTTCAACTGTTCTGCAACAGAATCTTTAGATGATTCTACAGAAGATCTTGAAAGGTTTAAAATTTTCAATTCTCCCTCTCTTAATTCAACTCTTGCTACGTTGTTTGATGATTCTACCAAATCTTTTACATCGGGACTCATTCTGTAAACTCCGTTGTGAAGAGATTTTAAAGTCAAAATAATTTTCTTGGAATCTGCTTCAGAAATTGCTTTTTCGGAAGAAGTAGCATTTTCAATATTGATTTGAAGATTAGGTTCAACAGTTGCAAATTCTTCCAGAATTTCTTTTTTAAGCCCATTCGTTAATTCTTCGATGAATTCCTGAGCATTTCTCACGGAAGCAATCGCAACACCTTCTCTTGGAATTGCATTTCTCAATCCGCCTCCGTCAATAGAAATCAACTGAATATTTTCTTTTTCTAAAGCCTTATAAAATAATCTTCCCAAAATGATATTTGCATTCCCGAAACCTTTATGGATATCCATTCCTGAATGACCACCTTGTAAGCCCTTAACTTCAAACCTTACAATTTGTCCGTTTGCAGCTTCGGTTTCATAGCTTTGAGAGATCGTAACATCAATTCCTCCTGCGCAACCGATATCGATTTCATCGTCTTCTTCAGTATCAAGATTTAATAAAATTTGTCCTGTTAATTGTCCTGGTTTTAAACCTAAAGCTCCTGTCATTCCGGTTTCTTCATCAATCGTAAAAAGCGCTTCCAAATCAGGGTGAGGAATATCTGAACTTTCAAGAATCGACATAATCGTTGCAACTCCCAAACCGTTATCAGCTCCCAAAGTTGTTCCTTTTGCTTTTACCCAGTCTCCGTCGATTTCCATTTTAATTCCTTCTGTTTCGAAATCAAAATTTACATCATTGTTTTTTTGGCAAACCATGTCTAAATGCGATTGTAAAACAACAGATTTACGGTTTTCCATTCCCGCAGTTGCCGGTTTTTTGATAATCACATTTCCTACTTCATCAACTTTAGTTTCCAAACCTAAGTTTTCACCAAATTCTTTGATGAAAGCAATTACTTTTTCTTCTTTTTTTGATGGTCTTGGAACAGCGTTTAACTTGGAAAAGTTTTTCCAGATAATCTGCGGTTCTATATTAGATAATTCCATGAAATTTATTTTTATCAAAATTACGAAATAAAAAATGCTTCCGTAAATCAGAAGCATTTTTTTATTGTTTTAATTGGATTTTTAACACCCACATTCACCGTAAATAGGCAGTGTTTCAACTGTCCCGTCCGGTTTTTCGATGGTAATTGTCCCTTGAAATAATAAAGCTTCTTCGCCTTTTATTTTCTTGCCTTTTACAGAAATTTTATAATTATCACTTTCGATTTCTTTGCTCAGTTCCTCATCAACTTCCATGTCGCTTGAGGAAATCAGATTCATTGCCAATCTTTTTCCGTCCAGTTTCATATAAGCCATTTTTCCTGCATCATCGGCATAAATATATTTTTCGTTTTCAAAATCAGCCTTATTTTTCGCAAAATAACATGAACATTCCTTAATCTCTTTTGGAAAAGGAAATTCTTCAACTGAAATTTTTCCTGAAGAAGTATCGATAGCCACAGAATCCTGAATTACTTTTACAGAATCTGCTGATGTCGGATTTTGAACTGTCTGCTGCTCTTTTTTACAGGAAACCAACAGGATTGCAAAAAAGAAAATGATTAAATATTTCATTGTTTGTGGGTTAATTTATTTATCCTCTTGCTCTTTCAAGGAGCGTCATCATCAATAATGAAAGGATTACTGCACTTTCATCATCATCATTTATGTCAACTAATCTGTCAAGCTGAAATCTTCTTCCGAAGAAAGACGGCATTTTTTTTAGTTTGAAATAGGCTTTTCCGTCAATTCCAGAAACTGTGTAAGTCGGATTTAAAAAATATCCTGTAAACATTCCGATAACAGGGATTTCGCCAACCATTCCGTCGAAAAATCTCACCCATGCATTATCTTCCTGGATTTTGAATTTTGCCTGATCGTTTCCATCCAAAACATCATAGCTTGCTTTCCAGATAGAACGCATCCCTTTTCTGGCAAGTCTTCCGAAACTTCTTCCTGTTGCAACTTCTGTTAAAGAATATGAAGAATTAAAGTCGATCCATTTGTTGGCTTTAATTCTGAAAAGTTCTTTGGATTTGCTCTCGTCATTGAAAACGATTACATCTTCTTTCAATTTGAACATCTTCTGACGAACGTAAGCTACATAATTACCATTTCTATCAGTGATATTGAAATCACTTGCCAATGTTGAAATCTTAAATTTAAAATCCAGTGGATAATTTAAATTGTTAAGTGCCATTTAGTTTTTATTTTTTCAAGTTAATATTTAGATTCTCAAAGATAAGATTTTTTTAGACTTTTGAATGGTTGATATGGGATTCTGAATGTTATTTTTTTGCTAATGATAACTGAAAATTTTGCTTCAATGATGAATTTTCAATTCTTTTATAAGTAAAAATCGAACATCTATAATTCTCTCATTTTTTCAACTATTATCGTTATTTTTGTTCTATGGATTACCCAAGTAAAGTTTTGGCAAAAGCGGTGGATGAAATTGCAGGATTACCCGGTATTGGAAGAAAAACAGCTTTGCGATTAGCATTACATTTATTGAAACAGCCCAATTCCAGAGCAACAAGCCTTGGAAATTCCCTGATTAATCTTGTTAATGAAATAAAATACTGTAAAGATTGTCATAATTTCTCCGATTTTGAAATTTGTGAAATTTGCAGTAATGAAAAAAGAAATGATGAGGTAATTTGTATTGTTGAAGATGTTCGTGACGTGATTGCTATTGAAAATACGGGAAAATACACAGGGAAATATTTAATTTTAGGCGGAAAGATTTCTCCGATGGAAGGAGTAGGACCCAATCAGCTGAACATTCCAAGTATTGAAAAGAAATTGAATGACGGAAAGGTAAAAGAGTTTATTTTTGCTCTGAGTGCGACGATGGAAGGAGATACAACGGCATATTATATTTATAAAAAATTTAAAGGATTTAATGTGAATTTTTCCAGCATTGCAAGAGGCATTTCAGTAGGAGATGAACTCGAATATGCGGATGAGATTTCTTTGGGAAGATCGATTATGAATAGATTGCCTTATAATGAAGGAAGTTCTTAAATTTTTCAATTTAATCCAATCATGATTTCCGTAATTATTCCAATGTATAACGCTTCACAATCTATTGTTCTGACTTTAGATTCTGTAAAACGCCAGACTTTTCCTCAGGAAGAATTTGAGATTATCATTGTGAATGATGGTTCTACAGACGAAAGTTCTGCGATTGTAGAAAATTATATCAAAGAAAATCCTCTGATGAATATTGTAATGCTGCATCAGAAAAATGGAGGAGTTTCAAAGGCCAGAAATACAGGTCTGAAGATTGCAAAAGGTAATTATATTGCTTTACTGGACGCAGATGACGAATGGAATTCAGCGAAAATCGAAAAACAAATACATTATTTTGAAAATAATAGTCTGCAAATAGACTTTTTGGCGACAGCAAGAAATAATAATAAAATTTTATTTCCATATCAGATAAAAAACGGACTTGCAGAGATCACTTTTAGAAAACTTCTGATCAGAAACGAAGCACAGCCTTCAACAGTAATGTTTAGGAAGAAAGTTCTTGAGAACACAGGGTATTTTGATGATAACCAAAGATATGCAGAAGATGTAAACTATTGGATGAAAGTATCATTAAAGAACAAAATGTATATCTTAAGCGAAAGTCTTGTGATTGTGGGAAAGGGAAAAAGGAGTTTTGGAGTTTCCGGATTGTCGGCAAATCTTCCGGAGATGGCGAAAGGTTTTGAGAAAAATCTCAGAGAAATGTATGCTTTGAAAGAAATAAATTATTTGCAATATGCTTCATTTAGACTTTTTTACAGAGCAAAATATTTACTTTTGCTGTTCCGAACTTTTTATTATAATTTAAACAAAACAAAAAAATAATTATTTCACAAATATTAGCATGAAAATACTCATCACAGGAGGAGCCGGATTTATTGGAAGTAAGTTGTCTTTAGAACTTAAGAAGAAGGGGTATGAAGTTACGGTTTTAGATAATCTTTCTTCTCAGATTCACGGTGAAAATCCTGAGGAGGATTCGCCACTATATAAGAGTATTTTAGGTAAAGTTAATTTCATTAAAGGGGATGTTGTTAATTTTGAAGACTGGGAAAAAGTAATTGAAGGGCAGGAAGTAATTGTGCATTTTGCGGCAGAGACAGGAACCGGACAATCCATGTACCAGATCGAAAAATATACAGAAGTGAATGTTTCAGGGACAGCAAAAATGCTGGATCTTTTGGTAAATAAGCCACATAATGTAAAAAAAGTAATCATTGCATCTTCGAGAGCTGTATATGGTGAAGGAAAATATCTGCATCCTGAGTTAGGATTGATTTTTCCCAGACCAAGAAATGTTGAAGAAATGCGAAACGGTAACTTTGAAATCATTTACCCGGACGGACAGATGCTTCGCGCTTTGCCTACAGATGAAGAATCGAAAATACATCCGACTTCCATCTACGGAATTACAAAATATACGCAGGAACAGATGGTAATGACCGCTTGTTCTTCAATGGGAGTTGCTCCTGTAGCGGTAAGATTTCAGAACGTTTACGGCGAAGGTCAGTCTTTACTGAATCCATACACGGGAATTTTATCCATTTTTTCATCACAGATTCTTAATGGAAATAATATTAATGTTTTTGAAGACGGAAATGAATCCAGAGATTTTATTCACGTCGATGATGCAGTAGAAGCTACTATAAAATGTATTGAAAATGAAGCGGCAAACGGTGAAATTTTCAACGTAGGAACGGGAGTTTCAACTTCGGTTACGACTGTAGCTGAAAATCTGAGAAAATTTTATGATATAGATTTTGAAATAAATGTTTCAGGACAATTTCGTTTGGGAGACATCAGACACAATTTTGCAGATATCAGCAAGATCAAATCTAAATTGAAATTTCAGCCGAAAATATCTTTCGAAGAAGGAATGTCGAAGTTTACGAATTGGGTATTGCAACAGAATATTCAAGACGTGAAATTCAAAGAATCTTTGGACGAAATGAAAGTAAAAGGGCTTTTAAAATGATTAGTTTAAAAGACAAAAAAATTCTTTTTCTGTCAGTCAGTTTTTTTAAATATGAGAAAGCCATAGCAAAAAGACTTTCTGAGATTGGAGCTGAAGTGGATTTTTATGATGAAAGACCTTCCAATTCCAATCTTTCCAAAGGAATTATCCGCCTGAATAAAGGTTTTTACCATTTAAAAATAAACAACTACTACAATCATATTTTAGATGAAATTAAAGGCAAAAAATACGATTATTTCTTTCTGATCAAAGGAGAAGCCATTCCTACTTTTTTTCTTGAAAAAATAAAGGAAAACAACCCTGAAATGGAGATGATCTATTATAATTTTGATCCATTGACGGAATATCCGAATCTTATTTCTAATTTAAAATATTTCGATAAAAAATTTACTTTCGAATATAATGATTCAGTTAAGTTTAATATAGGTTTCAGACCGCTGTTTTATCTTGATGAATACAAAGATCTGAAACAAAATTCCCATCCGGATTATGATATTGTTTTTATCGGAAGTGCACATACGGACCGATACATTGTAGGTGAAAATATCCGAACGATCGCAGATAAACTTAATCTAAAATCGTACTTTTATTATTATGCGATGGGAAGAATTGCTTTTAGATTAAAAAAGATTATCGATAAAAATCTAAAACAATTCGATATCAATAAAGTCAGTTTTGATAAATTGAATCATCAGCAAATCATAGATTTTTATAAAAAAACAAAATCTGTATTAGATATTAATAAGCCTTTTCAAAATGGTTTGACGATAAGAACTTTCGAAGTTTTGGCTTCAGGAAGAAAGTTGATTACAACCAATTCTGATATTAAAAATTATCCTTTTTACTGTCCGAATAATATTTTGGTTATAGACAGAGAGAATATTCAGGTAGATCCTGATTTTTTTAACACTGATTTTAAAGAAATGGATAAAGATGTGTTATATAAAATGTCTCTGGATTCTTTTATAGAATGTATTTTCGACCACGATCAGGACGATTACTGGAATTCTTTCAGAGAAAATTAAAATCAATTTTTTGACTTAATTAAAATAAAAAAGCAACTCAATTGAGTTGCTTTCATTATGTAAAAATATTATTTGCTTATTTAGTTGGCGCAGGAGTCTGAGCCGGAGTAGCTTTAGAAGCCGGAGCTGAAGATTGCTTAGCCGGAGCTTCTTTCTGAGTTGGTACCTGTACCGGAGCAGCTTGTGTTGGTTTCCCTGTTAATACAACGCTTAAAAGGATAAGAACAATAATTGTTCCGCCAAGAGTCCATGTTGCTTTTTCCATGAAGTCATTGGTTCTCTGTACACCAAACTGTGCAGAAGATGCACCTCCAAATGTGCTTGAAAGACCTCCACCTTTTGGGTTTTGAGCCATAACAACGATTACTAATAAAACACTAGCAATCATAATAAGAACCATCAAGAGTATAAATATAGTATCCATTAATTTTGATATCTTTTTGAATGGGCAAATTTAATCTTTTTTTATCGAATAGCAAAGAAAGATCTTGTCAAATGTTAATAAAAATAAAAACGGCAACAATTGTTGCCGTTTTTTCTATAGAAATAGAATGTTTTATTTAAAATCAGAATCTTTAGCCTGATTTACTTCGTAAGATTTTACAGTCATGGTCATATCCATTCCCATTTGGTTTACAGAGATTGAATATGGCATTTTCACACCGCTTACATCTTTATAATCCGAGAATGTTGTAGGAATAGTCATAGTCTGTCCCTGAGCTTTTACGGTTCTTGTTTCTCCTGTTTTAAGTCCTGTTTTTACGCTGTAATAATAAGTAGTATCACCTCCTTTTACAACGTAAGAATCTTCACCTCCTATTTTTTCAATTCCGCCTAATGTATAATTAGCTGATTTTGCAAAACCAAGTTCTTCGAAAAGTTCAGTATTCTTAAGTTTTTCAGCAATTTGCTCAGGCTTCATATCAACCTTTTTGCCCATTTGTTCAGAATAACCTGTTTTTCCGTCAAATACCTGCTTCTGCATTACATTTCCCATCATCGTTACAGTCGTCGATTCTTTACCACCTTGAGCTTTAGTGATTTTGAAATCAATAGTTTGCCCTTGCATAGACATTGAAGCGTTCGTGGTATAAGAAGTAATTTTAGCCAAATTAGCTTTTCCTCCGATCGCATTAATATATTTATCTGCGATAGAAGCTACTGTTACACCCGCATCAACTTTCTGTACAGTTGGTTTTGCTACAGGATTTGCTTCTTTATCGAAATATTTTACAGGGTAACCCAATTTTTCCAATCCTTCAGAAATATCAGAAGCCTTACCAGCGATGAAAATTCTGCTTTGGTTTGGTAAAATTGTAGCTTTTACAGCGTTAGAAACGTCAGCAGCAGTTACTTTATCAATAGATTTTAAGTAGTTTGTGTAAAAATCAGCTGGAAGATCCTGAACTTTTTGGTTTAAAGCAAATCTTGCAATCGTTGCAGGCTGCTCCAAAGACATGATGAAAGATCCTTTCAACTTAGCTTTAGCATTTTCTAGTTCTTCAGGTTTTACTGTAGAAATAGCGTTAAGTTCGTTCATGAATTCCTTAACAGCTTTATCAGTAACCTCATTTCTTACACTTGCACTAGCAGAAAATTGCGGAGAATATTTGCTTGAGCTCATGTTTGAATAAGCACCGTAAGTGAAACCGTTTTTCTCACGAAGATTCATGAAAAGTCTTGCTTCACCACCACCTCCAAGAATGTAGTTGGCGATTGTTGCAGGGAAGTAGTTTGCATCTTTCATTTTCAGCGTGTTCAGGTTGTTCAGGGAAACAACAGACTGTACAGCAGAAGGTACATCAACCACGTTGATTTCAGTTTTAGCAACGTTTGCAGCAGGTTCTAGTGGTGTAATTGGCGTGTTTGCTTTTTTCCAACCGTTAAATGCTTTTTCGATCAAAGGTTTTACCTGATCAAATTTCACGTCTCCAACGATTACCAAATAAGCATTGTCCGGAGCGTAATATTTTTTGTAAGTATTTTGAACGTCGGCTAACTGAATTTTGTTGATAGATTCAACTGTTTCAAATTCTCCTCTTGAAGTATTTTTTCCGTACATCAAAGCGTTAGAAACTTTTCCTGCGATAGAAGAAGCATTTTTTTCGTCAGATTTTAATCCTTCGATAGCTCTTTCTTTAGAGTTTTGGATCTCATCAGCAGAAAATTTAGGATTGATAATCGCATCAGCCATTAAACCTAAAACCTGAGGGAAATATTTTGAAAGTGAATTTGCAGAAGCTCCGTTTGAAGAGAAATTAAGATTAGCTCCAAGATAATCAACTTTTTTGTTGAAATCATCTTTGCTCATGTTTGTCGTTCCGTTTTCGAACTGTTCCGCCATAATTTCGCTTACCCCTGTTACAGTACCTTCGTTGTATGGCGCTCTGTCCATAGAAAGACTTGCACTTACTCTTGGCAATTTGTTGTTTTCCACAACCATTACCGTAAGACCGTTGCTTAGTTGGAAAGTCTTTGGCTTAGCAATGTTGATTGCAGGAGTTGGTCCCGGCTTTGGCATTGCATTAAGATCTATTTTTTGTGCTGAAATCGTTCCCGCGAATAAAAACGCTGCAGCTATATATGTTAATTGCTTTTTCATTTGTAAAAATTAAATTTTTAATAATCATTTTTTAAACCTAAAAAGTTTAGTAGATTACTTTTTCTCAGGTACGTAATTAATGATTATTCTTTGGTTGGAATTAAGATACTTTTTAGCCGCATTTTGAAGATCCTGTCTTGTGATTCCTCTGTAAATGTCGATTTCTTTATTGATCAAATTCGTGTTACCCATCAATACATGGTTTGTAGCTAATGAAGCTGCAATTCCCTGGATGCTTGAGTTTGCGTTTACAAACTGGTTTTCGTATTGATTTTGTAGTTTCTGATAATCGTCTTCAGAAATTAAAGTAGTCTGAAGTTTTTTAATTTCAGCATCGATGTCAGATTGTAAAGCTTGTTTTGTAGTCTGTCCCATCGGGATTGCGAAGAATGCGAAAATACTGTAATCTTCAAGACCTTGGTTGAAAGCAGCTACCTGAAGCGCTTTTTTATCCTGATCAACTAATTTTTTGTATAAAACTGAAGATTTACCATTACTTAAATAAGAAGAAAGCATATCTAAAACGTAAGCATCTTTCTCTTTGTTACCCGGAGTTCTGTACGCGAAAATGTAAGCTGGAAGCTGGATGTTCGGGTCAGTTGCCGTAACTTCTTTTTCCTGAGTGATAGGAGCATCTTTCGGGAAATCTTTAGGATAAACTGTTCCTTTTGGAATGCTTCCGTAATAAGTTTCGATCCATTTTTTAGTTTCTTCAGGTTTGATATCTCCTGCAACTACCAAAGTAGCATTATTCGGAACGTAATATTTTTTATAAAAAGCCTGGAATTCTTCTAATTTCGCAGAGTTCAAATCTTCCATAGAACCGATTGTAGGCCAGTTGTATGGGTGATTTGTAAATAAGTTTTTCTGAATTGTTGTGAAAAGATTTCCATAAGGCTGGTTATCCATTCTCAATCTTTTTTCTTCTTTTACAACCTCTCTTTGAGTATCTACACCAACTTGGTTGATTACCGCGTGACGCATTCTTTCAGCTTCCATCCAAAGACCCAACTGTTCGTTGTTCGATGGGAAAGTTTCGTAATAATACGTTCTGTCATTTGTCGTGTTAGCGTTGTTTTGTCCTCCGTTTGAAGAAACTATCTTGAACCAGTCACCTCTTTTGATGTTTGGTGTTCCTTCAAATAAAAGATGCTCGAAGAAGTGAGCGAAACCTGTTCTTCCTTTTACTTCATCTTTTGCACCTACGTGATACATTACACCTGTCGTTACAACCGGCGCAGAATTGTCCTGATGAAGAATTACGTGAAGACCGTTTGGTAAGTCATACTCTTCGAATTTAATTTGTTGTGCATTAAGAGCCATTCCGAAGAAAGCCGCTGCAGCAACAGAAAGAAGTCGCTTTTTCATAAAGTAGAAATTGTTTTGTCAATTAGTGCCAAAATTACATCAATTGTTACATTCTCAAAATAAAATATTACATTCAGGAAAAGTTTTTTAATTAAACATAATGTTTTAAAAACGTGGTATTAAAAATTTTAATAAGATTTAGAATAAGGATTAATTTTGTAAACAAGAAAGCATTGTAACAATGAAAAATTTTTTAGACCCCAATATTTCTCCGGAATCTCTCTCTACTTTATTCAGTCAGGCTCCGGTTGCCATGTCATTGCTTATGGGAGATGATTTTATCATTACCAATGCAAATCAACAGATTCTTGATCTTTGGGGAAGAGGTGATTCTGTAATCGGAATGTCTTTGTATGACGCACTTCCTGAAATAAAATCGCAGGGTCTTTTTGAAATATTAAATGATGTTTACAGAAAAGGCGAAATTTTCAATGGAAATAAATGGCCGGTTTTTTTAGATAAATACGGAAATTATGAAGAGCATTTTTTCAATTTTATCTATGCACCTGTTTATAATGATGATAAAAAGATTATCGGAGTAAGTGTTGTAGCTACAGAAGTTACGGATCAGGTAATTTCAGAACAAAAACTAAAGGAAAGCGAATATCGTTTTGAAGACCTTATTAAAAAGTCGGATTATTGTATTGCTATTTACCGTTCAGAAGATCTTTATGTGGAATTGGCCAACGAACCGATGCTGAAAACCTGGGGTAAAGACGCTTCTGTAATCGGAATGAAACTGGAAGATGCGCTTCCTGAACTGGAAGGACAGCCATTTATCGGAATTTTAAAAGATATATTTAAAACAGGAAAAACATATACCGCAACTGAAGATCAGGTGAATCTTTTTGTAGACGGAAAACTGCAGACTTTTTATTATAATTTTTCTTACAAACCTCTGAAAAATTCTTCCGGTGAAGTATATGCTATCTATAATACAGCCATTAATGTTACGGATCAGATCATAGCAGGAAAGAAGATTCAGGAAAGCGAAAAAAAATATAAGGATCTTGCGGATTCTATGCCTCAGTTTGTCTGGACTTGCGACAAAAACGGTAAGATCACTTACATGAATGAGAGTTGGTACAAATACATGGGATTCAATAAAGATGAAGACGCCAATGAACAAATTCGAAAAATCATCAAACCTGAAGTCTATCCTAATATTTTAAGAATTTGGGAAGAAAGTGTTCATTCGGGAAAACCATTTGAAGTTGAATATGAATTTTTAGATCCTCAAAATCCTGAAGTTTACAGGTGGTTTTTAGGAAGAGCAGTTGCCAATTATGATGAAAACGGAGAAATAAACCGCTGGATCGGAACTTTTACAGATATTGATGATTTTAAACAGTTACAGACCCAAAAAGATAATTTTCTAGGAATTGCAAGCCATGAGCTGAAAACTCCACTTACCAGCTTGAAATTGTACACTCAGTTTATTGAATTGAATCTTAACAAGCAAGGAGATTCGAAAAATGCAGAAGTGGCAAAAAGAATGAATTATCAAATTGATAAACTTACAGAGCTAATTAATGATTTACTGGATGTTACGAAAATTCAAAATGGTAAAATTCAGCTTAATGAGTCAGATTTTGATTTTGATCAGCTTGTGGAAGAAGTCATTGCAGAACAGCAAATGACGGCAAGACATAAAATTCTTTTTGATAAACATCATATCGGAAATATAACTGCAGACCGACACAGAATTTCTCAGGTAATTAGTAATTTGATAAGTAATGCTATTAAATATTCTCCCGATGCAGATGAAATCCTCGTCTCTACAGAATTAAAAGATAATACGATTAAATTCAGTGTAAAAGATTTCGGAATCGGAATTCCATCCGACAAACAGCATAAAGTTTTTGAGCAATATTATCGTGTGAGTGGTACAAAAGAACATACTTTTCCGGGATTAGGATTGGGACTTTATATCTCATCAGAAATCATAAAAAGATCCGGCGGAAAAATTTATGTTAACTCTATAGAAGGAAATGGGTCTGATTTTTGCTTCGAAATACCTAAAATTAAAATATAATACATGTCTACTTCTACACAAATCTTAGTCCTGGATGACAGTCCTGCCATTGTTGATTCTATCGAAATGATGATGGAGCTTGAAGGATTAACAGTATCTAAGTTCTATAAAGGATCAGATATGCTCAATGCACTAAATCCGGAGGCTAAACCTGATGTTATTTTGATGGATATGTGGCTTTCCGGAGAAGACGGAAGAGATATTTGCCGAACTATAAGAGCCGATGAAAGCCTTCGTGATATTCCTGTTGTGATAATGTCTGCAAGCCGCGGTCTTGAACAGTCTGCATTGGATGCAGGTGCAAACGATTTCATCGCTAAACCTTTCGATATGGAAGATATGATTTCCCGTATGAGATCTTATATAAAATAAATCAATTTATAAAAAAGCAGAAGGATTATTATTATTATTATTATTTTCCTTCTGCTTTTTTTTTTCAATAGGCGATTTGTTCGTCCTTTTCTTTTATTCTTTCTTCGTATTACTCTATAAGTTTTCCGAAAGATATTAGTTTACTATCGTGTTTTTTATTTTAGATTTAAGCTTTCTCAATCTGAGACAGGGTAAATCTATTTTGTTGGAAGGTTTCTCAGCTTGAGACGATTTCCCTTCTTTTAGGTTTAGACTTTCTAATAGTGATACGGTGAGAACTTATCTAGGATGGCAATTTCTCACTCTGAGAAAACGCAAACCTAAACAGGTTCTGCTTATTTTTTTAGAAGAGCTTCAATTAATTTATTTTGGGATTCCATTAATTTTGCCATTTGTTCTTGGTTTTTTAGTATACTTTCTATTAATTCAGGCGATTGCATATTTACAGTACCACTTCCAGTATTCACAATACCATCATTCTTCTCAATATTGCTAATATTTGTAATTCTATCATCATATAAATTGTTTACATCAACTTCCAATTCATCAGCAATTTTTTTTAACAACAGAGAATTAGGAATACTTTTATCCGATTCTATATTTGAAATCGTACTCTGTGTAACATCTAAACGCAAAGCTAGATCGTCTTGGGATAATCTTTTTGCTTCTCTAAATTGTCTCACTTTAGTTCCTAAACTCATAATATTAAAATTTTAATCAAAAATATTAAAATATTGATGATGTTGAGCAAAAATAAATAATAGTTTTGTCCCTGTTCATATATAGATTGAAATTTTTTTTAAATCTTTTCCAACCTAAAGACAAAATACTACATCTATATATAAAAAGATTTATTATTTAATTTATAAAAAACAAAATGATCATGACGAAAAAATTAATTTCGTGGCTGTCTATACTGACAGTCTTTCTGACCTTGCTATGGTCGTGTCACAATGAAGACTTTGCCAAAGGCGAAGCTGAACCTCAAAGAAACAATGCCAATTTCTTTAAACATGTATCTTCCGCTACTGCAAAATCAGGAGTAGATTATGTGAGCATTCTCGAAGAGTATAACCGTGAAAACGATTTCCTCACCACTATGCCTGACCAAAAAGGAATGCCGATCTGGGATAAGATGCAGGTTGTAGATACTGAAACTGCAACAGGATTGATGATTCCGCTTTCAGATGATAACGAAACGATGAGCTCTGTGCTTTTTGCTACACTAGATGATGAAAATTCTATAATCGGCGTGAAAGATTATGACAATAAATTGTTGGAAAATATTGTCTACAGTGAAAAAATAGATAAGGATTTTCGGGAGCAGATGTTTTATACTTTTATGTATATGGATAATAAGACTTTTGGGAATGAAGATTTCACCAATATCCCGAAAGATCTTTTTGTCGGCAAGAAGTATAATAATGAATACGGAAGAATACGAATTAAAAATTTCACCACTTCCACGGCTACCGCACAGCAGAACGGAAAAATGATATGGCTTCAATCCTGTGGAGTCTATTGGCAATGCTCTCATCATGGGGAAGGCTCATGTGATAATTGCATGGAAAAATGCCATGTGAATATATGTTATGATGTGGTAATAAGTGTTCCGGATGGTGATGCAACGCCACAGATTCCCAACACATCGGGAGGTGGTGATGGCGGAGGCGGAGCTCCAGGACCTCAACCTCCGAAAGATCCGTGTACGTTGTCTGGAACAGTATTTTACAGGATATCGCAACAATGTAATGAAAATGATAATGTGACAGACGAAGAATTGCTGCCTCCACAATCTCCCTGTGAAACCTTGCAAAAAATGATTGAAAATTCTACTGTAAAAAATGCAATAGATGTATTGAAGCCAAAAACACTTTTAGATAAGAAAGAATTTACTCAGGAAATTGAGAGAAAATATAATGATATAACGCAAAACTATGATTATACAACAAATTTGCGAGAGGGAGATTCATTCAGTTCTGTAGCAGCAACAGGAGAATTTATAAAAGGAAATGCACATAATCATCCAAAGGATGGGATAAGAATACCTTCTTTAGGAGACATTAAATGGCTGAGTATCTGTCAAAGAGATATATTCCCTATAAGTGCTGTTGCGTACAACATTACTGTCTGTGCCAATCATCTAAGTCCAACTGATTATACTACAGCCAATTTATATGCTATTGCGACTGATAATAAAGATGAACTCAATACAAAACTTGGAGATCTGTATAACCGCCCTGATTTGATTGGTAAAACAGAAGATAATAAGAGGGACTTACTAATGGAAGAAGATGACTTATATTACGAAGGATTAAATGATAATCCTACAGAGTTAGAAAAGAGATTTTTACAGAAATATGGTAACTTTGGATTATCCTTATACCGATTTAATAAAACAACCAACAAATGGATGAAGCTAACTACAGATGGAAATACAATAACCGAAACACCTTGCGAATAATTATGAAAAAAATACACTTATTTACCGCTTTAATGATATTACTTTCAAGTTTAGCATCCTGCCAAACAATTGTTGACATACATGATAATAGTTATCCAATAAATACTCCCGATACCTATTACAAAGATATCGGGGATAAATTTAATCCTTATCAAGGAACTTGGGTGTATGATAATGGAACATCCTATATAAAAATAGTATTGATAAAAAAAGTAAAAGCACCTATTGGGACTCATTATGAAGATTACATTATCGGAGCATTCCAATATAAAAAAAGTGGAATTGATATCATTAATACTCTTAATACACTAAATACTAATTTAGCTGATGTAAGAGATTATTCAATAAGAGGAAAATTTTATTCTAATTCTCCAATAACGCCTTTCCATCAATATACATCTGATAATACACGAATAAGATTATCTGTAATAGAAAATGGATGTATTAGCCATATGAGTGTAAGAACATTAACACTAAACGGACAACCTACTATACAGATTGACAAAGGAAAACCATTTGAACAACCACAAGATTGTAATCCTGTAATTCCGGGAGGTTTTTATTATCTAAAGAAGCAATAAATAGTACAGGCTGTAGCAAAAACTACAGCTTTTTAAAGCCATGAAAATCATAATTACAATTTTAGCTTTAAGAATGTTAATTTCAAGTTTAACATCCTGCCAAGCTATTATTGATTTACATAATACTTATCCCACAAACACTCCCAATACTTATTATAAAGATATTGGTGATAAATTTAACCCCTATGAAGGAACTTGGGTATATGATGATGGAACATCTTATTTTAAAATAATATTAGTTAAAAAGATAAAATTTCCGATTTGGCAGTATTTTCAAGATTGTATTATCGGAGGTTTTCAATATAAAAAAAATGGTGTTGAAGTTATTAATAATTTAAATATTATTCAAAGTGACCCTATAAAATATCCTATTTCAGGTAATTGGATTGGAGAACCAACATTGAGTCCATTTGATCAATATACAACTGATAACAATTATGTGAAATTATCTATTAAAGAAAATGATTGTTTTAGTAATATTTATTTAAGGGTATTAACTTTAAATGGACAACCGCTATACAAATATTCAAAATGAAACCTCATGATATGTATCAGGCATGTGATCCCATAATTCCTGGAGGTTTTTATTATTTGATGAAGCAATAAAATAATTTAGGCTGTAGCGAAAACTACAGCCTTTTTACACAAATATGAAAACAATTATAAAGATCTTAATTATATTAACAATATTTCCTTTTTCGAAAGTAAATGCACAGGTTTCTGATACATTGGCTTATGTAAAAAATTTTGAAACTAATAAAGCCAATTATATTGGACAACCTTTTTCAAAGTTACTTAACGAAATGAATTTATTACAACCTAAATCATTATGTACAAATCAACCTCGCTATTCTTTAATAAAATTTAGCAATGCAGCTGATGAATTTAATATCGGAACAGTGAATATGATTATTACTTGGGAAACTCCACTTCCTGCAACAGAAACAGAATATTATGAAAATAAAAATCATTTCTATTTTACTAATGATGAGAGAAGTTATTATGGAAATAAGATTATAAAAAATATATCCATATATGTAACTAATTAAATGAAAATAATTATGATCCGTCATATAGTATTTAAGATTATTTTATTCTTATGTATTATTATATCTACATTTTATAAATCTCAAAAAATAATCATTCGAGGGATTGCTAGAGACACAACAAAAGATTATAGATCTGTAAGAATTGTAGTTAATGATACACTGAAAAAACATATGGAGTTTCTAAAAGAAATGAAAGGAAAGAGGAAAAAATGGAGAGAAAAAAATAGCTATACTAAATTACTTGAAAATGCTGAATTGTATACAAATGTTGATAAAAATGGAAATTATGAGATAAAAGCAAAACTTTCTGACACTCTATATTTTTACAGTAGCAGACATTTCACGCAAAAATATGAAGTAGTAGATATTATAAAACATAAAATAAAAGTAGAACTGAAACCTGAACGTTGTAGCTACAAAGTAGATTGTGAACAGAGTAAGCCTGCTAATTATTATATTTTTGTTGCGAAAAAAATTTCTGTAAATATGCAGGATGATCCATATTATTGTGATATCATTCCATTAAGTGCGGAATACAAAAGTGTTTATAAGATAGAACAACAAATTTATGGGCATTATCCAAAAGATACTATATCTTTTTCTACTTATGATCATTATGGAAGTCCTCGTTTCAGTAAATATAATACAGTCTTACTTTTTGTAGGAGAATCTTGCGGGAAACTATATCATGAATCGGATCAATACTTTGACGTATACAAAACTAAAGACGGAAAATGGGCAAGCCCAGGTGATCCATACAAATTTGATAAGGCTAGTAAAAAGAAATCTATTAAAGCTCAATATATTGAATTTGATAACTCTTTAAAAATTGATACTTTGAATAATGACCCGTTTAGACCTAATGAACAGGAATATGAACCTCCATATTATAAAATTAAAAGCCGTAAAGCAATACCACTCATGGGAACTTATGTTGATGATTTGGTAAAACTAAAAATAGAGATAATAAATGAAAGATATAAAAATTTCAAATTAGAATAACAAGATTAATATGAAAATGATAATTTTATTTTTATTAATAATATCATCTTCCTTTAAATAAATGCACAAGTTTACCTATGTAAAGACCGTTGAAATTAATAAAGCAAATTATATAGGGCAACCTTTTTCTAAATTGCTAATGAGATGAAATTTGCTAAGCCAAGCATGATGAGGAAAAGACCTATACATGGAATTGTAAAGTTAGTGAGTGCAACAATTTTTTGTTTTAACAAAAGGTGTCCTTTTGATCCTGATAATGCAGGCTGTCTCTCCATTACTTGGGAAGAATCTCTGCACTACAGAGATTCAGGATATCGCTCTCTTGAGGAAAAAAATAATAACTATTTTACTAAAGATGAAGAATCTTTTTTTGATTCTAAAATAGTGAAAGATATACAGGTATATCGAAGATGAAATGGTTTTCTAAAATATTTCTATTTTGTACTTTGCTTTTTATAATTAAAAGTAAAGCACAATTAGATACTTTGAATTATTTAAAACAGTTTGAAGTAAATAAAGGCAAATATATTGGAAAACCATTTGCTAAATTATTAAGTAAGCTAAAATATAAAATAGTAATATCGAGTTTAGATAATAATGGTTGTTATTATGCTTCAAGCTTTGGTTTTTCAAAAAATACAAAGACCTTTATGAGCATGAATATAGAATGGGAAAATTCTATAGTTACTACTCCACTGTTTTTTACAAATAAAAAATGGTTAGAAGTTTCAGATTTTACAGAAGAAGAGAAATCATTTTTAGAAAAGATTATAATTAAAGATATTTCTGTTCAAAATCAAGCGGTTTCTTTTGGATTCTTGCACTGTGGGTTCAAAAAGATTCCAAGAGAATTTACAAAATATCTCTTTGATAATAAAAAGAATTATATAGGCAAAAGATTTGAAGATTTTTTATGTAATATTAAGCCTGTATATTTTACTGAATACAAGCAGGATCATAATGAATCTGGAAAAATATATAAAACAACCTTTTTTCTAAATTATGGAAAAGTTTTCGATAAAGATAAACGTAATAAAGATTCAATTCAAATTATATGGAAAAACCCATTGAATAATAAATTACTGTTAGATAAAAATACTTTAGGAACAAAAGAGATCCTACTATTACGGGATGAAATAATATCGGACATCAAAGTATATCGCTAAGGAAAAGTCTTCAAAATATTTCTATTTTATGTTTTGCTCTTTATCATTCAGAGTAAAGCACAATTAGATACTTTGAATTATTTAAAACAGTTTGAAATAAATAAGGGAATTTATTATCTGATAAAACAGTAAAATAACTTAAGCTGTAGTTTCCTACAATTTTTTACAGCTATGAAAAAGAGAATTATAATCTTACTTCTGGGTTAGCTTTCTGTCAAATAGTTGGAGATTTATATAATACTGGAGTTGCTACTAAAGTTATTTATATATCAAAAGGTGAATATAAAGTTTCAGAAGAAACCTTAATGACAATAAATAATTAGTTGTTTTCATAGGAGGCTATCAAAATAGATAGCCTCTTTTTTATGAAGATATTTTTCAAAATTTGAATTCTCCTTATAATACACTAATTTTGTATTCCCAAAATTTTTTGCAGCATGGAGGATTATTTGAAAGGACTGAATGAATCACAATTTGAAGCCGTTACCACATTACAGGGACCATTGATGGTTCTTGCGGGAGCGGGTTCCGGAAAGACGCGTGTTCTTACGATGCGTATCGCTCATTTGATCACGAATGGAGTAGACCCTTTCAATATTTTGGCGTTGACCTTTACCAATAAGGCAGCAAAAGAAATGAAAGAACGTATTGCAAAAGTAGTTGGACAAAGCAATGCGAGAAGTCTTTGGATGGGAACTTTTCACTCTGTTTTTGCAAGAATACTGAGAAGTGAAGGACATTATTTGGGCTATCCGTCCAATTTTACCATTTACGATCAGCAAGATACCCTGAATGTTATCCGAAAAGTGATCAAAGACATGAATATCGACGCTGATCTTTATAAGCCTAAAAAAGTTCAGTCAAGAATTTCGACTTACAAAAATAACCTGATTACTGTAAAAGCATATTTCAACAATCCCGAATTAATGGAAGCCGATGAAAAAGCCAACATGAAATTCATCGGGCAGATTTATCAGAAATATGTAGAACAATGTTTCAAAAACGGAGCGATGGATTTTGATGATTTATTGTTAAAAACCAATGAATTATTAACACGTTTTCCGGAAGTTTTAGCAAAATATCAGGACAGATTCAGATATATTTTGGTAGATGAGTACCAAGATACAAACCATTCGCAGTATCTAATTGTAAAAGCATTAGCTTCAAAATTTGAAAATATTTGCGTAGTAGGAGACGATGCACAGTCGATTTACTCTTTCCGTGGCGCGAATATCTATAATATTTTAAACTTCAAAAAAGATTATCCGGACGCAATTACAGTTTCTTTGGAACAGAATTACCGTTCAACACAAAATATTGTAAATGCAGCAAATGCAGTAATCGCAAAAAACCTTCAGCAATTCAAGAAAAATGTCTTCAGTGAAAATGAAGAAGGGGAGAAAATTAAAGTTTATCGTTCACTTTCCGATGCAGATGAAGCCAATTTCGTAGCCGGAAACATCTGGGAAACAAGAAACAGGGAACAGAGAAAATACAGCGATTTTGCCATTTTATACAGAACAAACTCTCAGACACGAGCTTTTGAAGATGCTTTGAGACGTAAAAATATTCCGTACAAAGTTTACGGAGGTCTGTCTTTCTACCAAAGGAAAGAGGTGAAAGATTTAATCGCTTATCTTCGATTGTTGGTCAATGAAAATGACTCGGAAGCATTGATGAGAATTATCAATTATCCGACTAGAGGAATTGGAGAAACTACTCAGAATAAACTGATCGTTTTTGCAGATTCTCATAATGTTGCGGTTTCAAAAGTTTTGGACAATCTTCCGATGTACGCTCCGCAATTAGGCTTCAATAATGGAGTTTTGAATAAATTGAATGACTTTTGGTCAATGATCAAAGCGTTTCAGGTATTGCTTAAAACAGAAACAGCTTACAGCGTTGCGATGGAAGTTGCGAAACGAAGCGGGTTGATCAAATTTCTAAAAGACGACCAGACTCCAGAAGGAATTTCACGTGTAGAAAATGTTCAGGAATTAATGAACTCGATGCAGGGATTCATTGAAGAACAAATGCAGATCGAAGACGGAGATCCGAGTTTACCAAATTTCCTTGAAAATATTGCTCTTTCTGCAGATACTCAAAATAAGGATGATGAGGAAGAAATGGTTTCATTAATGACGATTCACTTGTCAAAAGGATTGGAATTTCCGGTTGTTCACTTGGTTGGTTTGGAAGAAAATCTTTTCCCAAGTTTCATGAGTTCTACAACCAGAGAAGATCTTGAGGAAGAAAGACGTTTGTTCTATGTTGCTTTAACGAGAGCCGAAAAACAGGCATTTTTCTCGTATGCAATTTCCCGTTTTCAGTGGGGGAAAATTACCGATGCAGAACCTTCAAGATTCTTAAGCGAAATTGATGATCAATTTATTGAATTCGTAAATCCGGCAATTGAAAAACGTTTTATTAATAATTCAGGAGTTAAGTCTAATATTTTCGACGAACATCCTTCTGAACTGAAAGGCTTCAAAAGGGTTGAAAAGAAAACCATCGAAAGAGCAGAAGGCTCAAAACCAATTGCTGAACCAAGAAAACTGAAACCTGTTGCTACAGCAAAAATTATCAATCCAAGCGGAGCTTCTTCTCAGGATATTGAAGTTGGAGATAAAGTAAGACACGACCGTTTCGGAATCGGAGAAGTTTCTTTCCTTGACGGAACCGATCCTCAAAATATTAAAGCAAAAGTAATCTTCATGCATGAAGGCGAGAAGAATTTGATTTTAAAATATGCTAAACTGACGAAGATTTAGGTCATTGCGAGGAGCAAAGCGACGAAGCAATCTCAAAATATTTCCCACAAATTTCACAAATCTCAATCCCTGAAATCTGTGGGAATTTTAATTTTAAAAGTCAAATAAATATTTATAACTCAAAATGAGACAATGTAAATTTTGTATATTTAAATATTAAAAGCTTACAATGAAAAAGATTCTGATATTTTTAATTCTAACACTATTTTCAAATCCTTTTTTTTCTCAGGAATATCGTACAGAAAATAATATTCATTATTACGATGCAAAAATCAATACATCTAATGCTTACATCAATGAAAGATGTGTATTGGATATTTATATTCCGAAAAATGTGAAAAATTTCCCGACAGTAATTTGGTTTCATGGAGGAGGTTTAACTGGCGGACAAAAGGAAATCCCAGAAGCTTTAAAAAATAAGGGAATTGCTGTAATCGGTGTTAATTATAGACTTTCACCGAAAGTAAATGCTCCGAAATACATTGAAGATGCCGCCGCAGCAACGGCATGGATTTTTAAAAACATTAAAAATTATGGAGGCAGTGAAGATTTAATCTTTATTTCAGGACATTCTGCAGGAGGTTATCTCGCTATTATGGTAGGTTTAGACAAATCTTATTTAAACAAATACGGAATTGATGCCAATAAATTTGCCGGAATTATTCCTTTCAGCGGACAGATGATTTCACATTTTACAATCAGAAAAGAAAAAGGAATAGATGAACTGGATGCAAGAATTGATAATTTTGCGCCGCTTCATTTTATCAGAGCCGATGCGCCGCCTTTGTTATTAATTACAGGTGATCGTGAAAAAGAATTATTGGGACGATACGAAGAAAACGCTTACATGGTTCGAATGATGAAACTGAAAGGTCATAAAGAAACAACTTTGTACGAATTGCAAGGTTTTGATCACGGCGGAATGGCGCAACCCGCATTTCCGTTATTAATCAACGAAATCAAAAGGGTAGAAAAGCTGAAAAAAGAAAAATAATTTTAATAAATAGTACAAATTTTATTTAATAATTGCTTTGCAGGTTTTATCTTGCGAAGCTTTTTATTTTAGAGCAAATTAAATTATTTCGAAAATATGTTTTATAACAACGCGGTTTGTGATATTTATATAGGGAAAAGTGCGGGTGCAAAGATGATGCAGGACATCAGAAATGCTCAGAGAAATGTGAAAATTGTTTCGCCTTATCTTTCACCTTTTTTGATTAAAGAACTGATTAATCTTCATTCAAGAGGAATTAAAATCAGACTGATTACCACCGATGAAATTGAGGATTTTTATGGCTATGACAAAAATATCCACAAGCTTATCATTCAACATAAAAAAATTGATGAAAAGGCAAAACAGACAAGAGATAATCTTATGAGTTTATCCGGAACTTTGCTTTTTGCAATGATTGGTTTAGGTGTGGTTTTGCTTCCGTTAATGTATCTTTTGAACAATTTTAAACTTGCTTTTGGTTTTATTATTGTTGCTCTGATGTTTTTTCTGAGAGATTCTGTTGTGAAAAAAATTAAAAGAACAAAAGTTTATCATTACACTTATAAACAGCTTTTTCCATTTAAAGTTTTTGTGTCACCCAATAGCGGAAATTCTTCTAATAAAACTTTCATTCATAGTAAAATCTATATTATTGATGATGAAATTGCTTATCTGGGTTCTCTTAACTTCACTGGAAGCGGGGTAAAAGATAATCATGAAACAAGAATCAGAACTTCCGACCCGAATGCAGTTGCCCAGATTATAGAAGAAGTGAAAGAAGTTTTTTATCATTCAGGTTTACCCGAACGAGATATACAATTTTGGGGAAGCCAGTTATATGATGAGCCGATTAATTAGAGTTGGTTGATGGTTGTTAATTAATAGTTGATGGGTGAATTTGCTTTTTTTAATTAATCACTGCATTTATTTTTTGCCACAAAACATCATCAAAATCAGAAAGGGCAAGATTCACATTATCCGCTGCATCTCCCATTCTGATAATGACTAATTTTTTGCTCGGAACGACATAGATTTTCTGATCATTTTTACCCAAAGCACAAAACATATCATCCGGCGCACTCGGAATCAGTTTTCCATTAAATTGAAACTGTGTTTGTGGCATATGATAACTTGCTTTTCCATTCAGCCACCACAAATATCCATAAGCAAGATTGATATTTTGAGAAGTGGTTGTAGCACTTTGAAAATAATTAGAGTTAATGATTTGCGTTCCGTTCCAGTTGCCGTTGTTTAAAGCCATTAATCCAAAACGAGCCATACTTCTCGTCGTACTCCAGTAAACACTGTTGTCACCACTTTGAATCCAGCTTCCGGTCATCCCGATTTTATCTCTCAGTTTTGTATTGAAATATTGCGACCAGGTTTGTCCGGTTGCGGCTGCAACGACATCCTGAAGTTTTACATAGACATTGTGATAAGCCCATCTTGTTCCCGCATCTGCTTTATATTGTAGGTTTGCGGGAGTTACATCATCACCTAAACTATCATCCAAACCTGAAGTCATGGTTAATAGATTTTTGCAGGTGATGAGATTTTCTTTGGCTAAAGGTTCGCTCGTCCAGCCGGTTCCGATATATGCTGAAACTTTATTATTGATATTTAAAAATCCTTCCTGTTCTGCAATTCCGGTCATGGTTGAGGTTAATGTTTTTCCTGCACTTGCCCAATACCAAGGTGTTGTAGAAGTATGTCCCGAAAAATAATTTTCCATTACAATTCTTCCGTTTTGAAGAATCATGAAACTTTTTGAATGTTTTGTATCAAGATAAGTCAACAGATCCTGAACTTTATCCTGATGCCATCCTAAATTTGATAGTGATTTTGTTTCCCATGTATCACTGTTTGACGGCGGGAAATACATGGCTTCCGTTGATGTATTGTCGGTTTGCGTTGGTTGCTCAATAGAATCATCGGAACTACAGGATAGTGCAATGAAACAAAATGCAGAAATTGAAAGTAGATTTTTTATTTTCATGGAAATCAGTTTTAATTCTGATTTTTAGATAAATAAAATTTATATTAGTTAAATTTATAATGTTAAATAAAGTTTAATCTTGTTTATTTCATAAAAACTACTTCGTATGCGCAACAATAAAATTCACCATTTCATCATTCAGTTGATTAATGTAAGTTTTATCAGTTGTTCCGAAACCGTGGGTTCCATCTTTTACAATAATTAAATTTGTTTCAATATTTTGCTTTTTGAGTTTTTTAACCAATCTTTTTGAATGATTGATAGGTGCAACTTTATCTTTATCTCCATGAAGAATAAAGGTAGGAACAGCATTATCAGTATAATTTATCGGAGAAACTGTTTTTAAATAATCAACTGCTTTTCTTTTATCATTTTTAATATCATATCCTGAAATTCCAAATACCAGTTTTTGCCTGATTTCAACAATTGGTTTAAAGAAAAGTCCGACAATAGCTACCGGAATTTTACCTAATCTTGTATGTAAAAGTTTATTTAAATCTGTCGGTCCAAAATTACTTACCACATAATTTACCTTTCCGGAATAAGACGAAAGTTCGGAACTTCCAACATAATCGTTATCATTGGAATAAGCAGAAAGCATTGACAAATGAGCGCCCGATGAAGCTCCGAAATAACCTATATTATTGGGATCAAAATGATATTTTTCTGCATTTTTTCTTACCCATCTTACAGCATCTTTTGTATCCTGAACAGGCAATGGAAAATGAACTGTTTCACTCACCAAAGTATTATCAATACTGATGACAGCGTAATTTTTTTCTACTAATTTTAAAATAAAACTTTCGATATAACTGTCGGCTCTTACTGTTTTATCACCTTTTGCCCATGCTCCGCCATGAACATAAATGACTACAGGAAGATTTTCAGAAGTCGAGTTTTTCGGTTTGTAAATATCTAAAAGAAGAGGTTTTCCTGAATTGTCGTTTTTATAGGAAATATCTTTTAAAAATGTAGTTTTCTCAGGAAGAAGAGTACTTGGAGGAAGCTTGGATTCATTAATTGGAGGTTGAGAATAACTTAAGCTGAATAAATTTAAAAGTAAAATAAAAAACAGGTTCATGGAAAACCTGTAAATTATATTGTTATTGAATGATTTCATAGAATATTATTTTGAAGAGTGTTATTTCACTAACTCCTCAAAAAGTCTACCAAAAGTTTTTTCCAGATCCTTAGATTTTCCGGGATGAGGTCGGGAAGTCTGAACCACAGAACTTCTCACAGCCGTTAACCAACGGAAACGTTCCGGAATTTCTAGTTGAGCGATCGGTCCTCCGTCTTTCGTTCCTTCCGCGATTTTTTTGAAGCTTTCCAGATTTTGAATGATATCATCGTAATCCAGTTTGCTGTGCATTAATCTGAATTTATCGGGACATAAATAAAATTCAACCTTAATAAATTTCTCTCTTTTAGAAAACATCACCAATCCGATGTTGAAAAATTCTTCTCTTTCAACCTTCGGAACCAAGCGTATTACAGCGTATTCGTAAATTTTATCCTCTTGCATTTTTGGCTTCGTTTAAAAAGATTTCAGAATTTTCCAGTCGTGTTTTCAAAAAGTTGAAATAGATCTCACGGATTTCTTCAGGAGTTTCATCGGCATCATTCCAATGCAACCAGTCTTCAGGAATAAGATCGACAATTTCTCTGAATAGAGTGTCATTTAAAACTTCTTTCGCAAACGTATCGGCTTCATCCAATTTTGTTGCTTGCGGAAGCAGAACGTGATCTTTTACATATTTAAACGGAGTTTTTGCTGCCGTATCAAAATTCTGCCACGAATGGTGGAAATAAAAAGATGCACCGTTGTCAATCACCCATAATTCTTTATGCCACATTAGCATATTCGTGTTCTTGAAAGTTCGGTCAATATTCGTGATAAATGCATCCAGCCAAACAATTTTTGAAGCCAGAATTGAATCAATTTTTACACTTGGATCATACGTAATCGAGCCGGAAAGATAGTGCAATCCTAAATTCAATCCTTCAGAATTTTTCAATAAATCCTGAATTTCCTCATCCGCTTCAGCTCTTCCGAAATCTACATCAAGGTTAACAAAAACGAGTTCAGGAATTTTTAATCCTAAAGCTTCTGTTATTTTTCCTCCTAATAATTCGGAGATCAACATTTTAACGCCATGACCAGCGCCACGGAATTTCAATACATACTTAAAATCATCATCAGCTTCTGCCAAGGCCGGAAGCGAACCTCCCTCACGAAGCGGCAGAATATAACGCATCACGGTTACCGTTCTTAAATCCAACATGAAGCAAAAATAAGGTTTTCCTTTGTGTTTAATTCTATTTTTAATATTTTTAAGTGGAAAATAATTTTTGATTAATCTTTTTTTGAGGTACGTTTGTCATTCAGAACGAAGCGAAGCGTAATGAAGAATCTATTAAATATAAAGATTTCTCCTTCGTCGAAATGATAAAAAACGTTTAACAAATTATAAACAAAATATATGCAGATCACAAAACAACAAAATACCATCATCTCAAATCCGGAAACCAGAGATTTCCTTGCCGATGCATTTTATCCTGAAACAGAAGAAAAATTACCTTTAGTCATTTTCGTTCACGGTTACAAAGGCTACAAAGATTGGGGAGCCTGGAATTTGATGGCGGAAAAGTTTGCAGAAGCTGGATTTTTCTTTGTTAAGTTTAATTTTTCCCATAACGGAACGACGGTTGAAGATCCTCATAATTTTGCGGATTTGGAAGCTTTTGGGAACAATAATTATTCAAAAGAACTTTCTGATTTGGGAGCTGTAATTGATTATTTTGTAAAAAATGGAAAAGTTGATGATCAGAAAATCGTTTTAATTGGTCACAGTAGAGGAGGAGGGGTTTCTATTGTTAAAACATATGAGGATGAAAGAATCAATGGGTTGATTACTTTGGCAAGTGTCGATACTTTGGATCGTTTTCCAAAAAATGATGCTTTTGAAAAATGGAAAGAAGCAGGGGTTTATTATGTTACAAACGGACGGACGAAACAAGAAATGCCTCATTATTATCAGTTTTATGAAGATTTTGAAAAAGATGAGCATCGATTTGATGTAGAGAGAGCAACTGAAATGGCAAAAGCTCATGTTTTAATTATTCATGGTACAAATGATGAAAGTGTGAATGTGAAAAATGCGGAACATCTTCATATTTTAAACCCAAATTCTGAATTGTATTTAATTGAAAATTCAAATCATACTTTTGGTGCAAAAGAACCTTGGGAAGAGCAAGAATTACCTAAAGATCTGAATGGCGTTGTGGAAAAATCTATTAAATTTATCAAAGAGAAGATGTAAGGATTATTTGTAATTTATTGAATTTCAATGTTGATATTCTTAATTATATTGAATTTTTCATATATTAGTGAAAAATATTAATAACGCCAAGAATTAAAATTATTATGAAAAATTCAAATTTAAAAAATGGTCAAAAATTAAGCAGAGAAGCTCAAAAGCAAATTACAGGTGGAGAAAAAAATCTATGTAATTTAAGCGGTTGCTTTAGTGATTATATTGGTGATGGACAAGGCAGATGTGTTGTACCTCCGTGTGCACCGCCTTATTTAGGAACAGAAGTTATAGATGCTCAAGGACGATGGAAATGCTGCTATTAAATGTTTAGTATTAAGAAATAAAAAAAGGAGTGAAAATTTTTCACTCCTTTTATGTTTTAAGTATAATTTGAAAATTATTTAATTAAAATTTTCCAAGCTTCTTCAATTTTACTTTCAAGTAACAATTTCTGAGCATTTTGATGAATATTTTCATCTGCATAATACTCTCCTGCAGGTAAAACCTCAACATTAGCAAGCATTCCCAAATCGTTTCCTGTAAAGATTTTGCTTAATTTAATTTCATTAGGAAGAAGATCGAAACCAATTCCTTTTGTTACCAAAGGTTTTGGGACTTCAAAAAGATTATTTTCATTATTTCTCGAATACCAGTTTCCGCCTAAACGAGCCACCATATCCAGTTTTGCCTGATCCAGATTTCCCTGTTCATCCAAATATTCTTCTCTGATATGAATTTTCTGAACTTCACAAATAACCAGATTTCCGGCACCGCCTTGATCTCCTAAAGGTTTTACTTCTAAAACTTTACATTCAAAATTAACAGGACATTCTTCGATTAATTTAGGCTTAACCAAATCAGCATCTTTCATCGTCAAACCGGATTTTATAAATTCATTTACACCATCTCCATATTCTGTTGAAGCCAAAGAAATCTGTTGCACAATCGGAAAATTTACAGTTCCAATAACTACTTCAGAGGTTTCCAAAACGTTTTCCAAAGTATGTTTTGTGGTATTGTCACGAACTCTTCTCGATGGTGAAAAAATTAAAATCGGAGGAACCGTACTGAACATATTGAAAAAACTGAACGGCGATAAATTGATTTCACCATTCTTATCAACTGTCGAAGCCAATGCAATCGGACGCGGTGAAACGGCTGTTTGCATGACAAGTTGTAGCTGTACGGGTGTTATTTCGGAGGGGATTACTGTTTTCATGTTTTTTGATACTGAAAGTGTTTATATCTTAAATAGAGATGCTTCGACAAGCTCAGAGTGACATTTCTAATACTAGCTGTGATAAACGTAATGTTTTAGCAACCAGTTTGTAGCGATGTCACTCTGAGCTCGTCGAAGCATCTCAATTATTTGTTTAAAATTATAATTAAATCGCAGGAGTGATTTTCCCTGAAACTTCACCGAAACCAACTCTCACACCATCTTTTTCAGCCCAAGCTTTCATAGTTACAGTGTCATTATCGTCGATGAATTTTCTTTCTTGTCCGTTGCTTAATTGGATTGGATTCTGACCTCTCCAAGTTAATTCAAGCATAGAACCGAAAGATTTCGGATCGCTTCCTGAGATTGTTCCACTTGCATATAGATCACCAACTTCAACGTTGCAGCCATTTACTGTATGATGAGCCAATTGCTGAGCCATATTCCAGTACATGAATTTATAATTACTCTCAGAAATTAAATTTTCTTCACCGTTTTCTGGCTGTAAATAAACTTCTAAATTAATATCATAATTTTTATCTCCCTCAAATTTTAAATAATCTAAAACTTCAGGATCCTGAGTTGGAGAAGTTGTTCTGAATGGTTCTAAAGCTTCCATAGTAACAACCCATGGAGAAACTGACGAACCGAAATTTTTACCCAAAAATGGTCCTAGCGGAACATATTCCCAAGATTGGATATCTCTTGCAGACCAGTCGTTGAAAACCAGCATTCCGAAAATTGCATCTTCAGCATTTTTTGTAGAAATACTTTCGCCCATTTCGGTGTTCTGATTGATGATGAAAGCCATTTCCAGTTCAAAATCCAATTGTTTTGAAGGTCCGAAAATTGGTTTTTCTACATCTGCAGGTTTTGTCTGACCTTTTGGACGAATAATATCGGTTCCGGAAACTACGATCGATGAAGCTCTACCGTGATAACCTACAGGCAAATGTTTCCAGTTTGGCAACAAAGCATTTGCAGGATCTCTGAACATTTTTCCAACGTTGGTTGCGTGTTCGATGCTGCTGTAGAAATCTGTGTAATTCGGGATATGAAGAGGCATCATCATTTTTACCTGATCTAAATCGTAGAAAGCATCTTCGATTGTTTTTTCGTCTTTAGATAAAATTGAACCTTCCAGTAATAATTCCTGAATTTTCAAACGAACGGCATTTGTAATTGGTTTTCCCAATTCAATGAATTCATTTAAGGTATAAGCTTCGAAAAAATTATCGTCCAGACCTTCTATCTCTTCAAAATAAGAAAGATCGTGTAATGTTGCAAGATCAACAATCTGATCTCCGATTCTTGTACAACATGCGATATATTCTTTGTTGAAAACTGCTACTCCGAACGGAATATTATGTATTGAAAAATCTGAATTTGATGAATACTCTACAAATGATTTCATAATTTTTAAATTTAATTTGGATTTGAATTTTAAACACCAAATTCATTAATCTTTACACGAATAAGCACAAGTTTTATGATAACTATATTTGCGAAAGATATTTGGGATTTGTGTTTAAAAATTGCTTTTTCACTTCGTTTCTCGAAATGACAATTGAATTTATTTTTTAGATTTATTTTTTGCCTTAGTTTTAGAGAAAGATTCTTCGTCAATCCATCTGTCTTTAGTGTTAACGTCAATCAGATACAAAATGTTGTCCTGTCTTGTTAGCAATAAAGTTTTGGTAACCGGAATGGGAACTTTTTTATTCTCCAAAAGATCTGCTCTTAAAGAAATAATGTTTTTTCTGTTTCTTACAATATCACCGGAAAAAACGTTTGAACTTGTTTCTCCTGTTGCTTTGTCGTCGAAAACTTCCACATAAGTCGCTTTATTGCCTTTAATTACAATAAAATCCCTTTCCGTATGATCTGCTTCATCTTTAATAAAGATAAATTTTTTGTTATCGATATTTACAGATTCCAGATTTTGGTTGACTCCTTTTCTTTCTTCAAGTCGGTCAAGAATACCATTTAATGAACCATATTGTGCTTTTAACCCAAATGTTGCTCCAAAAAATAAAATTCCAACTAAAAATTTTCTCATAATAATGTGTTTTTATAAAAAAGTTTTGTCAAGACTTTTCATCCTGACAAAACTCTATATTGTTGTTAAAATTAAAGATTTCCTCTTCTTTCCTGTTCTCTTTCCAAAGCTTCGAATAAAGCTTTGAAGTTACCTGCACCGAAACTCTGAGCTCCGTGTCTTTCAATAATTTCGAAGAATAGAGTAGGACGGTCTTCTACGGGTTTAGTAAAGATTTGAAGTAAATATCCTTCTTCATCATGATCAATAAGGATACCCAAATCCTGAAGTTTTTTAAGATCTTCGTCAATATGACCAACTCTTTCAGGAACCATGTCATAATATGCTTCTGGTGGAGCTGAAAGGAATTCTACACCACGTTTTTTCAATTCTGTTACTGTATGAATGATGTCTTTTGTGGCAACTGCAATGTGCTGTACTCCTTCACCTTCATAGAAATCAAGGTATTCTTCTACCTGAGATTTCTTTTTACCTTCTGCCGGTTCGTTGATCGGGAATTTTGCGAATCCGTTTCCGTTTGACATTACTTTAGACATTAAAGCAGAATATTCTGTGTTGATCTGTTTGTCGTCAAAAGAAAGGATGTTTACAAATCCCATTACTTTTTCGTACCATTCAACAGTTGGGATCATTCTGTCCCAATCTACGTTTCCTACGCAGTGGTCAACATATAATAAACCGGCTTCTTCAGGTTGATAAGCGCTTTCCCATTTTTCGTAACCAGGCATGAAAGGACCTGTATAGTTTTTTCTTTCAATAAACATGTGAACAGTTTCTCCGTAAGTATAAATTCCGGACATTCTTACTTCACCGTGCTCATCTGTCAAAGTTACAGGCTCTAAATATGGTTTTCCGCCTCTTTTTGTAGTTTCTTCGAAAGCTGCATAAGCATCGTCTACCCAAAGTGCCAAAATTTTCACTCCGTCACCGTGTTTTTTTACGTGCTCGCTGATTGGAGAATCAGATTTAAGACCAGTCGTTAAAATCAATCTTATTTTCCCTTGTTGAAGAACATAAGAAGCGCGATCTCTTACTCCTGTTTCAGGACCAGCGTATGCAACAGACTGAAAACCGAAAGCGGTTTTATAATAATGAGCAGCCTGTTTAGCATTTCCTACATAAAACTCAATGTAATCTGTACCGTTGATTGGCAAAAAATTCTCAGCTTGAGCAATTTTTTCGGCAAATGTAAGTGTTGACATATTTCTATTTTTACTTTTATATTTATGGGTATGCAAATTACGAATTTCTTACTAATACGAAAAATATAAACAAACAAACGTTAGGCAAGATTAATATAGGCTTAAAGAAGAGTTCATTTAAGTATGCTTAAGTTTATTGTGTTGCAACTAATATGTATACATTTGTATTCACAACAAGTGAAAAAAAAATATTTCGAAACACAAAAGCTGTAGGATTTTCCTGCAGCTTTTTTTATTTAATATTGTTCAATCTTCCTGCATCAGGATTATAATTATCCCAAATCTTCCAGACATTATTTATTTTCCTAATGAAATAAATTTGAGTGTTCAGTTGATTTACAAAATGTTCTTCCCCGGTTTCGCCAACTTTAAATAAAAGATTCCAAAATTCCTGAGATTCGAGGATTTTTTTATCAGGTTCATCCGTTACAACATGAATGTCGAAAACCTCATAATTGGAACGGTTATTTTTTGTTACCAACTGAAAATCTCTGTCACACAATTCCTTACTGAACTGCGATGCTCTTTCTAAAAACGGAGACTCATCGAAAACTAATTCTTTGAACATCTCTGTCTTATGATCAGGAAATTGCTTGTAAAATTCGAAAACAGTCGAACAGTAATCATATACAATCTGAAGAAATTTCTGATTATTGTTCTCCTCATTTTCCTGTCTTTTTTCCTTGACAAACTGTATGTAGGCATTCAGATCTTTATAACCTAAAAAAATACAGATCTTATCTAAAGTTTTTAGAAATCTCAGATCATTATGCGTTTTATCCTGATAATCATTTTCAAAAAAACGCTGCAATGTAACGTGCGAAATAGTATTTCCTATCTCGAATTTTTTTCCTCCTTTTAGTTCCTCAGCTTCGGATAATTCATCTTTAATGATTTCGGAAAGAATAATATAATGGCTTCGTTTCCATTCTTGTACATTCCCCAAAACCGAATTCTTTACCTTAGAATGCTTTACAACCTCCTCCCTTATCGAATTATATATAGTTTTCAATCTCCAATGTTTTTAAAAGCTTTTTTATCAAATATACCGCCAAATACTTAATACTTTCTCAATATTTTATTATGTTAAATGAGGAATACATTTTGATAGCATGACAAATATATAATAAAAAAACTTTTAGTGCTTAAACATTTAATGTTTAAATCTTTCGAAAGCTGCCTTTTCCAACATTTCTCTGTCATCCGGATGCGCAATGCTGATCAGTTCCTGAGCTCTTTGGCGAAGATTTTTTCCGTATAGATAAGCCGTTCCGTATTCTGTAACTACCCAATGAATGTGACCTCTTGTTGTTACAACTCCTGCTCCTTGTTTAAGATAAGGAACAATTCTGGAAACTCCTTTTTTTGTTCTTGAAGTAATAGCAATGATAGGTTTTCCGTCTTCACTCAATGCTGCTCCTCTCATAAAATCCATTTGTCCGCCAATTCCGCTGTACTGCATGGTTCCGATAGAATCTGCGCAGACTTGTCCTGTTAAATCAATTTCTATGGCAGAATTAATGGCAACCATTTTCTTATTTCTCATGATATTGATAGGAAAGTTGACGTTGCTTACATCATCAAACGAAAACACTGTATTGTCATCAACATAATCATACAGTTTTCTTGTTCCGAAACAGAAACTTGTGATCGTTTTATTATCGTTATAACCTTTGTATTTATTGTTAATGACATCATTTTGAATTAAATCAATCACTCCGTCGCTCAACATTTCCGTATGAACACCAAGATCTTTATGGTTTCCCAGACATTTTAAAACAGCATCAGGAATGGTTCCGATTCCCATTTGAAGGGTAGATCTGTCTTCAATAAGCTCTGCCACATTTTTTCCGACAAGCATTTCATCCGGACCAACTTTTGCGCTATAATCAACAGTTGGAAGTTCTTCTTCATGCCAAACCAGCTTATGAATTCTGCTAATGTGAATCATTCCATCACCGTGAGTTCTTGGCATTAAAGGATTAACAATTGCCACAATAATTTTTGCCGTATCAACAGCTGATCTTGCTACATCAACGGAAGTTCCCAATGTACAAAATCCATGTTTGTCGGGAGGAGAAACCGTAATTAAAGCAACATCCAGCGGTAAAATATTTTTTCTGAATAAAATAGGAATTTCACTTAAAAAAACCGGCACAAAATCTCCTCTGTCAGAGTTCGCCGCATCGCGAACCGGCGTCGAAACGAACAAAGAATTTACGAAAAATTTGTCCTTATATTCAGGTTTTGCGATTTCTACATTTCCTTGTTGAGTAATGGAAACCATTTCGATATTATCTAAACGATGTGATTGTCTCGCTAATTCGTCAATTAAATAATTTGGAGTACATGCACTTCCGTGAAAGAAAACGCGGTTTCCGCTTTTAATGGTATAAATAGCTTCTTCTGCGGTAATATAATTTGGCATATTGAAATTTTTTATGAATTTTTCTCTGTCTTAAAGATAGTTCATATTGTTTTTATTGAACCCAAATATTCGCAGATATTTGTCATGTTTTGGTTTAAATCCAACAAAAAAAGGACTAAATGATCTACATTCAGTCCTTTTTATATGTTTAATTGTTAAAATAGAATTATTCTTGTGAACGGTCTTCCATTGTTTTATCCTGTTCTTCCAACCATGAAGTTTTGTAAGAAGGGTCTTCTACTTTTAAAGCCTCTTCCGTAAGTTTTAAAGGACGGAAAGGATCAACCATCACAGCATATTCTTCGGTGAATTTTTTTCCGATACTTCTTTCCATCGCACCTGGATGAGGTCCGTGAACGATTCCTCCCGGATGAAGAGTAAAGTCCATTAAGTCAATGTGGTTACGGCTCATGAAATCACCTTCTGTATAGAATAAAACTTCATCAGAATCGATATTCGAGTGATTGTAAGGCGCAGGAATTGCCATCGGATGATAGTCATACATTCTTGCACAGAACGAGCAAACCACAAAATTGTGTGCCTCAAAAGTCTGGTGAACCGGTGGCGGTTGGTGAATTCTACCTGTAATCGGTTCGAAATTTTTAATATTAAATTTATAAGGATAAAAATAGCCGTCCCAACCTACAACATCGAAAGGATGTGTTGCGTAAATGAAATCCGTGATCTGGTTTTCTTTTTTTACTTTAATTAAAAACTCTCCTTTTTCGTCTTTTGGTGCAACAAAAGTTGGTGCGATGATATCTCTTTCACAAAACGGAGAATGCTCTAAAAGTTGTCCGAATTCGTTTCTGTATCTTTTTGGCGTGTAAATCGGAGAATGGCTTTCTACTACAAAGAAAACAGTGTCATCAGAATTTAATTCAACCTGATAAATTGTTCCTCTCGGAATGATCAGATAATCACCGACAGAAAATTCTAAATTTCCTACAAAAGTCTTCAAAATTCCGCTTCCGTTATGAACGTATAAAAGCTCGTCACATTCAGCATTTTTATAGAAATAATCCATTGATTTTCTAGGCTTCGACAATCCCATTTTCAGGTCATTGTTTACCATTAAAAACTTTCGGCTGTCCATAAAATCGTCTTCAGGAGTTACATTCATTCCTTTAAACATTCTTGGAGTCACATTTTTTTCAACAGCAATTTTCGGCGCTACATCTTTTGCTTCGCCGATAGATTTTATCTGAGTCGGACGGTGAATATGGTATAATAATGAAGAAATTCCGTGAAAACCTTCCGTCCCGAAAAGCTGTTCGTAGTAGAATTTATCTTCCGGAGACTTGAAAATCGTATGTCTTTTTGGTGGGATATTTCCCGACTGATGATATCTCATTTTACTTTTATATCTAGTTTCTCAAATTTAATACTTTTTCATGAATTGATTTAAATAACATTTTTTAATCAAGTTTTGTTATTCTAAAAATAAATGTTAGTTTTGTCTAACAATTTTAATTTCATGCAACGAATATTATTTTCTTTACTCTTTTTATCAACTTATTGTTTCTCACAGGAAACGGATAGTTTAGCATTAAATCAATCTAAAAAACAGGATTCGGTTAAAATTTTAAACAAAAAGGAAATCAAAACCAAACTGATTGAAGATGTTGTAATTACGGGAACAATAAAACCGATAAGTAAATCGAAAAGTCCTGTTGCAGTAGAAATTTACACTCAGAAATTTTTCCAGAAAAATCCTACTCCCAATATTTTTGAATCAATTGCAATGGTGAATGGTGTAAAACCTCAACTTAATTGTTCGGTTTGTAATACAGGAGATATTCACATTAATGGCTTAGAGGGACCTTATACCATGATTTTAATTGATGGAATGCCAATTGTGAGTTCACTTTCAACAGTTTACGGATTGAGTGGAATTCCAAATAGCTTAGTTGACAGAATTGAAGTCGTGAAAGGTCCGGCTTCGTCACTTTATGGTTCTGAAGCGATGGGCGGAGTCATTAATATTATCACTAAAAACGCTTTAACGGCTCCAAAACTGAGTGTTGATCTGATGACAACGACCTGGAACGAGAATAATGTGGACTTGTCAACGAAATTTAATTTTGGAAAAAATGTAGCTTCTTTATTAAGCTTGAATTATTTTAATTATACCAAAAGATTCGATTACAATAAAGATAATTTCACGGATGCAGCATTGCAAAACAGAATCTCAATATTTAATAAATGGAATTTCCAGAGAAAAGAAAACCGATTGGCAAGTTTTGCGTTGAGATATTTATATGAAGACCGTTTCGGCGGAGAAATGCAGTGGAATAAATCGTATCGCGGAAGTGGAGATGTCTACGGTGAAAGTATTTATACAAATAGGGTAGAAGCTTTTGGAGTCTATCAATGGCCTTTGAAGGAAAATATAGTGACACAGCTTTCTTATAATTTTCATGATCAGAATTCTTTTTATGGAAATAATCCTTTTATGGCAACCCAAAAAGTGGCTTTTGCACAAACATATTGGGATAAAAAACTTGGAAATCATGATTTGATTTTGGGCGTGACTTTCAAAAGAACTTTTTATGACGATAATACACCAGGAACTTCATCTTCCGACGGATTTACAAACGAGCCGATGAAATCCCCAATTTTGGGTGCATTTATTCAGGATCAATGGGAAATTAATGAAAAAAATACGTTGTTGTTGGGTTACAGATTTGATTATGATAAAATCCATCATTCTGTGCATTCACCGCGTTTTGCGTGGAAATTTTCACCCAATCCGTATCATACGTTACGATTCAATTTTGGGACAGGTTTCCGTGTGGTGAACTTGTTTACGGAAGATCATGCAGCGTTGACAGGTTCTCGGGATGTTGTGATTCAATCTAATTTAAAACCAGAAAAATCTATCAATGGAAATTTAAATTATATGTGGAAAATTCCTGTTGGGGATAAATTACTTAATCTCGATGCTTCTGCATTTTACACCTATTTCAGCAATAAAATTGTAGGAGATTTTGATACGGATCCTCAGAAAATTATTTATGATAATCTTCATGGTTATGGGATTTCGAGAGGTGCTTCTTTAAATGTGGATTATAGCTTCAGTTTTCATTTAAGTGTGAATGTTGGAGTGACATACCTCGATGTTTATCAGAAATTTGATGGAGAAAATGAAAAATCACAACAACTTCACGCCCCAAAATGGAGTGGAACCTATAATCTGACCTATAAATTCAAAAATAATGTGACGGTAGATTTTACAGGACAGTTTTACGGACCGATGCGACTGCCGGTTTTACCGAATGATTACAGACCGGAATATTCGCCGTTTTATAATCTTGCCAATATTCAGGTTTCGAAGAGTTTCAAATCCGGATTTGAGGTGTATTGTGGGGTGAAAAATTTATTCAATTTCACTCCGAAAGATCCGTTAATGCGACCGTTTGATCCGTTTGATAAGAATGTTGATGATCCGATTAATAATCCCAATCATTATACTTTTGATACTACTTACGGATATGCTCCGATGCAGAAAATAAGAGGATTTATGGGCGTAAAATATATTTTGAAATAAACGTTTTTACCGCAAAAGAAGCAAAAGAAATTATTGAAAAAATTAGATTTTAAAAAGTTTACAAAATGTGAAATTTTAAACGCTATGCTTTTAAATAACTAAGGAAAGTTTGAAAATCTTTTGTCTCTTTTGTGGTAAAAATAAAATCATGAATCATAAAATTTATGAAATGAGACTTTTAACGATATTTTTATTTTTAATGTTAGTGCCGTGTTTTTGTCTTTCACAGATAAAAACAGGCACTTTTTCTGATTTGGAAATTCAGCAAAAAAACAATCCTAAGCCGATTATTATTCATATTTATACGAGTTGGTGCTCAGTTTGTAAAATCGAATTTTTTAACTTGAACAAAGATAAAGATTTGGTTAAAACGATTAATGAAGATTTTTATTTCATCAATTTTGAAGCTGAAAAAACAAAAGAGAAAATCAATTTTCAGGGGAAAGAATTTAATTATCTTCCAAATGGAAATTCAGGAATTCATGAGTTGGTCTTGGCTTTATCTAAAAATAAAAATCAGCCTGTTTATCCGTTGTGGATTATTTTAGATAAAGATCAGAATTTGGTTGAATATCATGAAGGGGTTTTCAAGACTGAAGAAATGAAAAGGAAGTTGTCGGAACTTTTAGGATTTGAATAATTTATTGCAATTTATAAATTGTAATTTCATTATATTCAAAATATTTATCATAAAATTTTAGAGGAATAGATTTTTGAATTTTTTTCTTGTATTCATTTGGCGAAATATAAAAAGTAATTTTTTTTCCTTTCATATTTAGCTTGTCATAGTATGTCGATTGGTTTTGCGAGAAATCATTAGGTGAAAATTCAAACTCTGGATATTCTTCCAGATGAATAAGAATTTGAGAACTGCCTCTTCCAATGTTTTTATAATCATTAAAAGTACCTTCTATTTTTACATACCCAAACTTTTGAATACTTTCTAAATTATCGTGTTTTTTTTCTTTAAAACAATTTTTTGTTAAGATTAAAAAATATATTCCAAAACAAATTATTGATGCCGAAATCAAATAAAATTGAGAATTTATTTTTTTAGTATTTGCTTGCACATATTTTTCTTTACAATAAGCAACTAATTCATTGTAATTTAATTGATCGTCTTTATAAATTGTGATTTTATTATTTGGAAATTGAATTTTTAATTTACGGGTATGTATAACAAAATCTTTAGCCTCTTTTTTGTAATATTCTTCTGAAAAGGATATTTTACTGTTGGGTATTAATTTTTTTCTTCCAAAAACGTTAATTAGCTCTGTTTCATTATTAAATATTATTATTTTAAAAACATTTGATAATGAAAAATAAATTATCAATGAGTAAATGGTAAAAATAATACTTCCGAATGTCAAATCAAGTGAACCTTTTTTTATTAAAATAAAAGGTAATCCTAAAATTGAAATAAAAGCTAAATTAAAATCATTATCAAAAAAGCTTCTTTTAAATTCAAATTTTTCTTTAGACATTAATAAAAAACTATTTCAACAAAACAGCAAGAATCCCCAAAATAGCCGGCAAAGCCTGAACAAAAAATATTCTTTTCGTCGCAGAAATTGCGCCATAAATTCCGGCTACAGCAACACAACCCAAGAAAAATAGGGAAATATTAGTTTGCCATTTCGGATCTTCAATTAAAAAAGACCAGATTAATCCTGCTGCAAGAAAACCGTTGTAAAGCCCCTGATTAGCGGCTAAACCTTTCGTTGGTTTAAACATTTCTGCAGGAAGTGCTTTTTTGAAGACTTCTTTTCCTTTGGTTTCCCATGCAAACATTTCCATCCAAAGAATGTAGATGTGTTCGATTGCGACAATTGCGATTAAAATTTTAGCAACGATTTCCATGATTTACTGTTTTGTCATTGTAAAACTAAAAAAATAAAGTTAAGTTTGGTTACACAATTTCAAAAATGGAAACTTTCAAGACACATTTAGATAAATTCATTGATATAAATGACGAAGAATTTGCTTCTGTTGTTTCTTTTTTTCAGGTATTGGAAGTAAAGAAAAAGCACAATATGATGCATGATGGCGAAGTTTGCAAATCGATGTTTTTTGTCGTAAAAGGTTGTATGAGAAAGTTTTTCGTGAATGAAAAGGGAGTAGAGCAGACCACAGAATTTGCTATAGAAAACTGGTGGATTACCGATACTTTCGCTTATGAAAGACAAATAAAATCAGACTTTTATATTCAGGCGGTAGAAAAATCTGTTATTTTGGAGATTAATCTTCAGACTCAGGAAGAATTATTGAAAGAACATCCGGTAATGGAGCGTTATTTCAGAATGATCTATCAGAGAGCTTATGCTGCATCAGAAAGGAGAATCCGCTATTTATATGAAATGAGCCGGGAAGAATTGTACACTCATTTCAGCACTCAATATCCTGAATTTATCCAAAGAATTCCACAATATTTAATTGCTTCCTATTTAGGTTTCACTCCGGAATATTTAAGTGAAATCAGAGCAAAATTACGTTCTTAAACCAGTTTAAGATTTTTGCGATTCAGAAGTCGCAACTTTGTCATGTAATAAAAAGCCAATATCATGACAAACAAAAACAATTTATTTCCACAGCTATTTTTGAGAATAGCAATTGCTGTAACAATGCTTTCTGCAATTGCCGACAGATTTGGATTTTGGGGTAAAAATTCCGCTTGGGGAAACTGGGAAAATTTTGAAAAATATACAAAACAGCTCACATTTTTTCTTCCTGAAAGTTTAAGCACATTTTCCGCATATGCTGCAACTTTTTTAGAAATACTTTTTCCATTAATGCTTATTTTAGGTTTTAAAACTAAGATAGCAGCTTATGGAGCGGGATTTTTATTGTTGATTTTTGCTTTGTCGATGTCGGTTGCATTGGGAATTAAAGCACCTTTGGATTACTCAGTCTGGGTAGGAAGTGCAGCTGCATTTTTATTGGCAAATCAGGAAAAATATTCATTTACAATAGATAATTTAACAAACAAAAAATAAAATAGTATGAGTACAAGACTAGACATGGCAACGACCGATAAGGCTGCCTACAAAGCAATGTTAGGATTAGAAGGTTACCTTCAGACAATTTCTTTAAACAAAATTCAGAAGGAATTGATCAAAATCAGAGCTTCACAAATCAACGGATGTGCATTCTGTTTGGATATGCACACGAAAGATGCCTTAAAATACGGCGAAACTCCACAAAGAATTTTCCTTTTAAATGCATGGAGAGAAGCGAAAGAATTGTTCACGGAAGAAGAACAGGTGATTTTGGAAATGACAGAAGAAATTACTTTAATCAGTCAAAAAGGATTAACAGAAGAAACGTATTACAAGGCAAAACAGGTTTTTGACGAAGCTACAATTGCACAGATCATCATGGCAATCATTACAATTAATGCATGGAACAGAATCGGAATTAGTACCCATTTGCCGATTGCGAAATAAATCTTGAGTTTAAGTTATTTACTAAAAGGCACTTCCCAATATTGAGAAGCGCTTTTGTTTATTGTAAGATTTTCCATTTCGTTTGTCTGAAAAATTTTCTTTTGGGATTAAATATTAAAATATTATTTACTTAATTCTTTTAAAATAGCTTCACCAACACTTTTTGCAGACTGTGGATTTTGCCCTGTAATTACTCTTTGATCCGTCACTACATGATTCTGCCAAAGTCCTGATTTTTCAAATTTTGCGCCTCTTTCTTTCAATTTATCTTCCAAAAGAAAAGGAACAACATTCGTTAATTTTACTTCAGATTCTTCTTCGTTGGTAAAAGCGTTGATTTTTTTGTCATCAACTAAATATTTACCATTGTTTAGTTTAATGTTCACCAAACCTGCAGGACCGTGACAAACTCCTGCAACAATTCCTCCGTTTTCATAAATTTTTGAAGCAATTGTTGATAACTCTGCATTATCCGCAAAATCCCACATTGCACCGTGACCTCCTGCGTAAAATATGGTTGAATAATCACCTGGATTCACTTGGGAAGGCTTTAAAGAATGGTCGATTTTATTTTTGTATTCTTTATTTTCCCAGAATTCTTTGTTTACCGGATCCTTTAAATCAAATCCGTCAACAGGAGGAGTTCCGCCTTTAGGACTTACAAAATCGATTTCGTAACCGGCATTGTGAAGAACTTCCCAAGGATGAGATACTTCCCCAAGATAATATCCGGTTTCCTCGCCTGTATCGCCCTTTTTATCATGACTGGTCACGACAAATAAAATTTTCTTTTTCATATTTTTAGATTTTTTGGTTTGCGATTGAACGAATCCTATTGTGAAAATGGCAAGCACTAAAAACACTAATTTTTTCATGTTTAAATTGTATTGGTTTGGATTTTTTACCACAAAAGAATCAATAGATTTTATTGCATTTTTAGAATTTTAAAAGTGTACAAAATTGAACTTGGAATTTTGTCTTCTTTCGTATTTCTTGTTTTCAATCATTTCTTTTGATTCTTTTGCGGTAAAAATATTAAATAATTTCAGTTAAATAAATCTGTGGTTTTTCCTGCAATTTTTCATCAACTAAAGCTCCAAAAGCTTGAATATATGATTGTTGATTGTGCTGCGCTAAACCTTCCTCACTTTTCCATATTTCATAGAAAACAAATTGATTTTTATCTTCAATTCCCTGATGAAGCGAGTATAATTCGTTCGCTTCTTCCTTTACGGTTTCTTTTACCATATTCTGAAGAACTTCCAAGACTTCAGATCTGTGTTCTTCTTTTGCCTTAATAACGGCTGTCAAATAAATTTTCATTAGACTAATTGTGGTTTTAATTCTTTTTCAAAAACTGTTGTAAGATGTTCTCTGTAAAGTTTCATGTCGCGTTCAATATTCGCATTTTTTTCTACATCATGGAAATGAAAACTTTCTATCTTTTCCAAAGAAACAAAAGAATTCATTCTATGAAAACCAAATAATGGTCCGTTATCTACGCTTGTTTCGTTAAAGAATTCTCCGGGAAGTGTGAAAGCCGTTTCAGGTGCATTCCAACTTGTTGTTACCATGTACTTTCTTCCACCCAACATTCCTCCTGTTCCGTAGTTTATTTTTGGATTATCCGAAGTTCTTCCGTCGCTCATATAAATTCCTTTGGCATGACCTGCTGTAAAAACTTCATCGATATATTTTTTCAAACCATTCGGTAACTGAAACCACCAGATCGGGGTGTGATAAATAATATAATCTGCCCAAACAAATTTTTCTACCTCTTCGTTTTTATCATAGCCTTCTCCTACATTCGTTATTTTTACCTCTACATTTTCAAATTCTTTTAAAACTTCCAATGTATTATCTGCGATTGTCTGATTATATTTTCCTCCGGAATGTCCGAAATTTTGTCCACCGTTAATGATTAATACTTTTTTCATTGTTGTATGATTGTTTAAATTTTATGATGCAAAGTTAGGATGGAGCTTTGTATAATAAAAATAATATGAATTATAGTTAAGTATTATAAAAATGATATATTGAAATTTCTAAATCATGTTGAATATCATTAATAATTAAATCTATTTTAAAATTCTGCACTGTAAATTTGTTTGATAAAATTGACGGATAAAATGATACAGATTGCAGTTTTTAGTGATGTGCATGGAAATCTTCCTGCGTTGGAAGTTGTGTTAAATGATATTGAAGAGAGAGGGATACAACAAAAGTTAAAAGTTTTGTCTGGGAGATCTGGTGGATTTTGCACCTTGGGGAAATGAAGTTATTGAAAAAATGAAGTTTTTAAATATTCCTTGTTTAATGGGAAATCACGATGAAAGAATTGCTTTTGACATTCCTGTAGTTCCTTTAAGTAAACATTCTCAGGAAGAAACCGAAGCCAGATTTTTAGCAATTGATCATTCTAAAAAATATATTACAAAAGAGAATAAAATATTTTTGTCAGAATTACCATTTTATTTAAAATTAAACTATAAGATAGGCAAAAAACATTGGAATATTCAATTGGTACATTCCAATTTAAAGAGTAATGATGTCTATTTGTATGAAAATGAAGACGATGGAATTTTTCAAAATATCTTGAATGAATCTCAGTCTGATGTAATTTTAATGGGACATACTCATTTATCTTTTACGAAATATTTTAACGGAAAGTGGGCAATTAACGCCGGTTCTGTAGGACGTTCAAGGGAAGAAAACAGATTGGCTTCTTATGTTATTTTGACTTTAAATGAAGAAAAAATTATTCCCTAAATCATTCAGTTGAATTATCCTCTTGAAGAAGTTGCCCAAAAAATCGAGAAAAGTGAAATTCCAGATTATTACGCTTCGTTTTTAAGAAATGAAAAGATATCAGTAATATGATTATTTTGTAATTTTGTATTAGAAATATGATGGGTAAATTGTAAATAGGCAATCACTTTTTCATTTATTTCAATTGAAAATTTTCACAATTCACAAATTTATAAATTATGGTAAATTTAGAATGGTACCGAACTTTTAAAGCAATTTATAAAACAGGAACTTTAACGGGAGCGGCAGATTCTCTGTTCATTTCTCAGCCGGGAGTAAGTTTACATTTGAGTTCTCTGGAAGCGTATGTCGGATATAAATTATTTGACAGAACCGGCAGAAAAATGATTCCTACGGAAAGAGGAAAGGTTTTATTCAATGCGGTTTCCGAGCCTTTGACAAAGCTGGAAGATGTTGAGAAAAACTTTCAGAAATCTACGGAAAAACATACACCGACGATCAGTGTAGGAATGTGTTTTGAGACTTTTCAGACGACTTTGGAGCAGTATGTTTCTACTTTACCTTTTAATTTAATCATCAGTTTTGGAGAATATCCTGAAATGTTGGATCAGCTGGATAAAGGGATTTTAGATTTAATTATTACACCCAAAAAAGGAACTTCACCTAATATTTTACATGAAGCATTTTCTTCTGAACAAATTATTTTGGTTGGTGGAAAAAATGTGGATACAGAAAGTTTCAATGAAGTGATTGCTACAAAAGGTTTAGAACATGTCGAAGAATGGCTGAAACAGGAAAAATGGTACGGAACAACGGGAGATATGGAACATCTTTTCCAGTTCTGGATCTTGAATTTTGGTCATAAACCGAATTTCCGTCCGAATTATATTGTTCCTAATTTAAATTCCATTATCCGTTGTCTGAAAGGTGGAACAGGATTAGCTGTCGTTCCTGATTTTTTATGTAAAAACGAAATTGAAAGCGGTGATGTAAAACTGATTTGGGAAGGTGAAAAAAAATTAGAGAATACATTATATTTCGGATGCAGAAAAAAAACGAATTATGTAGAAGAAATCGATCATATTAAAGGTTTGTTTAGAAAAATGATGAGTAAGAATGAGGCTTTGATTGTTTAATTTTTGTAGGATTTGTCATTCTGAAAGAAACAAAGCGGATTGAAGAATCTCTAATCATTTATAGTGGGATTCTTCCTTCGTCAGAATGACACTGCGTAGATTATTTTCTCACAAACTCATATGAATAATAGGATAATCTTTCCCGGAACCATCTTTTTCAGATCTCCCAATTTGCTTGAATCCCATCTTTTCATAGAACCCAATCGCTTGCGGGTTTTGTTCATTCACATCAACTTTTGTTAAGCCGGTTTTTTCTTTCATGAATCGATACAATTCTTTTCCCAAACCTTTTCCACGTACATCATCATGAATGAACAACATTTCCAGATTTCCTTCTGAGATTGATGCAAAACCTTGTATTAATTCGTGTTGAAAAATAAGGTATACTTCAAGATTAGGTAAATAATGTTTAGGAATAATTTCTTTAAAATAATTAAAATCTTCTTCAGTAAGAAAATTGTGAGTTGCTTTCACAGCTGATTCCCAGATTTCCATAATTCTCGGATAATCTTCTGATACAGCTATTCTGATTGGGTGTGACATAGTTTTAGATTTTCTGTAAAAGTAAAATATTTAAGTAAAACATAAAATCTAAAGTAAAATTGGTAACTGGAAATTCCAAAATTTTGTCGGAAATTTGTTTGACTTTAATTAAAATTAAACAAGATATTATTATGGGACAAAAAACATATACAGGACAACCTGTAATTACATTAAACAATGGAGTTGATATTCCGGCTTTAGGTTTCGGAGTTTGGCAGATGGAAGATATGCAGGAATGTGAAAATGCCGTGATCAGAGCAATTGAAACTGGTTACAGAATGATCGATACGGCTTCTATTTATCAAAATGAAACGGCTGTCGGAAATGCCATTAAAAATAGTGGAATAGACAGAGAAGATTTGTTTGTGACTTCTAAACTTTGGGTTCAGGATACAACTTATGATAAGGCGAAAGGTGCTTTTCAGAGAACGTTGGACAGATTACAGCTGGATTATTTGGATATGTACCTTATTCACTGGCCTTATTCGGATTTTGTGGGTGCTTGGAAAGCGTTGGAAGAATTGTATCATGAGGGAAAAATCAAAGCGATCGGAGTTTGTAACTTTACCGTTGAGAAAATGGAGGAATTGAAAGTAAATTCAACGGTTTTGCCTGTTATTAATCAAATAGAATTGCACCCTATTTTCCAACAAAAAGAATTGCAGATTTACGATAGAGAAAATAACATAGTTACTCAACCTTGGAGCCCGCTTGGAAATGGAAATGCAGGACTTTTAGATAATTCAGAATTAAAAAATATTGCTTTAAAATATAATAAAACAGTCGCTCAGGTTATTTTGAGATGGCATTTACAGGAAGGTTTCTGTGTGATTCCGAAGTCTGTGACGCCTTCTAGAATTGAGGAAAATTTCAATGTTTTTGATTTTGAATTATCGGAAGATGAAATGAATGTGGTTCGTTCTTTAGATACTGGAAAAAGATTGTTCTTCGATCCGAAAGATGCCGCTTGGGAAGAGAAGATGCTGAATTCTGTAGCAGATATTTAATACTTACGATTTAAAATAATGCTTACAAAGAATTTCTATGGCTTATTTTTATTATCATTTTTTTCATGTCAAAACTCATCAGATAAGACAAATAAAAATCAGCAAAACATAATTTTTAAAGATAGCTCAGGACATTCTATAAAGAAAGAAGATCTTGAAAATATTACAGGAAAGGTAAATTATGAAATTATGAGTAATCAAACAATTGATCCAAAAGCAATAAGCTTACATCATGAAGCGAGAGAACTTGGACAAAAGGGCAATTATGACCTGTCAATTGCAAAACTTGAAGAAGCAATAGATATTCAGCCTAATTGGGCATATCCAACTTACGACTTGGCATATACTTATTTGTTAAAAGGTGATTATGATAATGCTTTAAAATTTTATAAGAAAACAGACGAATTAGAACCTAAAGGATTTTTCACTTCAAAAACTGCTTTATATACTTTGGAAGGGGAAAAATCAGGAAAATTCCCGAAAGGTTTATATGTTGCGTATATGCAGATTGAATGGACAGATGACGTAAGTGAAAAAATGAAAATAGCAAGAGCCATAACGGAAAAAATCCCAGACTTTCCTCCGGCTTGGAAAGATCTTGCAATTTTGCTTGATAATAAAATAGAAAGATTAAAAGCTATTGAGAAGGGGCTTTCTAAAAATCCTGATGCAGATACGAAAGGAATTTTAGAAATCAATAAAGCAATTATATTAAACGAGAGCGGTGAGAAGGAAAAAGCTAAAAAGCTTTTAGGAAATCTTATTTTTTCACCTGATGCAACTATATCAAATGTAGAACTGGCAAAATTCACTTTAAAATCAATAACGGCAGATAACTGAGAAGTTGCCTGTCATTAATTTTTATAAGGAAAGCAATAATTTAAATTATTGCTTTTTTTATTTATGTAATTCTTAACTTTACTTAAATCTAAAAACTAATATTATGAATTCAGAAGAAAACAAAAAACCGACAGCAAATGCGGTTCCGGAATCAGTTAATGAGCAAATTACAGACGCTGTAACGCAATCTAATGTAAAAGTTGTTGATGAAGCTCCGGCAATTGCTTTAGGTAATGTATATCAAACAGCAGCACATTCCACAGGAATTATGTTTGAAAATGCTGTAAATACTCAAAATCAACAGAATATTTTGGGACAGGCTGCGACGACGCAAGGGGTTATGCAAATTTATAGTATGGATACGGTTGCAGATGCGATTTCTATTGAGAGAATGCTCAATCCTACAAGTGCGAAAGTAGAACCAGAACATGATGAGAATCAAATTGATGATGAAGAAGGTGAAAATACTGGCTCAGGTGGAGTAGGTAATGGTTAACAAAAAATTTTTAACAATAAAAAACTCCTTTCAAATCGAAAGGAGTTTTGCTTTATATCAATGAAATTATTTCGTTAAATCAAGTCCGCCAAAGTTACCGGAACTCATCATCAGAAAAACACCTTTTGTTTTATCTAATAAATCCCAATAAGCATGAAGTTCTTCAGCATTTGTGAAAACCTTTAAATTTTCATTTTTGAATTTTTCTTTAATGAATTCAGGTGAAATTGGTTCCATTCTTTTGATCTTTAAAGCATCTTCGGAATAGAAAACAATAGCTTCATCCAAACCATCCATCGCATGATCATATTGTTCTAAAAATACTGGATTTAAACTTGAATACGTATGTAATTCAAGGAATCCGTATTTTTTATCTTTTTTAAATTGTTCGTTAAAGGCTTTTACCGCAGCTTTTACCTTGCTCGGAGCATGTGCAAAATCTTTGTAAAGCGTTCCTTTATCTTCTCTTTCTACTTTCTCCAAACGTTTAGAAGCCCCTTTGAAACTCATAATTGCTTCATAGAAATCTTCATCCATAATTCCCAAAGTATGGCAAATGTGTCTTGCCCCTTCAAGGTTCAGTAAATTGTGAGCTCCAAAAACAGAAAGCGGAACATCTCCCATTTCGGTTTTTAAATGAACTTTTTCGTTAATGATTTCGTATTCAGGCGTTTTGTAAGGGATCTTTCTGAAATAATTTTCAGCTGCTTCCACTACTTTTACCACTTCAGCATCTTCTTCATTATATACCAAAACACCGCCTGCAGTAATGCTTGCGACGAATTTTCTGAATTGTTCAATATAATCATCAAACGTTTTAAAAACATTGATGTGATCCCATGCAATTCCGCTCATCAAAGCAATATTCGGTTGATACAGCAAAAATTTAGAACGAAGATCGATAGGAGAGGAAAGATATTCATCACCTTCCAATACCATGAAATCATTGTCCTGAGTTAATTTCACCATACAATCAAAGCCTTCCAGCTGAGCTCCCACCATGAAATCTACATCTTTCTGATGGAAATTCAAGACATGAAGAATCATTGAAGTAATTGTCGTTTTCCCATGAGAACCTGCGATAACAACTCTTGTTTTATTTTTTGACTGTTCGTATAAAAATTCAGGGTAAGAATATATTTTTAAGCCCAGTTCTTTTGCTTTTGCCAGTTCAGGATTGTCCTGATGAGCATGCATTCCAAGAATTACGGCTTCAATATCAGAGGTGATTTTTTCAGGAAACCAACCCATTTCTTCGGGCAAAATTCCTTTCTTTTCCAGTCTTGATCTTGAGGGTTCGAAAATAGCATCATCTGAACCTGTTACCTGATATCCTTTATCTTTTAATGCAATCGCAAGATTATGCATAGCGCTTCCGCCGATAGCGATGAAATGGGTCTTCAATTGTATTTATGGTTTTTTTACATTAATATTTATGATCTCCTGAAAGGCATTGGTGATGTTCGCCCAGTTTGTTTTAAAATTTGGCATTACTGAACTCGCATCTGTTTTACTGCCTTCATTAGGACCTTTCTTTACATTGATAGAAGTTGCGATATTGTCGTAGATCTTTTTGCGATCTTCCTGTATTCTTCTAAAATTATTTTGAGAAAGCGTATTGTCTAGTTTTTTCAGATCTTCATCTGTAATTTTAAAATCTTGCTTATACTTTTTTCCCTGCCCTTCGAAAGAATAGTGCGCATTGTTTCCTTTAATCAGTAAATTCTCATATATAGGAGTATAACCCCCACTTTTGGAATAACTGATGTCAAAATCCGAATATACTTTCTGGCTGTTACATGAAATTAATACTATGATGGCGAATAAGATCCCTATTATTCTTTTCATAATTTTTTCTACTTTAATTATCTGAGTCCTTTTGTTCTAATTTTTTAGCTTTTAATTCTTCATCATAACTGTGTAGTATATTGAAATCCTCAGTCTGCTCTATGGCAGTCATGATTTTATATAAAATCTGCTGAGCATTTTCTTTGTCATAATCTATATCAAGAGGCGGTTTGAACTCCATTGTCGGTTTTACGCCTGTAACCTTTACGCGGAGACCCTTTTTGTCAAACGCTCTTCGGAATCCGTTGATTTTTATCGGAATCACGATTGGTCGCTGATTTTTGACCAATTTTGCTGTACCTCTTCTTCCCTGTGCAAAAGCTGCAGTAGTTCCTTGAGGGAAAGTTGCTACCCAGCCGTTGTCAAGAGCTTTCATAATATTATCAACCTCGCTCATATCCACCATTCTATTGACATTTTTGCCTTCAGCTCTCCAGGTTCTTTTTACAGTTACTGCGCCTGCAATTTTAAAAATTTTTGGAAGAATGCCTTTATTCATGGTTTCTTCGGCAGCTACATAGTAAAAGTCTATCTTTGGATTTAAAAGGTAGATCGGGTTTTTTATGGTATTTAAATATCCGTTGTTTACCGAACAGAATGCGTGATACATTGCCGCTACATCTGCAAAATAAGTCTGATGATTTGCCACAAACAAAACATTGGAATCCGGAAGATCCACAAGATGTTCGGTTCCGGTGATTTTTAATTTATTAAAGCCATTGAATCTTCTGTAAGACACAATTCCTAAAATAAAAATAATAAACCTTTTTAAAAAATAAGGAGTTCCGAACGCGTCGGTGAAAATACTTTTCTTCGCCATCTCTCAATTAAACACGGTAATGCAAAGTTACATTTTTTTCAGCAACTGACTGAATTCGCTCAATATCATCGCTGTAGCTCCCCAAATGATATATCCGTTGAAATTGATCACCGGAACTTCATTTCCTCCTGCAGTGGGTAAAGCCATTATTTCTGGCTGATCAGGAAGATTTAGGAAACATGTAATAGGAAATTCTATGACTTCTACTGCTTCGCTTTGTTGCAAAACGAATTCAGGATTCTTTTTAGTATATGAAATGTAAGGATAAACGTAAAAATTACTTGGCGGAATGTAGATTGGCGACATTTCTCTTATAATTCTTACATAATGTTTGTCGATCCCGATTTCTTCTGAAGTCTCACGGACAGCCGTTTCTGCAAAATCCTGATCCATTTCTTCGCGCTTTCCGCCCGGTAGAGAAATTTGTCCGCTGTGTCGGTCATGTTCATTGATAGTCCTTTGAATTAAGGGAAAATGCCATTCATCGTTTTTCAGATACAAAACAATATTGACAGCTGCAAATTTCGGATTTTTTTCCAAAACCTCTTCATAGGTAAAAACAGGTCGTGAAGGTGGTGAAAAAACACCGTGAGCATTTATTCCAGGTAACTGCGCAGTTTTTATTTTTCTTAATAAATCTTTTCCAAAACTCATTCTCAAATTTAATAATTTCTTTTGAAGAAAGGAAGAGTGATGAGTGTTAATTAATGGTAAAAAGAATAAGAACATTGTAAAAGGAGTGGGAAGGCTGATATTTTAATCATTATTTTATAAATTCCGGTTTATAAAAGCTTCAGATCTTATATGATGAATGAAAATTCTGAAAAAATTTACGGGGTAGATAAAGCTTTTTTGTGTTCTGATTGCCATTTTTGTGTCATTTTTTTTGGTTAACAGAAACGAAGGTATAACAGAAATTTTCATTTTTAATCACCTGTGAAAACTATGACCGGTTTTGACATCTTTTGACCGGTTTTGACCGGTATTAAAACCCATTTCTTCGGATCATGTTCGGGTCTTCTTCGGGTCGGCTTCGGAAAAATGGGATTTTTTCCGAAGGATTGTCGAAGGACACCCGAACGATTTTCGGAAAAAATATGACAGAGTTTTAAGTTTTATTTACCAAATATTTAATAATTAAGAATACTATTCTGAGATGAAATCGATAGTAGAAAGCTTTATTTAATGTTGATTTTTAACAGGATAAGCAAACAAATTACACTTTTTTGAAATTAATTTATTTTGTTTTATAGTAGAAAATTATTTGTTAAAATATAAAATATGAAGAATCAGAATATCTTAACTGCAAGAAAATATAAATATTATTCACCACCAATTATTTTATTACTGACCGTCTGTAACATCTATTTTTTGCAGATGTAATTATTTTTTCTAATTTCGCCTTATAATTTTAACGAAACAAGCGTAAGCTATCATATTGGTATTAGAAAACTGCGAATCTTCATGTATCCAAATTTTGATAGACTTACGCCCGTGTATCCATATGGCACGGGCTAAGTCTTTTTGGATACAGGGTTCTTCGCAGTACCTCTAATACGGATTGACTTTTGCTCCGTGCTTTTTCATGTTAAAACAATTTTCCAACCTAAAGGCAAAAAACGGCATCCTTAAAATAATACGACATACTTTGACGTTTGTAAGGATTAGTTTTGCCAAACAGGGGAAGAATTAACGGTGAAATCTTTTAATAATAAAAACTAAAAAAACAAAAACCATGATCAACACAAATGACTTTCGGATAATTTCCATCAGCAATAACAATTCTTTAAGATTGGGGTTTCCCTTATTTTCTAACGAAAAACTCTTCATAATTTAGGACACAAATAATAACTAAAAACTTAACACTAAGAATGAAAAGACTCTATGTGACTGCACTTTCCATGTGCACGGTTCTGGGTATTGAGGCTCAGGAAACACAGGTAGTCTGGCAAAAGGATATCAAATCCTCGACGCAGGATTTCCTTTCCCAGGTCACCACAACAATTGACGGGCAGTATTTAATTACAGGCAGCAGTATTCAAAGCAGTAATCTTCAGGCAGCAGGCAGTAAGCAGAATAATGGTTACGATTTACATTTGGTCAAACTGAATCAGCAGGGCGATGAAGTCTGGGAGAAATACTTCTCGGGGAAAAACCATGATTTTTTATCGGCAACGGTAAATACACAGGAAGGAGGATTTTTACTTGCCGGAACTTCCTATTCAGGAAAAGGCTTGGATAAAAAAGAAGAATCAAAAGGAGGTTCAGACATTTGGCTGATCAGAATCAATGAATTCGGGGATGAATTGTGGCAGAAAACGATTGGTTCTATAGGCGATGAAGAAGCAAGAAGCGTAATCCAAACGACTGATTTCGGGTATTTTGTTGCAGGTAATGTTCAGAACTCAGCCAAAGGCTACGGTTCCAAAGATGTTTTGATTGTAAGACTGGACAAAAACGGGAAAGAATTATCTCAGATTGTTTTAGGCGGAAAAGGACTCGATGAAGTTGAAAAAATGATCCCTACAAAAGATGGCGGAGCTTTACTGGGAGTTTATTCAAGAAG
>NZ_BAABHX010000005.1:0-305060 GCF_039542325.1 Chryseobacterium ginsengisoli
ATCCTGTACCTACACTAAGACCAGGTGCTGCTGTTACCAACATTGAAGCGGTTACGTTTTCATCCCCTTCAATTGCGTCTAAACAACCATCATTATCAGAATCTAAATCAAGATAATCCGGAATACCGTCTCCATTTGTATCGCAATAATCTCTTAGGTAAACTTTATAATCATCATGCATTATGGTAGCTGATGCTCCTCCTGATACATTATAGAAATAAATCCTTACAGTATACAAAGTATTTGGCTTCATGCTGATGCTTGCTGCATTATTAAATATTATATCAGCACTTGGAACTGTACCAGGCCAATTAATATCAGTCAAAAGATTAGTCCCAGAGGTTACAAAATCATTTTCTGAGATTGCCACTGTAAAATTATGTGCTGGATACCCTAAACGATTTAAGAAGGATGTTCTGTCATAGAAATAATTGTGTGTACTTGCAACCCAGTTTCCTGTCGTAAACGTATATTGTATATATTCATTATTTGTAATCGCCTGGCTAAGAGTTGTAGCATCAATATTACTTATTCTTAAATGAGTATTAGATGCGTCAGGATTTACAGTAGTAAGACCTGAACCATTAGTAGATGCTGTTCCTGAAGCTATAGGAGAAAGTACGGTAGCGTTACGGGTACTATCATTATACATCCATGAAACAACAGTTCCCAAGTCAGTATTACATTCATTGACATTTGGAATTCCATCATTATCAGTATCCAGATCGTATAAATCTGCGATACCATCATTGTCGGTATCAAGTGGCAATGTTGTATACGTAATATACCTACCAGTATTTTCAGAATCAAAACTGTGACTATGAACCCATTTTCCACCGCTGTAAACACCCGGTACAGATACTACATTGATAGTGAATGCTGCATCATCAGCAATAATCATTCTTACATTATTTCCGCTTGCAAAAGAAGCTCCGTAAGTAGAAAGATCTGCTGCAAAGTAAACTGTTCCCGTGGTATTCGTACGTTGTGACAACCATGTTCTTTGAATACGTTGTCCTGCAGAACCGTTAACAGTAATATTACTTAGTGCAGTAGCTGCTATATTATTATCTCCTGCCACGAAATATTTCAGATCTCCTGTCAATGCAGTTCTGGATGCATCAATATTCTGAGAAACGAAATCATTATTCGTTGCCATGGTAAGGATCGTTCCGGCATTCACACTCTTAGAAACCTTTTGATGTAAAGATTCAATATCGTCTTTTGCCAATCCAAAAATGTTATTGTTATAAGTGATATTCAACGAACCACTCCAAACAGTACCGTCTGCAGTAGAGATATAGTTGTCTGTAGCAACACGTCCTAATGTAATACCATATTTGATTGCCATATAAGTATCAACTTTTCTTCTTTCTGCTGCTGTAAGGTTTCCTCCACCATAGATGATGGTTTCTCCAATATCTCCCACAATACCTCCGTTATCACTTGTGTTGCCTGTCCATCGTGTATCTCCAAATACGTGACCTCCTAAAGCAAGTCCCATTGCCGCTGTATTTACTGTGGTACCATTGGCAGCACCGTTCAATCCTCTTGCCAATGTTGTATTGGTAAATGTATTGTACATGATACTTGGAATAGTCGTAGAATAATCTATTCCTGAACCAGGTAATTGTGTTCCACCTCCTACAACTCTTCTTTCAATTACTGTACTTGGAAGAAATCCTGTATAATCCCAAGCCGAAGCATCAGTCGTTGCATTATCTGCAGTGATACTAAAGATGTGAGGGTTTGGACTTCCCGGAGTTGTTATTCCGTTTTTAGTCAACGTGAATATATCATTGCTTGTATTGGTAATCGTCTGAACAGTATTATTACCTAACGTTTGAGTAACTGCCGTGAAGCTAACTCCAGGGTTATAATTGAAAGAAGTAACATCTCCGATTTTATATTTAGGCAATGCTTTTCCAGCAATCTGAGCCGAAATTGTTCCTGCAAAATAATCTTTCCATGAAGTTACATCTGAACCATTTCCTGTGTTAGTAGCATCAATATCAGCTCTGTACCACTGGCTCAGTCCATTAATAACCCCTCCCGGAGCATGTGCAAACGCCGCGAAAGTAAAAAACTGACCATTTGCCAATGTTACATCTGCATAATTGTAAGTAACGCCGTTTACCGTTTGCGTATTAACAGACATATCTGTTACGGTATCTGTATTATCAAATACAGCATCAGGACTCTGGATCAATCTCATAGCTGCTAAGCCTGCAGGCCAAGCTACACGTACCGTTCCAATAGTTCCTGTATTCTGAGCTTTCCAGATCGATTCAAAACGGTAATTAACTCCTGTAATTCCGCTAATAGAAACTGAAAGACTTTGTCTTAAACCGTTGTCTCCTACCATTAAGAATTGACCGTCTGTTAAACTACTTGTGTTTAAATCATTAGTGTTAGTTAATGTCCCACGTCCAATGATTAATTTTTGTCCGTCATTGATACTCTTAGATTGCTTTTGATGTAATGCAGACAAGAAGTCATTAGCAATACCAAAAATATTATTGTTATAACCTGTATTTACAGAACCACTCCATACATTAGCAGAGCTACTGCTCAAATAATTAGGCGTATTGGTAACATCTAATGTTATCCCTCCTTTAATAGCAAGATAAGAATCTACCTTGTTTACATCATTTACAGAAAGAGCACCATCAAAAACAATAGTTTCCGCCATTGTCATTGCAGTTCCGTTATCATCTCCGCCATTATTGGCATTTCTACCAAATATAATTCCTCCGTCTGCGCCTGTTGTTGTACTGGCATATGTTACATTTCCTTCCGCAACAGCACCATTAAACGCTCTTGTAAACAATGTGTTGGTAAAGCTGTTTCTTACAATTGTAGTATTCGTAAACTGATTATATCTATAGCCAGTAGCAACTGTAGTAAACAAAGGAGCAGCTGATGTATTATTTCTAATTATTACATTATCAGCTCCAAGACCAGGACTATCATAAGAATTCCCGCCTGTTAAATTTGAATAATTTAATCCTACAACTCTATCCCAACCACTTCCCGTAACCGGAGTAGTACTTGTATAAACAGTATAGTTTCCTCCTGACAGTGCATTTAATACATTTGTATTTCCTAAAGCATTTGCAGCAGTAAATGTAATACCTGGATTAAAGTTCAAATTTAGCCCGATTCCACTTACTGAAGTTGGCGCAGATGTAGTATTTGCCAATACAGGAGAAACAGGTACTTGACCTGCAGAATAATCTGTCCAGGTTGTAACAGCACCAGCTGCAGGTAATAGCCCTTTATCAGCTCTATACCAAAGTGAAGAAAGTACACCTCCCGGAGCATGAACATAGGCTGCAAATGTAAAGTACTGTCCATTACCTAAAGTTACAGCTGCTGTATTGTATGTAACTCCATTAATGATTGTTGTTCCAGACATTGGAATAAATGTATCCGTAGCATCAAATGTAGCATCCGTGGAGCGAACTAAATGTAAGTTTTCCATGCCTGTTGCCGGCCAAGCTAAAGTAACAGTTCCTACACCTGAAGTATTTTGAACTTTCCAAATAGATCCAAAACGATAGTTAATTCCTCCTCCGGGAGCTGCAGGGTTTGCCAAAGCAACAGAAGGTGCTTGTTTTAATCCATTATCTCCAACCAATAAGAATTGTCCATCTGTAAGGGTATTGGTATTAAGAGCATTTGTGTTGAATAAAGAATTTCCATTCCCTACAACTAATTTTTGCCCACTATTAATACTTGTAGATTGTTTCTGATCCAATGAAGAAACAAAATCATTAGCAATACCAAAAATATTATTACTATAAGTAGTGTTTGCAGCATTATCCCAAACAACCTGATTAGAAGAAGCTACATAATCGTGAGGTAGTGTAATTCCATACTTTACACCGTTGTAAGTTCTTACTTTAATTTTTTCAGCAGTTGTAAGATCTCTTTCATAAGCAATCATATCACCCATTACTCCGTTCATTACTTCTGGCTGAGAACCAAGTACGCTACCACTAGCCTGAAGAGAGTTACCAGTAACTCGTGTTTGAGTCGTGTTTGCCGTAGCTCCGTTAAGACCATATTTTATTCCGGCTACGTTCACCGTATAAGACATATCCGCTAATAAAAACTGGTTATCCGGATATTGTCCTGAAAATGCTGATGTTGTAGAATCAAATAATACAATATCATTATTCAGTTTAGTTATTGTTGGCGTATTAGCTTGAGGAAGAGAAGCTGTAGTAGTTGTTCCGCCAAATCCCCATATATCTCTATAACCACTTGTTCCTCCTGTTCTCGTTAATGTAGTTGAGAAAAACGTACCACTTAATCCATTAGCAGTAAAAGGTCCTCCCGAAGGATAAACCATAAAACGTCCATCTGCAGATGCTGTTCCTCCAAAATCCACAACAGGATTAAAGTTATAAAGAGTTGTAGCAACAAAAGGCTGACGAGTAGCATTCGTTTGAGTAAAGTCGTTTGAATTGATTGATTTATCCTGCCAAGTAGAAGGCGTAAATCCATTATCAGGTTTCAACCATACTCTCAGATCACCTACTACTCCACCAGGAGCCTGTACAAAAGCAGCGAAAGTAAAATATTGACCATTTGACAATGTTACATCAGCATAATTGTATGTTACTCCATTCACAGTCTGAGTATTGGTGCTCATATTTGTAACAGTATCACTATTATCAAATACAGCATCACTACTCTGTATAAGTCTTAGGTTAGTCAAACCAGCTGGCCAAGTTACTCTTACTGTTCCTACACTTCCTGTATTCTGAGCTTTCCAGATTGAGGCAAAGCGATAGTTAATTCCAGAAATTCCAGAAATTGCAACGGTAGGCGTTTTTTGTAAACCGTTGTCTCCCCAGATAAGATATTGCCCATTTGTAAGAGAAGTTACATTTGCTGCATTATTAACCGCAAATCCTGTGGTTGAAATAATAAGCTGCTTTCCTGCATTTACACTTATCGATTGTTTTTGATTAAGTGCTGAAGCATCATCATTAGCAATACCTGCAATATTATTATTGTAAGCACTATTCGCAGCACCGTCCCAAATGACAGTACCTGATGAAGAAAGATAATTATCCGTAGCCACTCTTCCTAATGTTATACCGTACTTAATGGCAAGATAAGAATCCACTCTTCTTCTTTCCGCAGCTGTAATGCTTCCATCACCATATACGGCGATTTCTCCGATATTACCTGTAAAACCTAAATCGTCACCACCGGGAGGATTATACCCTCCATTAGCTCCGAAAATATGCCCTCCGGTTACTAATCCGATAGCTCCGTGAGTCGCTGTTGTTCCATTGGCATTACCATTTACTCCTTTACTTAAAGATGTATCTGTAAAGGTATAGTACATCATGCTTGGAATATTGGCATCAAAGGCAACAGATCCCGGATTGGCTGAATATACAGTACCACTTCCTGCATTATTTCTGAAACCTACTGTCCCATCTGCATAAAGCCCCGGCTGATCCCAATTGGCTCCATTAAATGTGGTATTATCCATCCCGATATTAAAGAAACGGCTTCCCGTCATTCCCTCCTTTGTAAGAGTGATAATATCGTAATTAGTATTATTTAATGTCGGATCTGTAATATTTCCGATCATTTGCTGAATAGCTGTAAAATTAACTCCCGGGTTAAAGTTGAAATAATCTATAGCCCCGGTTTTATATTTTGGTAGTGGAGCTGTAGACAACTGCGAAGAAACTGTAGATGAAATCTGATCTGTCCAAGATGTAACATCAGTCCCGTCTCCTGTATTCACAGCAGCTGTACCAGCTTTATACCATTGTGTCAATCCGTTCACAACACCTCCTGGAGCCTGAACATAGGAAGCCAAAGTAAAATATTGTCCGTCTGCCAATGTTACGTCAGCATAGTTATAAGTAACACCGTTTACAGTCTGAGTATTTGCACTCATATCTGTAACCGTATCTGTTCCGTCAAATACCGCATCATTACTTTGAACAAGCTTAGGATTTTTTAAAGTAGCAGGCCATGCAATACGAACTGCTCCTACACTTCCTGTATTTTGAGCTTTCCAAATTGCCGCAAAACGATAATTCACTCCAGAAATTCCGGAGATAGCAACCGTCGATCTTTTAGTCAAACCGTTATCTCCCCAAACAAGGTATTGTCCGGCTGTAAGAGAAGTTGTATTTGCTGCATTGGTATTTGCTAATCCGGTTGTTGAAATTAATATCTGCTTACCGGAATTAGTACTCCATGATTGCTTTTGGTTTAGTCCTGTAGCATCTCTTGCAATACCTGCAATGTTATTATTATACCCGGTGTTTCCTGAAGTACTCCAAACTACACCACTGGATGAATTTTTGTAATCTCTGGTTCCCTGAGCATAGGTAGTTCCGTACTTTATTGCCAAATAAGACTCAACTCTATCCATTTCATCGCTAGAAAGTCTGTTTTCGAAAATAAGCATTTCGTTTACCTGTCCGTTAATAGAACCGTAATTGGTATCTCCACCTACACGAATATCTCTTGCATTTACATCAAGAATGGCATTCTGCAGCTGGCTTCCCGAATAATCTGTTCTGTTTCCGTTCAGTGATACTGTAGCAGCGGCATACGCAGCATTTGTACCTGCTCCGTTTTGCCAGTTGGCTCCTGCACTGAAATAATAGTTACTTTGAAAGCTATTACTCGTTACCCCTTGATAACCAGGACCTCCTGTAAAAAACAATAAGTTGTTCAGTCCGTTGTTGGAAGTGTGTAATCCCGGATAATCCATTGTGGAATCAAATCCGAAAATACCGCCCTGTGTTAATGTATTTAAATATCCTGCCGTAAATAATGTTCCATTTGTACGGTCTATGATATTAATTCCTGTTCCGGGTTGAAACTCCATCCATTTGCTTTGAAATGTAACGGTGGGATTAAAGTTGGCCAATGTGGTCGTATTGGAAAATGTAGGGCGTAATCCCGCAGTTGCCTGTAAGAGATTATATCCGTTACCCTGAGCATCATTCCATTGATAAACTGTCGAATTATTGGCAGAGCCCGTAACTCCCGCATCTGAAAACAATGTACCCGAAGCATCCGCTTTGTACCAGGCTGCCGGAACCACTCCTCCCGGCGATTGTCCAAACAGCAGTAATGGCGATGATACTGCTATTAAGAAAGTTAATATTTTTCTCATTATTTAATTATTTAGTTATTACTTTTTGTATTTCGCAGCTTCTTAATTTGGGAACAAAGAAGCTGCAAAATAACAGGGACGATAACCAATAGATCTTTTTTCCTCTATTAATCATGTCCTTTTTTCTCTAAAATAATTGAATGGAAAAATAAGGTGGGGGTCGTTGAAAATTTTTGCCTATAAGTGAAATAAAAAAAGTGTTTTCTTTGAAAAAACACACCAAGTATATGCTCACGAAAAGCATTAAGTTTAAAACGAAAAATTTATTTATTGAAAATAATTTGAGCTGTTGAGTAGTTGTTACCACCGCTTTATCCAGCCCGACATCAAAATGGGTAAATTCTTTATCGTGAGGATTGGTAAAATAAAACTGAGGAACAGAAGGTGATTTTTGCACAGACTTCTTTGTACTTTTTTTATCTTTTGTGTTACTGTGTGATTTCTCTTTTTCCTTTTTTTTCGAGATTTCTTTTTTAGTATCGATTTTAATGATAACAATTGGCGTAGTAATTGAATTGTCTAAATTAGTAAACTGAGCACCACCTGTTACATAGATTTTGGCAACATTATCATCTTGAACATTATTAAAAGTTCTGAGAGAATCTGCTTCAACAGTTTTTTCATTTTCATGATCATCAGGAACATTTGCATTCAAAGGTTGAAAAAACGAAACCATTGAAATAAAAAGAAGAAAGAATCTCCCCCTTGTAGCTAGGGAAGATCTTCCTTTACCTTTTTCAATCATTAGTGTTCTCATTTTTTTCAGTGTGTCTTAGAATCGTTTTGCCTAATAGGTTTAACAATATTATGTTAAGAAAGCACGAAACACAACTGATTATCAAGATAAATTCGGAAAAAAAAACATTTTTTATGGAAATATTATGTTTTTTTTAACACAACTTAAAATAAATACAAAGCTCTTAAAATCAATAATTTAAAATATAAAAATAATAGAAGAATATTGGAAATTATTTGATAATTGTTTTACCTTTTTTGACTTATCAATTAGAAGTTGTTTCAAATTTTCAGTTTAAATCAAAATACTGAGATTAACCATGAGTTTCCAGACACTTATCCCTAATTTAGCAGGGGTTACAAAATATGATTTTATCATCAATTTAGTAGAAGAAATTTCGAATTACCAACACCTTCTCAGATAAATATTGCTGTTTATATAAATTTCATTCACATATTTGTGTACATAAAAAAACAGTATTATGTCAGAAAAAAATTTAAACGGTAAAGTAGTTTTAATTGCCGGAGGTGGTAAAAATTTAGGAGGTTTATTAAGCAGGGGTTTTGCAGCTAAAGGTGCTAAATTAGCAATCCATTACAATAGCGAGAGTTCAAGAGAAGAAAGTGAAAAAACACTTAGTGAAGTACAGGCTCTTGGTGCAGAAGCATTTTTGTTTCAGGGAGATCTAACAAAAATAGAGAATATCACAAAATTCTTTGATGAAACAATTTCAAAATACGGAGGAATCGATATTGCCATCAATACAGTCGGAATGGTACTGAAAAAACCATTTGTTGATACAACAGAAGAAGAATATGATACGATGTCTAATATCAATTCTAAAGTAGCTTACTTCTTCATTCAGGAAGCAGGAAAAAAAATTAATGATAGTGGTAAAATCTGTACGATAGTAACATCGTTATTAGCTGCTTACACAGGTTTATATTCAACTTATGCAGGTATGAAAGCTCCTGTTGAACATTTTACAAGAGCTGCTTCTAAGGAATTTGGTTCCAGAGGAATTTCTGTAACGGCAGTTGCTCCTGGTCCAATGGATACGCCTTTCTTCTACGGACAGGAAGCTGATGACGCTGTTGCTTATCACAAATCTGCATCTGCTCTTAGCGGACTTACAAATATTAAAGATATTGCTCCTTTGGTAGAATTTTTAGTTACAGAAGGCTGGTGGATTACCGGTCAGACTATTTTCGCTAATGGAGGTTACACAACAAGATAAAGTTAGTTCTGGTATAATTGACAAATTGGTTGTTGATTTTTAAATCGTTTTGATCCAGAAATTCAACAATACAGTATCATTTGAGTTCTGATACAATTTAGAGAGAGAAAAAACCATCTTCATGAAGATGGTTTTTCATTTTTAATTATTTAGAGTAAATCAAAAATTAATATCTGGAAATCACAGCCCATGCAGAACCTGTACTTTGCACCACAATTCCTCTTCCCATATCACTGTTATTTAAACCATAATTGGAAAAATTCCCTCCATTAATTCTAAATGTTCCGGTTATCGTAATGTTTCCTGTTGTATCATTTATTAAATTATAAACTTTCCCCAAATTGGAAGAGCTTGCTGCAGGAAGCGAAATATTTCCGGAAACAAGAATCGTATAATCATCTGTTGCAACCGTTCCCGATGTCAAAGTTCTTATTTTTAAATTAAGAGAAGAAGCGTCTTTCCATGATAAATTTGCTGTTGCATCCGATCCATCGGTTACTAAAACCTGATTGACAGAGCCATTATTTCTTGGAAAACCATAAGCTCCCTGAAAATTCCCTGAAGAATCTGAAAAATTAAATACAATACCTTTCGTTTTATCAATTGTTACAGATGTGGATTCAGCGCTCGCTTTGCTGTGGCTTAAATATAAATTACTTGCAGTCGCATCATTATGCCCCCAAATTGATGATGATATACTTTGATCCGGATTATTAGCAACCAACGCAAAATTTCCTCCCGTCGCACTCGAAAAAGCCGCCATACTTCCGCCTCCCTGTCCGTTATTTGTCTGTAATGTGCTCATTCCGGGATATACGGAAATTACACTGCTTTGTGTAGCAGAAGTCAAATCTGCATTATTAGAAGAATACATCATATTGATAGGAATTCCAAAGTCTAATGAATTAGTCTCAAGACCATAATAATTTGTTCCATCCGTATATTTTGATTTAAAATCACCTGCAACCTCCAATTGTTTTGTACTGACAGCTGATGAGGAAGTCGTACCAATTGACACTTTCCCCTGTTGGTAAATATTTTCTGTATTTTGGGTAGAAACAGTATTGGTTCCCTGAACTTTCCACGGTTCTGACAAATTTCCGGATGCTATTTTTATCCATTTATTTAAATCTCCGTTAAAATAATAATATCCCGAAGAAGTAACATCAATGGTTTGTCCTGATGGACTTGTATCTGCATCCGTAACATAAACTAAAGCTCCTGTCTGAGAGGAAGTATAGTTTTTCAGTTTCAGCTGATTTCCCAAAATTCTCGGCGCAATAATACCATCAAATTTATTCGTATCGGCTGGTTTTCCTACTACATCGAAAGTAGCATTCGGAGCTTCTGTATTAACCCCAACTTGAGCATTGGCAAATACCCCTATTAGTAAAACAGGAAATAATAATTTTATCATTTGTTTTAAAATTTGTTTTTTTCAATTACAAAATTATACTTTATTTAAACATCTACTAATTTTTACTATTAAAATTTAACAAATTCACATCAAAAAAAGGCAATCAAACGACTGCCTTTCAATTATTATGTTAAATAACTACATTATGTTAAATTAATTTAAATCAAATCTGTCTGCATTCATTATTTTTACCCAAGCCGAAACAAAGTCATTTACAAATTTTTCCTGAGCATCTGAACTTGCATAAACCTCAGCAATAGACCTCAGCTCAGAATTTGAACCAAAAACAAGATCTGCACGAGTTGCCGTCCATTTTTTCTCACCGCTTTTACGATCAGTTCCTTCATATAATTCATTATCATTGGAAGCTGCTTTCCATTGAGTACTCATGTCTAAAAGATTCACAAAGAAATCGTTGGTAAGAGTTTCGGTATTGTGTGTAAAAATTCCGTGAGAAGAACCGTCAAAATTTGTATTTAAAGCTCTCATTCCTCCAATCAATACAGTTAATTCAGGAGCGGTAAGATTCAATAACTGAGCTTTATCAATTAATAAAGATTCCGTAGAAACAGAGAATTTTTTCTTTAAATAATTTCTGAATCCATCTGCTGCAGGCTCAAGATATCCCATCGATTCTACATCAGTCTGTTCTTGTGAAGCATCCATTCTTCCGGGTACAAAAGGAACAATCAGATTATGACCTGCATTTTTTGCTGATTTTTCTATCGCTGCACTTCCCGCCAAAACGATCAAGTCAGCCAATGAAACTTTTTTACCTGCTGTCTGATTTTCATTAAATTCTTTCTGAATATTTTCTAAAACCCCTAAAACTTTCTGAAGCTGAGCAGGATTATTTACCGCCCAATATCTCTGTGGAGCCAAACGGATTCTTGCACCATTTGCACCTCCCCTCTTATCACTTCCTCTGAATGTAGAAGCCGACGCCCAAGCTGTGGAAACCAATTCGGAAACACTCAGACCTGAATCTAAAATTTTCGATTTTAAAGCTTCAACATCAGAATTATTAATTAAAACATGATCCACTTCAGGAATAGGATCCTGCCAAATCAATTCTTCTGCAGGAACATCCGGTCCCAAATAACGGGCTTTCGGTCCCATATCTCTGTGCGTAAGTTTATACCAAGCTCTTGAAAATGCATCTGCAAATTCTTCAGGATTTTCGTAAAATCTTCTTGAAATCTTTTCATAAACCGGATCGATTCTTAATGATAAATCCGTTGTCAGCATCGTCGGTCTGTGTTTTTTATTCGGATCAAAAGCATCAGGAATAATTTCTTCTCCATTTTTCGCCACCCATTGCTGAGCTCCTGCCGGACTTTTCTTTAATTCCCATTCGTTTTCGAACAAGTTTTTAAAGAAATAATTGCTCCATTGTGTTGGAGTTTCTGTCCATGTCACTTCCAGGCCGCTGGAAATTGCATCCGTTCCTTTCCCTGATTTATAAGAACTGTTCCATCCAAAACCCTGCGATTCAATTCCTGCTGCTTCCGGCTCTTTTCCTACATGATCTGCAGGTCCCGCTCCGTGAGTTTTTCCAAAAGTGTGACCTCCCGCGATCAAAGCAACTGTTTCTTCATCATTCATCGCCATTCTTCCGAATGTATCACGAATATCTTTTGCCGCTGCGATCGGATCCGGATTTCCGTCCGGACCTTCAGGATTTACATAAATCAATCCCATTTGTACTGCTGCCAAAGGTTTTTCTAGATCTCTGGAATGATTAACTTCAGAATTATCATCCATCGGAAGAACACCATGACCTTCAACTCCCGGCGAACCGTGAGCATAACGAAGATCTCCGCCCAACCATGTTTTTTCTGTTCCCCAATATACATCCTGATCCGGTTCCCAAACATCTTCACGACCTCCTGCAAATCCAAAAGTTTTGAAACCCATTGATTCCAAAGCGATATTTCCTGTCAAAATCATTAAATCTGCCCAGGAAATTTTCTTTCCATATTTTTGTTTGATTGGCCACAATAATCTTCTCGCTTTATCTAAACTTACGTTATCGGGCCAACTGTTCAATGGTGCAAAACGTTGTTGTCCTGCTCCTGCTCCACCTCTTCCGTCTCCAACACGATACGTTCCTGCGCTGTGCCAAGCCATACGGATAAACAACGGACCGTAATGTCCAAAATCTGCAGGCCACCAATCTTGAGAATCTGTCATTAATGCATGAAGATCCTGTTTTACAGCTTCAAGATCAAGACTTTTGAACGCTTCTGCATAATTGAAATCGCTGTCCATCGGATTTGAAAGATGAGAATGCTGACGAAGAATATCAACTCTTAATTGTTCCGGCCACCAATCTTTATTTTGAGTACCGCCACCCGCAACATTTTCTTTTTTCATTGTTCCGTTGTGGAATGGGCATTTACTGATGTCTCCTGAAGTATTTTCCATATCGTTTAAATTTTTATGTTGATTTTATAGTTTAAATTCTTTCTTAAGAACAAGGCAAACTTACAATAGTTGTAAAATAAATACAATCTATCAAAAATATTTTTACAATAGTTAAAAACAATAATAAAGTCTAATTCATTGATTTACTGAAAGCATAAGCATAAAAGGTTTAATAATTCAATTAAGTTAATAAAATTTTATATTAATTTGAATGAAAACCAAAGACAAACAAACATATTTAGAATTATTCAAGACAATGTTAAGAGTTTCATAAATTTTAAACTTTTTAATTATCAAAAATTTAATTAACTTTATCTATTTACAAAACATGAAATTCAGGATATGAAAAAAGTATTAGTTGTCATTCTCGTCGCATTTATTATCATTCAGTTCTTTCCTATTGATAAAACCAATCCTGCTCCAACTCCCGGAATGGACTTTTTAAAAATCAAAAATGTACCTGAAGATGTTGCAAAATTGATCAATTCTTCCTGCTACGACTGCCATTCCAATGAATCAAGATATCCTTGGTATTCTAATATTGCACCTGCTTCCTGGCTTTTGAAAAATCATATTAATGAGGGAAGAAAACATCTGAATTTCTCTACCTTTGCAACATACGAACCAAAACAACAGGCTCATAAACTCGAAGAATGTATTGAAATGATCGAGAAAAAGGAAATGCCTTTGGAATCTTATTTTGTAGGACATCAGGATGCAAAACTGACGGATGATCAAAGAAAGATTTTAATCGACTATTTCAAAAAAGAGAAAGCAGAAACGGAACGAAAAATGGCACTTTAAAAATTAAAGATCATGGAAGAAAACTGGCAGGAAAAGCATATTGTATTTTTTGACGGAGATTGTGGAGTCTGCAATTTCTGGGTACAGTGGATTTTAGAGAGAGATAAAAAAGATCAGTTTATGTTTGCTTCTCTTCAATCAGAGTTTGGTCAGAAATTTTTATCTGAAAGAGATTTGGAAACTAATGTTTTCAATACGATGTATCTTTGGAAACCTAAACATTATTATCTTGTAAAATCCAGTGCTGTTTTACAAATTGCGAATTTACTTGGCGGAATCTACAAGCTTTCAGGAATAGGAAAACTGTTTCCCAAATTTTTAAGAGATAAAATTTACGATGTTATTTCGAGAAACAGAATGAAACTGGCAAATCAAAAGTGTTACTTGCCTACACCGAAAGAAAGGAAGAAATTTATTGAGGTTTGATTTTTTGTTTAAGCACTAATTTTTTCACGAATAACACTGATAAAATTTTTAAATATATACGTAAACTTTGTCATTCAGAACGGAACAAATTGGAGTGAAGAATCTATTTTTTTCTTGCTTTAGATAGATTTCTCCTTCGTCGAAATGACAGATTGCAAAAATATAAAGACTGCTTCAATTAAGAAACAGTCTTTTTTATTCTCGCAGATCAAACTGATTTGATTACGCAGATTTTTTTATTTTAATTTATTGATTCAAAGACCAAACAGAATAAGAATTCGGTGCACATTGAATTTTCACCCACTTATCACCCTGCGTTGTAGGATACCAACTCGAGCTTCCCGTAAAATCTTTAATTTGCTGACTTGCCCAATTCGTTTGGATCCATCTTTCCTGCCAACTTGAAGAATTATTGATGTAAACAACCAATCCCGGATTTCCGTTGTAGCCGTTTCTTCTTGCGATATATTCGTCGTTATCAGTATAAAGAATCGAAGTTGTTCCGGTTGCTTTATTGTTGTGAATCCAAATCAGGTTGTTTAATCTTTCTTTATTCAGCCATTCTTCATAATCTCTATAGAAAATTGTCGGATAACCTTCATGCGTTAAAATATAAGCATACGCCAACATTTTATTATAAATGATATCCGTATCGTGGTTCGAAACAAAGGTTACAGCTTTGTAAGGATTCCTTTTCCACATCATGTCATCATTAAGAGCATTTAAATTATTATTATCAAACGCTTCATCCATTTTGTAATAAGCTGCAAAATCGAACACAGAACTGTTGGCATTATTTGCCCACCATTCTAAAGTGTTTACATTAGAATCCCATAGTTCTCCGACAGAAAACCCTCCTACATTGGCATTCCAAGTATTCACAACCCAAGGTCCGAAACCTTTTACATAATCGAATCTCCATCCGTCGAATTTCATTACGTTCTTATAATATTTTGCGACAGAATCATCTCTTCCCCAAAGCCAATCCTGAACATAAGGATTCGCATGACAAAGATCCGGAAAGCCACCGAAAGCTCCTTCATCATTATTTCCATAAGAATTTTTATAAAAATCATTGTAACTTCTAGGAAATTTTCCTGATGCAACACCTGAAAAATCTGTCCATGTATTTGTTCCCGTAAAAGGATTTGCCTGAGATTGTCCGCCACTGTTATGATTAATAACAATATCTGCGTAAACCTGCATATTTTCAGTGTGAGCCTGAGTAATTAATGCTTCTAATTCCGCTCTTGAACCAAAACGCGTTTCTACACTTCCATTCTGATTATAATTTCCAAAATCATAATAATCAGTAGGATCATACCCCATCGAATACGCTCCATTCTGTGCTTTTGAAGCGGGAGGCAACCAGATTGCGCCAATTCCTGCATTCGACCAATCGGTAACTTTTCCTTTTACAGTATTCCACCAGTTTCCTCCATCGGGAACATCCCAATAAAATCCCTGCATCAGGACGCTTCCACCTGGTCCGGCAACAAATTTGGCATTAACATTAGAAGAAGTTCCTGTACTGAAAGGACGACCGTCATGATTAGTAACATTCACAATTTTGTCGTGAATCTCTAACTGTTTAGCATTTTCGTTAACAATTTCATCATTGTTCTGACAAGAGCTCACAAAGCCCAAAGCCAATAAAGAAAGTAGAAAATGTGTTTTTTTCATATCGAAAGTTTTAATTATTAAACTATTAACTAAATTACATTTTTTTTGAAATAAATTCCATTCGAGGTGAAATAATTTTTATTTTTATCAATAAACCTCATCAAATCATTATTTACAATTTTCATTAAAAAATCATAAACTTTTAAGATTTTCGGTACAATTTTTCCATTAATCCATATATTTGCAGACTATGGAATACAATACCCAAAAAACTCAGCTTCATTTGCCGGAATATGGCAGAATTATACAACAGTTGGTTGAGCGTTGCAAGGAGCTTTCTTCAAAAGAAGAAAGAAACGAAATGGCAATGGCAATCATTGATTTTATGGGTCAAAGAAACCCGCAACTCCGCGACGAAGAAAATTATAAACATAAACTTTGGGATCATCTATATATTTTGGCCAATCATGAATTGGATGTAGATTCTCCCTACCCTTTTCCTACGAAAGAAGAACTTGAAGAAAAACCTAAAAGAATGGAATATCCAAAACTTCAGGGTGACTTTAAATTCTATGGGAAAAGTATTCTTCAGTTAATTGAAAAAGCAATCGAACTGGAACAAGGCGACGAAAAAGAAGCTTTGATCGAAGTGATTGCCAACAATATGAAGAAATCGTACAACGTATATAATAAGGAACACGTAACGGATGATGTGATCTTCCGTCACCTGAAAGAACTTTCGGAAAACAGACTGGATCTTACGGGAATAGATTCTCTTGAAAAAAGTAAGATCTATTACACGACCAATAACAACAACCGAAACAACAACCAGAATAATAACCGGAACAACAACCGAAACAACCAAAATAACAAAAGAAGACACAATAACAATAATAACAACAACAATAATCATAATAAAAGAAAGTAGACATGAGTGGAACATTTCAAATAAGAGGAGGAAAGAGACTGCAAGGTGAAATCACTCCACAAGGAGCAAAAAATGAAGCTCTACAGATTCTTTGTGCCGTTCTATTAACAGATGAGGATGTAAGGATTAAAAATATTCCGGATATCCACGACGTTAATCGATTAATTGAAATTTTAGGAGACTTTGGTGTAAAAGTGACTAAAAACGGACACGGAGATTATACTTTCAAAGCAGATAAAGTTAATTTTGATTATATAAAATCAAACGAGTTTAAAAAAGACGGAGCAAAACTGAGAGGTTCAATCATGTTGATGGGTCCAATGTTAGCAAGATATGGTGAAGCATACATGCCGACTCCGGGAGGTGACAAAATCGGAAGAAGAAGATTAGACACTCACTTTCAAGGACTTGTAGAATTAGGTGCAGAATTTCATTATGATGAAGAGGAATTCTTTTATTCATTAAAGGCTAAAGAACTTAACGGTAAATTTATTTTGCTTGAAGAAGCTTCTGTAACAGGAACAGCAAACATCGTGATGGCTGCAGCTTTAGCAAAAGGAAAAACAAGAATTTACAACGCAGCTTGTGAACCATATCTTCAGCAACTTTGTAAAATGTTAAACAGAATGGGAGCCAATATTTCAGGAATCGGTTCGAATTTATTAACAATCGAAGGGGTTGAATATCTTCACGGAACTGAACATACAATGCTTCCCGACATGGTAGAAATCGGATCTTGGATCGGTCTTGCTGCCATGACAAAATCTGAAATCACAATCAAAAATGTAAACTGGAATCAGCTTGGTGTTATTCCAAATACATTCAGAAAATTAGGAATTGAACTTGAGCAAAGTAATGATGATATTTTCATTCCAGCTCAGGAAAATTATAAAATCCAGAAATTTATTGATGGATCTATTTTAACTATTTCTGATGCGCCTTGGCCAGGATTTACGCCGGATTTGTTATCTATCATTTTAGTAGTTGCCACTCAGGCGAAAGGAAGTCTTTTGGTTCACCAGAAAATGTTTGAATCAAGATTATTCTTTGTGGATAAATTGATCGACATGGGAGCTCAAATCATCCTTTGTGATCCGCACAGAGCAACTGTTATTGGTTTAAACCAAGAAGCTCCGTTGAGAGGAACAACAATGGTTTCTCCAGATATCAGAGCAGGAAATGCACTTCTAATTGCTGCACTTTCTGCGGAAGGAAAATCTATTATCCACAATATCGAGCAAATCGACAGAGGTTATGAAAATATCGATGGAAGATTGAAAGCAATCGGAGCGGATATTGAAAGAATTTAATTCAAAAAAGAAGTTAGAAATTAGAGGTTAGAAACTAGTTTTCCCCTTTAATTATTTATAAATCAAAAGCGTTCAGTTTTCACTGAACGCTTTTTGTAATTAAAACTATATGAATCTCACCTATAAGTATTTTCTGCAAGTATATTCTACAGAAGTACTTAAAAGTTTATTTTTATTCAGATAAAATTCCAGCTGTTCGAAATCCTCTGAATTTACATTTATATATAACTGAACAGATCCGAAACTCAGCCCGTTCACATATTCAACGTTTGCCGACAACACCCTGTGACATATCCCGAACTGATTATAAATGGTATTCATCAAATGCTCGAATTTCATTTTTCCATTTAATTCTACTTCCAGTATCAATTCTTTTTTTGGCAGGTTGAGTTTGTTTTGTAAAACCTGCAGGTTTGGATTTGGTGTAATCATAACAAAACATTTTTTTTGGTTAAACACTTAGATTCCCGCTCTGTTGCGCTAAATCTTTGACAAAAATATAAAAAAATATTAGTCTACCAAATTAGTAGGATAATATTTTTTAATTTTAACTAAATATTTTTCTTTGAAGTTTAAATTTCGGTTAAAATTGGTCAAATTTGTTCATAAAAAAACGGACTAAAGTCCGTTTCAAGTGATGTAAATATTTTTCTGTAAAATTATTTTAATTCTTTTATTCTTTCCAGTTTATCGGAAGCTGCCAAACCATTGGGATTGCAACCCAATTCACCTTCAGGAACTTTTAAATTTTTCTTTTGGTAAAATTCTTCCCAGAAAGTATTTATTTTTCCAGTTTTCGGATCAACGAAAGTCATTGGTTCCAATTTGAAAATATGATCTTTTCTAAAAGCTCTTTCAATAAAATCCGAACAGTAATATGAATTTTCATCCAAAATATAATTGAAATTATACGGTTTTCCCAACATCAATTCAGCCTTTGAAATTGCATCAGGAATTGTTTTTTGATATTCAGGTTTTAATCGATAGACAATTACGCTTTGTTCGTCATTTGCCTGATCTTTCAGAAAATCTTTTAAATTTTGTTTTTGAGAACCACCTTTCGGAGCTGCGTGGAGAACAAAAACTCCGTCTTTACTTTTTTCTAAAATTCCGATATGATCGAAAGAAGCATTTTTTTGTTTTTGAGTGACATTATTTATTGCTCCAGAAAGTCCCGTTTCTTTTGCGGTAACGAAAAGTAGATCTCCGTTCTTTAATCCGGAAGTTTGTGAACTTTTACAGCTTAAAATCAAGTTTAAGAGAAAAATACATGCAGCGATTTTCAGTAAAAAAATATTTCTTTTTAAAATTGGTCTCATAAATAGTAATCCATTATTCTCTTCTACAGAATTTCTGGGGTTTTAATTCAGTTTAATAATTGTCAAATTAACAAAATTTTGATGACAATAACTTTTAATTAAAATAAAAAACAGCTAAACATATTGTCTAGCTGTTTGGGTGTAAATTATTAAATCTAAAAATTATTTTTTAATCGCTTTTGTTGTTGACTGAGAGCCATCTTTGAAAGTAAAACTCACTAAATACACTCCTGAATTCAATTCACTTAACTGAAGTTCTTTACCAGGATTTTCGATAGTTTTTACAACTCTTCCAGATACATCTGCAATGGAAACAGATTTTACATCTTTAGTTTCAGCAATGTATAAAACATCTTTGAATGGATTCGGATATACTTTGATTTCATTTTTCTTAACAGACGTTTCAGCAGTTGCCAAAGAAGAAGTCACTTCAAACATGAAGTCGATGAACTCTCCTCTTGAAATAGCTCCACAAGGATTGGAAGGTGCCGTACTATTGTAATCTGTAACAAGTCTCATTCTGTAATTTCCTGTAGGAGTTCCCGCAGGTACAGCAAAAGATCCTGAAGTAGTGGTTACATAACCTGTAGTTACAAACATTCTTTCACCAGATTCAAAAGTTAGATTATTATTCCAGTCTACCCAGATTGCAAATCCACATGTTGGACCTCCAGCCGTTAAAGATATAGAAGCATTTCCTCCTGCAGGATTAGATATTTTATTACTCGTTGCCGTTAAATTTTGATATCCTCCGGTTATACTTGCAGAAGATGCATAATTCATATTTGTAGCCGCTCCTGTGGAACTGAAAGAAGAAACCCAAGAAGACTGAGAAGTAGATGAAGGAACACAATATCCTGTTCTGAATGAAGCTACAACCTCACTCCAAATACTTCTATCTGTACCAATACATTTAGATCTTACCCATACATAGTAATTAGTATCGGCCACCAATCCATTTATAGTTGCAGTAGTTGTAGCAGAAGTCACAGAATTAGTAGCATCTAAAACAGTAGTTGAAGTAGGAGCTGTAGTATTTGTACTGTAGTATACTTCGTATCCGTTTGCCGGAGCCGGAGTTGGCGCCGTCCAGGTAACTGTTGCCGAATTCGAGGTAGTAGCCGGAACTGTAACTGCAGTTGGCTCAAAACAACTAGGAATATTTTGTACTGTAATATCATCAATATAAATAGAACGGTTTGTACCACCTAATCCATGTTTAAATGCCAATTGCAGATCAGAACCTGATGGAATATTAACAGTATATTGTGTTTGAGTAGTCGTTAAAGTAATAGGTGATCCAATTTGTGTAAATGAATTTGAATCTGTAGGGTTTGATAAAGTACCAACCAATAAAGTATAATTTGCAGTACTCGATTTTGCATAGAATCTAACTCTCTTTGTTCCATCTGAAAGATTTACAGTTGGAGGTGACACTAACATTTGGTTACCTGTAGTTGCAGTCGAATTATATAAATAATAAGAATTAGGTGACGAATAAGGGTTTGATGCAGCCACATATCCATATCCCACAAACGAAGCACTTTCTAAATATGCCCAACAGCTTGGTGCATTATTATTCGTTGAAGAACCCGTACTTGTCGTATCAAAATTTTCTGTATAAGGAACTGTGAACGTAGAACAAGCTGTTTTAAAAGTGCCACCGAAAGACCATGCACTTTGGCTTGTTCCGGAACTACAGTTGGTTCTTACCCAATAATAATAGTTTGTATTCGAGTTAAGACCTCCAATCGTAGTACTTGTTCCCGATACTCCAGAATATGTAGGTGTTACTGAATTCGCAGGTATTGTATTATTAGTGCTGTGATACACATCATACGTTACACCATTTGATACAGCCGTCCATGAGACCAACGCAGAATTAGCCGTTATACTTGCAGGCGCCTGTAAAACCGGAGGCACACAAGTTGAATAAGCATCCACTGAAAAAGCAAAAATATTTGGAAGTCCCGAACCGCTGGCTTTAGTTACAGTTACACTTTGTATTTGTTTCGCTTGGTTTGCAGCATCTATCGCCAACTCACTTTGATACAATCTTGGATTTGTTCCACCTTCAGGGGACGGAATGTCATCAGCAGCATTGGGAGTTGCACCTGGTTTTTTCACTCTTCCAATTCCTTGAACCGCAAAATTGGTACCGCCGTACCAGTCTGCAAGACTTACGCCTGAAAATGTTTGCGAAGTAGCATCCGTAAAATTCACCACTACATTTACAGTAGAAGTACCACTTCCACTTACGGCAAGCATATACAATTTAGTCGCTGCTTTAGGCGTGGTAAATGTTAAAGTTCCTGCATCATTTACTGCAGCTAATCTCAAAGAATTATTTGCATTCAAACTTGCTAACTGATAGCTCAATCCGGGAGTTGTTGCCACCACAGAATTAATAATCCCATCAACAGGAATACCATAGGTAATAGCTGCACTTGTAGATGTTAATTGAAAGTCTCTGGCTACAAAAGCATAAGAAACTCCGTCTACATCATTATTTGTAGAAACATTTGAAGATCCTATTCCGTTTGCAATCACATCAGCGGTAAGGCCTGAAGCAATAGGCATTTGTTGGTAGTTTTGAGCTGCCATAGAACTTGCAGCTAGTAGAGCCATCGCATTGATAGCTCCAAAAAATAGTTTTAATTTCATATTTACTAGTTATTGTCGCTGTAAATTTATAAAAAAAACAATATAAAAACGATTTTGATAAAATTTTTATATAAATATTTAAATACCATTAAATAAATCAATATTTAATCACAAATAATTGAAATATTAATTAAAAACAATAACAAAAATAAATACCAATAATTCACTATATATCAATCATTTTGTTATTGATTCTTTAATTCAAATAAAAACACTTTCTTACTTCAAGCATTATTTTATTATTGAGAAATTAAATCTTATTTTTGCCATACAAATTTTTTGAACAATGCCGAATATTTCAAACAGAGCACAACACATGCCGCCGTCGCCGGTTAGAAAACTGGTTCCTTTTGCCCTTAAAGCGAAACAAAAAGGAATAAAAGTATATCACCTGAATATCGGGCAACCGGATATTGAAACTCCGGAAACGGCTCTTAATGCTTTAAAAAATATTGATTTAAAAGTATTGGAATATGCTCTTTCTGAAGGTAATATCGAATACAGAAAAGCACTTACGGAATATTATCACTCTTTAGATTTTACAGATCTTACTCCTGATAATTTCATTGTAACAAACGGAGGATCAGAAGCTTTAAATTTCGCGATCTCAACTTTATGTGATGACGGTGATGAAGTGATTATTCCTGAGCCTTATTATGCAAATTATAACGGTTTCACGAGCACTTTCAATGTAAATGTGGTTGCCGTTCCTTCAACAATTGATACAGGATTTGCACTTCCTCCAATTGAAGAATTCGAGAAAAAAATTACAGAAAAAACAAGAGCAATCGTTATTTGTAACCCTGGAAATCCAACAGGTTATCTTTACACACGCGAAGAACTTCAGAAATTAGCGGAAATTGCTTTGAAATATGACATCGTTGTGATTTCAGACGAAGTTTACAGAGAATATGTTTATGACGGAAAACAACAGGTTTCGATGCTTGCTTTTCCTGAATTGGCAGAAAACTGTATCATTATCGACTCAGAATCAAAGCGTTATTCAATGTGTGGTGTGAGAATCGGATGTATGCTTACACGTTCTAAAAAAATCCACGATGCTGCAATGCTTTTTGCACAGGCAAGATTGAGTCCTGTTTTATTAGGACAAATCGCCGCAACTGCCGCTCACCAAAATGACGGAGCTTACATCAGAGCCGTAAGAGAAGAATATACACACAGAAGAAATGTCTTGGTTGATGCTTTAAATGCGATTCCGGGAGTTATCTGTCCGAAGCCAAAAGGAGCTTTCTATTGCGTTGCCGAACTTCCGGTTGACGATACAGAAAAATTCGCTCAGTGGTTATTGGAAAAATATTCTTTCAACGGAGAGACAATCATGGTTGCACCTGCAGGAGGTTTCTACAGCAATCCTGAATTGGGTAAAAAACAGGTAAGAATCGCTTACGTTTTAAAAGAAGAAGATTTAAAAAGAAGTGCAGCTATTTTGAAAGATGCGCTTGAAAAATATAAATTAGAATTCAATTTTTAATTTAAATTAAAACTCATGTCAGCAATAAAATATCTTAGTTTGAAAATTTTCTTTCTAACAGTTTTATTGCTGATATTTTTTTCATGTGACAGCAAAAAGACCGAAAATATTTCTTCAACAAATCCGAACGAGATTATTTCTATCAAATATTCGGATATTGGAGGACAACTCGGAAATTACAAAATTGTAAAAGTCACAAAAGATTCCATTCATCTTGAAGAAGGAATTACAAACAATAAAATCCATAAGGAATGGAAATCGGCAATCACGCCACAAATTTGGGGAAAACTGACATCAACTCTTGATGTAAAAACTTTAGATAAAATTAAAAGTTCGCCCAGCAAACAGTCTGTAGACGGATTCGATGAAACCTTCCAAATCAAAACTGCGAAAAAATATCATGCTTATGTAAATTCGTATGCAGATACAGTTTATTACAAGCAACTTCAGAAATTAAAAGACCAAATTCAAATCCTTCTTCCAACAGATTATAAATAAAACCAATGCACGAAAATTTTTCTCTAAAACCATACAATACATTCGGTGTAGATGCAAAAGCAAGATATTTCAATGAAATTCATTCTATTGAAGAATTAAAAGAAGTAATAGATTTTGCCAACACAGAATCTCTTCCAATTTTATTTCTTGGCGGCGGAAGCAATGTTCTACTGACAAAAGATTTCGACGGATTGGCTGTTAAAATCAGCTTAAAAGGAATCCACGAAGATATTATCAGCGAAAATCATGTGTTGGTCACTGCAAAAGCGGGAGAAAACTGGCATGAATTCGTAATGTTTTGCTTAGATAAAAATTATGGCGGATTGGAAAACCTTTCTTTAATTCCGGGCAATGTAGGAACTTCGCCAATGCAGAATATCGGAGCTTACGGAACGGAAATTAAGGATGTTTTTGTGAATTGTACCGTTCTAAATTTGGAAAACCTCCAATTGGAAACTTTCAATTTGGAACAATGTAAATTTGGTTACAGAGATTCTGTTTTTAAACAGGAAGGCAAAGGAAAATATGTGATTTTGGAAGTTACTTTTAAATTAACAAGACAAAATCATCACATCAAAACAGAATACGGAGCGATAAAATCTGAACTGGAAAACTTGGGAATTCAAAATCCAACCATTCAGGATATTTCGAAGGCTGTTATCAACATCAGACAAAGCAAATTGCCTGATCCAAAAGAAATTGGAAACGCAGGAAGTTTCTTTAAAAATCCCACGATTCTTTTAACGCAATTCGAGGAATTACAACAGAAATTCGATAATATTCAAGGCTATCCGAATGGAGATTTTGTGAAAGTTCCGGCTGGTTGGCTGATAGAACAATGTGGCTGGAAAGGAAGACAAATTGGAAATGTTGCTTCCCATAAACTGCAGTCTCTGGTTATTGTAAATACATCCGGATTGGCTACAGGAAAGGAAATTTTTGATTTTTCGACGGAGATCATCAATTCTGTGAAAGAAAAATTCGGGATTGAGCTGGAGAGAGAGGTGAATATTATTTAAAATTTTAATAAATTTAAATGCTTCGACAAACTCAGCATGACAATCCTAATACTAACTGCATTATTAGCGATAAATTTGTAGCGATGTCATGCTGAGCCTGTCGAAGCATCTCATAAAAACAATCAAATAAAAACAACACAAAACATGAAAATTGCCATTCTCGGAGCCGGAAATATGGGCTTAGCTTTTTCAAAATCATTTTTGAAATATGAACTTTTAAAACCTGAAAATCTACATTTAATCACAAGAAATCAGGCTAAATTTCCAAAGATATCAGAAGAATTTCCCAAATCGAAGATCTCAACTTTTGATGAAGTTCAGGAATTGGACGCTGATTTGATTATTATCGCCGTAAAACCACAGGATTTCCTGCACGTTGCTGAAAATTTCAAGTTTCAGTTAAAAGAAAATCAGATGGTTTTGTCGATCATGGCTGGAATTAAAATCGAAAAAATTCAAAAATTATTGAATCATCCTTTAGTTGCAAGAGCGATGCCGAATTCCCCCACCCTTCTCGGAATGGGAATTACTGGTTATACTTCTGCGGAAGGAATTTCTTTCAGTCAGCTGATCAATATTGAAAGATTACTGAACTCAACCGGAAGATCAGTTTATCTGGAAAATGAAGAGCTTTTGGATGGTGTTACAGCTCTTTCCGGAAGCGGACCTGCGTATTTCTATTATATTGTAGACGCGATGATAAAAGCCGGTGTTGAGATGGGAATCGAAGAAAATCTATCAAAACTTTTCGTAAAACAGACGATGTTGGGAGCTTATCATTTAATTAATAATTCTGATAAAAATCTGGAAGAATTAATTAAGGATGTCGCTTCAAAAGGCGGAACAACAGAAGCCGCACTGAAAAGTTTTAATGAAAATAATTTAAAAGAAACTTTAAAAGAGGGAATCCTTAATGCAGAAAAACGCGCAAAAGAACTGAATGGATAAATTTTGAACTTTTAAAATTTTATTAAGTAAGTTGTATGTAAAAAAATCCATTGCACTTTAACGTCCAATTTTTCATTCCGTAGTAATCTAAGCACATATTTTGCAATTCTAAAACAATATTTAGATTACTACGGAACGAAAAATTTTATGGATAATGATAATTTATAATCTCTTTGTAATTAAAAAATTATTTCCTGATCATTGGAATCTGTAAGTTTGTCGGACGATTTTCTTCCGTATCAAAACCTCTTCCATCTACATTTCTTGCTCCCCAAAACATCATGTCTTTGTAAAGATAAATCAAATCGAATTCTTTGAAAACATCCCCTTCATTCAAACCAAAAGGAAGAAACTTTTTCTTTAGAATATTTTGTGATTTTCCAATTTCCCATTGATCGAAACCATCTTTTGCCAAATTATTCAATACATCTGCAAAATTTTGAATCAAAGGAGTTACTTCATAACTTTCATCTGCAGTAAAATCTACTTTTTGGGCGCCTTCTGCAATTGGATGATCGCCCTGAAATTCCATTTTACCTTTTATAAGCATTTTCACTAAAGGAATTTTCCCGAAAGCATCTGCATAATTAATGATTTCCAGTTCAAATTTATCTTCCGGCAAAAAACTGAATGATCTTGTTAAATAAAATGGTTTTAAAGTCCCATCTTCATTTTTGAATGCACTTGGACGAACTTCTACTGCGATGCTTTTCCAATTACCCAATGCATCTTTTTTTATTTCTTCTAAGAATAATCCTTTGTTATCCATCTTTTAAATTATTTTTAATTATTTCAAAATTAATATTTTTGTCTGATAATTGATATTAAGCTAAAAATTTAAACTTAGTACATTTTTTTAGACCAATGGAAAATAAAAGAAAAAATAAAGATTTCAATCCTCACAATTGTCCCGTTACACATTTTTACAATAAGGTAGGAGGAAAATGGAAAACGGTGATCTTATATGGCATCAGCAAAAATGTAAACCGTTTCAGTTTGCTTCAAAAGGCAATCCCGATGATCAGTAAACAAATGTTGATCAATCAATTAAGAGAACTGGAGGAAGATCTTATTATTGAAAGAAAAATTTTTGCCGAAATCCCGCCACGCGTTGAATACAATCTTACAGAATATGGCGAATCTTTTATGTCTGTCATTAATGTCATTCAGGATTGGGGACTGAAAGACATGGAATTAAATAACTAAATTTGGAAATTTATTTTCCACAAACTTTTTGATTAAAAACCCTAAAAAAACTCCAAAAGTATTCAGAATAATATCATCCACTTCAAAAATTCCCATTCTTGTAAAATACTGAAGCGCTTCAACAATTGTAATTGCTGAAATAAAGGTGAAAAGTAAACTTTTTAACTCTTTAAGTTTAGAAAAAACCCATCCCAAAAACCCAAAAGGAATAAACATTACAACATTTCCGACAACGATGATCACAATATCTTTCCAGGAAATACATCCTTTGATGAAATTAATCGTAGAAAATACAGGTTCCATTGTTAATAAATTATCTTCCATCTGAGTTCTGCCCATCCCGAAAAACATGAGATAGAGCAAAAACAAAGTATAAGGAACGATAATAATTTTATAAAATTTCTTTAACATCGATTGCAAATTTATTCATTTCAAAAACATTAAATTTGTGTGTTAAATTAATTTAATGAAATACGTTTTACTTACGCTCATTTCGGCGATGCTTTTGTCCATTTCGTGGCCTACATACGGAGTTCCGTTTTTTATATTTTTTGCACTTGTTCCGCTTTTGATGATGGAACATGGTGTTTCAAAATTCTCCAATTATAACAGAAAAAGCTGGGTAGTTTTCGGACTTTCTTACTTATGTTTTGTGATTTGGAATGCTGTAACGACAGGCTGGCTGTATGGTTCTAAAAATCCGGATGGAAGCCATTCTATGATGGCAGTTTTATTTCCGGTTTTGGTAAACGCTTTTTTATACTCCCTTGTTTTTCAATGCTACCATTGGTATAAAAACGCACAGGGAACGTATTGGGGATTAGGATTTTTCATTGCGATCTGGATGAGTTTCGAGAAATTTCATCTAGGTTGGGAATTAACCTGGCCTTGGCTGAATCTTGGAAACGTATTTGCGGATTATCCGAAATTGGTTCAATGGTATGATACTTTGGGCGCAACAGGCGGAAGTTTTTGGATTTTATTAATTAATATCCTGATTTTCTACACAGTAAGAACTTGGGAAGCCGGAAGAAAAAGAAAAGATTTAATTAAAAACTCTTCTATCGTTGCAGCTTTAATTATTATTCCGATGATTATTTCCGTTATTAAATTTAATAATTTTGATGAGAAACCAATCGGAAATGTAAATGTTTTAATGCTTCAGCCTGATCTTGATCCTTACGGCGAAAAATATTCCCAGGATAGTCTAACAATAGAAAACGATCTTTTAAATCTTGCTGAAAGAAATTCAAAAGAAAAAATAGATTACTACATTGCTCCTGAAACTGCACTTCCGGGAAACGGATCCATTTCTGAAACCGCTTTTGAAAAGAGTTTGGTTTTAAATAATATTAAAGGATTTTTATCAAAACATCCCGGTTCGGTTTTCTCGACAGGAATTTCTTCGCATAAGTTTTACACTACTAATCAAGATTTACCAAAAGAAGCTTATCAACTGAATCAGGGACTTTGGGTTGAACGTTTTAACTCAGCAATTCAAGTTGTTCCGAACCAGAAAGTAGAAGTTTACCACAAAGGAAAACTGGTTCCCGGTGTTGAAATTTTCCCTTACATGAGTTATTTAAAGCCCCTTTTAGGCGATGCAATGATCAATTTGGGAGGAACTGTTGCTTCTTTGGGAACCGACAAAGAAAGAGTCGCTTTTTCGAATCCTTTCAATAAAGGAAAAATTGCGCCAATCATCTGTTATGAAAGCATTTATGGAGAATTTACGAGTGATTATGTGAAGAAAGGAGCAAATTTCCTTGCGATTATGACCAATGATTCTTGGTGGGGCGTTACACAAGGACACAAACAGCTTTTATCTTATGCAAAATTGAGAGCTATTGAAACCAGAAGGGAAATTGCACGTGCTGCAAACAGTGGAATTTCCGCGCATATCAATGCAAAAGGTGAAATTATTGAAGATACTTTTTACGGAGATAAAACAGCTTTATTTGCAAAAGTGAATCTTTATGATAAAATGACTTTTTATTCGAGAGCCGGAGATTTACTTTCTAGATTTTCAATTTTTGCATTGGGATTTTTGTTGTTCTATTTCTTGATTAAAAAATTTCAGAATAGAATGAAAAAGGAGTAATTTATTTTATATTTTTTTTCCTACAAAAGGCTTTTAAACCTCTCCTATCTGACCATTTTTGAATTTTTAAACTCAAAATCAAGATTATAAACGAGTAATTTATTTACAAATAATTTTCTAAAAGATTTGTCTATCTCAAAAATTCTTCGTTATTTTGCAACCTCAAATATTATACAAATAAAGAACATCGAGATATGTCAAGAATTTGCCAAATAACAGGAAAGCGTGCAATGGTTGGTAACAACGTTTCTCACGCTAATAACAAAACGAAGCGTCGTTTTGAAATTAACTTATTGGAGAAGAAATTTTACCTTCCAGAGCAAGATAAGCACGTAACACTGAAAGTATCAGCTCATGGATTGAGAGTGATTAACAAGATTGGAATCGAGGAAGCTATTGAAAGAGCTACTAGAAACGGATTGATTAAAAAGAACTAAATCATGGCAAAAAAAGGAAATAGAGTTCAAGTAATTCTTGAATGCACAGAGCACAAAGAAAGCGGTATGCCAGGAATGTCTAGATACATTTCTACTAAAAATAAAAAGAACACTACAGAAAGATTGGAATTGAAAAAATACAATCCTGTTCTTAAAAGATCTACCCTTCACAAAGAAATCAAGTAATTTATAAATATAATTTACCATGGCAAAGAAAGTAGTAGCAACCCTACAAAGCGGACAGTCTAAAAAAATGACTAAAGTTGTGAAAATGGTGAAGTCTTCTAAATCAGGAGCTTACGTTTTCGAAGAAAAAGTAATGAATGCAGACGAAGTAGACGGATTTTTGAAAAAATAATCCCTACTTTATTTACAATATAAAAAACTACTCATATTTTGGGTAGTTTTTTTGTTATCTTTGCTTTTGAGTTAATTACGAGCTGTTAATTGAATCGATGAATAAAGAATTCACCCGCTAAATGTATAGCTGATAATTTGTAATTTAAAATTCCGTAATTCATAAGAATGAGTTGGTTTAAAAATATTTTTAAAAAAGAAGAGAAAGAAACTTTAGATAAAGGATTGGAAAAATCCAGTCAGGGTTTTTTCGAAAAAATGACTAAAGCCGTAGTCGGCAAAAGCAAAGTAGATGATGAAGTTCTGGATGATCTGGAAGAAATTCTTATTGCTTCCGATGTTGGCGCATCCACAACCATCAAAATCATAGAAAAAATTGAAGAACGTGTTGCAAGAGATAAATTTGTAGGCGTAAATGAACTTGATAAAATCCTCCGCGAAGAAATTTCAGGACTTTTGCTTGAAAATCCTCACGCGGGAACAGGAAATATTGATGCTTCGAAAAAACCTTATGTCATAATGGTTGTCGGAGTAAATGGCGTTGGAAAAACCACAACCATCGGAAAATTAGCACATCAATTCAAATCTGAAGGAAAGAAAGTTGTTTTGGGAGCTGCAGACACGTTTAGAGCCGCTGCAGTTGATCAATTAGTAATCTGGAGTGAAAGAGTCGGCGTTCCGATCGTAAAGCAGGAAATGGGCTCTGATCCGGCTTCTGTTGCTTTTGACACGGTACAGAGTGCTGTTGCTCAAAATGCAGACGTCGTTATTATTGATACTGCAGGAAGACTTCACAATAAAATTAATTTGATGAATGAACTTTCAAAAATCAAAAGAGTAATGCAAAAGGTGATTCCTGATGCACCTCACGAGATTTTGTTGGTTCTTGATGGTTCTACAGGACAGAATGCTTTTGAACAGGCGAAACAGTTTACGGCAGCAACAGAAGTAAATGCTTTAGCTGTAACAAAATTAGACGGAACAGCAAAAGGTGGTGTTGTCATCGGTATTTCAGACCAATTCCAAATTCCTGTGAAATATATTGGTGTTGGAGAAAAAATGCAGGATCTGCAGTTATTTAATGGTACGGAGTTTGTAGATTCATTTTTCAAGAAAAGATGATGTTAAAATCATGTTTTCCCTACATTAATAATGAACTAAACATAAATATAAACATTAACATTAAAAAATGCAATTATGGGATTTATAACATGGATTATTTTCGGACTATTAGCAGGTGCAATTGCTAAAGCAATCATGCCTGGAAAACAAGGTGGAGGAATGCTTATTACAATGATTTTAGGAATCATCGGAGCCTTTATAGGAGGTTCAATAGGTGTTTATCTGCTTCATTGGGGAGATGTAGATTCTTTCTGGAACTTTAGAAGCTGGATATTAGCTATTGGAGGAGCTTTAATTGTTCTGTGGGTCTACGGAATGCTTACAAAGAAAAGCTAAACTTAAGCTAAACAAAAAAAATAAAACGGCGGATTTGAAATTTCAAATCTGCCGTTTCTTTGTACAATATAATTTAGTTTAGTCGATTTTGATCTGGTAAGGCATTTCCATTTTCACTTCAGACTGTAGTTTTCTTTCTTCTACGATCTGTTGCAATAATTCATAATTAGCTTTCCCAATTTTATTTTTAACCACTCTTGCAGAAATATCATCTTCATTAAGATTTTTAAATATCTGTTCAAAAGGCGTCATACTTTTCGGATAAGACGAAATTGCATAAGATTTCAAGCCAGCTTTTTGAGCTGCGAATTTTACGGCATCATTTAAAGTTCCCAATTCGTCTACAAGACCGATTTGTTTAGCTCTTGTTCCGCTCCATACTCTTCCACCGCCAATGCTGTCGATCTGTTCGAAAGTCTTTTTTCTGTTTTGAGTCACAAAATGTACGAATCTTTTATAAGTTCCCTCAACACTTCTTGTAATTAAACTTACTCCGTAAGGCGTAACTCCATTTAAAGAAGAATAATATTGAGAATTTGCATTTGTAGCAACAATATCTGAACGAATTCCGTTTTTATTGGCAATATCTTTAAAGTAAGGAATCACTCCGAAAACCCCTATAGATCCCGTAAGTGTATTCGGCTCCGAGTAAATTTTATCAGCCGCCATTGCAATATAATATCCTCCAGAAGCTGCATAATCACCGAATGAAACGATAAGCGGTTTTTTCTTTTTTAACTGTTGAAGCTCAAACAAAATCTCATCAGAAGCATTCGCACTTCCCCCCGGAGAATTAATTCTGAACACAACGGCTTTTACTTTATCGTTTTCCTGAAGGTCTTTGATATATTTGATATATTTTTCCGAGTGAATATCGTTGTATTCATCACCTCCGTTGATAGAACCTGAAGCATATAAAACAGCAACTTTATCACCGGATTTTTCGTCATTAGAATAAGATGCAATATATTTTCCTAAAGAGATTTTATTTAATTTATCATCCTCTTTTAAGTTTAATTTTGATTTGATCAATTGATCATATTCTGTTTTCTGAATTAATTTATCCGCTAATTTATATTTCAATCCTAACTCAGGAATCATCCCATATAAACTGTCAACAACTGTTCTGAATTGAGCCGTATCGATTTTTCTGGAAACTGCCATTCTTGAAGAAGTATTTTTCCAGATATCATTCAAAAGTGTACTCAATTGTTCTTTATTTTCAGGAGAAATATCATTTCTTAAGAAAGGCTCAACCGCAGATTTGAATTTTCCATGACGAATAACTTCGATTCCAATTCCGTATTTATCAGCAAAATCTTTGTAAAAAGCCACTTCAGTTGCAAGACCTTTAAGCTCTATCATTCCCGCAGGATTCAAATAATATTGATCCGCGACAGAACCTAGGTAATAAGAAGATTGCGAAACCGCATTTCCGTAAGCGTATACAAATTTTCCGCTCTTTTTAAAATCTTCGATTGCATTTCTAAGATCATCGATCTGCGTAATTCCTGCAGTCAACTGATCGGCTTCAATACTGATTCCTTTAATATTATCATCAGTTTTAGCTTTATTAATTGCTTCAATCGCATCATAAATCAGAACACTTTTATTTTGGTCACTGATTCCAAACAATCCCTTCTGCTCTTCGGTCGGGCTGTCTATTATATTTGTTTTTAAATTAATTGTAAGAACGGAATTCTTTTTCACCACTACAGATTTTTCACTTCCCATCGTACTAAATACAAGCATTATGATGAAAAAGAAGAAAAACACAGCGCATAAAATGACAATAGCCACTATATTTGCCAATACGTTTTTAAAAAAACTTTTCATAAATCAATCATTTTTACAATATGTCGCAACATAAAGTGGTTTTGTTACTCGGAAGTAATCTTGGAGATCAAAAAAAAAATTTAGAAACAGCTCTGGAAAAAATAAGACAAGGCGGAAATGAAATATTACAATTAAGTGAATTTTTGACATCTGACCCCGTAGAATTTGCCAGTTCCAATATTTTTTGTAATATTGCAACGATAATATTTACACATCTTTCGCCAATTCAACTGCTTGATTTTGTTAAAAGTATTGAAATGGACATGGGAAGAATTAACGATTCTAAAGTCTCGGGAGGGTATGCAGACAGAATAATAGATATAGATATCGTTAAATATAATGAATTAAAATTTGTATCAGAAAGATTGGAAATCCCTCATAAAAAGCATCTTTTTGAAAGAGAGTTTTCCAGGATATTATTAAAAGATTTTATCTGAAATAAAACATAAAACATATTGTATGAAATTAGGTTTATTATTATTGGCCACATTGCCTATTGCTACTTATGCACAGGATAGTATAGCTGTTACTTCGAATGATAAGTATCCGAATACGTTCTCTTCAGGTTCTGCCAATGTTCAACCTTTCAACAACAAGGCTAAAAGATTCAACGATTGGTCCGTATCAGTCGGTGGGGGTGTAGCTTTTATGGCTCACTCGGATCTAAAATCGATCACGGATAAAAAGATCAATTGGGGATACAACACCTATGTAAGTTTAGACAAACAACTTACTCACGTTGTAGGAATCAGCCTTATCTATCAGAGAGGTGAAACAACACAGAAAGCTCAGCTTGAAGGAGCTGCAGGAATAGCTGCCGGAGTTGCAGAAGCGAAAACAAAGTATAACCAAGTTGCCTTGATGGGTGATGTTAATTTTTCAAATATTTTCAGAAGAGTTGACAATCATTCTACTTTTAGATGGGCTATGCATGGTTATGCAGGTATTGGTTTAATGAACTTCAATACATCGTTACACGATAATAATGAGTTCAGATGGAGCACTACTCCCGCTAGAATCCCTTTATTTATTAATCAGAAACTGGATATCAATTCAGTCTATTATCAGTTTGGTGTAGGTTTGAAATATAACGTTTCAAAACTTATCGACATTGAAGCCAGAACAATGTATATCATCAGTGGTGATGATGAATTTGACGGAGGTGGAAATGCCGGTCCTGCCGATTATGATGTAACTTCGAAAGTTTCTAAGTACAACATGATTGATAAAAGAAGGTCTGATAACGCATGGACTGTTAACTTAGGTGTTTCTTTCAAATTAGGAAAGCATACATCTCACCTGGCTTGGCATGACCCTTTACAGGAAGCATATTACAGAACGTATGTTTTGGAAAACCAAAGCACAGATCTTGTAGTTTGTGAAAAAGGAGATCTTGACAACGACGGAGTTTGCGATGATTGGGACAGACAACTTGATACTCCTGCCGGAGCAAGAGTAGATGGTGCAGGTGTTGCTTTAGATATGGACCTGGATGGTGTTATCGACTTATACGATAAGTGTGTAACGGTTCCTGGACCAGTAGAAAACAATGGTTGTCCAACCACAACTAAATAACTAAATCATTTAATTAACTAAATAAAAAATACACTATGAAATTAAGTTTAGCAATTGTTGCATTAGCGTTAACTGTTCCTACAGTTGCCTTTGCACAAGACTCAACTGCAGTAGTTTCAAATGGAGAATATCCAAATACATTCTCTTCGGGCTCTGCGAATGTTTCCCCATTTACAAATAAATCGAAAAGATTCAATGATTGGGCGATTTCAATTGGTGCTGGTGTACCATTGATTCAATCTGCAGACTTAACATCTATAAAAAACGGTAACGGTAAGAACCTTTTTGGTTATTCTGCATATATCAGTATCGATAAAGCTATTACACATGCTTTTGGTATTAATTTACAATATGATAGAGGGGAAACGAGACAGGGATGGTTTAATACTAAAAATGCAGCTCCTGCAAATGCTTCAGCAACTCAGCATGTAGCAGCAAGAACTCAATACGATGCAATCACATTATTAGGAGATATCAATTTCTCAAATTTATTCAGAAGAGTTGATAATCATTCTCCTTACAGATGGGCATTACACGGATATGCAGGTATCGGAACTTTAGCTTACAGAGCTTTCCAGAAAGACGAAACGGGACAGAGAATGGTAACTGAAATAAAGCCATTCCAACTTGGTTCTATGTTTGCTCAAGCTGGTGCCGGTGTTAAATTCAAAGTTAACAGAAGAATCGATATCGAAGGTAGATTAATGTATGCCGTTACAGGTGATGATGAATTTGATGGTGGAGGTGACAAATACAGTGCAATCAACCAACGTGAAGAGCAGGTTTCTGATAACTTCTTCAATGCAACTTTGGGGGTTTCTTTGAAATTAGGAAAACACGAATCTCACTTAATGTGGCATGATCCACTTCAGGAAATCTATTACAAATTAGATGTATTGGCAAACAAAAACCAAGATATTGAAGTTTGTAAGAAAGGGGATCTTGATAATGACGGTGTTTGCGACGATTGGGACAGACAGCTTGATACTCCTGCAGGTGCAAGAGTTGATGGTGCTGGTGTTGCTCTTGATACAGATCTTGATGGCGTAATTGACCTTTACGATAAGTGTGTAACTGTTCCTGGACCTGTAGAAAACCAAGGTTGTCCTACAACAACAGCTCCTATTGCTGGACCAGTTGAAGAAAAAGAAACAAAATTAGATGGTATTGAATTTGACTTAAATTCAGACAGAATTTTACCTTCTAATACACCGATATTGAACAACGCTGTTAATTATATTAACTCTTCAACAGGATCTTATACTGTAGTTGGAGCAACAGATACAAGAGCTTCTGACGCTTACAACCAAAAATTATCTGAAAGAAGAGCAAATAATGTTAAAAATTATTTAATTAAAAACGGTGTTCAATCTGGTAAACTAAACTCAGTAGGTAGAGGTGAAAAAGACCTTAAATATCCAGAATGTGATCCTGCTACTAAATGTCCTGAATGGAAAAACAGAGCAAACAGAAGAGTTTACTTCGAAGCTAAATAATAAATTTATTTACTAAATTATATTAAAGCCATGCATTGCGTGGCTTTTTTTATTATATTACTTTCCTTATTTTTATCACATGATTTCTCAGCAAGATTTTCAAGAGCTAAAATTTAAAACCTTAAAACATTTTTGGGGCTATGATAATTTCCGTGATTCACAGGAAGCTATTATTGATTCGGTTATTAACGAAAAAGATACACTTGTTCTCTTGCCTACGGGAGCCGGAAAATCACTTTGTTATCAACTTCCGGCTTTGTTAAAAGAAGGAACATGCCTTATTATTTCGCCACTTTTAGCTTTGATGAAAGATCAGGTGAACCAATTAAAATCCAGAGGAATTGAAGCCGAATATCTATCTTCAGAACTAGATGAATATGATGCTGAAACTATTTATAACCGTTGTAAAGAAGGTTTAACAAAAATGCTTTACGTTTCTCCGGAAAGATTAACCAACAAACAATTCCTTCAAAATATTGAGGAAATCGAATTATCATTTATTGCTGTAGATGAAGCGCACTGTATTTCTGAATGGGGGCAGGATTTTCGACCAAGTTACCAAAATATAAAAGCATTCAGACATAATAATCCTAAAATCCCTTGTTTGGCTTTGACGGCAACGGCAACTCCAAAAGTTTTAGAAGAGATAAAATTAAAACTGGAATTAAAAAATCCCCAAGTTTTTCAAAAAAGTTTCAAAAGAGAAAATATACGGATTTTCACGGAAGAAGTTTCTGATAAATTTCAACGGATTCTTGATATTTTAAAATTCACAAATGAATCGGGAATTATATATGTCAGAACAAGAAAAGAAGCAGAACTTCTCAACGAATTTTTACGTAGAAATAATTTAAAAAATGTTGATTTTTTCCATGCTGGCTTAACAACAAAAGAAAAAAACACTAAACAAACTACTTGGAATAACAGTAACAGTAACGTTTTGATCTCGACAAATGCTTTCGGAATGGGAATTGACAAAGATAATGTTCGTTTTGTCATTCACTACTCTCCCGCTCCGTCGATTGAAAATTATTATCAGGAAATCGGAAGATCCGGAAGAGACGGTAATGAAAGTTTTGCATTTTTGCTTTGGGATAAACAGGAAATTTTAAATTTTGATCAAATATTAAAAAATCAGATTCCAAATAAAGCTGAATTTTTAAAAATTATCACTTACCTCTACTCTATTTTTCAGGTGGCTGAATTTGAACTTCCTGAAAAAGTTTTTCAGTTAAATATTAATGGAATTCAAAATTTCACGAAACTATCAAACGCGAAGATTAAAAATGTTCTGAATTTCCTCCACAATCAGGAAATTATTTACTTTAATGATAATAAGACGCTTTCATCTCTACAGCTTTTAATGCAGGCTGATGAAATCGACCAACTTCCTCAAAAAGACGCTTATTTTATTGAATTAATGCTTCGTACGATTTCTGGAATTACGACTCATAAAGTAGTTTTCAGCGAACAACAGGTCAGCAATAAAATTGGAGTGGGTATTGCTTTGATCAAAGAAAGATTGAAAGAACTTCAGCAAAAAGGTTATTTAGAATATATCGATGGCGCTCTATCCAGTATTAAATTTTTAAAACCAAGGGACGAAAGAATTACTAATTCTTTGTATTGGAAGCTATTTGAACACATTCAAAAAAACAAAATCCAGAAATGGGAAGAAATGAAGTTTTATATTGAAGACAATCAATATTGTAAAATGAAATTGATTCTTGCATATTTTGGAGAAAAAAATTCTAAAAACTGTGGACAATGTTCGGTTTGTGAAAAAAATAAACAGTCCATTTTTGGCAAAAATATTGGTAAGCAAATCATCAGTTTATTGGCAAAAAACCCTGCTACGATCGAAGAATTATCTATTCAGTTAAGTTATCATTCAAAAGAAAACATTCTTGAAAATTTGATTTTTTTGTTAGATTCGGGAAAAGTAAAAATGCTGAATTTTAGAACGTATTCTTTAACATAAAGTCTTTTCTTGTCATTTCGACGAAGGAGAAATCTATTAATTATGATAGATTCTTCACTCCACTTTGTTCCGTTCTGAATGACATGAAACTCATTTAATTTAAATCTTCAAATTTTAAACATCCATAAACAAAGTTTATCTTTGCACCATGAAATTATTGAAAGTTGTATTTTTAGGAACTCCCGAGTTTGCAAAGACTTCGTTGGAAGCCATTCACCAATCTCATCATGAAGTTGTAGGCGTTGTAACGGTTGCGGATAAAGCGAGCGGACGCGGACAAAAAATAAATCAGTCTCCTGTAAAAGTTTTTGCTGTAGAAAATAATATTCCTGTTTTTCAACCTGAAAAATTGAGAAATCCTGAGTTTTTGGATGAATTAAGAAAATTGGATGCTGATGTTTTCGTAGTTGTCGCTTTCAGAATGATGCCTAAAGTTTTGTTTGAAATGCCTAAACTTGGAACTTTCAATCTTCATGCTTCCTTACTTCCCGATTACAGAGGTGCAGCTCCAATTAATTATGCTGTGATTAATGGAGAAGCAAAATCAGGTGCAACTACTTTTTTTATCAATGAAAAAATTGATGAAGGAAATATTTTATTGCAAGAAGAAATTCCGGTGTTGGAAGATGAAAATGCAGGAAGTCTTCATGACAGATTAATGGAAATGGGTTCAAAACTGGTTGTAAAAACGTTGGATGGATTAGCAGAAAATTCAATTATCGAAAAACCTCAACCAGAAGTTGAGCATCCAAAAAATGCTTTTAAAATCTTCAAAGAAGATACAAGGATAGACTGGACGAAAAATTCAAAAGAAGTTCACCAGTTTATTTTAGGAATGTCACCTTATCCGGCTGCATTTACAACGTTGAAAATTGGAGAAGAAGAAAAAGGATTAAAAATATTCGGAGGGAAATTTGAAATTTCAAATCACGGAAAAACTGTAGGAAGTTTAGAAATTTCAAAAAATGAATTTAAAATTTATACTCGAGACGGTGTTTATTTTCCTTTAGAATTGCAATTGGAAGGAAAGAAAAGAATGAATATCAAAGATTTTCTGAATGGTTTCAGAAATTTCGACGAAATAAAAATGGCTTGATTTCTCAAGCCATTTTCTTTTTTATAATTGCACCATCTCGGTCACCTCAACATCATATCCTCCAACTTGAGGTTTGATATCCGGATTTTGAGTGATTACTTTAAACTTATTAATTCCAAGATTCTTTAAAATCTGAGTTCCGATCCCGTAATCTCTGTAATTGAATGCAGCTGTCGGATGTTTTTGCTGACCATCCTGATAATTGATGAACTGCTGTAATTTTCTCAATGTATTTTCAGAATTTGAAACGTTATTGATAAAAATAATTGCGCCTTTTCCAGCTTCATTTACCATGTTGGTAACTTTCTCCAATAGAGGTTTTTCACCGTTATTCAATCTTGTTAACACATCAAAATAAGAATCAGAAGACTGAACTCTTACCAAAACTGGCTCATCAACAGTCCAACTTCCTTTCGTTAAAGCAAAGTGAATCTGATCGTTAGAAGTCTCTCTGAAAGCACAGAAATCGTAATCTCCGTAAGCAGTTTTTACTTTTCTTTCTTCAATTCTTTCAATAAGATTTCCTTTTTTAAGCTGATAATGAATCAAATCTTCAATAGAAACAATTTTCATATCGTGTTTTTGAGCAAAAACCTGTAAATCCGGCAAACGAGACATTGATCCGTCTTCATTCATAATTTCACAGATTACTCCACCTTCTTTCAAACCTGCCAAACAAGTAAGATCGATTGCTGCTTCTGTATGTCCTGCTCTTTTCAAAACACCACCTTTTTTTGCACGAAGCGGGAAAATGTGACCAGGTCTCATGAAATCTGTCGGTTTAGAATTTTCATCCATCAAAGCTAAAATCGTTTTTGCTCTGTCACCTGCAGAAATTCCTGTAGAAGTTCCGTTCCCCAAAAGGTCAACGGAAACTGTAAAAGCCGTTTCTTTAGGATCACTGCTTCTGCTTACCATTACTTCCAATCCTAGTTCATCACATCTTTTTTCAGGAAGCGGCATACAGATCAAACCTCTTCCGTGCACTGCCATAAAGTTGATCAATTCAGGAGTCGTTAATTCAGCAGCACAAAGAAAATCACCTTCGTTTTCTCTGTCTTCATCATCTACTACTATGATTATTTTACCATTTTTAAGGTCTTCGATAGCCTCTGGAATAGTATTTAATTTAATATCAGACATTTTTACTTTAAATTTTCGCAAAGATACTCATAAAAATAGGCATCTCCCAATTAATATAAATGGTTTATTACGCTTTGAATATCGAGTCTTTTGCCTTTCTGATGATCTCGTACGATTCCAATCTTTTTTGATGATCGTAAATATGAGAATTAATCATCAGTTCATCCACATTGAATTTTTCCTGAAAACTTTTCAACTTTTCTTCAATTTCCGACTGATCTCCGATAAAAGTAAATTTTAATTTCTGCAACACCATCGATTTTTCCATTGGTGACCAAATGTCATCCATATCATCAACCGGCGGTGCAAAAGGTTTTCTGTTATTTCTTACGATATTAATAAAAGCCTGAAATAAAGTTGTGGACATTTTATGAGCTTCTTCCGAAGTTTCTGCCGCTACTCCATTCACACAAGCGATGATATAAGGTTGATCTAAATATTTCGAAGGTTCAAAATTCTGTCTATAAATATTGAAAGCCATTTCCATTTGTTCCGGAGCAAAATGTCCCGCGAAAGCGTATGGAAGTCCCAATTCTGCTGCCAAAAATGCACTGTCTGTACTGGAACCCAAAATATATAAAGGAATATCTAAACCTTCACCAGGAATTGCACGAACTAAAGCATCACGATTTTCTTTGGAGAAATATTTCTGTAATTCTAAAATCTGTCTCGGAAATTGTTGATTGATAATCGCAGGATTTCTTCCCAAAGCCTGAGCTGTCAAACCATCCGTTCCGGGCGCTCTTCCCAAACCAAGATCAATTCTTCCAGGGAAAAGTGATTCCAACGTCCCAAATTGTTCGGCAATAACGAGCGAACTGTGATTTGGAAGCATGATTCCTCCTGATCCTACTCTTATTTTTTTTGTTCCGTTGGCGATAAAACCAATCAAAACCGAAGTTGCAGAACTGGCAATGCTTTCCATATTGTGATGTTCTGCGAGCCAGAATCTTTTATAATCTAAATTTTCAGTATGGTTTGCTAAAGATAAACTGTCCTGAAAAGTATCGTGAATCGTCTTATCCTGTTTTACAGGCGCAAGATCCAACACGGATATTTCAAAATTTTTCATATTTTAAATTTTAGGTTTAAAACCAAACAAATGTAAAGCTAATATTTTGCATTAGTTACTTTTTGTAATTGATAGGATGGATTGGGTTGTTCAGGAAAAAACTATTGGAATTAATTCTTATTAAAATTTAAATTGATTAATGATTCAAATCTTAAAATTATTTATATTTAACCCCAACAACTATAATTCATGAATTGATAATTACACAAATGAAAAAATTTTCTTTACAATTTATTTTGACTTCAATTTTATTTTTGACAATTAATACTTCATACTTTTGGGAAGGTGAACTTGGATTGTTTTTTTTAATTGTTATCATTATTGCTTTCATCATTTATTTCCTCCTATTTATAGAATTTATCAGGCAACTTTACATTTCTGTCAGAGATAAATTCAGAGAAAAAAAGAGAAATACTCTTTTAATATTTATGCTTTCCTGCTTAGCTTTAATTGCTATCAAGCCAAAAGGGCTCATCAATTTTGAAAGTGTATTAGAAGGAGAAGACAAAATCTTCGCGCAAGCTGAAGGAGCAGCAAACTGTACAACAACTTTAAAATTAAAGAAAGATGAAAAATTCATCTATGAAAGTGTCTGCTTTGGAATAGATCGTATCAAAGGTGAATATACAATCAAGAGCGACACTGTTTATTTTAATTCCAGAAAAGCATTTGAATATAAATTTGGAGTAATTGATAAAAATAAAAACATGATCAAACTTTTCAGAAATAAATCTGATGCAAAACCTTACGGAATTCCAATTCTGAAAAGTTCTAAAAATTAATGAAAATTGCAACATTAAATATCGACTGGGCAAGGAAAAAAGGCACTTTAAAAACTGTAGAATTCTTAAATCAACTTGATTTTGATTTTCTTATTTTAACGGAAGCTGTTAATCTTGATCTTAAAAATTTTCCGTACAAATATTCCTGTTCTCAAATTCCTGAAAACACGGTTTACGAAAATCTCAATTACACAGAATATTTAAAAGGAGAAAAAGCGTTCCGAACTATTTTATATTCAAAAATTTCCTGTTCAAAAAAATATCCGGTAACTGATGACAAAACTAATCTTGCATTAGAATTTGAGACGGAATTAGGAAATATTGTTTTCTATTGTACAATTATCGGAACTTGGTTCAATCGGAAACCTTTTGTTTATAATGAGTTACAAAATACTATTCAAGATTGCAGAAATATTCACTCGATGAATCCGAATCTTTTTATTGTCGGAGATTTTAATACTTCATTTAAAAAAAGTGAGGAGAATTTTTCTATTAATTCTAAAATAACAGAATCATTGAAAGATCTTTTTGAAGAATTAAATTTAATAAATACAACTTCAGAAATCAAAGAAAATATTGATCATATTATTATTCCTAATACTTTTGTGCAAAATATTGATGAAGCTACATCTTTTGTTGATAAGAATATTTTGAGCGATCATAAAGGTATTTATATTTCAATACATAATTAAAGATAAAAAAAAATCATCAATCTCTTTTATAACCGAATTTACTAATATTGCTATATTAATTTTAAAATCATGAAATCAATTATTTACTTACTTTTTTCATTTCTTTTAATAAGCTGTTCCTTCAACCAAATTTACAAAGACCAGGAATCTGATAAAAAAGACGGAGAACAGATTACACAAAAATTTTATTGGGAAATTTTACATGGTAGTATTCAGGATAATATTTACAATTTGTTTAGTGAAAAATTTTTTGAAGTAACCGATAAGGAAAAATTGAATGAACTTCTTAGTACTACTAATAATATTGGTCCAATTCAGGATTTCTATCTTGTAAAATGGGAAACTTTGGTTGTAAAAGGAAGCGATGCCCGAAGCCAATATCTTTTCACTTACGATGTAAAAAGAGGTACTGAAACAACACACGAAACTTTCAGTATGGAAAAAGATGAGAACGGTGATATAAAAATTGTCGGATATAATGTAAGCCAGGATTTGTCAAATAAATAGAAAATAAAAAAGGTTTTAGTAATTCTTTGATTATTAAAACCTTTCTTAAATATTATTTCGCTTTCTCCTTCTGATAATTAAAATGATTAATCAAAATCCTGATCTCATTAAATTCAAAATTACTTGGTAGCGCATTTTTCCATTCTGTTAACGTTTCGTGTGGCGTTTTGTAGAAAATATCTTCAAATGCTCTGATCTTATCCGAAGTAATCACTCTCGAAATATCCAGTAATCCCTGTTCTGCAAATTTCGCAAGATGCCCGATTACCGTTTCTTTTACCAAACCTCTTTCCAACGCAATTTCACCAATAGTTTTTCCCTGTTCGAATAATTGAAATGTTAAAACTTGTGACGGAACTTTTGCAATTTTCATGCTGATTTCCTTGTCATTTTTTTCTTCTAAAAGTTTCGTTTCTAATAAATGAATTTCTTTTAAGCTATTCAAATATTCTTCAATATCTTCAAGCCAAACCCTAAAATCTTCGTTGTATTGTTTTAAGCCTTTTGCGCCTTTTATTTCAGCATAAAATTCTTTCAGCGGATTGAAAACTTTGTCCCTGATCTCAGTAAAAAAGAAATTAACGGCTCCTTTCGTTTTGCTTTCAATTTCAGACCATTCTTCTTTATTTTCAATAAAATTGTTAACCTTCTGAGAAATAACACGATCTAGTTTTTCGAAAATTTTTCCAAGATTAACAATCTCAGGTTTCAACTGAACATACAGTTGTTTCGTTTTTAAATGATCAATACTTTTTGTAACAATAGATAGATTATTCCAGTCTTCAACTTCTTTCAAAAGCCATTGAGAATCAACTGTTCGAAGCACTTTTTTGATGCTGTAATCGTATTTTTCTTTATTTAAAATTGCCTCAACGTTATCATTCGCATGAGTTTCACCCTGAAATTTTAAAATTCTATTGTCTTTAAAAATAACTTCCGGAGTGATTTTAGATTTTAAAATAATTCCTTCCAACGTTCGGCAACGTGACAACGCCACATAAACCTGACCTGCCGTGAAACTTTTGCCTGCATCAATAATCACTTTATCAAACGTCAAACCCTGGCTTTTATGAATCGTTACAGCCCAAGCCAATTTTATCGGAAACTGTTCAAAGCTTCCCAAAACCTCTTCCTTAATATTTTTATCGGTATCAAGGAAATATTTTTTCTGTTCCCAAACTTCACGTTTTACAGTAATTTCCCTTTCGCTTCCGTCGAGAATAACTTTAATTTCGTTTTCATCTAACGCTGAAATTTCACCTAATTTTCCATTGAAATATTTCTTTTCTCCAGAAATATCATTTCGGATAAACATAATTTGAGCACCTAATTTTAATTCTAAAAATTGCTCGTTCGGAAACTGATTTTCTTTAAATTCTCCAAAAAGTTTTGCCTCGTAGCTTTTAGCACCGACTTTTATTTCCGTTAATTTTTCCTGATTAATTTCATCTGCCATTTTATTATGTGAACACAGATAAACGTAGGATTCGCTTCCCATATCAAAATCAGGTTTGTATCTCTCATTTAAATGGTTAAAATCAATATTGGCAACATCACCATCACGAATTGCGTTCAAAATTTCCAAAAATTCTTCATCGGATTGGCGGTAAACTTTCGTTAATTCAATCGTAATTAAAGGAATTTCTTTAATTGCATGACTGTCGAAAAAGAAGGGAGAATTGTAATACATTTTTAAAATGTGTTCATCTCTCACCACCGGCGGAAGCTGATACAAATCCCCAATGAACAACATCTGAACACCACCAAAACGCTGATTGTTTCTTCTGATAAATCTCAAAGAAAAATCCATCATATCCAACACATCGGAACGAAGCATGGAAACTTCATCGATAATGATAATTTCAACTTCCCGTAAAAGTTTAAGCTTATCCTTTCTGTATTTAAAATGAGGCATCAGATCAGCAATATTATTTGCTAAACTGGTATCTATTCTTTCGGTTGTCGGTAAAAAAGTTCTCAACGGAAGTCCAAACATCGAATGAATGGTAACGCCTCCTGCATTGATTGCCGCAATTCCTGTAGGTGCGACCACAATGTGCTTTTTGCGTGTGCGTTTAACAAAATCATTCAGGAAAGTAGTCTTTCCCGTTCCGGCTTTCCCCGTTAAAAATACACTTCGGTTGGTATGTTCTATTAAGTCAAAAAAATGATTGTTCATCGTCATCAAAATTACGGAAAATGAATTTGATTTCTTTATCTTGGCATAACTTTTGAAAAATTTGAAACAGAAAAATTATTATGTTAAAGCCAATTCAGTATATTTCAGCTGCATTATTATGTTCTACTTTGATGTTCTCATGTGGAACAGCTAAAAAAGCCAATGAAAATTTACCTAAAGATATTTCGGAAAGACCTGCCGATGAAAACAGTCAGAAATACGATCAGGCACAACTAGATAAAATAAAAGCATCAATTGAATCTGAAATCGCAAAAGAAAAATGTACGGATGCGAATGAATGGACTTTCGCTCCGATGGGTGCAAAAGCTTGTGGCGGACCTCAATCTTATATTGCTTATCCGAAAAAATCAGAAGAAACTATTCTGAAAAAGATCAATGATTATACCGAAAAAGTAAAAGCATTCAATCAAAAATACGGTATAATATCAGATTGTATGATGATCAATCCGCCAACCGGAATTAAATGTGTAAATGGAAAAGCTGAGCTTATCAATTCGTAAATATTATTTTTATATAAATTACTTGAGGAATCTTTCGCTAAAGATTATAAAAAAATCTCTGTCGTTTTGTTGACAGAGATTTTTTATGAATTATTACAATGTGAATTAATTTTAAGGAAAATTTTCTATTTACGTTAAAAATTATCCTTCCACATGTTTCACATTTTCTTTATACCATGAAGAATATTTTACATAATTATCTGCAATTCTGTTTACTTCTCCTTCCAGCAATAAAGAATTAATATCTTTAATTTTTCTCGCAGGAACACCGCCCCAAACTTCTCCGGACTTGATATGAGTTCCCTGAGTAACTACAGAACCAGCTCCAACGATAGAATTTTCCTCAACAAGACAAGCATCCATAACAATTGATCCCATTCCGATCAGAACATTATCCTGAATTGTACATCCGTGAACGATTGCATTGTGACCAATCGATACATTATTTCCAATATTTAAAGGATGTTTCTGATAGGTACAGTGTAACATTGCATTATCCTGAACATTCACCTTATTTCCCATTTTAATATAATGAACATCACCTCTGATCACCGCATTGTACCAAATACTGCAATCTTTTCCCATCGTAACATCGCCGATGATCGTTGCTGTTTCAGCCAAAAAAGTGTTCTCTCCTATTTGTGGTGTTTTTCCTAAAAGTTCTTTTATTAAAGCCATATTGTATGTAAAGTTTAGTTTAAAAAATTTAAAAATGACACATAAAGATAAATGAACAATCCTCCTATTAATAATAAAAGCAACTCTAAAAAAAGAACAGTTCGCTTACTTTTAATAATATATTGAAATCTAACATCAATTATAAGTAATAAAATTGGCACAAAAATCCCGAAAAACAAAAGAAATCCCGGAATAAAAAAATCTCCTTTTATTCCGCAGGCTATATACAAAGCAAAAATGAATAATATCGGAGCAAGAATATTAAATAAAGAAATTTTATAACTGAAATTCATGGATTCAAATCAATAATAACACTAATAGCAAAAATCTAACTATCCTCTTTCTTCAATCCCACTTCTTATGCGTATTTTTGTAACTCAAATTTAAAGAAAAAATGCATACTATACTTATAGAACCAACCGAAAATCCGAAAGTGATGAAATTTGTAGCCGACTACAACCTGATTCCGGGATCTTTGGAGTTGGACAGAGATTCAGATATTTCAGAAATTCCTTTGGCACAGGAACTTTTCAATTATCCTTTTGTGGAAAGAATTTTCATTACAGCTAATTTTGTGGCGGTTGCAAAACAGGATACTGTAGAATGGGAACATGTTGTTGAAAGCCTAAAAAACATTGTTGAAGACGAATTGTTGGCAAATCCGAGAATTTATCTTCAAAAAAGAAAGGAAATGTATCAGATCTATGCAGAAATGACTCCGAATCCTAATGCAATGAAATTCGTTTCCAGCAAATTATTAATGGAAGGTTTCGTAGAAGTAAAATCAAAAGATGATGCAGAAGGAGTTCCTTTGGCTCAGGCTATTTTTAAAGAGTTTGATTTTGCGAAGGAAGTTTTTATTTCTGATAATTTCGTAGCTGTGACAAGAGATAATTCTGTAGAATGGCACCAAGTAATGATGGCAGTTCGTGGTTTTATCGCTGAATATCTTCAAGGCGGAGGTGAAATTTCAAACATCGAATCTCAAAAACATGAAAATCCTGTAGAAAAAATCATCAACAGAGATTATACCGACGACGAACAGAAAATTTCTGATATTTTAAATGAATATGTTGCTCCTGCAGTAGAAAATGATGGCGGAAAAATTTCTTTAATGGAATACGATAAGGAAAATAAAACGGCAAAAATGCTTTTACAAGGCGCTTGCTCCGGTTGCCCAAGTTCAACTGCTACATTAAAAGGAGGAATTGAAAATATTTTAAAACAATTCGTTCCTGACTTAGTAGAAAGAGTGGAAGCTGTAAACGGATAATTTTCTATAAAATGTCTGATAGAAAGAAAATAGTTGTCATTATTGGAAGTGCTACGAAAAATTCCAGCAATTTAAAATTAATGGAAAAAGCATTGGAAATGAAAACCGATGTTGAGTTCGTAATCTATGATGATCTTTCTATTCTCCCGCATTTTGATACAGAACTTACAAATAATAATACACCTGCTGAAGTATTGAAAATCCGTGAAGATATCGATAGTTCGTCGGGTGTACTTTTTTCTACGCCGGAATATATTTCAGTATTCCGAGTAGGGTAAAAAATTTATTGGAATGGTGTGTTTCCACTACTATTTTTAGTGAAAAACCTGTCGGAGTTGTGACTGCTTCTGCTAACGGAGAAAAAGGACACGAAGAATTATTATTAATTTTGAAAACTCTTGGCGCAAAAGTTGATGACCACCAATTGCTGATAAAAGGTATAAAGGGAAAATTTGACAAAAACGGCTCAATAGAAAATGATACCTTTACCGAAATTTCAAAATTTATAACGAATTTTGAAAAGTCTATTGATAATTAAAATTAAAAAATTTTGGCTAAAAAAGGAATTTTACTCGTAAATCTTGGTTCACCAAAATCTACAGCGGTAAATGACGTAAAAGAATATCTGGATGAATTCCTGATGGATGAAAGAGTGATCGACTATCGCTGGATTTTTCGCGCATTACTAGTTCGCGGAATTATTTTAAATACAAGACCTGCAAAATCTGCCGAAGCTTATAAAACGGTTTGGACAGATGAAGGTTCACCATTAATTGTCATTACAGAACAAATTCAGAGAAAACTTCAAAAACTGGTTGATGTTCCTGTGGAAATCGGGATGAGATATGCTCAACCGAGTATTGAAGCGGGAATTCAGAAATTAGTTGATAAAGGCGTTTCTGAAATCGTGCTTTTTCCTTTGTATCCGCAATATGCGATGAGTACAACGGAAACCGTAATTGAAAAAGCAGACGAAGTAAGAAAAGAAAAATTCCCGAATGTAAAGATCAATTATATTCAACCTTTTTACAATAGAGATATTTATATTAATTGTTTAGCCGAAAGTATTAAGGAAAAACTTCCTGAAAATTTCGATGCTTTACAATTTTCTTATCACGGAGTTCCGGAAAGACATATTTACAAAACCGATCCTACAAATACTTGTAATTTAAATGATTGTTGTTCAAGAGAGAACAATCCGAGTCATCAGTTTTGCTATCGTCATCAATGTTTTGATGTTACCAATTCTGTCATTAAAAAATTAGGGTTGCCCAAAGAAAAAGTAATGGTTACGTTTCAGTCGAGGTTGGGAAAAGACAAATGGATGGAACCTTATACAGACGAAACTCTTGAAAGTATCGGCAAAAAAGGAATTAAAAACTTAGCAATTGTCTGTCCGGCTTTTGTTTCGGATTGTCTGGAAACGTTGGAAGAAATTTCTGTGGAAGGAAAACATCAGTTTATGAATGGTGGCGGAGAGAACTTCCATTATATTCCTTGTCTTAATGATGAAGATCGCTGGATTGAAGTCGTGAAAACGCTTTGTGAAGAAAAACTCAATGAATTTTATTTAGTTTAAATATATTAACCTTCGGAAACGGAGGTTATTTTTTTGTGTTATCAGGTTTTTTTAATAGTTCATATTATTTATAGATGCTTCGATGGAGCTCAGCATGACATCTCTAATACTAACCGTTGATTTTAACAGCATACTTTTAGCGTTGTCATGCTGAGCTCCGTCGAAGCATTCAAAAAAACAAATAAAAAAAATATTTTTTCTACAACACCCCCTCATTTTATATTAATTATTTTAAAATAATAATAAATTTTAAAATTAACCCCTATAATTTTAAAATAAAATTGTAAAATTAAATATTTTTCATACCTTTACCCCATCAAAGAACACCATTAACCTTAAAATTTAAAGATGATGAATGCAACTGCCGAAATTTTAAAAACAAAGATCGAAAACTTCAGTCCAGAAATTCTGGAAGCATTTGCTAAAATGGTAGAAAGTTTTGAAGTGAACAACAGACCTGCAATTCCACAATTTCAACTGGATGAGGTTTTGTACAGAATTCAGTTTCACAACGAAAACCCGACAACAAAATTAGATTTTTACGAAAATATTTCAGAGCTGAAAAAGAATTGTGCATAAAATGAACGTTCTCCTCTCTTCCATTGCAAAAAACGACATAAGGCTTCTTATGCGTGTATTCAACGCGGAAAAAGAAAAAAAAGGAATTGATTTTCTCGAAGATTTAAAGGAATCAATAAATAAAATTCTGCAAAACGAAAAAAGCCATGAAACAAGATATAAGGAAGTTACAGTCAATGCCATGCAAAATTTCCCAGTAAATATTCATTATATTTTTGAGGATGAAGAAAATTTACTGGTGACCGCCATTTTTAAAGTTTAAAGATTAAATAATTCCAGACTTCCAGACTATTTTTATATTGAAACCTTACGGATTTTTTCTGTGAGGTTTTTTGTTTTTATAAAATTTATCAAAAAAAATCTATATTATTACCAATGCTTCGAGAACCTCAGCATGACATTTCTAATACTAACTGTTTTTATTAGCGATGTCATGCTGAGGTTCTCGAAGCATTTTATTTTACTTAAAGAAGAAATTAAAAAAGTTCAAAACATTTATTTTCACTAAAATTCTCAAACTCTCTTACCTTTATTAAATTTACCTCACAGGCGTTCTAAATTCACCATATCCCATTAATCCATCATAGTTCCTACCAAAAGGAGTATAATATAAAAATGCCTGATAAAGATTTTCTGTCTGCCAGAAATTTCCGTTAATTTCTCCGAAATCTAATGGTCCATTTCCTTGTCTTGTTGCTAAAATATAGTTGTAGAAACCTTGCTTCAGATAAATTTTTGCTATATATTTTTTCGCTGAGGCATCATATTGCATCTGATTTTCTTTGCTTGGCTGAAAATTATTAAAGCCTCCCAAAACATAAATTTCTCTTTCCACAGGATCAGAATCTAAAGAGAAATATACCCAAGAATAATCTGCTTCTCTTTCCGCATTTCTTTCGTTTCCAAGATCATTTCTTCTATAATACCAAGATCCGTTTACGTCCGGTTGATATTGGTAATTCAATGGAAAAGCCCAAACCGGATGCAGAAAAGTATTGTTTACACCGTCTTTTACCTCCGTTGCACGAACCATATCTGCAGCCATATTCATATTTTTATTATCGAAATAATAAAATTCGTTATTTCCCGGAAAAACCAAATTCATTTGCTGGAACATCAATTGATTTCCCATCGTTGTACTTGGTTTTAAATTGTTAATCGTAACGTTTTGATTGTTATTCTGCATCACATTCAATGACATCGAATTTACATTTGAAGTCAAATCTCCTGCTTTTGAAACAGCCTTCACTTCTACCCTTTGATTAGCATTCGGATTTCTCGCATCTGCATATCTTGAAATATTTAAAGCCAAAGTTGCCGCATCTTCTACAAGGTAAAATCTTTTTTTGAAAAGCGGTTTTTCTGCAGAATCTTTGTAAACAATCAGTTCAAAATTCCCTGAAATCTTGGGCTGTATTTTCTCGTTCGGAAACGTAAGTGTATAATGTGTATAAGATTGTAATGTATTAAAAGAATACTGAAATTTATCCAACAAACCATTCAGGCTTCCGTTTGCAATTTCCGTAAAAAAAAGATTGTCGTCTTCCCAGTTTCTATTATAATGTTTGATCGTATATCTGTAAATTTCACTGGCGTTGGTAAGATCGTCAAAACTTAAAACCAATTGCTGACTGAAATTAATGACAGGCGTTTCATCATTAGTCTGAGGATTGAACAACTGGATGCTTTGGATATTCTGTCCAAAAACCAATCCACCTAAAGAAAGTAAAAGTATTCGCAAAGTTTTCATTATGACGAAGATAACAAAAAAATCATTTTTAAACCACAAAACATACAGGTCTTTATCAATTAAAAATTTATTAAAATGTTTTAAACCAAAAGTTTTGTACCTACATTTGTTTTAATAAAAAATATTCAGAATATGCTTCAGATTCAAGGTTTCGTATTCAATTTTGCGAGCGAAAACACCTATATACTTTATAATGAAAATAAAAATGCGTGGCTGATCGATCCGGGAAATATGAATGAACAGGAGACCAACACTATCAAAAATTTCATTACAGAAAATGAATTAAAAATCGAAAAAATCCTTCTTACTCATGCTCATATCGATCATGTTTTGGGTTTACAATGGGCTTTTGATACATTTAAAGTTCCCGTAATTATGCATCAGGATGATAAAGAAGTTTTAGACATGCTACAGGCAAGCGGAATGAGGTTCGGATTTCAGATCAATCCTGTAAATGTAGAAATTAAATATATCAATGAAGGTGATGAATTGGATCTTGACGGAGAAAAATTCAAAATTTATCATGTTCCGGGACATTCTCCGGGGAGTGTGGTTTATCATAACGAAAATCAAAGTTTCATGATTTCAGGTGATGTTTTGTTTGAAGGAAGCATCGGAAGAACGGATCTTTATAAAGGAAATCACGAGCAATTAATCAACGGAATTAAAAACAAACTTTTTATTCTTGATGACAAAACTCAGGTTTTCTCCGGACACGGAAATCCGACTACGATTGGTTTTGAGAAGGAGTATAATCCGTTTTTTAAGTAAAAAAAAATGTTTCTCTTAAAAAAAACTAAATTTTCATCATTAAATGATGCAATTCAAAATCCAAAGAATTGTAAAAAGCTAAGCCTATTATTCATAGAATACAACTTAAAAGATAAAGGTGCTATTTTTTCACAATTCATCAACTTAAAAACGTTAGAAATTCAGGCTGATCCTTCTATTTATAATTTAGATGATTTTGAACTTCCAAAAGAAATCGCTAGTCTAAAAAAATTAAAAAAGATCTGGCTTCTAAACCTTCCGTTTAGAACTTTTCCTGAATGGCTCACTCAAATAAAATCATTAAAATATTTAATGGTTAGAGGAAATGAAATAGATTCAATTCCAGATTCAATATGTCAATTAAATAATTTAAAAACGCTCCGTATTGAAAACTGCAGGTTGGATAAATTGCCAACAACATTAAATCAAATGCAAAACTTAAGAAGCTTAGGACTTAGTGATACAGGCTTAAAAGATCTGAATCCAAATCTATTTCCTAAAAATTTAAAAGAAATAAATTTATCTGGTAGGCAAAAATATAAAAGACACGATTTAGAAAAGTTGAAAAGCGCAATGAAAAAAACCAGGATATAACTTACTTCTTTTTATAAAGCTGTTTTGAGAGAACATCTCTATTTATTTTTATATTTGATCATTACAGTTTTGATTAATTCAATAAGTTAATCCAAACAAACAAAATTTTATACAAAACCTTAAAAATATGGAATCAAAGTTTTGCGAAGAAGAAATTAGTGAATTAAAGGAAGGATTAACTCCTTTTCCTGAAGATATATTTGTTGCAGATCAATCTTGGCTAAGCAATTATTTATTACCAATGATATCTATTAATTTAGAAATTTTGACTCCCGATTTAAAAGGAACTGTAATACATTTTCTCAATCCCACAGAACCCTATGAGGGAATTATTGGTGAAAAAACTACAGATTTTCATAATGAATTTTGTGCAGAAAACTGGATTGCATTTCGGCTTACAGAAGATAATAAATATGCTTTTTTGGGAAATGAAGATTATTTTCTATCAGCTTCAAAACATAAGGAGAGAGTTGATAATGAATTTACAACACATATAAAAACAATACGGGAAAATTATCAAAAAGTAAAAACTAAATATAAAATAAAAGGTCAGCTATTACCTTGGCAAGATAATAATCCACAAGACTTTCTATATAGGTTGGGCGGAGAAATGGGGTATAGCAACTGGACAAATACTGCACCTGTTCCATCGGCATTTGAAATGAGCATTAACGAATCTGGTGAAAATCTACGTAATGATGGAATTTCCATTTCATACAAAGGTAAAGAATTTATTTATGTTGGTGAAGTACCTGGATACAACTATTGCGGAGATGGAGCTGATTCTATTTTAATGTTTTATGAACCTGAAAGTCGTATTGTATTATTTACTTATGATTGGACATAAGAAACATATTAATCATTATTTACAATCCTAAAAAACTAACGAAAATGAAACAAGAATTAGACCTTTATTCAATTAATGCAAATAGATTAGAAAAGGAAATTCTAAACCGAACTTCCTTTATGAGCAATGCAAAATGGTTCAAATTATTTACAGAAATTGAGAATGAAAAAATTAAAATTCACTCAGCACATATCAAATTCTTGCTGCCAGACAGAACGTATAAATTTCATTTCGGAGGATTTAACGAAACAGGGTTTGGTGATGTGAGCGAATTAGGACCATTTAAGTTTAACGAAATTGAATGGATATTAATTCCCGCAAAACATGAAACAGAACGTTGGAACAGAAACGAAAAACTAGCATCAGAAATTATTTTTCAGCCATTAGAAAAACTTGAACAAATAATGGATGCTTTAGGACAATTTGAATATAACATAACAGAGGAAGGACTAAAAGTTTACGGATATAAATAAATGGCAGTATCACATAAACGAAAGAGAAAAATTATTTATAAAGACAAACTTTACTTGTGGTATATTGTACCGGATGATGATTATCATTTTTTGTTTTATTTAAAAATTATCTCTGATGATCAAACGCTACATTTATCATATGAGACAGATCAAGCCAGTAATATTTTTATACAGCCAAGAATAGGAGTTATGAAAAGTGAAAAACTGAAAGAAGGAGGCTACAAGTTTTCTCCACGCATTCAAGACAAAGTATTTTCAAATTATAATGTCAAATTGATTCTCGAATGGCATGACAGTCAGGACGGCACGGTAAGCCCTGAAATATTTAAAATGCCTAAAAATCCTTTTGAAGATATCGATTTTAAAATTGGGACGATAGTCTATATTGTAAAAGATTTTTCAAGATCAAATCTGAAATCAGATATGTTAGAGGTTTCCTATCCCTTCAATTATACACTTACTGCGGGTTGGCATGGTTCTGAAAGAGGTTATCATATTACTATAATCAAAAATAATGATCATGAAAATCCTGTTGCAAAAACGCATGAAAGTTATTTTGAACTAGAAGAAGCTACTATTTCTGCTGTTGCTATGATTGAAAATTGGATAAATGAACAGAAATAATTTTCATATTGAATGATGAACGAAACATACAACATAAAAGAAAGTGATAATGTATTTGAACCATTACCATCAAGTTCGCCGTACTTAAAGAAAAGCTGAAATAATCATTACATGGAAAACTCAATAAAAATAGGAAATCATCACTATGATGTAAACAGTGACCATTTCTTGCTGAAATGGGAAGAATCTTTAAGTAATTTCAAGGAATTGTCTTATCTGAAACGGTTTCCCAATCTCATTTCTGCCAGTTTTACCAATTCAAACCTCAATGACGAAGGATTGGCTCATGTATCCAATTGCAGTAAAATTGAAAATTTGAATTTACAGGACACCGAAATTACCAACGATGGCATAAAATATTTAAAAAATCTAAAATTCCTGCAATATCTTCGATTAAAAGGCAACTCACAACTTACAGACGAATGCATTTCACATCTTCTAGAATTAGAAAATTTACTCAATCTGCAAATTCAGGAAACATCAATTACTGAAGATGGTTTGAAAAAATTAACTGCATTAAAATACATGGAAAACATTACTATTCAAGTTCAGAGCAACAATTATACATTTGAAGGTCTTTTAAAGATATCTAGTAAGCTTCCTGATTGTGAGATCTTAGCAAAAGGCGACGGCACATTCTGTAATGGGGAATTTGAAGGAAAGTGGAGGCATTAGAAATTATGGTTTGAAAAATAAAGGCTCTCGATTAAAAATACTTCATAAACAAAACAGGTTTCTCATTTGTCGAAACAGCATCAAAAAATAAAAAACCGTCAGAAAATCTCTAACGGTTTTATCAATTTAAATAAAAAAAACTAAGTGTTTAGAAATCCAATGTAATAGAAGCTCTTACAGCCGCACCCATAATTGGTCTTGCCATAATAGTTCCGTCTCCTGATGGAGATCCAGCTCTTGGATCACCCTCCGTAATACCGATGGTATTGAAGATATTCGTTCCATCAACAGCAAAGCGGATTTTTCCTAACTGATAAGAAGTTCCCGCCCCAAATTCTGAGAACGAAGGCAACGTCTGTGCATTTTTCTCATCCTGGAAACGCTTTCCGTAATAATTCATGCTTACATATGCTCTCCAAGATTTTGTAATATTTACAGCCGGAGCAATATTAAAGTATACTTTCGGCATTCTTCTTACCGTGTTATCATCATAATTAAATGTTGATCCATCTGCATTTCTTCCCGTAAAGTCTTTGTATTTCGGATTTTGAATTGTTCCGTTAAATGTTACTTCCAACAAATTATTGAACAATCTTGCATAACCTTCCAGCTCTACCCCATAGTTGGTTGTATTCGCAAATTTATTTTCTGAAGTTCCATCAGAGAAAACATCTGTAAATGAAAGATTTTTCAATGTAGAATAGAACGGAATCACTGCAATATCAAAAGTTCTTGAGTAATATTTATACCCAACTTCCAACTGATTGGTTGTTACTGGCTTTATTGCTGAAAGATTTGTCATATTATTATAATATGCTTCTTCATTCGGAGATCTGAAACCATTTGAAAAACGAGCATACACTGCATTTTCCGAATTAATTTTATAATTCAAAGCTGTAGTGAAAGAAACTCTGTTTACATCATAGTTCCAATAAGTATATTTATTACCCAACACAGACATATTATCATCTGCAGTAGTTGTTAAGAAACTGTGAGTTCCATCTGTTGTTAAACCAGAATTATTCAGATTTCCGGTTGTTGTATTTACTCCATAACCCTTATAGAAATCACGGCTGTAACGGATTCCTCCATTGAAGCTTAAATTATCTGTAATGTTAAAATCTAAATTTGCATAAAGATCATTCAAACTTCCCTGAACCTGAGAATCTCTAAGTAAGAAAGACATATCTATAACTCCATTATAAGTTTTAGAATAGCCTGTAGCATTCGGAGAAAGAGCTGGGTTAACCAAATTAAGCAGCTCTGGCTTGTCTGATGCCGTAGCTAAAACATTGCTCCAGTTCCAGTTTTGATGAGACTTCCAGCTTGATTTGTAGAAACCTGCTGTTACATTTCCCTTATCAAATTTATAATTGAATTGTAAATCATTTACAAAGTTGTTCATCTGCTTGTCGATTGCCCAAAATCCTAATTTCTGAACATAGGCAGGATTCACAATTGCACCACTGCTTACCATAGAATATTGATAATTACTCATTCCTAAACCTCCCTGCGAAACTGGCAATCCCGCAAAGTCAGCCCCTGATTTCGGTCCGCCTGAAGGGAAAATCCCCGTGTAATTCATATTGATATTGGTATATCTTGTTTTATTCAAAACAGAGAAATTATTTCCAAGATCATATTTAAATTCAGCTCCTAAAACATCAACTTTCGGATGAATTCCGTCTTCTAAGTTTCTGCTGAAAAATCCTCCTCCAGCTTGTGGAATATTTAATTGACTGATATTTCTGTAGCTGTATGTTCCGTAATTAGCATCAAAACCGGAAAATTCTTTCAGATCATTTCCATTTTGCACCAAAGGAATCGGAAGGTAGAATGTATTTCTATCGTCCAATTTTTTGTAATACACTTTAGCATAACCTTTATCGAAAACATACTTAAGATTCATTCTGATCTGTCCTCCTTGATTAGCTTTAAAACCAGTTTTTCTGATTCCGTCATCCGTTCTGTAAAAACCTCCAACATTGAAGAATAATTTATCCTTAACCAAAGCTCCACCCAAATTCACATCAGTACGCATCAATCCATAAGTACTTGTTTCAAGTTTTGCTGTTCCTTTGAAATCGTTTCCTCCTTCTTTTGTAATAAAGTTGATCAAACCTCCAGGAGAGTTGGTTGCAAAAATAGATCCTGAACCTCCTCTCAAAGCCTCCAATCTGCTTACAGAATTATCTACACGGAAGAAATTATCTGCATTCGCAAACTGTAAAGCACCGTCCTCAAAAACTGGAAGGCCATCTTCCTGAACCTGTACAAATTCATAAGCTCCAGCAGAAGGAATACCTCTTGCGAAAAGGTTATTTCCAACCTCACCACCGGAAGTTTCAACCGCAAATCCGGGAACTCTCTGTAATAAAGCAGCCGCACTGATCGGATTTTGTTTCTGAATTTCCTTCGCACTGAATGTAGAAATCGCCGTACTGGATTCTATTTTTGGTTTCGGTCTGGAGTTACCTGTAATAACCACCTGATCAATAGATGCAGTTCTCGTGGAATCCTGTGGAGTAGTTTCTTGTGCATAAGTATTGTTAAAATAAAGTGTTGCAATACCGGCAAGTAAGAAAATCGATCTTTTTTTCATAGCCATATATTTTTTATAGTTAGTTTTAATTTTTGTTTTAAATTTTAATTCTTTTTTAATTTCAAATAAACACCATTTGTCCATCCGAAACCGTCCTGATTGGGATACTCTCCTCCTCCTGCAACAGTTTCAATGTCTAATGCGTTATATTTTTCCATTAATTTTCCTGTGTTATTGTAAACTCTTTCCACGTTTGCGCACCAGTTATTTTTAATTTTTTCAGCCAAATCATCAAATCTGTAGTTTTTCATTGATTGAAAGCCAAGCCATTGATATGGCGCCCAAGCGTTTGGAAGATCCCATTGTTGTCCAGTTTTTTTTGTTGTAGTAACCAATCCGCCTTGATAGAGAAATTTTTCTTCTATATTTTTAGCAATAGATTTTGCCTGATCTTCACTAGCCAAACCAAGAAACAAAGGATAAAGAGCCGCAATATGTTCAGACGTTGTTTGTATGTGTTTTTTTGTGTGATAATCTTTATAGGTTCCGGAATTTTCATCCCAGAAATAGGTATCGATCATCTGTCTTCTAATTGCCGCTCTTTCTTTGAAATCTCTTTCTTTTTCAGACAAATCTTGAAGTGATGAAGATTTTGCTAATGTTTTTTCCAAATGCCATAAAAGACAATTCAGATCAACTTCAGCAAGATTCAATGTTTCAATAGTCTGTATATTTTCTCCGTCTGCAAACCATCTGCTGGAAAAATCCCAACCCGATTCACACGCACTTCTTATATTTCTGTAAAATTCTTTTCCTGCATTTTCACTGTCTTCAATATCAATTAAATAACTTTCAGGGCGTGGTTCGTTTTCTGCATCAAAATATCTGTTTAAAATATCTCCATTAACAGTTTTAACCACTCGTTTTACGCTTGAACCATTTTCCAAGTCTTTTTCGCCATTCATCCAAAAAGCGTATTCTTTTTCTAAAGTATCGTGATATTTAATGTAAATATTTTCGTCTTTTGTCGTCTCAAAAAGCAAATCAAGCATCAACGAAAAATACGGCGGCTGAGAACGGCTTAGAAAATGAGTTCGGCTCGCATTCGGTACAAATCCCACAGTCTGAATTAAATAAGAACAGTTTTCAATAATATTTTCCATCATTTCAGTTCTTCCCGAAACCTGCAATCCAAGCATGATGTAATAACTGTCCCAATAGAAAAACTCATTAAAACGACCACCCGGAACAATGTAAGGTTTTGGAAGCTTCAATAATGTTCCTTTTTCCTCATAGGCTGTTCGTGTTAATTCATCCCAAAGTTTTTCGATATGTTCATTGATAGGCAACTTAGTTTCTCTTGTAATAGAGATTTTCGCTCCTAAAAAGTCAAAATTTGAAAATACAAATTCTTTTAAATCAAAACCTTGCGTATTTTTTCCTTCTCCATATTTTGCATTAATTTCAGCAATCGGAAACAACGGAACAGCATCGGTCATCATCTTCTGATCTTCAAAAACCTCCGATCTTTGAACATCATCAAAAAGATTCTGAATTTCATTAATATATAATTGTTTGCTCATCTTTATTTTTTAGGATTTATTTTTAATTTATTCATAATAATTGCTGAAACGATCAACAATGAAAGCGGAATCAATGAAAGGTAAAAAGCTTGTTGTCCACTGAATTCCTGAAACACAAAACCTGTGATAATCGACCCGATTGTACCTCCTACTGCAGAAAAAACCACGATCAAACCAGACATTGCACTGTGTAAATATTTTGGAATTGACGCTAATATCACAGAATTAATACTTGGATAAATCGGCGCCAATAAACCTCCCATCAATGGAAAAAGATATACTACAAGCGGAGCATTTAGCCACGTTGTGTTTATATCAATAAGAGTATTATGAGTTAATGGTAAAACCAATAAAATACTTATCGCAAAGCCAATCACACAAAAGGAAACAACGTAAATCCAACTAAATTTCTTTGAGAAAAAGCCTGATAAGAATCTTCCCAATGCAAATGCTCCCGCCAAAACCGCTCCCGCCTGAATACTCATCGAGGTCGGAACTTTTAAAATTTCTTTATAAAAAGTCGGCGTCCATGTCTGGAAACTTTGTTCCACCAAAACGAAAAGGAAAGCACACAGCAAAAAGAACAATACTTTTTTGTAACTGAATAGGCTTATGCTGTTCTTTAAATCGCCCAACAAATCTGTTTTTTCACTTTTAGCTTCATTTTCATTCAGTTTTGTGAAGAATAAAAATAAAAAAGACAATGTTGAGAGTCCGCCTAACACCCAATAAACATTCAGCCAATGGGTTGATCTTGGATTGTGGTCATCAATAAATAAGCTGAATAAAACATTTCCCATTAATACGCCGATCATGAAAAACCCTTCCAGATAACCCATAAAACTTGAATGCTCCTTATCTGTATTCGTCACCAATCCGATGGAAGTGAAAACTGAAATTTTAATTAAAGCAAAAGAAATCCCAACAATTGTAAATAATAATTTGAAAAACCAGAAATCATTGGCAAAAGGCATCACAAAACACATACAACTCACCAAAAATAATGCGATCAACATTGAGTTTTTGATTCCGATTTTTGGTAAAAATGACGCCAAAATGAATGAACAGATTGCAATCGGCAAATCTTTGAAACCTTCCAAAACACTAGCGGAAGATTTTGAGATCCCGAAGTTTTGCTGCATTTGTAAAATCACCGTTCCTACCGAATTCAAAAGAATCGCAAAAACGAAATAATTTAAAAATAAAACTGCCTTAATGTTGAAATTCTTCATTCATTTAATTTCTTGTTGGCTAAGATAGAAGCATTTTCGTTAACGTTAATTTAACACAGTAAATGAATATTTGAACTATATTAATATAATTATTATTTTAGTCGATAAAATATCATTAATTTAATGAAAGTTACATTTGAACGAGTTATCCCCGATGAAAAGAGCTCTTTTCGCACGATTCACAACAACTCTCCTATTTCAGAATTCAAATGGGAGTATCATTATCATCCCGAAATTGAACTCGTGTGCGTGATTTCCGGGAGTGGAACACGTCACGTCGGTTATCATAAAAGCAATTATACAAACGGCGATTTGGTGTTAATCGGTTCCAATATTCCCCATTCCGGATTTGGATTGAATTCCATCGATCCGCATGAAGAAATTGTCCTTCAATTTAAACAGGAAATTTTGCAGTTTCCGGAGCAGGAAGTTGAGGCGAGATCAATTAAAGACTTGTTAGAACTTTCAAAATACGGTATCAAATTTCATAGGAAAATTAAAAGAGCAATGATTCCCAAATTGAGATTGATGTTAGAATCCGAAGGCTATAAAAGATATTTATTGTTATTAGAAATACTTTTCGAACTTTCAAAATCAAAAGATTATGAGCTTTTGAACAACGAAATCATGCCTTATACGATCATTTCAAAAAACAAAACGAGACTGGAAAATATTTTCACGTATGTTGAACGTAATTACGAAAAAGAAATTAATATTGAAGATGTAGCAAAACTGGCAAATTTGACACTACCTGCTTTCTGCAATTTTTTTAAAAAAGCAACTCAGATCACTTTTACCGAATTTGTGAACCGATATCGTATTAATAAAGCATGTTTATTGATGGCGCAAGACAAAAGTATTTCAGAATGTAGTTATAGCTGTGGCTTTAATAATGTGACTTATTTCAATAGAATGTTTAAAAAATATACAGAAAAAACACCCTCTGAGTTTATTAAGAATTTCTCGCATAAGGTGAATGTAGATTTAAAAGTTGAAAAGGAAACAAAAATTAAAGCAAGTTTTTAAGCAAGATATAATTATGGTTCATTTATCCACAAAAATGTATATTGTAGATATGTGGATAACTTTTCAAATAACGAAACAAATTACAGATTATCAAATGTTTATAAAACTTACTTAGTCGTAAATAATCCACAATTTGAAAAATTTGATCTTGAAGTAAAATTTTAGCAAAGTCTCAACTATCTAAAAATAAATGTTAGTAAGTATGTTGATAACATTGTGGATAACTTTCAGCCCAACATTTAACACACAGAATATAAGTTATTTACGTTTAATAAAATCTAGTTTTCATACATGTTAATAGATTTGATATCAAAACTAAAATATTAATTCATGATTAAATGTTGGAATTTATCCACAAATAAGTGTTGATAAGTCTGTGGAAAACATTGTGGATAACTTCATAACATTCAAATTATCAACTAATAAGGAACAAAAAAAAGCCATTCAAAAAAGAACAGCTTTTTATATATTATTGAATTGCAAACTGTCAACTAACAACCTGCAACAATCAACAAAAAATTATTTCCATTTAATGTTACAGCCCATACTCGGTCTCTGAATTTCTTCCTGTGGTTCTCCCAACAAAAGATTTTCGAAAGCGATAATTAAATCTTCACCTGTCACATCTTTATGATTCCCAGGTCTTGAATCATCCATTTGTCCTCTGTAAATAAGATCTAATTTTTCATCAAAGAAAAAGAAATCAGGCGTACAAGCCGCATCATAAGCTTTTGCAATCGCTTGGCTTTCATCATATAAATAAGGAAAATCAAAATTTCTTTCGATCTGGAATTCGATCATTTTTTCCGGAGAATCTGCAGGATATTTTTCTACATTATTGGAGTTTATCGCGATAAATTCAATTCCTCTTTCGTTATAATCTTCATACAATTCATGAAGTTTATCAATTACATGAAGAACAAACGGGCAATGGTTGCACATGAAGATCACTAATGTTCCTTTTTCTCCTTTCAAGTCATCTAGTGACTGAATTTCGTTAGTCTTTGATGGGTTTGGAAGCTCAAAAAACGGTGCTTTTGTACCCAATTCTATCATATTTGAGGGAGTGTCCATATCTTTTTTATTTGTGCACAAAGATAAATATTTCTTTTGGTATATAATAAGGAAGCTCAAGGCAAGAAAAAAAGAAGTTTACACAATTATACAAACAATCAGAATTCAATTGAAAGAGGCTATCTGTCACATTAATTTTTACAATAATCTAAAAAATATCAATTAAAATTATCACCCAGCTCCCATTATTAAAGTATTATGAACTTTATAAAGACACTTGAAAATCTTTCGTTTAAAGTTAAACTTTAAAAATTGTTTGGAAGATATGTTCAAAAGTTTGTAGTTTTGCTAACACTGTTAGTAAATAAAAATCATGGGTTTACATGAACGTCGTCAAAGAGAAAAAGAATCAATACGTGCCAATATTTTGGATGCGGCTTTTTCTTTGGCTAAAACCGAAGGGTGGGCTTCACTTTCCATGAGAAAAATTGCCGATGCTATTGAGTACAGTGCACCGGTAGTTTACGATCATTTTGAAAACAAAGAAGCTATTTTATACGAGATTTCGTTGAATGGTTTCCATTGTTTACATATAGAATTGTTGAAAGCTCAGAGAGAACACGACAATCCTGAAGACCAATTGAAAGCTATTGTGGATGCTTACTGGAAATTTGCATTCAAAAACAAGGAGTATTATCAACTGATGTTCGGATTGGGGATGCAATGTAGCGGAAAAGGAATGATGAAAGAAGAATTTTCGTCGTTTCAGGATATGCTTTATGATTGCACGTATGAAATTATTAAGAAAAACGGATCAAAACCGGAAAACGCTTGTCACATGTCTCACGCTTTATTTTCAGCGGTACATGGATTGATCTCGATCATGATGATGCGTAACGATGATATTCCTTCTACGATGAACAAAACGACTCTGGACGAAACAGTTTCTGCTTTCGTTAAGTCTTTGTAAATTTTTTTTGAATTAAAAATTAACACCGTTAGGAATAATAACACTGGATTAATTTAAATTATTCATTTAAAACGAATTAAAAATTAAAAGCAATTATGTAAGATTCTGAAAATTAAATAGAAAAAAGCAAATTTTTTTATTTTAACAATTAACACTGTTAGCAAAAATAACACACATTACACCTCATCTTAACTATACTTAAACCAACATTAAAAACAATTCATTATGAAAACGCCGATCTAAAATCGAGTATTAAAATTCTGTCAATTTTTTTTGAACTAACCATTAACACCGTTAGGAAATATAACAGGATTTAAATTAAAAACATTATTACTTAATCTAACACTTCATTAAAAAACTTAAATCAAAAATGAAAATACCTGGAAAAATAAGGTTTATCGTACTTATATCAAGTATTATCCTTTTACAAAACTGCACAAAGGCGGCTGAAGGAGCAAATATGGCTCCGCCAACTCCAGAACTGCCTGTTTATACAGTAATTTCGTCTCCAGCTACAACATATCAGGAATTTCCAACCGCTTTGGAAGGAAAAAACAATGTGGAAATCAGATCGCAGGTAGACGGTTATTTAGATAGAATTTATGTGGAAGAAGGCGCTTATGTAAGAGCCGGACAACCATTATTCAAAATAGATTCAAGAGCTTACGGAGAGCAAATGAATATGGCAAATGCTAATTTACAAGTGGCAAATGCAAACATTCAGAAAGCAAAAGTAGAAGTTGACAGACTGGAACCTCTTGTAGCTGCAAAAGTAGTTTCTGATGTACAACTAAGAACTGCAAAAGCAAATTATGCAGCCGCTGTAGCAGCCGCTTCACAGGCGAAAGCTTCTGTTGGTGGCGCAAGAATCAACGTTGGATTCACAACAATCACAGCCCCAGTAAGCGGATACATCGGAAGAATTCCTTACAAAAAAGGAAGTCTGATTTCAAGAACAGACCCAAGTCCATTGACTTTATTGTCGGACATCAGCGAGATTTACGCTTACTTTTCTTTAAGTGAACTTGATTTTATCGCTTTTCAAAATAAATATCAGGGAGCAACTTTAGAAGAAAAATTAAAAGATATGCCAATGGTAGAATTGGTGATCGCAGACAACAGCATTTATCCCCAAAAAGGCAAAATGACGATTGTTGACGGACAATTTGATAAAACGACAGGTGCAATCAGTGTTCGTGCAGTTTTCCCAAATGCAGCCGGAACATTGAGAACAGGAAACACAGGACGTGTTCGTATGCCTCAATTAATGTCAAATGCAGTCGTAATTCCACAGGAATCTACTTTCGAAATTCAAGATAAAACTTACGTTTATGTTGTAGGAAAAGATCAGAAAGTAACCAGCAAACCAATCAAAATTTCAGGAAAAACTGAAAACTATTACTTTATTTCTGAAGGTTTACAGCCGGGAGAAAAAATAGTTTATGTAGGATTGGGCAGCTTAAAAGATGGAGTTTCCATCAAAGCAAAACCTATTTCTTCTGACAGTTTGCTTAAAGCAAAACCGTTATAACTGTTTAAGCTTTTTAACCACAAAAGATACAAAAGTCTTTTAGCACTTAAGTAATTTAAAGTTAAAAATAATCTGTTTAAAAAGTACACATGAGTTTTTTGAAAATCGTTGATTTTCATCTAAAGTGGACTTCGAGAATACCTTTTTAATTAAAGCTAAAAGTAACTTAAGTATTTAAAATTTAGGCTAAAAAGTTTAAGCGACATTAAAAAATAAACTTCTTATGTTAAAACAATTTATAGAAAGACCGGTACTTTCAACGGTCATCTCCATAATACTTTTATTATTGGGGGCGTTGTCCCTCTTTAATTTACCCATCGCCCTCTTTCCGGATATTGCGCCTCCAAGTGTTCAGGTGACGGCATTTTATCCGGGAGCGAATGCGGAAGTTGTAGCTCGTTCGGTAGCGACACCGATTGAAGAAGCGGTAAACGGAGTTGAGAACATGACGTACATGACCTCAAATTCAAGTAACGACGGAACCATGACCTTAAGTGTATTTTTCAAACAAGGATCAGATGCAGATAATGCAGCCGTAAACGTTCAAAACCGTGTATCGAAAGCAATGAGCCAGCTTCCACAGGAAGTTGTACAGGCGGGAATTTCCACACAAAAGGTTCAGAACAGTATGATTATGTTTATGGGATTATCAAGTGATGACCCGAAACAATATGACGAGCTTTTCCTTCAGAATTATTTGAAAATCAACGTCATTCCACAAATTCAGCGTATTCCTGGAGTTGCTCAGGCGCAGGTTTTCGGAACGAGAGATTATTCAATGAGACTTTGGCTGAAACCAGACAGATTAGCAGCTAACAATCTTTCTCCACAGGAAGTTTTGGCAGCAGTAAAAGACCATAACCTGGAAGCAGCTCCCGGTCGTCTTGGACAGGGAAGTAAGGAAACTTACGAATATATCTTAAAGTATAAAGGTAAATTAAATAAAAACGAAGACTACGAAAACATTGCCATCAAAGCGAACAGCGACGGTTCTTTCCTAAGATTGAAAGATGTGGCAAGAGTAGAATTTGGTTCTTACACATACACAGCAGCTAACAGAGTGGATGGTAAGCCCGTTGCCGGATTTGCCATCCTTCAAACTGCAGGTTCAAACGCCAACGAAATCTTAACTGAAATTGAAAAACAGGTTGATCAGATGAAAACTACCCTTCCAAAAGGAGTTGAACCGATCATCATGTACAATTCTAAAGATTTCTTAGATGCATCAATTCATCAGGTAGTTGAAACTTTAGTGATTGCGTTCGTTTTGGTATTTATTGTGGTATTTATTTTCCTTCAGGATTTCAGATCTACATTAATTCCTGCGATTGCCGTTCCGGTTGCGATTATCGGTACGTTCTTTTTCCTTCAGTTGTTTGGATTTAGTATCAACATGTTGACATTGTTCGCATTAGTCCTCGCGATTGGTATTGTGGTGGATGACGCAATTGTCGTGGTGGAAGCCGTCCATTCCAAAATGGAACGTACAGGAATGCCTGTGGAGCATGCTACAATGAGTTCAATGAGTGAAATTTCCGGTGCGATTATCTCTATTACATTGGTGATGTGTGCCGTATTTATTCCGGTTGGTTTCATGCAGGGTCCTGCAGGAGTTTTCTACAGACAGTTTGCCTTTACATTGGTAATTGCGATTCTAATTTCTGCGGTTAACGCCTTAACATTAAGTCCGGCTTTATGTGCAATGTTCCTGAATGATCCTCAAGGAGAACACGGTGAACATGGGAAGAAAACAGGTTTTGGAGCAAGATTTTTCAATGCTTTCAATGCAAGTTTTGACAACATGACCAGAAAATACATCTATAGCCTTAAATTTTTAATTAAAAATAAATGGGTTGCAATCGGTGGTTTAGCCCTTCTCATTGCTTCAAGTGTTTTCTTAATTAAAAAAGCACCTTCAGGATTTATTCCGACAGAAGATCAAGGTTTCATTTTATATGCTGTAAATACTCCTCCGGGAAGTTCATTAGACAGAACACACAAAGCAACTGAACAGATTGATCAAATCATTAACGGTGAAAAAGCAAAAAATCACCTTTGGGTTGCAGACGGTCTGAACTTCATCAGTAATGCGAATGCTTCTCCATATTCTGCAGGTTTCATTAAATTGAAAGATCATGACCAACGTGGTGAAATCACCGATCCGGATCAGATTGCAGCGGGATTGACAGGAAAAGTAGCGCAAGTGAAAGATGCGAATGCATTCTTCTTCAACTTCCCTACGATTCAGGGATTTGGTAACGTTTCCGGTTTTGAATTTATGCTTCAGGATAAAACTAACGGTTCTTTTGAGCAATTAGGAACAACGACTCAGGCATTTATTGGAGAATTAATGAAACGTCCGGAAATTGCGTTTGCCTTTACAACGTATGCAGCAGGAAATCCACAATTTACGATTGATGTAGATTCAGACAAAGCGAATCAATTGGGAGTTTCGATTACAGAATTAATGCAGACTATGCAGATTTATTACGGAAGTAGTTTTGTTTCAGATTTCAACAGATTCGGGAAATACTATAGGGTAATGGCTCAGGCGGATATTCCTTATCGTACGGATGCGAATTCTTTGGAAGGAATTTATGTTAAAAATAAATCAGGAGAAATGGTTCCTGTAAAAACATTAGTGACTTTAAAAAGAACTTTCGGACCTGAAACGGTGACAAGAAATAACCTATTCAACGCCGTTACAATCAACGGAACACCAAAACCTGGTTACAGTACCGGAGATGCGATCAAAGCGGTTGAAGAAACTGCTCAGAAATCACTTCCAAGAGGTTTCGGATATGAATGGACTGGAATTACTCGTGAGGAAATTAAAACTGGTGGACAAACGACTTTCATCTTCGCATTAAGTATTTTGTTTGTTTACTTCTTATTGGCAGCTCAATATGAAAGTTATATTCTTCCGTTTGCGGTTATTTTAACGATTCCAACAGGGATTTTCGGAGTATTTGCTTTCACAGGATTAGCTGGAATTGATAATAACATTTACGTTCAGGTTGGTTTAATCATGCTCGTCGGATTGTTAGCGAAAAATGCGATTCTGATAGTAGAATTTGCCGTACAAAGAAGAAAAGCAGGAAGAACATTACTCGAATCTGCGCTTCAGGCTTCAAGATTACGTTTAAGACCTATTTTGATGACCTCTTTTGCATTCATCGTTGGTATGCTTCCATTAGTTTGGTCTCAAGGTGCGGCTGCAAAAGGTAACCATTCTATCGGTATCAGTACCGTTGGAGGAATGTTTACAGGAGTTGTATTCGGAATTTTCATTATTCCTGTAATGTTTGTGATCTTCCAGTATTTACATGAAAAAATGCCGAGCAGAAAGAACAAAAGACTTCAAAAACAAAAATTGGAGGCAGAACTTTTAGCTACTGCACATTAATAAAAAAATGATTTACAAAACTTTGAGATAAAATTGAGAAGCAAACTATTCAAACTATATCATAAAAAGCAAAGCACTTTCTCCTACTAAAGACATCTTTGCGTAAATAACTTCTCAAAGTTTTGTAGTCAATTAAAAGTCATATTTAAAAATTATGAAAAGAATAATAAATATCATCTTCGCTTTTGGACTCGCTTTAGGTTCGGTCTCTTGCGTGTCAAAATTGGCATACAAAGAGCCTGAACTTGAGCTTCCGGAAACGTTCAAATATACCGCAACCGCAGATACCGCAAGTGTAGCGAATTTGGAATGGAAACAGTTTTTCAGCGATCCGATCTTGCAAAATTTAATCGAAAAAGGAATTAAAAACAATTACGATTTACAGATTGCATTAAAACAGGTTGCTTCTTCACAAGAGAAATTAAAACAGGCAAAATACCTTCAGTATCCTGATGTCGGTTTCGGAGTTTCAGCGCAAATTTCAAAACCTTCAAAAAATAGTATGAACGGACAAAGCTTAAATCTATTTTTAGGAAAAAGCTATGTTGAAGATTACAATGCAGCCTTCAATCTTTCTTGGGAAGCTGATATTTGGGGTAAAATAAAAAATCAGCAGGAAGTTTCAAAAATGCAGTATCTGCAAACTTACGAAGCTACAAAAGCGATTCAGACACAGGTTGTTGCAGCGATTGCTCAAGGATATTATAATTTATTGATGCTTGATAAACAATTACAGATTGCAAAATCAAATTTAGAATTAAGCAACAATACCCTTTCTCTTACTGAAAAATTGTGGCAAAGCGGCGATACCACTTCTTTGGGAGTTCAGCAAGCTACAGCTCAAAAGCAGTCTACAGAACTTTTGATTACTCAATTGGAACAAAATATTGCGATTCAGGAAAATGCGTTGAGTATTTTGGTGGGTGAAAATCCAAATAAAGTTGACAGAACGATTGAAATGTCCGACACTTCTTTACCACAAGATATTTCTGCGGGACTTCCTGCAGCGATGGTAAGTCGTCGTCCAGATGTTCGTCAGCAGGAATTGGTTTTGTTAGAATCAAATTCAATCGTGGGAATTGCTCAGGCAAATATGTATCCTTCATTGAAAATCACGGCAAACGGAGGTGTGAATTCATTTAAAATTGATAACTGGTTTCAGATTCCGGCTTCATTGTTCGGTTCTGTTTTAGGAGGATTGACTCAGCCTATTTTCCAGAAAAGACAATTGAAAACGGATCTTAATGTTGCTAAAATCCAGAGAGAGAAAAACGTTTTGGCGTTCCGTCAATCTGTTTTGAATGCGGTGGGCGAAGTTTCTGACGCATTGGTTTCTAACGAAAGTTTAAAAGTTCAAGAACAAAAAGCAACAGAACAGGTAACAACATTGAAAAATGGAATAAAAAGTGCCGAAATGCTTTACAAAGGCGGAATGGCAAATTACTTAGAAGTGATTACTGCTCAGGGAAATTCTTTACAGGCTGAACTGAATCTTGCATCCGTAAAAAGACAGAGATTAAGCAGTATTGTAGATTTATACCGAGCTTTAGGTGGCGGTTGGAAGTAGTAAATTTAATTATATTGTTAATGGAATGCGGTCTTTCGGGATCGCATTTTTTTTTATTCTTGTTGGGAAACGCAAAGGCGCAAAGATTTATAATAGCAAACTGCTTTAAGGCGCAAGAAAATCCAAGATTTTCAGCAAAGTTCAACATCATAAAATTTTATCGAAGATAAAATCCTTGCGTCTTCAAAATGTTTAAAATATTATTTTTTTGCGCCTTTGCGTTTTCCAACAATTAAACTTATTTCAAAATCTCTTTATTAATATATTCAATCAACCCATCAAAATCCTCCTGCGAATATCCCAACTGCAAATAATGAATATCATCCGCTTTTCGAGACCAAGTCAATTGACGTTTTGCGTATCTTCGACTGTTTTTCTTAATTTCAGAAACAGCAAAATCCAAGTCCCATTCTCCATCAAAATATTTGAATAATTCAGCATAACCAACCGTATTCAAAGCAGTCAAATGTTTAAATTTTTCTAAACTTTTTGCCTCCTCCAACAAACCTTTCTCCATCATCATATCCACTCTCTTATTGATTCTGTCGTACAGTTCTTCTCTCTGAGCTTCAATTCCAATTCGAATCGTATTAAAATCTCTTGAATCTTGTGAAACTGCAATCAATTCAGAATATTTTTTATTCGTTTGCCAAATTACGTCGATCGCCCGTAAAAGCCTTCTATGATTATGAAAATCGACTACAGCAAAATATTCGGGATCGAGTTCTTTTAGCAATTCCTGAAGTTTATCAATTCCTTCGTTTTCAAAAATTTCATTTAATTTTTTCTGATTGTCTTCATCAGCTTCCGGCAAATCATTTAAACCTTCAATCACTGCTTTTTCATACATCATGCTTCCACCAACTAAAATGACGGTATCATACTTTTCAAAAAGTTCGTTGAGTTTTTGTAAAGCATCTTCCTCATATTGTCCGATCGAATAATATTCATGAACAGAAAGATTTCCTATAAAATGATGAGTTGCTTCCGCCAATTCTTCTTTTGAAGGCGACGCAGTCCCGATTTTCATTTCATTAAAAAACTGGCGCGAATCACAGGAAACAATTTCTGTATCGAAATGTTTAGCTAAATCAATTGCCAATCTCGTTTTTCCAATTCCGGTGGGTCCTACAACAGAAATCAAATTTTTCTTTTTCACAGTGCTAATTTACGAAAATTGATTTTTTTATTTTAACCACAAAAGCTACAAAAGAAAATTGTGAAAATATTTAGTTTGCCAAAAGTTCAAAAAAGCAGAACGAAAACTTTTTAAACTTTTGAATATCTAAAAACATAATGGAAATCTTTTGTAGCTTTTGTGGTTAAAATGGAATATAGCTAATACATACACTTAAATGTTTATCTTTGTACGACAATAAAAAACTATGATTTTATCAATGACAGGCTTTGGTAGAGCCGAAGGTGTTTTTGAAGGGAAAAAGATTACCATCGATATTAAATCTCTGAACAGCAAAAGCTTTGATTTAAATATTAAAATTCCTTTACGCTATAAAGAAAAAGAATTTGAAATCAGAAAAATTCTTAACGATAGACTCATTCGTGGAAAAGTAGACTGCTACATCAATATAGAAAATCTTGAGGAGACCAACGATGTAAAAATCAATAAAGCTTTGATTGATTCTTATATGAATCAGCTTCGTGAAGTCGCTGCAGACGGACCCGATTTCGAATATCTGAAAATGGCGGTAAGACTTCCGGATGCCATTACATCAAGACCAGACGAAATCTGTGAAGGTGAATGGGAAACTTTGGCAGGTATCGTACAAAATGCTGTTGACCGTTTTATGGAATTCAGAACGACGGAAGGTAAAATTTTGCATGAAGAACTGGAAAGAAATATTCAGAATATTGACAAGTATTTGAATCAGGTTATTCCTTACGAAGAAGACAGAATTATTGCGGTAAAAGAACGTTATCAAAAATCTTTAAAAGAATTTGAAAATGTTGATGAAACTCGTTTTTATCAGGAAATGGCTTATTTCACAGAAAAATTAGATATTTCTGAAGAAAAAGTAAGACTTTCTCAGCATTTGAAATATTACAAAGAAGTAATGGATAATGAAGATTTCAACGGAAAAAAACTTGGTTTTATTTCTCAGGAAATCGGTCGTGAAATCAATACATTGGGTTCAAAAGCCAATCATGCAGAAATCCAGAAACTGGTAGTCATGATGAAAGATGATTTGGAAAAAATTAAAGAACAGACGTTAAACGTATTATAATTTAGTTGATGGAATTTAGTTGATAGTTGTTGGAATTTTTTTAAACTATCAACTGAAAACTATCAACCAACAACAATATGAATAAAGTTATCATATTTTCAGCACCGTCTGGAAGCGGAAAAACTACATTAGTAAAACATTCTTTGGAGGTTTTTAATGAATTGCAGTTCTCGATTTCTTGTACGACGAGACAGCCGAGAGGAAGTGAAGTTCACGCTGTGGATTATCATTTTTTGAGTCCTGATGAATTCAGACAGAAAATCTTGGAAGACGCTTTTGTAGAATTTGAAGAAGTGTATACTGATAAATATTACGGAACTTTAAAATCTGAAGTGGAAAAGATATGGAATCAGGGAAAAGTGGTAATTTTTGATGTTGATGTAAAAGGAGGAATTTCCCTGAAAAAATATTTTGGAGAAAAAGCTCTGTCAATTTTCATTGAACCGCCTTCTATTGAGGAATTGGAACGAAGATTGATTTCAAGAAACACGGATGATACAGAAACCATCAAAATCCGCGTAGAAAAGGCAGAAGAAGAAATGTCTTATGCGAAGGAATTTGATAAAATCGTGATTAATTCAGATTTAGATATTGCAAAAGAAGAAATAGAAAGTTTAATAAAAAATTTTATTGGGAATTAAGAGGATTGAAGCTGGATGATGGAAGTTTGAGGTTTATTAAACAACGTCAAAATTCTAACTTCTAATTTCTAACTTCTAATTTCTAATGAACAAAAACATTGAGGTAAATATGAGTACCGAAACATTAGAAAAAGCTAAATCTGCGATTCCTGTAAGAGGATTTTTAGATATAAAAGATTTGGTGATTCCTCAAGGAGAAGATTTGGTGAAAGCCATTCTTCAATTGAAAGAAGAGAAAAATGCGGTTATTTTAGCGCATTATTACCAACCTGGAGAAATTCAGGATATTGCTGATTTCCTTGGAGATTCCCTTCAATTGGCAAGACAGGCAAAAGATACAAACGCTGATATGATCGTGTTCTGCGGAGTACATTTTATGGCAGAAGCGGCAAAAATTCTGAACCCGACGAAAAAAGTAGTTCTTCCTGATACAATGGCAGGATGTTCTTTGGCAGACGGTTGTTCAGGAGAAGGTTTGAGAAAAATGCGTGAACAACATCCCAATGCTTTGATTGCAACATACATCAACTGTAATGCTGAAACGAAAGCAGAAAGTGACATCATCGTAACAAGTTCAAATGCTGAAACAGTTATTGAAGCTCTTCCGAAAGACAGACCGATTATTTTCGCTCCGGATAAAAATTTAGGAAGATATTTATCTCAAAAAACGGGTCGTGATATGATTCTTTGGGATGGAAGTTGTATTGTTCACGAAGCATTTTCAATGGAAAGAATTGCACAACAATTGGCTGATAATCCTGATGCTAAATTAATTGCACACCCTGAAAGTGAAGAATCTGTGTTGAAACTGGCTCATTTTATCGGCTCTACTTCTGCTCTTTTGAATTATGTAGAACAAGAAGATTGTCAAAAATTTATCATTGCAACTGAAGAGGGAATTCTGCACGAAATGAAAAAACGCGCTCCTCATAAAGAATTGATTCCTGCTTTGGTTTTTGACGAAAGCTGTAACTGTTCAGAATGTTTTTATATGAAACGTAATACAATGGAGAAATTGTACTTATGTATGAAATATGAACTTCCTGAAATTCTTATTGATGAAGATTTAAGGTTGAGAGCTTTGAAACCGATTGAAGCCATGCTTGATCTTTCGAAAAGTATAAAATAAATCAAAAGCACTGTAAAAACAGTGCTTTTTTCTTTCAATTTAATTTTCAAAACAGTCTGCGCTTACATCTACGCACACCTGACAATTTTGAGATAATGCAAAATATTGTGCACAAGTATTTGAATATTCGGAACCGGTTCCATAGTTATTCTGAACAGGACAGCCTACACAACTCGTTGAACCTTTAATGGTTTTTAATTTTGATCTTGATAATTTTTTCATAGTAATTAATTATGGATTAATATCCGGACATAATGGATAACTTGCAGAGACAAGACAAACCTTACGTCCTTTTAGATCTGTACACCATGCACAACCTGCAGGTCCGCAATCAAGATCGACAGTACATTCGTCTCCTGCACCACCATTAATTGCTCTCAAATTTTGTCTGTTCAATTTTTTTAAATTTTTCATAGTATTTTAATTTTTAAGGTTATTAACAAAGTTGTGGATCAACAACAAACATACAGGTCTTAAAAGTCCCTCTTATAGTAACACAAACTGCGCATCCTACAGCACCACAATCCGCATCAACTTGACATTGATCAGTTGTTCCTCCACCGATTGCTTTTAAGTTTTGCCTGTTTAATTTTTTAAGATTTTTCATAGTATTTTAGTTTTATTAAGTAACTTTTTTAAAAATAGAGAATTAAATTAATTAAATCACTACATATTGATAAATATTATTTTATGTTAAATTGCTTTCACTAAATAATATTTGATGCTTAATTTAGTTTACGTTTCAAAATAATTTGTACATTTGATATATAATAATGAATTTTTTAAGAAACATATCAGATATTTCTATTCCTAAGTTTTCTACTTTGGATATATCTTCCGTTTCTTCTACAACAACTACAACTACCCCATAACGGGGTAAAATTTCACATATAATCTCAAGCACGTATGCTCTTTTTTTAAAGAGTAAAAATTTCATTTTTCATAACTTAAAATAAAACATAATGAAGGTTTTAAAATTTGGCGGAACTTCTGTTGCCAATGCCCAAAATATATTGCTGGTCGAGAATATTATAAAAAAAGAATCTCTAAAAAACAGAATTATTGTCGTTGTTTCAGCACTTCAAGGTGTAACAGATCAATTGATAAAAGCTGCAGAATCAGCTTCTCAAAAAGATGAAAATTATCTTCAGATTATTAAAGATCTTGAAGAAAAACATTTAAATTTAGTCAAAGAACTGATTCCGATTTTAGAGCAAAGTTCATGGTTGAGTTTTGTTAAAAAGCATTTTAACGACATTGAAGATATTTGTAACGGAATTTTTGTTTTAGGAGAATTTACCGATAGAATTAAAGATAAAATTACTTTCTATGGAGAATTTCTTTCATCAAATATTATCACAGCAAGAATAAAATTTCAAGGGCTTGATGTTCTTTGGATGAATTCTTCTGACAATATAATTACGAACAGCAACTTCACAAATGCAAAGGTAAATTTTGAAGCAACTGAAAAAAATCTGATACAATTTTTAAACGAAAACCATAATCAGATTATTATTGCTCCTGGATTTATCGCTAAAGATGAAAAAGGAAATTCCACAACTTTAGGAAGAGGCGGTTCAGATTACACAGCATCAATTATTGCTTCTGCCATTAATGCGGAAGAACTTCAGATCTGGACAGATGTAAGTGGAATGATGACTTCCGATCCCCGATTGGTTTCCAATGCAAAACCAATCCATGAGATTTCTTATTCTGAAGCGATGGAACTCTCCCATTTTGGGGCAAAAGTTTTGTATCCTCCTACAATTCAGCCTGTAATGGTGAAAAATATTGATCTTAGAATTAAAAACACTTTCGAACCTGACGCTTTGGGAACTTTAATTTCTCATCATTTAAAAAAATCAGAAATTGAAAGCCAACAGATTGCGGTTGGAATTTCAAACATGAGCAATATTGCTTTGCTGACTTTAGAAGGTAGCGGAATGATTGGAATTCCAGGGATTTCGGCGAAATTATTTCAATGTTTAAGTGATGAAAAGGTAAATGTTATTCTCATTACTCAAAGTTCATCTGAGCATTCAATTACAATTGCCATCAATGAAAAAGATATTTTTAATGCAAAAAATGCTATCGATTCTGCTTTTGAAGATGATTTAAAACTAAAAAGAGTCGAGCCTGTAAAAATTGAAACCAATCTTGCCATCGTTGCTTTGGTTGGGGAAAATATGAAAAGCAGAAGCGGCGTAAGTGCCAAAATGTTCGGTTGCCTGGGAAATAACGGAATCAATATTCGTGCGATTGCACAAGGTTCTTCAGAAAAAAACATCAGCATTGTTATTTTGGAAAAAGACACTAAAAAAGCAGTGAATGTCTTACATGAAGAATTTTTTGAATCGGAAATAAAACAGGTTCATCTTTACATCTGCGGAACAGGGAATGTGGGAAAAAAACTTATTCAGCAAATTTATGATCAGAACGAATATCTTAAAGAAAACCTTCTGATTAATTTAAGAATTGCAGGACTTTCCAACAGTCGCAAAATGATTTTCTCTGAAAAAGGAATTTCAGAAAATGAATTTGCAGATTTTAATGAAAACGGTGAAGAATCTTCTCCAGAAAAATTTGCTCAGGAAATTATTTTACGAAACTTAAGAAACTCTGTTTTTGTAGACGTTACAGCAAGTTCAGATATTCCGAATATTTATGAAAAATTATTGAAAAAGAGCATAAATATTGTTGCGTGTAATAAAATTGCAGCTTCTTCTGATTTTGAAAATTATAAAAATTTAAAATCAATTGCCAGAAATCACAGTTGTAAGTTTTTCTTCGAAACCAACGTTGGAGCCGGACTTCCCATCATCGGAACAATCAACGATCTAATAAGAAGTGGTGATAAAATCACATCTATTCAAGCGGTTTTAAGCGGAACTTTGAACTTTGTTTTTAATAATTATGACGGAAGCAAAACATTTTCTGAGATTGTAACTCAAGCTCAAAAGGAAGGTTATACAGAACCAGATCCTAGACTTGATTTGGCAGGAACCGATGTTGCCAGAAAAATACTGATTTTGGCAAGAGAAGCAGGATATTCACTTGAATTTAATGAAATTGAAAATGAAAGTTTTCTTCCTGAAGAATGTATGAACGGAAGTGTCGAAGATTTTTACAAAGCGCTTTCTAAATATGAAAGTCATTTTAAAAATTTATTGGAAAAAGCCAAAAATGACGGGAAAATTTTAAAATACGTTGCCGAATTTAAAGATGGAAAAGCAAAAGTCGGATTAAAGCATATTGCTCCCGAAAGTGACCTTTTTCATCTGTATGGAAAAGATAATATTGTCATTTTTAAAACTTTAAGATATTCTGAACAGCCATTGGTTGTGAAAGGAGCCGGAGCTGGAGCGGAAGTTACTGCAAGTGGCGTTTTTGCGGATATTGTTCGTTCTATATAAAATTAAAATTATGAAAAAAATTAGATTAAAAGTTCCTGCAACCGTTGCTAATCTGGTTTGTGGATTCGATATTTTGGGAATGGCAATTCATGAACCTTATGATGAAATGGAATTGAGATTGCTCGAAACTCCTGAAATCATCATCAAACATACAGACAATTTCAGATTACCTGAAGAGCCTTCAAAAAATGTTGCCGGAGTTGTTTTGTTGAAAATTCAGGAAGAATTAAATTTAAAAACTGGCTTTGAAGTCATCATTCATAAAAAAATAAAACCGGGAAGCGGACTTGGTTCAAGTGCTGCGAGTGCTGCAGGAGCCGCATTCGGAGCTAATGAGTTATTAGGAAATATTTTAACTAAAGAGGAACTCGTATATTTTGCAATGTTTGGCGAAGAGCTGGCTTCCGGTGTGAAACATGCAGATAATATTGCGCCTTGTATTTTTGGCGGGATAACTTTGGTTAAATCTTCAAATCCGGTTGATATTATTCCGTTAAACTCTCCTGATTTATTTGTGACGGCAGTTCATCCGCAGGTTGAAGTAAAAACTTCCGATGCAAGACAGATTTTAAAGAAAAATATTCTTTTGAAAGACGCAATAGAACAATGGGGAAATATTGCCGGATTGGTTGCAGGAATTCAGAAAAATGATTTTGGATTGGTCGGCAGAAGTTTGAATGATGTGATTGTCGAACCTATCAGAAGTATTTTAATTCCGAAATTTAATGAAATCAAAGAAAAAAGTCTGGAATTGGGAGCTTTAGGTGGCGGAATTTCTGGTTCAGGGCCTTCGATTTTTATGCTTTCGGAAAAAGAAGAAATTTCACACAAAATCGCAGAAATGATGAAATCTGTTTATGATGAGATTAACATTGAAAGTTTCGTGTATGTTTCTAAAATAAATCCGTCGGGGATTAAAATCATTGAAGATTAAAAAATTAACCAAAATGAAGTATTACAATTTAAAAGATAAAGAAGAAGTTGTAGATTTTAAAACTGCAACGATCAAAGGTCAAGGCAAAGAAAAAGGTTTATTTTTTCCTGAATTTATTCCACAATTTGATAATAGTTTTATTGAAAATCTTAATCAATATTCAGACGAAGAAATTGCTTTTCAATGTATGAAAGGTTTTGTCGGAGATGAAATTCCTTCTGATATTTTAAAGCAAATCGTTTCAGAAACTATCAATTTTGAGATTCCCTTGAAAAAAATTAATGAAAATATCTATTCCTTAGAACTTTTTCACGGACCGACTTTGGCTTTTAAGGATGTCGGAGCAAGATTTATGAGTCGCTGTCTCTCTTATTTTCTGAAAGATGAAAATAAAAAAGTTACAGTTTTGGTTGCTACTTCAGGAGATACAGGAGGAGCCGTTGCCAATGGATTTTACAAAACTCAAGGAATTAACGTTGTGATTTTATATCCGAAAAACAGAGTAAGTCCTGTTCAGGAAAAACAATTGACAGCTTTAGGTGAAAATATTTATGCTTTGGAAGTTGATGGCAGTTTTGATGATTGTCAGAGTTTGGTAAAACAGGCTTTTTCGGATGATGAAATTAATTCAAATTTATTTTTGACTTCAGCCAATTCCATCAACATTGCGAGATGGCTTCCTCAACAGATTTATTATTTATTAGCACTAAAACAATGGCAGAAATTAGAAAAACAAAATCCTGTTATTTGCGTTCCCAGTGGAAATTTTGGGAATATTTGTGCCGGACTTCTTGCTTATTTCAGGGGACTTTCTGCCGAACATTTTATTGCGGCATGTAATGAAAATGATGTTGTTCCGAATTATTTAAAAAGTGAAAAATTAGAACCAAAAAAAACTGTTGCAACTCTTTCTAATGCGATGGATGTAGGAAATCCAAGTAATTTTGTGAGAATTCTGGAGCTTTTTAATAATCAATTTGAAGATTTAAAAAATAAAATTTCCGGTTATTCTATTGATGATAAAAAGACTTTACAAACCATTACAAAAGTTTATCAAGAATACAATTATGTTCTTGAACCTCACAGTACCGTTGCTTATTCTGCTCTGGAACAATATTTGAAAGAAAATCCGGGTAAAAAAGGATTTATTTTGAGTACCGCTCATCCTGTAAAATTTCCTGATGCTGTGGAAAAAGCCATCAATTTAAAAATTGAACTCCCGGAATCATTAACCCAATTAATAAAAAAAGAGAAAAAAAGTACAGAAATAAATCCCGATTTTGAAGAATTAAAACGATTTTTGCTTAAATAAAAATTAAGAAAACATGAGCAAGATTTATCTTGAAGACGTAAAAATATATGCTTATCACGGAGTTTTACCCGCAGAAAATATTATTGGGACTTATTACATTCTAAACTTAGAGATTCACACAGATTTGTGGAAAGCCGCAGAATCCGATGATTTGAATGATACGATAAGTTATGCAGATATTAACGACATCATTCATGACGAAATGAAAATCAAATCTAAGTTATTGGAGCATGTTGCAGGAAGAATCATTTCCAATATTCATGACAGATTTCCGCAGGTTGATTATATTAAATTAAAGATCACCAAAACGGCTCCACCAATGAAAGGTGAAATGAAAGGTGCAAGTATTGAACTGGAAAGAAGTTTTAAACCTGCCAATTAATCTTTACTAATTTAGTTTTATAAAAAAATTACACAATTGAAAATCATTAAAATATTATTTCTGACTCTTTTTATCAATGTTTTTGGACAAACAAATGCTGATAATCAGGTTGCGACTTATAATTTCCCAAAAGTGAGATCAAGCATTACAATGCCTGTGACGATTCCGCTTTCGGAGATCAGCAATATGATCAATGCTTCGGTAAAAGAACTTATTTATCAGGACGATTCTTACACGGATAATAATAACGATCAGTTTAAAGTAAAAGTCTGGAAAACACGACCAATTCGTTTGGTTGGAGGGACAAGTCAAAATTTACTGATAGAAGTTCCATTAAAAATATGGGCAGAAAAAGGTATCGGAACATTGGGAGTTTACAGTTATCAAAATACGACTTTTGAGACGGTGATGTCTTTTAACACCTCTTTAAACTTTCAAAATAACTGGACGATAACGACAAATACGAAACCAAACGGTTTCAGATGGGTAACGAAACCTGTATTGGATTATGGAAAGATTCAGATTCCGATCACTTCTTTGGTTGAAAAAAGTTTGGTAGAACAACAGGAAAAATTCTGTAAAACAATCGATCAGCAAATGGCAACTCAACTGAATTTCCAACAGTATGCTGTGATGGCCTGGAATGTTTTTTCAAATCCGTTTAATATTTCGGAAGAATATAATACATGGCTTAAAGTAACTCCGATCAATGTAAATATCACTCCTCTAAAATTCTACGCCAATCAGATCAATACAAACCTAGGAATTGATGTATTTTCTGAAACTTTTACAGGAAGCAAGCCCGAATCTTCACAACCGATTAAATCTGCAGCAAATTTTAGCTTTATTCCTGTTTTAGGCGATAAATTTTTACTTCAGACAACGGCAAATGTTCCGTTTACAGAGGCTACAAATATTGCCAGAAATATGTTTTTAAATAAAGAATACGACGTAAGAGGATCTTCAGTTAAAATTAAAGATATAAGAGTTTATGGTGTCGATGACAGAGTAATGATCGAGGCGGAAACGGAGGGCTATGTGAACGGAAAAGCTTTTATTTCAGGAATTCCCGTGTATGATGATACGAAAAAGAAAATTGTTTTGTCGAACACCAAATTTAATCTGAGAACTGCCAATATTTTACAGAAAACCGCCACTCTCCTATTTAAAGGTAAAATTGTAAAAATGATCGAGGACGAATATGGAATTCCGACGCAGGATCTCGAAAATAATTCAAGGAAAAGTATTGAGGAAGCTTTCAATAAAGAATATTATAAAGGTATGAAGATGAGTGGAAAAGTCTTCGATTTAAAGCCCAGCAAAATTCTTATGAACCCTTCAGGTATCACCGCAGTTATTGATACAAATGCAACGCTAAAACTTATATTAAACGGAATTTAAACTAATACCAAAACCATGAAAAAATTATTAAGAGTCGTAGAATACAACAAAACGAATTTATGGATCAGATTCGCACATTTGATAATTGACAGAATTGTTGTTTTTTCGCTTTTTGCCGCTTTCGGAGTCTTCTCATCTTTAACATATCAGTTACTTGGAATCGAATATTTTATTGAGATCGCTGAAAAACTGGCGTCAGTAAATAAATTCACGGATATTATAATTACAACGTTGGTTTATCTTCTTTATCTCACCTTGATGGAATATTTTACCAAAGGCAGAACTGTCGGAAAATATATTACGGGAAGCAAAGTGATTTCTACAGATGGTACCGAACCAAAATTTCATGACTATGTTATTCGAAATCTTTCGAGAATTGTTCCTTTTGATGCGCTTTCTTTTTTCGGAGAAAATGGATGGCATGACAGCTGGAGCGACACAAGAGTAATTAATATTAAAAATTATAAGACTGAAACACAGTCAAAAAGCGAAATAGAGAGCATTGGCACGAAAGAAATTGCATGAAAATTTTTGTTGAATAATATATTTTGCTATATTTGCACACCTAAAAATGGTAAAAACGGTGCTTTGGCCGAGCGGCTAGGCAGTGGTCTGCAACACCATCTACAGCGGTTCGAATCCGCTAGGCACCTCATCGCTTCTTTATACAATATTGAATTTCAATAAGTTATAAGGAAGCGTTTTTATTTTGTGTCTATTTTTGTGTCAACCTCAAAGAAAACCTGATTTCATTTTAGTTTTATCGGTTCTTTTTATTGAACATAATTGTTAGGCTCACCTAACTTATTACACCAATAACAAATAACCCATCACAGATATTCAGGACTTCAAAAATAACCAAAAATCCCCAGTCAAAGCCAGGGAAGTAAATATTTTATATTTTCTGCGTGATAAATAATTATATTTGACTAAATCCAATTTCAATGTCCGATAATATCGAATATTTTAAAGCTTCTCTACCAATTGCTGCACTTGTTGGTGTTGTAGTTGGAGCATTCTTAAATTCTCGATTACAGAGAAAAGACAAGATCCGAGAACATTTGTTCACGTATAAGATAAAGTCTTACATGGAGATAGCGAGAATTATAACCGAAACTATGAGTGGTATGGAGAAAATCAGAAATTCTTACTATGCAAGAAGAGATGGAGATAATTTTTTTCTTATCTATGACAAATTAAAAGACACTATTTCTGAACAATCTTTGTTGATAAGCCAAAATACAAAGTCTGATATTAATGAATTATTCATATCATTACAAAATGTTTATGATAGTGAAATTTGGAAAAAAGATTATGATATTCGAATCTTAATTTACACTTCTGCATTAAGTGATTGTAAAAAATTTCTTTTAAAACTTCAAAATGATATAGGCTTTGTAAACTGATATTCAAAAACGCAATAAACGTTCTGGATAAATTAGTAAAGAATATTCAGGAATTCAAGAATAAAAATAAAAGCTAACAAAATTCCCCGCTTTATTAGGTGGGGAATTTTTTTAATTGAATAACTTATTAAAATTTATATCGAAGTTATTCAGTATTGTTTGATCCAAAAGAGGAAGTGAGTTTTTAATTATTGCTTCTCTCAAGGTTATTGGAGTTTCATTTTCTCTAATATGTTCAAAATTTAGATCTACCCCCGCTTTTGATGCTGCATTATTTAGGAAATCATCATTAATCACATTTATAATTATTCTATATTTTGCAGCATGAACTTTAGCCTCATGAACATCTTTACTTTTTAACTCTTTTATGTGCTCAAGATGACGTAAAGACATTGCTTCTTTTTGTGCAGTGTATTCATTAAAAAGTTCTATTAATTTTTTCGGATCCATGATCTTAATTTAGTTTTCCGAATATACAAAAAATCCGAAAACGGAATAAAACTTGAAAAGAATTTTTATCAATCCACTATATACCTTTCAAATTATTTTCCTGGGTTTGGCTGGGGATTTTTATTTTAGTCTTATAATTTTAGCTAAAAAGTTGCGTTTTGCTGAAGATTGTTTCCCTCGCGCGTGCGCGTATTGTTTCCTTTTCCTTTGTCCTTTACATACAGAGTTCGTAAATTCACATTTATTTATACTTAAGAATCAAATTAATACCCTTTAATTTTACCAATTAACTTTTTATATATGCTAATTAGTCATTTTATTATATAAGTCAAGAACTAATGCTATACACTCTTTTTCATTCTCTGTTAATTTAGCATCAGAATATTTATCGCCTGTTAGTCTATATTCTATTTTGGAATTAGAATTTGAGTTTGCTATTGCATTCATTAATGTTAGCATATTTTCATTTACTCCAAGATCAGACGTTTCTTCAACTCTTGCGCCGGAAGAAATATCCCTTCTTGGAGATGGTGTATCATACTGATAATTTTTCCCATCAATTAAAAATATTGCTTTGTCAAAAAAAAGCCATTCGTTACCTGAATACGAAGTGACTAATCTCAGCATAATTTTATTTTCTTTGATAACCAGATAACCCTTTATTTTGTTTTGGCTCGCTCTTTTTACTTCTATAAATCCCGTATCTTTAAATTTATCAAATTTATATGAATACTTTCTCTGAATATCTTTATCTAAGGATTCGAAATTTACTATAATTGGCTTGGAAGTATATCTTATGTTTTTGGAATCTACAGCTAGTGCTATTAATTGCTTAGAAGTATTTCTAACTGTAAGACTATTTGATTTTTTGTAAATTTTTTCTGTTTCGACAACAATTGAATCAAGTGTTGAAGGATTATCCATATTACTTTTTATTTTATTTATCAAAGAAGAAAGTTTTTGCATATCCTCACTTTCTTGAGCTGAAATGCAGTTAAAACTCAAAATTAGAAATGCAGAATAAATAAAATTTCTCATGTTAAAAGTTTTCCGCAATATACAGATATATAATATTTTATCTTTACGGAAAACCTCAACCTCAATCAAATAAGCCAATTTTTTTAATCCTTTTCACGCGTGAACAGATAGTGGAATATTCAAAAAATCAATATTCCCTCGCGTGCGCACGCGCGTACCGTTTCGATTTTATTCATTTTAATTGATTATACGCATTTAAAAACCTCAGCAAATAAAGCTGAGGTTAATATTTCGTTTGGACTTGTAACCAATCTTGATACCGTAAAAAATTAAGGTATTTCAACGCCTCCTCCTGGATTAGGAGGTCGATAGAAATATTTTTTCGTTGTCAATGTATTTAATGAAATATTAGTAATATCGTCTGTTGCTAAATCCTTTAATTCAATTCCCAAACTTGCCAAGACTGAAATTGTGTGATTTCCCGTTGTACAATTCAAAGGTCTATCGTAGGGAAATACAATTGAATCAGCATTTTTTAACTGAACATAAAACGCTCTTATTTCATTCGTTAGAGAAAGTGAAATAATTTGCTGATCAGTTTCTCCTATTCCCGGAAGACTGGCAAACGAAGCAATAGGCAATCCCGCAACTGAATCAATCACAGAATAACTTCCTGATCCCGGATTATCCTCATAATTCCAAGTTATTTCCAAATTAACAGTTCCTCTTACTTCAAAAGTCAGATAACTATAGCCGCAATTTGTGTTTTCACTTCTTGAGATTTCCTTCAAAATCCAGTCGTTAAACTGCCAAATGAGACTTAATTCATTGGAAACTTTATTGTAATAATCAGCCGTTGAAACTATTATCCTGAAATGAACGTTTTCACCTGTAAGAATTGTATCAAAGATAGGATTAGAGAAAGTTACCGTTTTTACATCATTAACCTCATGGACTGTGGTCCAATTGAAGCTATCTAAAGAATACTGAATTTTTATCACAGGATAAACGTAATCTATAACGTAATCCCATGTTAAAGAAACTGTATTTTTATCAACCTGATTAACCGTTAATAAAACAGGATTTTCAACATGCTTTCCTTTAATTTTTCCTTTTATCGTTAATATGTTGTCATTGGGACTATGTTTAAACATTTCTTTGCCAAAAGGATAAACGTCGTATAATCCCAAAGGAGTATTACAAGTTATATAACCGCGGCTTTTATTTCTATCATTATCAATTCCATATCTCCAAAAGTTGAAAATATCTATAAATTGACCAAATCTGATTTGTCTATAAGAAATCTCAATCAATTCTCCGGAAAACAATGATGTTGCCTGATCTCTAAAATGCTGCAACGTCTCATCCGCTCCGGTTACAATTTGCCCCTGTAATTCATTAGCCATTTCCGGCGGAACTATTTTAACAGATGCAGAAGAATTATTTTTATAATTGGTAGTTTTTAAAATATCCGTACCCGGTTTTTTCCGTAATCCGGAACCGAACCACGGAAACCATCTAAACGTTTGATATTTTGGATTGTGTCTAACGTTTGTCGCTAGTTTAAGATTCCGTATTTCTATAGGATCAGAAAAACCCTCGTTTGTTCTATTCTTAGTAAAATTGGATAAAGTATAAGTTATCAAAGTGTCAACTTTTCCCGTTTCGATTTGTGATGTTTTACTTAATTTTAATTTACGATCTGTGATAGCTAAAACAGTATAAAAAGGACCGGTTGAATTATTATTTACATTTTTTCCTTCTTTAATCTTTATCAATGATCCTACTTCAATCATAGTTGTGTCAAAAGGTCTTGCAATGCACTTAAGTACTAAGTTCCCGTTTTCGTTCAAATGTTCACAATCTTCAAAAACACCTTCATCTGTCAAAGTTTCAACTTCAACCAAATCAATTAAAACTAAATCGTCATCATTGTCATTTGTTTGGTTGGTTTGATCATCTATTAACTCCTGAATTTTATATTCATCAATGATCAAATTAGTCTGTTTATCAAACTTATTTTTCTTACTTGTAATTGTTGTAGTAATCTCGGAAGTTGTGACAAAGTTTTTAATATCATTCTGAGATTTTGTCGAGATCTTTTTAGAGCCAAATAATAAAGTGTTATATGACAGATCTTCATCATTGTATTTTTTGAAATCTTCTGTCAAATATTCTTTTTGTGACAAATCATAACTTTGAATATCTTTGAAGAAATATCTCAAATCTTCAAATATTACTTTATCAGACAAAACATCGTAACCCATCGGAATAATTTTCGAAATTCCATCATCAAACAGATCTTTAAAATTTGTCTTTAATTTATTGCTTAAATAAACTTCAGGAAGTCCACGCAAATACATTCCTGTGGCAATCGCTGAATTATAAAAAATTCCTCCATCACCTATATAATTGCTAATGGCTGACATTTCAGAAGATGTGGAACTCTTTACAATTTGATTTAAAGCATCGATTAATCTTACGCCTTTTGTCCTAACTAAAGGAAGTTCGATATTTGTAGTTAATTTTATCGTACAATCATCATTTAGATTTGTCATTAAAAAATCATGTCCGTCAAGATCTATGACCTGAAAATTCACATTCCAATTTGGCTGAACATTATCTAATTCAAAAGTTGTATCATTTACTGTGATTTGACTATAATGTTCTGTTCCGGAAGTTCCAGATAAGACTTCTGTATATGTAACTAAATCTTTGTAGGCTACCTGATTAACACCGTTTCTATAAACAATCCTAAGTCTAACATTAGGAAATACATTTCTTCCAGGCGTATAGCAGTTTACCTTAAAATTAGATAACTGTAATTTGAAAAGAGTTAAAGTAGTTGCAGTTTCAACAAATGGATCTAAATCATTATACCATTTTCCACTTTGAACCTCTTTATAATTATCTCTCCCACAATCTTCATTAGTATTTGTTCCAAATTCCCTATTTGCAACTGTAAAAGCAAAGAACTTTTCACTTGATGAATATTTAGCTATTGGATGTTGTGTAATATTATAAGCGTAAAAATTTGTCAACGTAGATTCCCCTCTTTTATATCCGATAGTTTTTGCGACTGCAGGGGTTATATCTTTATTATCTAAATCTTTGACCGCAAACAGATCAATTGTTGTTTCCTGACGGTTGATGAATTTATTTTGCGATTCAGCTTTGATTAATTCGATTTCTCTCAACATCATTGATTTATCAAAAGACTCATTATCTTTATTCATGTTAATTTCGAAATTATCTCCAAGAAGATCATATTCAATACCATTTTTAACAGCAATCCATTTGAATATTATTCTTCCGTCGCCGCCGTGAACACGGTAAACATTCCGGATCAAATCAAAGATTTTCTTATTAGTATACTCGGAGATCTTAAGTTTCAAATTATCACCAATAATAAAATCGGTAATATTAAAATTAACCTCATCCATATTAATTACAGAATCGACTTCTTCCCATCCTTCAGGCTGATCGATAATTTCGTATTCTCCCTGAAATTCTCCATCGGGAACAACTAATCTAAATATTTTTTTAACGCCCATTTGATAGGCTAATTGACTTATTGGAATCATAATTTATTTTTTTTTGTTAAAATTTTATTTATTAAAATCTCTTTACATACATTGTTCGTAATTCTTTTTTTATGTGTAAGAAAACGGATCTTTTTCTCTATTTTTTATGGGTAAGAGAAACGGTCAATTCTTTTCTTTTTATGGACTCAAAAAATTCCATTATTTATTTTTTTTGACCCCAAAATTTATTTTTCATCTATATTGATGAGGTCCCGAAACCAAACCTATTATTCTTACTAATATTTTGGCTGTTTGTAACGGATTCCAAGTTTATCAGTGGAGATGGTTTTCCCCTAATATTAACTTTTTCCCTATTCATCGATATTTTCTGTGTGGAATTCGTTACATTTTGAAATGATGTAACTTTATCAATAATTAGCAGTTTTATTTGGTGATGAAAATTGTTTTTTACTGTTAATTCTTTGTAATACTTTTCCCTTTCTCTAATAAATTTAATTCGGTGCTTATCATCCATTATTTTTATCCAAAAGTCTCCTTGAGTTGCTTCTTTTAAGTACGGTGTATTTTGTAAGCAATTATTTACTACTAAAACGCATTCCCATTCATCCAAAATTGACTGAAGCAATTCATCATAGACTTTTTCATTAAAAAGATCTTTTACGGTTCTTATTCCGGTTTTCGAAATACATTTACTTTGCTTACTCTTTATCTCAAATCGAAAAGTATTAAGATCAATTTCATATTCCGGATAATCAATAAACTGCAGACCTTTTGCATAAGCTTTAATTTGCTTATACTTTGTTGCATCTGTGATTTTGAAATAGGGTTTTGTTAGATCTGGAATTATAAAAGACGTTCGTTTATGGAAAGAAATGCCATCGATGAGGTTTTTAATATCAACACCTGGAACTAGATTTAAGCCGTATTCAATATTCACCACTTTTAATAGATCAAATTCCGCTTTTCTGATCTGCAATAGTGTAAGTATATCTTCTAAGGCTTTTAAGCAGTTTAAAGGCTTAAAATCATTTCCATTGTGCAAATAGTTATTAAAGTGGTAATGCGGGCTAATTGACACCTCAACGTGTCTAAAACCGATCAAAACACCGTTCTCCATACTTTTACGGAAATCAAACCTCATTAAAGCACCAAACTTAGAATAGCATACATAATTGTTATTCTGAGGTTTACGAGAAATCATTTCCTTTTCCGCAAAACCTAATAATCTTTGTACGATACTCTGATCGGTTATTGAAAATTTGAGATTATCAAGCATTATTTTCCTATCTTTGCTTTGTGATCGGTTGTCGCCATCACATATTTTGAACACGAGGGAACCTAATGGCTCCTTTTTTTTGTTCTTAAATGGCATATTTATTTAGTAATCGCAGTTTGTATTTACAATAGGTAACACGTCTTTTTATAACGTCTTTCGCTGCCGGATTGTCTTGTATTTGAAGAAATGCTGATTCCAATTCTTCTTTTTCTGTTCGGTATTTTAAAAAGAATTTTTCTTGTAATTCTTTTGTTTCATCTTCATTGCAGACAACGAAAAGACTTCGGGTATTTCCTTTTTGTTTTATTCTATCTGATACACGTATTAAACCTGTCTTTTCTAATTCATTAAGTCGATTTGTGACTAAATTCGTTCTTGTCTTTAATTCGTCGGCAATGTCTTCGTATGTACATGGTTGGATCCTTTTTATAACAGATAAAATTTCGTTCATTCTTTCTGTTATTGTATCTTTAATTTTAAGATACGCTTCCTGTCTGGGTGTGATTGTCGCCATAATTATTAACTAAGTTTATTTTTATTAATAATTTGTTCTACTTCACTTCTTTTGAAATAAACACGATTACCAAAGCCATACGAAGGAATCATACCGTCTTTTCTCCATCTATGCAACGTACTTAGATCGATTTTTAAAAGTTCACAAACTTCATTTCTTGTTAAAAACTCATCCGGCTCTTTAGGCTGGAACTCTTTTGCAAGTTGTAATTTTAATTCAGGAATAATTTCATCCTTAAACCTTTGTAATAATTCGGAATCCGATGTCCCGACAAATTGAATTGTCTTCATTATAATTCTTTTTTGTTTTATTCTGTTTCAAAGGTATTCAGGTCTATAATTGGTCTTGCTGATGCAACTTTTTAATTTTTAATACTTTTTATCTATTACCCAATTGTTAAAGTCTATTTTGATAATATTTAAATAAAAAAAATCCGCTTCACAAAATGTGAAGCGGATAATAATCTTAATCCTGATCGTAAATTTCTCTGCTTATTGATTGCTTAAAAATTAAATTGCAGGGTAAATAACTTCCTGAATACACGCGTTTACGTTAAATCCGTAAAGACTATAATTGAAAGAATTATCAATCTCATTATAATCATTTCTCATTTTTTCAAAAGATTTATGATTTTGAAAGTCTGTAAAAACCTTTATTAGACATTTAGCATAATCGTCGTCATATTTTTCAAGTTGTTCAATTGCATCAGGGACTACTGATAAGCTAGCTTCAGTAATCATTTTAAGTGTTGAAACATCAATTTTCATTTTCTAGAATTGCTAATTTTGCCTGTAAAATCAATAAAGAATCAGAATCTAATTTTTGATTCTTTAATTCATTTTTTGCATGAGACTTTTCGATAGATTTAAATCTTTTGTAAGCATCTTTCTTAACTCTTGCTACAATATTACGTAACTCAGAAAAGCTTATTATGTTATTTTCATATAATAGTCTTGCATCGTAAAGAATAGATGATAGTTTTATAATACAGAATCTCTGATATTTGCTGATTGCTCCGGCTCTATCTAAATCAGTCATTGACAAACCAAGACTGTGAAAATGAGGCAATTCTTTATCATCATTAAAATTCCAATTGTAATGATCTAAAACTGAAGTGAAATCTAAAAGACCACTTCTGAATCTATCAAAATAGCCTGATTTTCCATTTATTAATTCAATGTTTCTCAATGCAGGAAATGGTTGATTATTCAATTTTACCTCATCTGATTTTTTTTGTACTTTTGTTCCCATAATTCGAATAAATATTTATTTGTTCAACTTTGGCTCTCCGCTGCAACGGATAGCCTTTTTTTATTTTCTTCTGAACTGTGCTCTTATTTTGGCTTCCAATTCAACTTTTTCTTTTGAGATTGATTTTCGCTTACCGCGGGCAGTTCCCACACCACCCAGATAAGCGTTCATTTCAGCTTTAACAAAGGCAGTAAATGATATTGTATACTCTTCAAACTGATCACACATTTGAATAAGTTCTTGTGCTTTTTTTTAGTCATTTTGACAATTCTTTATTACTCATGATATTTTCTGATTTGAAATTTCCCTAAATGTTTTCGCTGTCTGCATCGCCCAATCATCTGCAGTTCTTCCTATGTATTGAAGAAACATGTGTTCTGATTTATGTCCGGTTATCGACATTAGTTGAGGTGTAGTAAACATTTTATTTCCGTAGAAGTTTGTTGCAAAGGATCGACGGCAAACGTGTGAAGAAATCAATTTACATTTTTCTGTTTCTACAATCTCATTCTTTTTTGTGTTTTCATTATACACTTTTCCCTTTACCATGTCATGAATTCCAGCTAATTCACAAATCTTTTTTATATGACGGTTAAATAATGCTGAATTAGAACCTGAATTAGTTGCAAATACCGGAGGAAAATCACCATTATATTTTTTAAGTATATTTTCAACCTCATCATGTAAAGGTATTACAACCTTCTCACCTGTCTTTTGTTGTGTAATTTCAAGGAATCGAAACGAATTTCCTTCTGAATCTGTTTTTGTATAGATCATACGTTTGTTCATTCGAAGCAAATCACTTGCTCTTTGCCCTAAATAACAGCCTAAAATAAGCCAATCTTTAGCTTTATTCCAATCTTCATTTAAAGTCACGATGTCCTTGATCTTTCCTATTTCTTCAAAGGATAAGAAAACTTTATATTCACTGTTTGTATTCCCTGCAGAAAACCCGGTAATTTGATGATGTATTTGTTTTCCATTATTTCGGGCATCAAATATTACGGTCTTAAAGTTTTTGATAAATCGTGTTGCTGTTGATTCCATTAATCCGCAATCTACGATGAGGTAGTTTTTAAAGTCAATTAATATCTTTCCACTAATATCTTCAATTAAATAGTGCTTTTTTTTCTTTTTCTCGTAAGCTGCAAAACGATCCTTTAAATTGTTCAACTTTCGAATTGTACAATCTGTATAAGAAGCAATGCTTTTTTTGAAATCAATAAAACCAGCGAGATAATTTAAGAAGATACTATCATTTACCTTTTCATCCATTCGGTTAAACTGTTTGTTTAGCTTCTCCTTAAGCCAATTTGTATCGAATATTATACCCGCAGTAAAATCTGAATTATACTCATTGAGTAAATAATTAGATAATTCTCTTAATTGCTTAGTAAGGATTTTATTTTCCGGATTGTTTTGTTTTGGAAGATTAGTATCAGAACTCCAATCAATATGATTCACTACGAGATCCGTAGATGTACGTAATTTCAATTCTCTTGAGATAGACAATTGAACCTGTATTTTTGAATTTGCAGCCTTATTACGCAAATAATATCTAATCGTAGCCATTTACTTATTTTGAACAATACGAAGATAGAAATTATTTTTATATGTGTCTACATTTGTGTCTACATTTTTGCAATTAAATAAAACTTCATGATATTTAAAAACATTCAAAAACCCTTATAATAGCGTAATAAAGGTGTTTTAATAAAGTATTCGAATGTATGAAATGTTTTTGTTTAGGTACGATATGCACCTAGTAAAAACCTCTAATCAAAGATTAGAGGTTTTTTATTTATTTGTTTCCCGATATTTTCCCGACAATAATTTTAGTATTAAAATTTCCATACTAATATCCACAAACAAATTGTATTTAATTAAAAAAAATCCTCACCAAAAAATGGTAAGGATTCTATTTTATTAGCTTAGAAAGTTATCATAAATTAAACATTCTCTCCTTCAAAGTATTATACTCCTGTTCAGAGATCGCACCACTATTTCTAAGTTTTGCCAGTTTTTCAAGCTCATCAACGTTACTACTGAACGATATTGGCTTAGAACGACCTTCGTTGTATTTTAGGTTGAATGTATTATCATCCATCGTTAAATAAATAATTCCTTCCACTAAAGCAATAAGCGCAGGTATAAAAGTCCAGAAAAACAGAATATAAATAATTCCCTGCACAGGTTTATTTAAATAGAATTTATGAACACCGAAACCGCCTAAAAGTAAGGCAAAAAGCCCTGCGGTAATTTTATCCTTCATCGTTAATAATTTTCCACAAAGAAAGTGAATTTTAAACTATTATAAAAGGTTTCCTATACATTACCTTCACAGATGTCTGAAAAGTAAAAAAACTGTTTAAAACAAATAGAAATTTGACCGTTACAAAATTAAGACAAAATCAACTTTATCATCTCCGACTACAATTATCAAAATAAAAACCCCTTATAGTGAGAGGCAAACTTACTGAGAATAAATATGTGTTATTGTTGGTGTAAAAATATAAAGTAATGAATAGAAACTTTTATGACCCCGGTCACAAACAATAAAAAAGTCTTCGTATTTCTACGATAATTAATAATCATGAAAACTCATTTAAATATGAGAATCATTATAAATGTATCAAATTATTTTTTTGAAAATTTATGATTTAGATCTATAATTTGGTGCTGTTTTTTTTGAATTTTTCACACAATATTGATTAAATTTGCACAAACTAAAATCATGACATTTAACGAAGCACTAAAACACAAGAAAAACATTTTAAAAAACTCAAGTGAATTCACAAAAACTCTTTACGATTACATTATCATTCCTGCCATAAAAGAAGAAGGACAAAAATATATGGATGAGTTCCGAAAATCACCATCTTCTTTTTTTGACGAAAGCTGTAAAACATACAGCAGTGATTCTCAATTCAAAGTATTCCTTTTTGCGAAAAATTCAGTTCAGGAAGTTTTATAATTCAGATAAGAAAAACTATATATTTTTCACGAATAAAAAAATCCCCGTATTTCTACGAGGATTAAAAACTAATAACCATGAAAACTCAAATTAAACATGAGTGACTGCAAATTTAAGAAATGTATGTTTTATATGGGTCTATTTGTAATATAAATTAAATCAATTAACAATTTTTATCAAAAATTAAAAAGGTGTTAATGATGTGTTTTAGCCAAAATATCCTTTGATACTGGGAATAAATAAACGTCAATACATATTTCAAAAAGTTAAACAATCATTTAACAAATGTTAAAAAAAAATTTAGCATATATAAAAAAATAAGCTCTCAGAAATGAGAGCTTATTCTATTTTCAATTATCAATTAATGATTATTCTTTGATAAATTTCTTCTGTGCAGTTCCTTTTGCATCGTCAATATCAATTACATAAACTCCATTGATTAATGCGTGTACATCAATCTTATTGTTTAAGATAATTCCTGATGATACAATCTGTCCCGCAGAGTTGTAAATCTTATAATTAGCTCTGTTGCTAACGTTCTTAACATACATTACTGTTTTTACCGGGTTAGGATAAATCAAGATGTCTGTTTGATTGATTGGATTCGGAACGATCGGTTTAGAAATTCTTACTGTGTAATCTTCTACTTCTCCTGTCGGGAAGTTTGCACAGTTTACAGGAATTCCGTCTTTCTGCATCGCAACTCTCATTACAACATATTTGTAATCTGTCATGCTGATGAAAGCATCTGTAGGTACAGTGAATGTTCCGCTTACAGTTTGGTCGGTATTTGATCCTGCAACTAATATTCTTTCGTTGATATCAAAGTACCCGTTTCTGTTGAAATCAATCCATACAGCAACTCCTGCATTTGAGTTACCTGTAAGTTTTTTATCGATTGTGATTTTGTTGTTCGAAGAACCTTGGATTAATTCGATAAACGTAGTAGTAACGCCTGTATAATCTGTATAATTTGAAGCCAAAGATGTATTTATCATTTCAGGTTTACCATTTGGAGTAACGGTAACTTTTGAAATATATTCAGAATTAGAAGCCGTAGAATGTGATTGGCAATAAACTACTGTTGGTGTAGTGAACAAATATGGTAATGTATATGTTCCAGGAGTTCCGCTACAAACGTTTGCAACCTGCATTTCGTACTGAGTTAATTCTAATAAACCTGTTAATGTAATAGTATTTGTATTAGATGTAACAGTCGTCCAGCTTGGAATACCTACTTTTCTATATCTTAAGATATATGTAGCACCAGGGAAAGGATCCCAAGTAACCTGAGCTGTAGTTGTCGTAATATTTGTAATCGTTAATCCCGGAGGAGCAATATCACAAGTTCTTTCTGTAGTAAATACTTTAGGATTAGACCAAGTGTTTAATGTAGTTTCATTATCACACATGTTAGCAACCTGAACTTCATATGAAGTATAAACACTTAATGGAGTTAATGAACCAAGCGTATAAGTGTTTGCAGGAGCTAAAGGCAAAGCAATATTTGCGCTCCATCCAGCAGTTCCACTTCCTACGATTCTATATCTCAAGAAATAATGTGAACTTGTTGCCAATGGCGACCAAGTAATTAAAGCAGAAGTAGTACCAATATTACTAATCGTTACGTTTGGAGGCGTAGGATCACATCTTGTCGTAAATACTTTAGGTGTTGCTGTTCCTTCAGTACTATTACAAACCGCAACTACCATTACTTCATATGTAGTAGCAGGATCTAAACCTGTTGTCATAATATAACTGTTCGTAGGTGGCGCTAACACTGTAGATGAATTTGGCCATCCTGTCGTCACCCCTTGTTTTCTCCAATATACTTTGAAACCAAGATTGTCTGTAGAAGCTGTCCAATGTACAGTCGCTGCATTATGAGCAATTGCGTCTACATAAACATTCGTAGGAGCTGTAGTAGAACAAGGTTTAATAACAAATGTAAAGTCTACATAATTTCCATAAGGAGCAGGTCCACACGGCGTAACAGTACCAATATAAGATGCCGCAAAACGCGCTCTGTAAGAACCTGAAGGGTGACCTACAGAAGTAATTGGTGCATTAGTAACTGAATTGACATAACCACCTGAATAATATACTTGTTCAGTAGCTGTATCAAATACCATATCATTGTTCCAGTCGATCCATACATAATAATAGTATGTGCTCGTTCCGGCATTCATTGAAACGTTTGCTACTCCACCTGGCAATACAGAGAAACTAGTAGCAGAATTGTTTACATATGCACTATATGTAGTAGCTGTATAATTTAAATTAGTAAAACCATTTGTAGTTGTAATAGTCTTCAGATAATTAGATGTTGAAGACGAACCTCCTGCCGGAACACAATAATTTGTATAAACCGAACGAGGACCAGACCAATAGCTAATATCAGTACCTGTACATCTAGCTCTTACCCAGATATAATAAGTTGTGCTTGTAGCTAATCCAGTAATCAACTGGCTAGGTCCTGTTACACCTGTATACTGAGGAATAGTTGCTGCAGTAGGAGCTACACCCGTTGTATTATAATAAACATCATATCCACCTGCAGGCGCCGGAGTCGGAACCGTCCATTGGATTGTAGTACTGTTTGTTGTTGTAGCTCCAATAGCTAAACCTGTTGGAGGTAAACATGTCGGAGGAGCAACAACAGATAATGTAAAATCTACATAGTTTCCGTATGGTGCAGGTCCGCAAGCTGTATTAGCACCAATATAAGAAGACGATGTACGAACTCTATAATTTCCTAACGCTTGTCCTGCAGGTATTGCAATTGTTGCAGTTCCTGTTGCAGTATATGTAGTTGTAGCTAGAATAGTTTCTCCCGGATCATTAAAGTCAAGGTCATTATTCCAGTCAACCCATGTATAATAATAATAAGTACCTGATCCAGCTGATGCTAAGTTTGCAACAACACTAAATCCAGGAGAGCTCAATACAACTCCAGGAGAGTTTACGTAAGCCTGATATGAAGAAGCTGTATAAGCTAGGTTTGTCCAACCTCCAGTAGTTGTAATATTATTCAAATAATAACTCGTTGAAGATGAACCTCCCGTAGGAGCACAATAATTTGTGAAAACTGTACGAGGACCAGACCAATAACTAATATCAGTACTGCTACATCTAGCTCTTACCCAAATATAATAAGTAGTATTTGAAGTTAATCCAGAGATTAACTGACTAGGTCCCGTTACACCTGTATACTGAGGAATAGTCGCTGCAGTAGGAGCTACACCTGTCGTATTATAATAAACGTCATATCCACCTGTAGGTGCCGGAGTAGGAACCGTCCATTGGATTGTAGTACTATTTGTTGTCGTAGTTGTAATCGTTAAACCTGTTGGAGGTAAACATGTAGGAGGAGCAACAACAGATAATGTAAAATCTACATAGTTTCCGTATGATGCAGGTCCACAAGCTGTAACAGCTCCAATGTAAGAAGACGATGTACGAACTCTATAATTTCCTAATGGTTGTGCTGCAGGTATTGCAATTGTTGCAGTTCCTGTTGCAGTATATGTAGTTGTCGCTAAAATAGTTTCACCTGGATCATTAAAATCAAGGTCATTATTCCAGTCAACCCATACATAGTAATAATATGTACCACCTCCAGCTGAAGCCAAGTTTGTAACAACACTATATCCTGGTGAACTGATTACAGTTGCAGGTGAGTTTACATACCCTTGGTGTGAAGAAGCTGTATAAGCTAGGTTTGTCCATCCTCCTGTAGTTGTAATATTGTTTAAATAATAACTTGTTGAAGATGAACCTCCGGTAGGAGTACAATATCCTGTGTAAACACTAATTGGCCCTACCAATGCACTTTTAGCAGTTGAACTACAATTTGCCGTAATCCAGATATAGTATGTTGTGTTAGCAGATAACCCCGGAATTATATAGCTTGTACTTGTTCCTGCAATACCAGTAACCTGTGGAGTTGTAGGTGCAGTTGTAGTTGTGCTATAATATATATCATAAGTAGCTGGAGTTGTAGAAGGTGTAGCCCAACTAACAGTAGCACTTGAAGCCGTTACTCCCGTAGAAGTAAAACCAGACGGACCAAAACAAGATGGCGGAGTCCAAGTATAAGTTAAACCATCCGTTGGCATTCCTGGTGTAGCAGCTGTAGTATTAAATGACTGAGTGCTTGTATTTGCAGTTGCTAATGTTGAACTCGTAAACAATGCAGTTGTAGCATTAAGTCTATGATTAAAATCAGCATTAGTAGCTCCTCTTAATCCTACTTGAATAGTACCACTTGCAGAAGTAGTTCCCACCAGATTCGAGCCACCTTTGTATACTATAGCAATAGTATTTGTAGTTTCTCTAAGTCTGATTTGAAAAGACAAAGTATAAACAGCAGTTGTAGACGTAGAATAAGCAGGTCTGAAATCAGCCCACTGTATTACAACCTCTCTGTTAGGAGCAGTCCCAACAACACTCCAACTGATGTTACCAGTTGTAGACCCAAGATTAAAAATAGTATTAAGGTCTTTTCCCCATGCAGATATTGCACCTGCATATGTTTCAGTACTTGAGATCGGACTGTAAGTAGCAGTTCCGGGAGTCGTAGCACCAAAAGTAATAAAACCATTAGTGGAAACATTTAAAGAAGTATAATTACTTCCATTAAATGAAACCGCAAAAGGAAGAGTTACGGGATAAACAACGTTGTCCAACGAAGCTGCACCCGTATTAGCAGTTGCTGTTGCCAGTACTGTCGCTGTACTTGGCAAAGGAGTATAAGTTCCCGACGACTGTGCAAAGCTGTAGGAACTTACTTGTGCATTCACTATATATGAAAGCGCCAAGAAAAAAAATAATAGAATTTTCTTCATATTAGTAGATATTAGATCCTCTAAGGATATGAAAGTTATAAATTTTAATTAGAGAATAATCCTTTGAAATTAATACATTCAAAAGATTGCGTTTGTCATGAAGTTGAAAAAAAGTAAAAAAATTCATCATAGGCTAAAAATTTATTATTAGTTATTGCAAATCTAATTCGTTTTTTGATAATATATAGTATAAATTACAATGTTTTTTACAGAAATTATTATAATTTTCAATATAGAATTTACTGAAACACGAATATATACATGTTTTAAGATAAACGTTCTGCACTTAATTTTAGTATCTGTTATTTATTTTGAAAGCATAAAAGTCAACAGATTAATAATATTCGAGATTTCAATTTGTTAATCAAAAATGAATTAAACAATTCTCAAACTTTTAAATTATTATTATTTAATAAAAAATTGACAAACTATAAGCATTTACAAAAGCTAAAATTCAATTCAAATAAATTATATTTTCAATAAATTTTAAAATAACTCAAAATAAAATCCTCTCAAAACAGAGACCTAAAAACCAATACTTCTATAAACCGAATTATAACACAGAAAGCAAATAATTTCAGATACATACAAATAAAATAGCCTCCCTTTCAGGAGGCCGTAAAAACACAAATGATGAAAAAAAATCTATTCAGATTGCTCTGAACAGAGCTTGTTTGCAGCAAATGCTGCTATATTTTAGTTTTACAATATTTCTTCCAGTGTGGATGATCATTGTAATGTAAAAATCCGGATTTATAACTTCTCTTTTGAAGAAATCGAGAAAGTCCAAAGATAACAAGCAATAATGAGATAAGCAAAATAGTTAGCATTAAAATTAAAGAAAAATCAAAATTGTCCATTGATACGTCGTTTTCAGTTTATTTATAGGTTTTAATAAATTTATTTCAATGAATAAGAATCGTTTTTATGAAATAAAACATATCAAAAACACTGTAAATGAATTTAAACTGCACTACGACATAAAACAAATCTATTCTTCCCAAGCGATAGGTACATAAACAGTTACATAACCATCCGCATCTATCTTCGCATCTGAAACTTCAGCCGTTACAGATCCATATCCTACCCAACCACCTTGTCCCTGCATGGCTGTGAAGGTGTAATTTCCCGCTGGAAGACCATCAAAATACTTCGGCAAAGACTGCATTCCTCCTCCCGCATAAGTTTCGAAAGTTTCTCCGGTTACTGTATTTGTAGCCACAAAACTTCCTACATCATAACTTCCCGAAAGAGTTTTTACCCCACTCTTTGTAAGAAGTCCGTAACGAATATTATATGTTTTCGCTTTTGAGACTTCTCTCGGGATCTTTTCATGTTTTTGAGTATCATTTTCTTTTCCTGAAAAAGAACTTGCAACAAGCGCCATACCTGTAAAAAACAGGATTTTTACAATTGGGTTTTTCATAATAATGTAATTTGGTAGAATCAAAGTTAGATAATTAATATTAATTCAATAAGAAGGGAAAATTAACGAAAGGTTACATCTTACATCAGCTTCTAGAAAGTAAGTTCAGACAAAAAGCAATACATTTATTTAATTAAAAATTCTTCCATTTCACTTCTAATTCAACATCAATAAATCTACTTTTTAATACTTTTTTAGCTTTTTTAACATTACTTAACTAAAGCTTGGCTTCATAATTGGAAATACTATAAAATCAAAGTCAACTTGACTTAACATCCTTATTAAAATTTGAATTATGAAAAATATAGTGTTAACAGGATTATTGTCAGTTTTTTTATTGGCAGCCTGTAATAAAAAAGATGATCAGATAGCCGAACAATCTTTGGAACAACAGAAAATGGAGTTCCAAATGAGACAGTTGGAAATTGAAAAACAGAAATTAGCCATCGAAAAAGAAAAAATGGCTTACGAAGCTCAGAAAAAAGCCGATAGTACGATAGAAGTTCAAAAAGCTCAAACAGCAGCTGCCAATGCAAGACCACAGGTAATAAGAGAAACACATACAGTTTATAGAGACAGACCAAGCCAAAGTTCAAACAGTGGATCGGTTGCAAGTAACGGAACTTCATCTCAAACCACAGCTAAGAAAAAAGGGATGAGTGAAGCTGCAAAAGGTACCATCATTGGTGCTGTAGGTGGTGCCGCGTTGGGTGCTATTGTTAACAAAAAAAGTCCTGGAGCCGGTGCTGCAATTGGTGGTGTCATTGGAGGTGCTACAGGTTATACTTTAGGTAGATCGCAGGATAGAAAAAGCGGTCGTGTTCAGCCACGTAATTAATTATTTTTCACGATAACAGAGAAAGATTGCTTATTTTTAGGCAATCTTTTTTTATGATTTTAATTCTTCTTTCGACGGTTTTACTCCTTCCTGTTTTAATGGGATTAGGGAAAATTGTAGAAAATTTTTCAGGAATATTAATTGCCGGAATTTCAGGAAAGATTTTACATGGAATTTTGGGAATCAGCTTATTTTGGACAATAATTGCATTTTTTATCCCGTCAAATATCTATGTAGAAATTCCTACGATTTTAATAGGATTGGTTTATTTTTTTAAGGATAAATTATCCCAAGAATTTTATACGTTTTCGAAGAAAGAATTTTCATTAATTTTTATAATTTCACTTGTTATTTTATTTTGCGGATCTTTCTATCCTTATATATTAGATCATTTCGGGTATTATGTTCCATCGATAAAATGGCTCACAGAATTTGGTTTGATAAAAGGAATTTCAAATCTTGATCTTACTTTAGGACAAATGTCGATCTGGCATATTTTTCAGGCTGGATTTTCAAATTTTTCAGATCCATTTTTAAGAATCAATTCAATTTTATTAATTGTTTATACCTTATATATAATAGAGAATAAAAACTGGATTCATTTATGTTTTCTTCCCGTTTTACTATTATTTTCACAATCACCAAGTCCAGATTTGCCTGTTATAATTTTCTCATTAATTATTCTCAATGAAATTTTAAAAGAAAATAAAAACACTTCTCTCCTATTTGCTTTCTCGGTTTTTGTATTTGCTATTAAACCAACAATGATTTGGCTTCCGATTTTAAGTTTCTCCTACTCTATTTTAATTGTCAAATCAAATCTTAAAAATCTAATTCTTGGAATTTTAATCGTTTTACTCTTTTTCATTAAAAATATTTACATTTTTGGTTATCCAATTTTCCCTGTTTCAATCGGAGATTTTGGTGTAAGCTGGAAACCAAATCCTGAAGTGTTGAAAATATCTTCTCAGTATGCAATTTTGAAGACTTATGATATGCAGTATTCTTATCAGGAAATTCAGAAATTTTCAAGTACAGATATTATTAAAAATTGGTTTTTAATAAAAGGGATTAAATCTAAAATCAATATTCTCCTTATTTTATCTTTATTAATATTTACAGGTTACGCAGCAATAAAGAAAAAAGGAATTTACACTTTAATCTTAGTTTCATTATTAATAAAAACGGCATTAGTTTTAATTTTTTCCGCTCAGTATAGATTTTTCATTGATGCCTTCTTTGTGATCTTTTTTGTGATCTTTTATAATTATTTTAATCAAAAAAAATCAATCACCGTATTTTCTGTTTTAAGTATCATTTTCATCGGATTTCTCACTTCGCCGAATATTCTTCAAACTTATTTACCCAGTTTCAGGCTCGGAAATTTTATGGGGAAATTTGAAATGAAACAATTATACAAACCTTCAACTTACGATTATAACAATTATAATTCTTATAAAATCGGAAACTTGAAATTTAATGTTTCTGAAAAGTATCCTTATAATTTTGAGACTCCATTACCCGCAATTTCAGAAAGTTATATTTTTGATGATGTAAAAGCCGGAATTTTTCCTCAAATGATCGACGAAAAAAATATCGAAAAAGGATTCATCTGGAAAAAATTAAACTTAAAAGAAAAAAAAGACGCACAAAACATTATCAATTCTATCAACAATTCATATAAACAGAAGTAAATTTTATGGCGTTTCCATCTGAAGAAAAAGCCGTAAATTTGCATCATGTTAAATACTTTAGGTAATCTTCTCAGTCTTACAACATTTGGAGAGAGTCATGGTCTGGCTTACGGTGGAATCATTAATAATTTTCCGGCAGGTTTAACGGTTGATTTTGAGAAAGTTCAATACGAACTGGATCGTAGAAAACCCGGACAATCCGCAATCGTAACCCAAAGAAAAGAAAGTGACACGGTAAAATTTCTGTCAGGAATTTTTGACGGAAAAACTACAGGAACTCCCATTGGTTTTATCATCGAAAACGAAAATCAGAAATCAAAAGATTATGATCATATCGCGGATTCTTATCGTCCGAGTCATGCAGATTTTACATATGACCAAAAATTTGGCTTAAGAGATTATCGTGGCGGAGGAAAATCTTCGGCAAGAGAAACCATGAACTGGGTGGTTGCAGGAGCTTTAGCAAAACAATTATTGTCAGATATTGAGATCAATGCTTATGTTTCTTCGGTTGGCGATATTTTCTGTGAAAAACCTTATCAGGCTTTAGATTTTTCTAAAACGGAAAGCAATGAAGTTCGTTGTCCTGATGGAGAAACTGCCGAAAAAATGATCCAAAGAATTAAAGAGATCAAAAAAGAAGGCAACACGATCGGTGGAACAATCACTTGTGTCATCAAAAACGTTCCTGTAGGAATTGGTGAACCTGTTTTCTCAAAACTTCAGGCAGAATTAGGAAAAGCGATGCTGAATATCAATGCTGCAAAAGGTTTTGAATACGGAAGCGGATTCTGTGGCGCAAAAATGACAGGTAGCGAACACAACGATCTTTTCAACGAAGATTTTACAACAAAATCCAATCTTTCAGGTGGAATTCAAGGTGGAATTTCTAACGGAATGGATATTTATTTCCGAGTGGCTTTCAAACCTGTCGCAACGATTTTGAGACCTCAGGAAAGTGTTGACAAATACGGAAATCCTGCAATTGTAGAGGGAAAAGGACGTCATGATCCTTGTGTACTTCCAAGAGCGGTTCCTGTGGTGGAAAGTTTAGCAGCTTTTGTTTTGGCTGATTTATTTTTGATCAATAAAACAAGAAATATCAATAATTTTTAAATATAAATATTTTTAGTAATGGAAAATTACTGGGAAAAAAGTATTTCTTTCGAGGAATATCTTGAAATCGGAAAACAAAGATTAGCAAATCCTGCAACTCAACAGGAGATCGATTATAAACAATATTACGAATTGGGACTTCAGAGAATCGACAGAACATTAAAAAAATATGTTGCCGATGAAGACCAGTTAAAGCAATTGGAATCTAAAAATTTTGACGGAAAAATTTTAATTATTTCCGAAGTTTGGTGTGGTGATGCAAGTTCTACCGTTCCGGCTTTGGTTAAGTTTTTTGAAGACAAAAACGAAGTGAGAATTTTTCTTAGAGACAGCGATAAAAGTTTAATCAATCAATTTCAGACCAACGGAACAGAATCTATCCCGAAAGTTATTATTTTGGATAAAGATTTTAATGTAAAAAATTCTTGGGGATCACGTCCAAAATATGGTAAAGAATTGTTAGTGAAATACAAAGCAGATCCTGAAAATTACACTAAAGATCATTTTTATAATGATTTGCAGATTTATTATGCTAAAAACAGAGGAAAAGACGCGGTTCAGGAAATTTTGGAATTGTTATAAATTTTAATTATTAATTTATTTATCAACAATATTACATTCAGTTTGTCATTCCGTAGGAATCTAAGCTGAATTTATTAAATTTATTGTTAATTATTTTGTTGAGATTCCTACGGAATGACAAACAGAGTGATTAATTTTATTAAAAAGTAAAATGAAAAAAAACATAATTTATCTCGTATTAATCGCCATCATCGGAGTAATCGCTTTTGTTCCGGGCGTGAAAGACAAACTGAAGGATACCTTCTTTCCGATTGCAACAATTGAAAATGCCGTTCACATCAGCGATGAAGATTACGATATTGAATTAAAAGGAATCAATGTTCCGAGTACGAATCTTAAAACTTTTAAGGACAAAGCGGTTTTCTTAAATTTTTGGGGAACATGGTGTCCTCCATGCAGAAAAGAATGGCCTTCGATTCAGAAATTATATGACACAAGAAAAGATCATGTAAATTTTGTTTTGATTGCGATGGAAGATAAAGAAGATGCGGTGAGACAATTTTTAAAGGAGAATAATTACAACGTTCCTGTTTATATTGCTCAAAGTCCGATTTCAGAGAAAATACTTCCGAAAGTGTTTCCTACAACCTATTTATTAGACAAAGACGGAAGAATTTTAATTAAAGAAGATGCCTCAAGAGATTGGAACACAGAATCTACCCATCAGTTCATTGATAATATTATTAAATAATTTTAACTAAAATTTATAGATTATTGGTACGGAATTTGCGAAATTTACAGAGTTAAAAAATTATTTAAACTCAAACACAAAAATGAAGTATTCAAAATTGAACCTGGCAAAAGAAGCCATCAGTCATAAAGGTTTCGTAAAAAAGATTCCTGACATTTTCAGAATGGTAAAAATGTGGAGAAAAGGAAATTATCCCATGAGATCCATTGATATTATTTTGCCTTTGATAGGACTTTTATATGTAATCTCGCCGATTGACCTTCTGCCGGAAGTTGCAGTTCCTGTAATAGGAGTTTTGGATGACCTTGCAGTTTTATCACTTGCAATTCCGAAACTGATAAGAGAAGTAGATAAGTTTCTGCTTTGGGAAGCTGAGCAAAAATACAGTACAGGCAATACGAAGATAATCGATGCCGAAATCGTAAAATAAATTAAAAGCCATCTCTAAAGGATGGTTTTTTTGTGGGAAGTTTTTAAAATGAATAATGAATGGGCAATAAATTTCGTCATATTTCTCAGTTCCCTTCCAAATCCTTAAATTTGCAACATCTAATAAAAAATAATGGAAAGTAAAAAAGAATTCTTTTTGGAGTGCTACAAACTAGGCATCATCAAATTCGGAAGATTTACATTAAAAAGCGGTATTGAAAGTCCATTTTATGTAGACTTAAGACCTTTGGCTTCAGATCCGAAAATTTTGAAAAATTTGGCTAATTATTTATTGGAAATGCTTCCTTTGGATAATTTTGATCTGATCTGCGGAGTTCCTTACGCTGCGCTTCCGATGGCTACAGCGATGTCGTTAGAAAGCTATATTCCATTAATTATTAAAAGAAAAGAAGCTAAAAACTACGGTACAAAAAAACTAATCGAAGGAATTTACCAGAAAGGACAAAATTGTCTTTTGGTAGAAGATGTTATCACATCCGGAAAATCTTTGATCGAAACGATTGCAGAAGTTGAACAGGAAGATCTTAAAGTTGCCGATATTGTTGTTGTTTTAGACAGAGAACAAGGCGGAAAACAACTTCTTGAAAGCAAAGGATACAAAGTTCACACACTTTTTAATATTTCAGAAGTTTGCGAAATTCTTCAGGAAAATGGCGAATTATCTGACGAAGAAGTAAAAAGAATTCAGGATTTCTTACAGGGAAATCATATTCAGTTTGAAGAAAAAACAAGACTTTCTTATCAGGAGAAATTTGAAAATGCTCAACATTCGGTTTCTAAAAAATTATTGGAAACAGCATTAGCAAAAAAATCTAATCTAATTGCTTCTGCGGATGTTACAACAACTCAGGAATTATTGGATTTGGCTGAAAAAGTTGGTCCGCACGTTATTGCATTAAAAACTCACATCGATATTCTTTCTGATTTCGAATACGAAAAAACAATTCCTCCATTAAAAGCTTTGGCGGCAAAACACAACTTCTTATTAATGGAAGACAGAAAATTTGCAGACATCGGAAATACTCAAGAACTTCAGTTTACAAGCGGAGTTTTCAAAATTACGGATTGGGCAGATTTCGTGACTTCACAGGTTATTGGAGGTTTTGAATCTTTAGATTGCTTCAAAAATGTAGGTGTTGTTGCAATTATTGGCATGTCTTCAAAAGGAACTCTAACGACAAATTCTTATAGAGAAGAAGCATTAAAAGTTGTACTTTCTCATCCAAACGTAATCGGAGGAGTTTCTCAGAATGAACTTCCTGAAGAAATTTTATTATTCACTCCGGGTGTAAATCTTGCAGATTCAGGTGATGGAAAAGGACAGCAGTACAATACTCCGGAACATGTTTTCAAAACACTTCACACAGATTTCATCATTGTTGGAAGAGGAATTTATAAATCTGAAAATCCTGCAGAAGCTGCGATTACATATAAAAATGAAGGTTGGAATGCGTATTTGAGTTCTTTAGAAAAAAAAGCAATTCAGAACTAAAATCATTACGAAATTTCTGCAAAATAAGTTATATTTGATACTTTATCATAGGAATATTGAAAAGGATTAGTATTTGTCTTATTTTGTTTTTGGGTGTTGTAGAAGTTTCTGCGCAAAAAGACAGCATTTATATTGAAGCGAAATTGTCTTCAGATAAAAAAACGCTGAGCGTTAATCAGGAATTAATTTATTATAACAATTCTGAAAAAGATCTCAACACCGTAAAGCTTTTAAACTGGGTTTCCGCTTATAAAAAAAGAGGAACTTCACTCGTTTACAGAAAACTGGAAGACAGAAATACAGATCTTCATTTTGCAAAAAAAAATGAGCTTGGTAAATTATTAAGCCTGAATGTAAAAAGCTCTGATCAGGAAATTCCTGTCAGCAATATTTCTGATGAAAGTTTTTTTCTTCCTTTAAAAGAAATTTTAAAGCCGGGAGAAAAAGTAAAACTGCAGCTGCAATATCAGATTCAGCTTCCTGATAAAAAATTTACAGGATACGGGACTTCTGATAAAAATATAGCACTAAAATATTTCTTTATTGTTCCGGATCGTTTTGATCCGGACAATATTTCCAAGAGAGATTATCACGACATTGAAGAATCCGTAAGTTTCAACACTTTCTGGACTGTAAATTTTGATCTTCCCATTAATTATTTCGTTGAAAGTAATTTGACACAGACTCAAATGAATTCCTTCAACGGTTATCTGGATTCTGACCCTGAATTTTTAATTTCACAAAACGAATATCCTTCTATTAAAATAAATACTGACGGAATCAATACTGAAGTGAAATTTGGATATAATTTAAGACCTGAAGAAAAACAGAACTTAGAATTTTATCTTCCTTTACAATTAAAATTCATTAAAGAAAGAATTGGCTTTCTTCCGGAAAGGATTTTTATCTCGGAAAAGTTCAGAAACAAAGAAGATTTTTTTGGAAATAATGATATTACTTTCTTGAAATTCAGATTTCAGTTATTTACGCCTGAAGAAAATACAGATCTCGATTATTTCGGGATTATTGCTAAAAAAGTTTTAGACGAAAGTATCATTACCGATAAGCAAAATTATCACTGGTTCAAAAGTGGATTAAAATCTTATCTTGAAATTCAGTATTTAAAAAAATTCTACGCAGACACAAAATTATTGGGAACTTTACCTGAAACTAAAATTTTCGGTGTAAAACCTTTAAAATTATTCCATGCTTCTGATGTAAAATTGATTGAGCGTTATGGTTTGGCTTATCAATATATTATGTCTCAAAACTTAGATCAGAAAATTGATGAAAGATATGCCGTTCTGAGTAATTTTAATGATATGGCGATCAGTAATTTTGAAACTGGAACATTATTCAATTATTCTGCAGACAAAATGGGATATGAGAATTTTGACAATCTGGTTCAGAGTTTCATTGCAAAAAACACTGATAAACAGGTCGATCCAAAATATTTTTTAAAAGAATTAGCTGAAAAGGACAAAAGAACATCTTATTTGTCGGAATTTATTCAACACAAAAACAGAGTTAATTTTCAACTGAAAAGATTTAAAAAAGAAGGTGATTCTTTACATATCAAAATCAATAAAAATACATTATCTAATATTCCTGTAAAACTACAAACTACATCAAAAGATGGCAAAACAACAGAATATTGGGTAGAAACCGAGGAAAATGAAAAGACAAAAACCGTTTCAATCCCGGCTTTGGATACTTACAAAATAACTCTTAATGACGATTATATTTTCCCTGAATCGAATTATAGAGATAATTTTTTGTATGCTAAAGGCTTCTTTTCCAACACAAAGAAAATTAAATTAAAACTGATTAAAGACATTCCGAATCCCGAATTTAATGAAATTTACATCAGTCCGAGAGTTCGCTTTAATAATACGTATGATAAATTTTTGATTGGATTTAATTTTAAAAATCAATCTTTTTTTGATCAGAAATTTTTGTATTCTTTTACACCAACTTACAGTACAGGAACAGGAAAACTGACGGGTTCCGGAGCAGTTGCCTACTCATTTTTACCTGCAGAAAGCATTATCCGAAGTCTTACTTTTGGCGTTTCTGGTTCATATTTTCATTATGATTATGATCTGGCTTATCGTAAAGGTTCAATTTATTCAAATCTTAATTTCAGAAAAAATCCGAGAAGTACGGTGAGTCGAAGCATTGCAGCTTCCTACAATTATTTTGAAAGAGATCTGAGTCCGTTAATGATTGCTAACAACGATTATGATAAATATAATCTTTGGAGCGTTGGTTATGGATATAATGACAGCCAAAGTATCCATGAAAAAAGTTTGGGAATAAGCACCCAATGGATGGAAGATTTTCACAAAGTAACTGCGGAAGGATATTATCGATGGGAATTTGCACCGAGACAAAAACTAAGTCTGAGATTATTTGCCGGATATTTTGTAAAGAATGATACCCGAAACAGTACTTTCAATTATGGAATTTCCAGAGTTTCCGACTACTCTTTTTCCTACAATCTTTTAGGGCAAAGTGCAACAGGAGGAATTTTATCTCAACAGTTTATTTTGGCAGACGGAGGTTTTAAATCTTTCCTTCCCGGAAGTGTTAATAAATGGATTACTTCTGTAAATGTTGATACAAGTGTTTGGAAAATTTTCCACGTGTATGCGGATGCTGGAGTTTACGACAATAAAAATAAGCCGACGAAATTTATTTGGGATAGCGGTGTGAAAGTAAGAGTCATTCCGGATTTCCTTGAAATTTATTTTCCGGTTCAATCTTCTTTAGGATTTGAGCCTGGATTTAAAGATTATGCGAGAAGAATAAGATATACCTTGGTTCTAAATTTAAATTCCATCATCAACGCTGCAAGAAGAGGTTGGTATTAAAAAAAATAGTTGCACAAAATTGTACAACTATCAATTGAATATATCTAAAAACTAACTTTAATCTTTTACAATTTGTTGAGAAACAGGAGAATTATTAATCATGCCCGTAACTGTATATTTTCCTTTCGGAAGTTCAATAAGATTTAAACCAGATGCAGTTTTAGTAGGAGATTTTAAAACAACTTTCCCGAATTCATTATAAACTTTTACATCCTGAACCTCTCCTCCAAAAACAACTTCGTTATTTTCTTTCACAAAAGAATTAACGATAAAATTGAATTTTGAATAATTATAATCAACATCTGCAATTGCCGGATTTCCATATGTTGAATTGATCGGATTTGGAGTTGTAAGAATAAAATTGTTATTTGGTAAATTATCCGAGGTTCTTCTAAGTGCTGTAGTTGATGAAAGCGAAGGTATTGATTCCGAATTTGTCAATTGATTTTCAGTTGTTCCGTATTCAACTAAATCCATAATACTTGAACTTTTCAGATCTGTAATTTGCGTTGAATTATTTACTAAGGCTACTTTTCCTGAATTAGTTGCAATTTGCAACCCAAAAGAAGAATTTGATGAACCATCAAAATTCAAAATATCAGTTGCAATAAAATCAGGAGTTGGAAGATCAGTTGCACCACCACCACTTGTACCTTCCTGAATAAGAAAACTTTGTCCCGGATTTAATACGATATTCGGTAAAGTGTGATATTGGTTGAACTTTCCTGATGCAGAAGCATATTGTATTGTTGCTCCGTTTAAGGAAGATGTTTCAGAACCTATATTTTTCAGAATGATATAATCATTTTTCAGGGAAGAACCAGAATTTCCGCCGCCTCCATATATTTCATTAATTACAATCTGAGCATTAAATATTATAAAGGAAAAGAATACGATAAGAGTAAAAGTTTTTCTCATGATAATTTATTTTGTGTTGTCATTGAAAAAATACAAAAACAATACCACCTTCATGAAATACTCTTCCAAAGGGAATTACATAAATAATTATCAATCAAATACTGTCACGTATCAAAAACAAAAATCTCCGCTTCAAAAAGAAACGGAGATTATATTATGATTAAAAACTAATTTCTTAGTCTTTCAAGATTTTCTGAGAAACCGGCTTGTTATTTACTGTACCTGTTACAATATAGTTCCCTTTTGCCAATTCTGCAACGCTTACAGATTCATTTTCTTTAACAGAAGCAGATTTTACAATCTGTCCGAACATGTTGTAAACTTTCACGTCTTTAGCTTCAGCTCCGAAAGTGATTTCATTGTTTTTTACGAAAGTGTTTTTCACGAAGCTTCCTTTTACAGAAGATAAATCAGAAACAGCTAATGAACCTGATGTTCCTGAAATTGTTACATTATCAACTCTTGCAGTTCCCCCAGTTCCGTATGAACTGCTTGCTCCAATTGCAGTGTAAGTAGCATTGTTAGCTGGATCGAAAACAGATACAACTCTGACAGCAAAGTTAGCATTGTTATTCGCTACAGCTGGTATTGCATTTGTCATAGTTACCCATGTTGCAGGCGTAGCACCTGTAGCTCCAATTTCTGTAGCAGAACCAATATTTGTCCAAGTAGACCCATTAGTAGTATATTGCATTTGGAAGTACTTTGATCCTGTATTAGAGCCAGAAATATCTAAAGATACAGAAATACCTGTATAACCTACAGTACTAACTGCAAAATTAAATCCTGCCGTTCCTGAACCAGTTCCTTGAGCTGGAAACCCAGTAGTACTCCAAGCTTTACCAGCTGCTGGATTTCCTCCAGGAAAAGATGGCGTTCCAGTTGCTGCAAGAATAGTAGCAGTTCCAGAACCTGTTGAAGGAGCATTTGAGCTTGCATCAAAATTCCATTGAGTTATAGTCGTTTGAGCGAACATAACTGTCGTTGTTGCTAATGCAACAAATAAAGAATAAATCTTCTTCATGATTTAAAAATTTAATTATTAATAATTTACGAAAACAAAATTACAAAAAAACCACCATTTTATATCAAATGGTGGTCATATTTAACACATTGTTAAAGTTACTTTTTAAGAATTTTCTCTGAAATAAGCTTTCCTGCTACGATTCCTGAAACAATATAATTCCCTTTCGGAAGACCTGAAATATCTAAAACCTCGTTTTCAAAAACCGATGCTGTTTTAACTAAATTTCCAGTAGCTCCAAAAATTTTAATTTCAGATTTCGTTCCGAATACAATATTATTATCTACTAATGTATTTTTTACAAGAGATACTTTATTTCCTTTAATATCTGAAACAGCAAGAACACTACCTGCAGAAACAATAATATCATCTATAAAAAATCTTCTGCCTCCCGCTGAAGAAGAAAATACTAATTTTGTAGAAGCCGTTCCTCCTGTAATACTTGTATTGAATGTAGTAAACGCTCCATTAGTAAGTGTAAAAGTCTTTGTTCCACTCACACTTCCACCGCCAGTTACAGAAACTGTTAAAGTTGTATCATCTGTACCAAAACCTCCTGCTCTGAAGCTGACAGCTGCATTTCCCGAAAGACCTGCCAAAACTGGTGTAGTTACAGATCCCGGATTACTTCCCGAACCAGCTTTTACACATTGCGCGGCTCCTCCAGCCGATCCAAAAGTCCATCCCGCGGAAGTGTATGTATTAAGAGAACTTGTCCCTACATTACCGCTCCAAGAACCATCGTTTCCTCCAGTTCCATTCAAATCACTAAAGTTTGCACTAAAAATCTGAGCACAAACCGTAGAAGCAAAAATTACTGTTGCAAAAAGAGAATAAATCTTTTTCATGATTTTAATATTTAATTATTAATAATTTACACCGCTAAATTAGCCTCGTTTTTATTTTTAGCACAATAATTTGTGTAAATTTTTGTTAATAATGCTAAAACCATAATTGTAACCAATTTTTAGTTATTTTTACCAATTATTTTTAAGTTCTTGCGGAATTTTATTTTATTATTCGTGTTATTATTTATGGGCATAACAATTACCAATGCCCAAGTTTTCACGTGGAAAAATCCTAACCTTCCTCAAGACAGTTTAAAGCAAGACAGCATAAGACAGGACAGCATTCTTGCTCTGAAATTTGAGCAGGATATTTTTGCTAAAGACACAATGGATTTTGTTAAAACTAATAACAGAATTATTGTAGATGAAGGTGTTCTTGCCAAAAATGATAAAAAAAGATTTTTAGGAGAGCTAAATTCAAAAGGATCAATCATTCGTGGAATTACTTTTGGTAATAATCAAGGTCAGTCTGTTCAAAGTTCAATGGATTTGCAGATCTCCGGTCGACTTTCTAAAGATGTGACTATTCTTGCCAGTATTTCAGATCATAATTTGCCGATTCAGGCAGACGGATATACGCAGACTTTGGAGGAATTCGACAAAATTTACATGCAGCTCAACATTAAGGACAAATCAATTCTTAGAGCCGGACATTTAGATTTGGTTGAAGCTAAGAATTATTTTGCAAAATACCAGAGACGAAGCATGGGGCTTGAATTCCAGACAGAATTTGGAAAAGAAAATAAAACTTTCGTTGATGTTTCTATGGGTGTGGCGCGAAGTGAATTTCACAGAATTCGTTTCCAAGGGGTTGAAGGAAATCAGGGACCTTATCGTTTGACCGGTAAAAACGGCGAACAGTTTATCACATTGATTTCAGGTTCTGAGCAGGTTTTTATTGACGGTATTTTGATGAAGCGTGGAGAAAATCAGGATTACATTATTAATTATAATACCGGAGAAGTTACTTTTACCAGTTTCAGACCGATTTTCCAACAGAACTTCATTACTATTTCTTACAATTACGCGAACAGAAATTATTCCAGATATTTATTCACGGGAAAAGTTGAACATAAAAGAGAAAAATTAAGATTAGGTTTAAACTGGTTCATGGAAAATGACAATAAAAATGCACCACTTTCCCTAAATCTTTCTCCTGAAGATCAAAAAATTCTCGCTGAAGCTGGAAACAATCCAAATCTGATGTATGCTCCTTCCGGCGTTATAACTGAATATGATGTTAATAAAATTTTATATCGTTTGGTTCAGAGTCCGGGTGGAAGTTATTATGAATTTTCAACGGATGCTATACAAACACTTTACACGGTTTCTTACACGTATTTCGGCTCTAATTTGGGAGAATATAAAATAGCTCAAACAACCAACAATGGACGTGTTTTTGAATATGTCGGTCCAAACATGGGAGATTACAGAGCCGTAAGAAAACTGCCTTCACCGGAGAAATCACAGGTTTACTCTTTAAATTCCGAATATTTATTGAAAGATGGAAAAATAGGGGCAGATATTTCTTTGAGTAATTATGACGTGAATTTATTTTCTTCAAAAGATTCTCAGCAAAATATCGGTTATGCATGGAGAATTTTCGGGAATAAAACTTTCTCTAAAAATAACTGGAAAGGAACTCCGAATTTTGAATATCAATATATTGACAAACAGTTCCATATTCTGGACAGAATTAATGACGTAGAATTCTCAAGAGATTTCAACTTGGCTCAGGAATTCAGTGGAAGAACACAAAACAGATTTATTTTCAGTTTCCTAAATAAATGGAATAATAAATCAACCTTAAATTACAGGATCAATTACCTTGACGAACAGGATTCTTATAAAGGAATTAAAAATGATCTTGATTTCGGATGGATTAAAGGAAAATTTTTCACAAAAGGGAATTTATCTTACTTAAATACAAACGCCATTCTTCAGGATACAAAATTCATCAGAGGAGGCGTATCAACTGAATTTACAGGCAAAAAAGGAAGTTGGGCTCTTGGTGGAAGCATGGAACACAACGAGAAAACATATAATGACACCCAATTGATGGATGTCACAAGTTTCAGCTGGAAAGAAATTTTTGTTCAGAAAAAAATCGGTGACAGTACAAGAACAAAATTATTGGCAAAAGTTTACATGCGAGACAATGACTCCGTTCGTGATAACAGGCTTCAAAGCATGAACAATATTTTAGGTTTTATGGCGGAAAGTCAGATTATAAAAACTGAAAAAACAACTTTAAACGTATTGCTTCATTATAGAAAATTCTTCTATCAAAACCAGGATATTGATGCATCCAGAAATAATGATTTTGTGGTAGGAAATATTCTTTATAATCAACAACTTTTTAAAAATGGTATGCGTTTGCAGGCTTTCTACGAGCTTGGAAACGGACAGGAAGCGCAGAGAGAATTTCAATATATAAAAGTGACAGACGGACAGGGAATTTATAAATGGACCGATTATAACGGCGATGGTGTTCAACAGCTTGATGAATTCGAAATCGCGGAATATTCTGATTTGGCTCAGTATATAAGAGTTTATACAAATTCTGTAAGATATATTCCGTCGAATAAAAATAAAATTCAGTTGGCATTATTTGTCAATCCATCAATTATATTCAATTCTGAAAATAAATTTTTAAAACGTTGGAATTTCAATATTTCATTAAATTCACAAAATTCATTTTATAAAAAGGATAAAGTTTTAGTTTTAAATCCTTTTGAGAAAAATGCTGATCAAATTCTTAAGAACCAAAATATTTTAGCTTCAGTCCAGTTTAGCCCGACAGATAAATCCGGCTGGAACGGAAACTATCGCTTCATCTCGAACGACAACCTCATCAATGCCAATTTCAGTAATGAAGAAAGGGAACAGGTTTCGCATTTCTTAAATATTGGATATTGGTTCAATAAAGAATTCAGAGTAGACTGGGAAAATTCCGTCCATGATATTCAAAATTCATCACAATTATTTGCGACGAGAGATTATCGCCTGAATAATTTTGAGACAAAACCTAAAGCAACTTATAAATTCACAGATGCTATTCAAGCTGAGCTATCTTCCGCATTCCGTCAAAAACAAAGAGTGGATGGAGAAGAACTGTTAAAAGCATTTGATGTAACAGGAACAATCCAATGGGAGCGTAGAAAAACTTCCATCAGAGGAAACTTCTCTTTCATTAATAACAATTTCAACGGAAATAATTTCAGCATCGTTGGGAATCAAATGTTGGACGGCTTAAAGCCAGGCAAGAATCAGGTTTGGAGTGTTTTCATTCAACAGGCAATTAATTCTTTCTTACAGCTAAACTTAAATTATGAAGGAAGAAATTCTGGCGACAGAACAATTCATATTGGAAGTATGCAGGTGAAGGCAAGTTTTTAATTCAGCCTTGTCTTGCTTACATAGTAATATTTAAACTAAATCTTTAGACATAAAAACAAAACCCCGAAAAAATCGGGGTTTTTAAATTTTAAATATTAGGTTTTAAGTTTTTATTTTTTAATCACTTTTAATGATTGAGAATCTTTTTCCGAATTTACTTTTAAGATATAAACTCCCGAAGGAACTCTTCTCATATCAACAGAGCCTTTTTCTGCATTGATAGTTTCATTAATCAATCTTTGTCCTGCAGTGTTGTAAACTTCAATATTTTTGATCTTACTGTCATTGTTGATCGTAATAAAGTCAACAACAGGATTTGGATAGTAGTTCAACTTATTATTTTTAGCTGCGACATCTCCAACTGCTAAAACAACATTTGTAAATTCATAACTTCCAAGGTCTGGAGTTGTAGCATTTCTTGTTGCTCCATCAGCATCAACTGTCACATCCGCCACAAATGTTCCTTTATTATCAAGAGCTGCATTTCCTGATGTTGCTAAATGAAAATCTGTTGCAGAAATAAATACAGGAGAAACACTTACCGAATTAACATTTCCTCCAAAACCTGCCTGAATGTCTGCTAAAGTTGTTCTGGCAGAGCCAATATATCCTAAAGCTGTACCTGATGAAGCATAATCATTATTATTAATATTAGAAAATACCGTATTAGCACCACCTGAATAAATAGCATATCTGTCACCTGTCTGGGTTTGTTTATTTACAAAAATATTATTTCTAAGATCTATTGATGCTGCTGCAGTTACTGTACTAAGAATATTTAATGCGGAAGGTCTTCCTGCATTGGTTTGATTAGTATCCATTACTACAGTATTATAGTAAAGCTTAAAACCACCACCATTACCAATTACAATACCATTTCCGTTATCTGCTAATCCACCAGATAAAGAATAACCAGTACCAGCAATATCATTGATAATATTATTATAAATTAATAAATTAGAAGCAGCAACACTTGAATTAATATAAAGTCCTACAGCTCCGTAGCCAGATGTATTAGGTTGCTTAACATCTGAAATTCTATTTTTGAAAATCGTTCCGTTGGTTACAGCTGCTCCAATCAAAATTCCTTGAGAAGTACCTGTAGAAGTTGCAGGAAGAGCAACACCTGTAATTGTATTTCCACTTACTTCAAAGTTTTTTGCATTTTGAACTGCAATACCTCTAAATAACATTTTATCTGCCACGACTGTAGAACCTACAACATTGTTTCTGATAATCCATCCAGTATCTGTATTTGTAGCATTTCCTACTGCAAAAATACCATTTTGCGCTCTCACAAATGTATTATTAATTGCTGAGAAGTTATTATTAGAAACCTCAGCCGCTCCCAAAGTAGTTCCTGATACTATAACCGCACCAATAGTTCCAGCAGAAGTAGAACCGGCAAAATTAGTATTTCTGATCGTCACATTTTCAGCACCGTCAGTTGTCGTACTAGAAACCCAAAGAACGACAGGTGTTGTTCCGGTTGTTGCAACATACGAATTACTAATAGTAAGGTTTCGGGTAGAGGTTCCGTTGTTACTTCCCTCAATAGTTACATTATCTGCACCAAAAAGTTTGATTGTAGCAGCAGGATCGGCACTTGTGATAGTAGCATTCACTCCTGTACCTGGTTTTATCATTACCGAAGTATAACTCACTGTACCTCCACTAGCATTCAGAGTTGCAGTAGCAGTTTCCGTTGTATTAGCAGTAACCGTTATAGTAATTGCACCTTGATGTGTCCCTGCATTAATAGCGTCAAACGCTCCCTTTAATGTAGTATAAGTTCCTGTCATTGTTCCAGCAGTTGACGCTAGACTAATCTGTGCATTGAAATTTGCAGCCGCAATTGTAGTAATTACGCAAAATAGAAATTTTCTCATAGGTATTATTTTTTCATTTTAAATATATACAAAATATTTAATAAAATCTAATTTTAACCAAATATTAAATACCACACTATGAATAAAACCATAAAAACACCAATAAAATAAGGCTTTTGAAATAGATTTATAAATTCAGATAATTATCACTTATAAACTCTATCAAGACATAAAACAGAATTTCGTAACTTCGCGCCATGATAAAAATAGGCAACATAGAACTGCCGGAATTTCCGCTTTTACTTGCACCCATGGAGGATGTGAGTGATCCGCCGTTCAGAAGACTTTGTAAAATGCACGGTGCGGATATGATGTATTCTGAATTTATCTCTTCTGAAGGGCTAATTCGTGATGCAATGAAGAGCCGAAAAAAGCTGGATATTTTTGATTATGAAAGACCAGTTGGAATTCAGATTTTTGGTGGAGATGAAGAAGCAATGGCAATGTCTGCAAGAATTGTTGAAACTGTAAATCCTGATTTGGTTGATATTAATTTCGGATGTCCCGTAAAAAAAGTGGTTTGTAAAGGAGCCGGAGCGGGCGTTTTGAAAGATATTGATTTAATGGTTCGTCTTACCAAAGCTGTTGTAAGTTCTACAAGTCTTCCTGTAACAGTAAAAACTCGTTTAGGATGGGACAGTACTTCCATTAATATTGATGAGGTTGCGGAACGCCTTCAGGAAACAGGAATCAAGGCATTGACGATTCACGCGAGAACCCGTGCTCAAATGTACAAAGGTGAGGCAGATTGGGAACATATTTCAAGAATTAAACAAAATCCTAATATAGAAATTCCAATTTTTGGAAATGGTGATATCGATTCTCCAGAAAAAGCGTTGGAATACAAGCAAAAATACGCTTGCGACGGAATTATGATCGGTCGTGCTGCGATTGGCTATCCTTGGATTTTTAATGAAATTAAACATTTCTTTAAAACCGGAGAACATTTACCTGCACCAAAAATTGAAGACAGATTATTGGCTGTCCGTCAACACGCAGAATGGAGTGCAGAATGGAAAGGTGAAAAATTAGGACTTATCGAAATGAGACAACATTACAGCAATTATTTCCGTGGGGTTCCACACTTTAAGGATTTCAGAAAAAAATTCTTAGAAGTATATACTTTAGAGGAGATGGATGCTTTGATCAACGAGACTCAGGAATTTTATACAGAATATTTAGCTCAACAAGCATAAAAAGAAAACCATCAAAATTACTTGATGGTTTATTTATTTTATTATTTGATAGATGATTTAGATTTAATATCCTTCTGAACCAGATTGTTTTTTAATTAGTCCCAATGCTGAAGAAGTTCCGATTCTTTTCACTCCTAGATTAATCATTTTTTCGGCATCTTCCGGAGTTCTTACACCTCCTGCAGCTTTCACAGGAAGCCTTCCTGCATTATCAAGCATAATTTTAATACCTTCAAATGTTGCTCCGTTGGGTTTTCCATCTGTAGTTTCATAAAAACCTGTTGAAGATTTCACAAAAACTTTAGCTAAATAATTCTCAGGGAAATTTTCTTCTGCCCAACTGGAAATATTTTTAGTAAGATCTGCAATTTGTTCGTCTGTTAAAGCTGCAATCTCAATAATCCATTTTGCAATTTTATGATTCTGCAAACATAGCTTTGTACATTTTACAAACTCTTCTTTTACTAAACCTACATCTCCTTTCAGATAAGCATTATAATTAATGACGAAATCCAGTTCATCTGCTCCGTCGGCAATTGCTTTTGTAGCTTCCGTAAGTTTTTCATCAATAGAATACGTTCCTTCATGAAAACCAATGACAGTTCCTACTACAACATTCGAATTTCTTTCCTGAATATACTTTTTGATTTCAGATACATAATCTGGTCGGATCATTACGGCAAAAATTCCGTTATCAATCGCCTCTTGGGTAAGTTCTATATCTTTCTGTAAAGTTTCTTCATCCGAAAGTCCCGACTGAGCCGGAGTTTTCAAATATGTTGAATCCAAATATTGAGCAATATTCATAATCTGTTATACTTTCAATTGTCTGTAAATACCTTGTTCCAAAGATATGAAAGTTTCTGTTCTTGTGACTCCTTTTAACTTCTGAAGTTTGCTAAGAATCTGCATTAAATGATCATTATCCTTGCAAAGAACTTTTAAGAAAATAGTATAATTTCCTGTTGTATAATGAGCTTCCACGACTTCATTGATATCTTTTAGGGATTTTACCATATCGGGATAATGACTTGGCTGATCCAGAAATACTCCGATGTAAGAAATTACTTTATACCCTATTTTTTTAGGATTAAGAAACGAAATCGAATTTTCGATTACTCCTGCCTGTTCAAGTTTTTTAATTCTCTGGTGAACTGCAGTTGTTGAAATTCCTACATTCTTAGAAATATGTGCTAATGATGATTTAGCATTGTCCATCAACATGTAAATAATTTCTTTGTCAATCGAATCTAACTGATAACTTGTGTTGTTTGAATTTTTCATTCTTCTACTTATTTATGTTTTTACGTTTGTTTATAAATCTCTGAATCTTACAAAAACCGGAAAATGATCACTATAACCTCCTAAATACCGCGTTCCGGCAAATGTTCGGAAAGGACGACCTTCAAATTTTTTGTCCCGACTACTGAGTTTTTCAGAATTGAATATTTCCGCATTCTGAAACAACAGACCATTATTATCATTGAAGAATGACTTCGACAATATGATCTGATCAAACAATAGTCCAGATTTATAATGAAAAGTAGAATAATTTCTTGTGGAAAAAAGCTGTTGAAAGGGGTTTTCTAATACCTTTCCATGCTCATCATCATAGAGAATTTTTACTAAATTTTCATCATCTGGGTTCTCGTTAAAATCACCACACAAAATCACATTTTCTTTATCTTCATTCACGATATCCAAAATCCGCCCGCGGATTTCGTTAAGTATAAAGTCTCTTTTAGGCTTATTAACATCTTTTTCGCGTTTAGAGGGAAGATGCGCGATAAAAACATTAATAATTTCTCCTTTATATTTTACTTTTGAATAAAGTACATCCCTAGTTGTGTCGTAATTCCCTGTGTTTTTGCTTATTATCTCAAAAAAGAATGTAATAGTTTCTGAATCTATTACCTCAACTTTATTTTTATCATACAATAAGGCTACATCAACCTTTCTTTCGTCCATAGAATTGTAATGAACAATTCCATATTCCGAATTAAAAGGTTCTAATTGTACAAGATCTTCCAAAACTTTCTTTCCGGAAACCTCCGAAAGACCAATCATGAAAGGCAATACGCCATTTTCCTCCTTCATTAGCTGAAAAACGTGAGCTATCTTAAAGAGCTTGTTATTATATTTCCGTTCGTCCCAATTTCTCAGTCCCGAATTTGTAGGGTCTAATTTATGATTTGGTTTGGGATCGGGTAAAAATAAATTCTCAACGTTGTAAAAACTGAACAGCTCCATCAACACGCTTTTCTTGATTCATTAAAACTTACATTTTCGTTTGAATCTGTAAATTTATTATTTTATTTAATATATCATTAATTATTTTATATATTTTTCATATTAATTTTATCTTCAAAATATTAGAATTTATATGAAATTTTAAATAAAACAATCAAGTAAAATTAAAATTATTAACCACTTCAGGAAATTAATTATTAAAATAAAAATAAATTAATATCTGAAATTTAAATTTATTAGAATAAAAAACTACTAAAACAACATAATCGTAAATAATTTTAATCATAAATTAATTTACAGCAAAAATTATTCCGATCACTAAATAATTTAGCTTAAAATGAGGACCTTATCTTGATTAATATAATTTCAGTTATATTTTTTTATAATAGATCCGGACGTTTTTCCTGAGTAATTCTTACCGCTTCATCATGACGCCATTCTTCAATTTTAGCAGAATTTCCACTTAAAAGGATTTTTGGAACTTCCAGACCTTTATAAACTTCAGGTCGTGTATAAATTGGTGGTGATAAAAGATCGTCCTGAAAACTATCGGTCAAAGCACTTTGCTCATCGTTCAAAACTCCAGGAAGAAGACGAATAATAGAATCCGCAAGAACACAAGCCGCCAATTCTCCGCCTGTAAGAACGTAGTCTCCGATAGAAATTTCTTTGGTAATATGAAGATCTCTCAAACGCTGATCAATACCTTTATAATGACCACATAGAAAGATCAGATTATTTTTAATAGAAAGTGTATTCGCAATTTTTTGGTTTAAGGTAACTCCATCCGGTGTAAGATAAATCACTTCATCGTATTCTCTCTGTGATTTCAGTTCAGAAATACATTTATCCAAAGGTTCAATCATCATCACCATTCCCGCTCCGCCACCGTAAGGTTCGTCGTCGATTTGTCTGTGTTTGTTGATCGACCAATCTCTTAACTGGTGAAAATGTACTTCTGCCAATCCTTTATCCATCGCTCTTTTCAGAATAGAAGTCTGAAATGGACTTTCCATCAATTCCGGAAGTACGCTTATAATGTCAATTCTCATTGTAATGTTTCGTTTTTCTTATTTGGCGAAATTATTAATCTTAAAGAAGAATCTTTGTTGAAGTAGCTCCACATCCAGTTGAAGAATACGGCAAGCTTATTTCTTACGCTCAAAATCAACATTAAGTGTAAGAACATCCAAAAATACCACGCCAAAAATCCTTGAAATTTTACAAATGGTAAATCTACAACTGCCCTGTGTTTTCCGATGGTTGCCAATGATCCTTTGTCGTCATATTCATATTCAACCCAATCATTAACCTTCTTCAAAAGATTTTTTCCTAAATTTTTCGCCTGATTAATTGCTACGTTTGCAACCTGTGGATGACCTTGCGGATATTTTGGAGTTTCCATATAAGCAATGTCGCCAATCGCAAAAATATTGTCGTAGCCTTTTATTTTATTATATCTGTCTGTTATATATCTGTTTTTGACTAAATTTTCTTCCTTAAAACCATCCACCACATTTCCTGTGACTCCGGCTGCCCAAATTACATTATTAGAAGGAATTGTTTTTCCGCTTTTCATGAAAACTTTGTCGCCATCATAGTCTGTCACATATTCCTGACTTAAAAATGTCACTCCTAAATCTTTCAAATATTCTTCAGATTTTTGTTGAGCTTCAGGACTCATTACAGCTAATGGTTTTTCTGTAGAACTTACCAGAATGATCTGAAGATGATCAAAATTCATGTAAGGGTAATCTCTCGGAAGAATTTCTTTTTTCATTTCGGCAAAAGCTCCGGCTAATTCTACTCCGGTTGGTCCGCTTCCTACGATTACAATGTTCCAGTTTCCATCATCACTTCGACTTTTCTCAAGAATGAGCTTTTCGAAAGTTATTAAAATATGATTTCTGATACTTATCGCTTCCTGAGTATTTTTCATTCCGAAAGCTTTACCTGCAAGATCTTTATTTCCGAAAAAATTCGTTTTACAACCCGTCGCAATAATTAGCTTATCATAAGTAAATTCTGCTTCATCAGTAATAACTTTGTTATTCGCTGTATCAATTTCTTTAACTTCCGTCAAACGAAACTGCGTATTTCTGGAACGCTGAAAAATTTTTCTGAACGGGAAGGAAATATTGGAAGGTTCAATTCGTCCACACGCAACTTGATAAAAAAGAGGCTGAAACATGTGGTGATTTACCCTATCTAAAACAATTACTTTTTTGTTCTTGTTGTTTAGCGTTTTTGCAAGTTGCAGCCCCGCAAAACCTCCTCCGATAATGATGATCTTTTCGCGTGTTTCCATAGTACACAAATTTACTGATTTTATTTAGCATTTAGAAGTGAAAAAAGTTAGTTTTGCAAAACTTTATCACACAAAGATGTACAGCAAAAAGACCGCCAAAAAGATTCATAAAAATCGTCGGAATAATTATTTTTTCCGCCGAAAAGTGGTGTTGGCAATTCTGATTATTGCGTTAATCGGAACAGGTTTATATCTAAAACAATCAATAAGTTACTATTACGCATTATACTTTAATAAATTCACACATAAAAAGCTGCACAACAACGAAACTGAAACATTGAGAATTCAGAAAATTCTTTCTAATAATCTTGATAAAACCTACGGATTTGATATTTCTCATTATCAAAATAAAGAAGATATTAAATGGGACAGTTTAACGATTGGAAACAAAATTATTCCACTGGAATTTGTTGTCATGAGAGCAACAATGGGAAACCGAAATGCTGACAAACATTTTTCCGATTTTTGGGAACAGGCGAAGAAACAAAACCTCATTCGTGGTGCTTATCATTTTTACAGAGCGGATGAAGATCCGGTGATTCAGGCGAATAATTTTCTGGAAAATGTAAAGCTTGAAAGTGGAGATCTTCCGCCGATTTTAGATATCGAAAAAATTCCGAAACGTAAAACGAATAAAAAATTAATTGAAGATCTAAAAGTCTGGTGTAAAATCGTGGAGGAAACTTACGGAGAAAAACCTATCATTTACACGTATTATCATTATTATAAAGACTTTTTGAAAGGTGAATTTGATGATTATCCTCTTTGGCTGGCAAATTACAATGACGTTCCTACTCCATCGCCCGATTCTGACTGGGATTTTTGGCAATTTACAGAAAACGGAATTGTACACGGAATTAACACAAAAGTAGATTTGGATATTTACAATGGAAGTTCTTGGTCTTTGAAGAGATTGACTTTAGACTGATTTTTTATTCTCCCACGGATTTCACAGATTTGCACAGATATTTGTGTTTATTTGTGAAAAATATTTGTGCTGTTTGTGTTAAGAAATATTATTTAAATGGTTTCCTTTGAATCCATTCTGTTTTTGGGGAAAGTGAAGGAAAAATATTTTTCATGAAAGGATTAACCATAAAATTATTGTGCTTTATTAATCCGAAAATTTCAGTTGGTTCTGCGCCGATCGTAGATTTTATTTCCAAAGCGGTTCTTCCGAAAATAATTCTTTTAAATTGGTGATTAATTCCAAATTCTACCATATCCAAAAGCATGTTTAAATAAATCTGTTTTTCTTTCTGGCATTCTTTATTATAGCCTAAAAAATAGGTATCAATATCTTCATTATTTAAAATCAGGGTATAAAAACCAATTAATTTTTCCCCTAAAAAATAACCGAAGATTTTAAAATTTTCCTTCAGATTTTCTTTCATACTTTCAAAATGATCTTCCGGAAGAAAAAATGTGTTGAAGGGTGCATTTTCAGCTACATTTTGATAAAGAAAATTTATTTCAGGTTGATATCTTTTTATATTATTTAAATCTAATTCCTTTTTTTCAATTCCCTCAAGTTTTTTCTTTGCAGACTTGGATCTGGCTCTATATTTTTTCGAAAAATCATTGCTGTAATCTTCAAACCTTTTCCAGCTTTCTTTTAAACTCAGAATCATATTCGGCTGAACAGAAAACCTGAAATACGTTTTATGATTTTCATCATTAAAATATTTCACAAAATTCGACTGATAATCTTTATAAATAATTAAGGAAGTTTTCCTGATTTCATTCTGCATTTTACACACCGCTTCATCCAAAAGTGGAATTACCTTTTCTAAAGTGATTTTTGAGGCATCAAAATAAAAACCATTTTGCCCCGTCAACATATTATTTCCAAGAATCATTACATCTTTACTAAACTGTTTCGCTGCAAAATTTTTAATACTGCAAAACATTTCATTTTTCTGAAAGGTTTTATGCTGAATAAAATTCAAATATTGAAATAAAGCTCCGCCAATCAAAATATCATCCTGAAAAAATCCCATAAAATAACATTGCATATTTTTGGGTTTTGAAGTTTCAAGGACATGAAAATATTCTTTGGAAAGCATAATATTATGATTTCCTATGACGATATTCCAGTTTTCAGGCAAAGCTGAAACTGTGTTGTATATTGTTAGATTATATGACATAAAAAAGGCCACACAAATGTAGCCTTATCTTTTAAACTGTTCAAATTATTTTTGTGTCACCCAATGGAAACCGTCAACAGCGTACCAACCACAGATAATTCCGCCCATGATGGTAATTGTGATCGTCCAATATGCCGAATTGATCATCGTATATTTCCATGATTTTCTTTCAAACATTGCATTGATTGCCGTCATCGGAAAAACAAATAAAAATCCTGCCATAAAAGAATGCAAAGCTCCGTGACCAAAAGATCGGTAAGCCATTCCGTAATCTTTCATAAAAGCATGATAAGAATCGTTGGCGTTCATTTCGTCACCTCCAACCATTCCGAGAGCTCCGAATTGATGTATTGTGACAAACTGCAGAAAAAGAGCCATTAAGCCTGATAAAATCACAGAAAAAATAAAAACTCCAATCATTGAACCTTTCATTTTTTCTTCTGTCAATCCTGTTTCCTCCATCCATGCTTTTCCGAAAACTTTCGGATGATACCAAATAAATCCCATAATCAATGGGACAAGTGCGGCTACGAAAATAGCCCAAAAGTTGATTTGTGTCATAGTTTTAATTTTAAAATAATCTTAGAATATAAAGCTACATTAAAAATCAATATGAAATAAATTTAATTCAATGAATATTTAATTTTAACTATTATTCAATAAACAAATTACTATTTAATGAATAATAATTTAAAACATTAACATATTTGATTATTAATCCCAATTTAATAAAAACAATAAAAAAACTGAATATTGAGGCTTGTTTTATCATCCATTTTTCTGGTTACATTTTCGTACTTTTGCACCTTAATTTAAGTATCAAACTCTAATGAATTACGTTTCTGTTGAAAATCTCACCAAATCCTATGGTATAAAAGTTTTGTTCGAAAATATTTCGTTCCATGTGAATGAAGGCGACAAAATTGCCATCGTTGCCAAAAATGGAAGCGGGAAATCTACCCTTCTGAAAATCCTGATGGGAAAAGAAATCGCAGACAGCGGAACTGTGACTATCAATAAAGACATTCAGGTTGTTCTGTTTGATCAGGAGATCGAGTTTGATTCTAATTTAACGATTGACGAATTCATGATGACGCTTGATTCCGCACCGATTCAGGCATTGAAAAATTATCATAAATCATTACTTTCTACAGATTATGATTTCATTGAAAAAGCTTTGGCTGAAATGGAAATTCATAAAGCGTGGGATCTTGAGAATGACATGAAACAAATTCTGTCTCAATTGAAAATCACAGATCTTGAAGCCAAAATGGGAAATCTTTCCGGAGGTCAGATCAAACGTGTTGCTTTAGCCAAATTATTGACGGAAACCAGAGCTGAACATCGCCACACACTTCTCATCATGGATGAGCCAACCAACCATCTTGATGTAGAAATGGTGGAATGGCTGGAAAGTTATCTGAGTAAGGCAAAAATTACTTTAATTTTGGTAACCCATGACAGATATTTCCTTGATGCAGTCTGCGGAATTATCTGGGAAATGGAAGATAAAAATCTGTATTTCCATAATGGTTCTTATGCAACGTATCTTGAAAATAAGATGATTCGTGAGGATAATATGAATGCAACCATCGACAAAGCCAACAATCTTTACAGAAAAGAACTGGAATGGATGCGAAGACAGCCGAAAGCACGAACTACAAAGTCTAAATCGAGACAAGATGACTTTTACGAAACTGAAAAAATAGCCAAAACCGATACAAGAAAAGAATCTCTTGAGCTTGATTTCGAAATGAAAAGGCTTGGAAATAAAATCCTTGAACTAAAAGATATTTCTAAAAGTTATGGAGATAAATTATTATTAAAAGATTTCAGTTATCAGTTTCAAAGAGGCGAAAAAGTAGGAATTGTAGGAAAAAATGGTGCCGGAAAATCTACATTATTAAACATCATTCAAGGGCTTGAACCGAGAGATTCCGGAGAAATTGAAACTGGGGAAACTATCAAATTCGGTTACTTTTCACAAAAAGGACTTAAATATAAAGAAGACGAGCGAGTAATTGATTTTATTAAAGAAATTTCTGAAAACTTTCCTCTAGCCAACGGAAGAACGATTTCTGCATCGCAGTTTTTAAGATTATTCTTATTTGACGATCAGACACAATACTCTCCTATTTCAAAACTTTCAGGAGGTGAAAAAAGAAGATTACATTTGATGTATATTTTATATCAAAATCCAAACTTCTTAATATTTGATGAGCCTACGAATGATCTTGATCTTCCGACTTTAACAGTATTGGAAAATTTCCTGTTGAATTTCCAGGGAAGTTTGATTATCGTTTCTCACGACAGATATTTTATGGACAGAATTGTTGACCATATTTTAGCATTTGAAGGAGAAGGAAAAATCAGAGATTTTATTGGGAATTTCTCAGAATACAGAGAAAATTTAAAATTAGAAGAAAAAAATCCGAAAGCTGTTGTTGAGAAAAAAGTTGAAACAGTTATTTCGGTTCCTACTCCCGTTTCACCACCACAAGCTCCGAAAAGAAAACTTTCTTTTAAAGAACAAAGAGAACTGGAAACCATTGATAAAGAAATTCCTGAACTAGAAGAACAACGTGCAAAGATTCTTGAACAGCTTAATAATGAAAGTGAATATGAGAAAATTGCAAAACTTTCTGCCGATCTGGAAGCACTTTCTGAGAAGTTGGAAAACCACGAAATGAGATGGCTGGAACTTCAGGAAATTTAAGGTAAAGAACCTAACCTAAAATATACATGCTTCGACAAGCTCAGCATGACATCGCTGAAAATTTACTGCTGATTTAAGACAGTTAGTATTAGAAATGTCATGCTGAGCTTGTCGAAGCATTTCTTATTATAAAAATTCAATTTATTTTAAGCCAAACTTATAATTTTTCCTTCTTTAGAGCTTTCCATTGCAGCGTCGATGATTTTCATGTTCTTGATAATCTCTCCTGCAGGTGAAGGTAACGCATATCCGAAAACGATGAATTCGTAAATTTGTTGATAATAATTCATGTAATTTCCTGGTTCGCTTGATGTAAGAATTCTTTCGGTTTCTTTATTTTCATTTAAAAAATTCAGAATTCCGTCGGTTTCTTTTAAAGGTTGCGTCCAATCTTCACCGTAAGTTGGAATTGCTCCTGCAACCAATTCATTTTCCTGATTATCCGTTCTTTCCTGTAAAAAACTTCCTTTTTCTCCGTGAACCGAATAAGCATAATGAGCTTCTTTTGTAAAAACTGAAGATTTTAATCTTACTCTCAAATCATTTTGATAAAATAAAATAATTTCAAAATAATCGTTAGCAAATTCTTTTCCTTTCATCGAAAAAACATCCGCGAACAATTTTTCCGGAAAACCAAAATATTGCACTACCTGATCCACCAAATGAGATCCCAAATCGTGAAGTGAACCAGAACCAGTAGCTTCCGGATTTTCTTTATGAGCTTTCCCACTTGCTTCAGTTCGGAATCTGTCGAAGCGAATTTCAACTTCTTTAAGACTGCCTAATTTACCTTCGTTCATTATTTTCTGAACCTGAAGATAATCACGGTCGAATCTTCTGTTTTGATAAACGCTCACAAATAAGCCTTTCTCTTCCGCTAGTCTTGCCAATTCTTCTGCTTCGGAAACGTTTACTGTAAAAGGTTTCTCAACAACTACATTTTTCCCTGCTTCCAAAGCTTTTTTTGTATATTCAAAATGCGTCTGAACAGGCGTATTTACTATAACCAATTCAATATCTGCATTTTCCAGCATTTCTTCTACCGAACGATAAATTGTTGCATCGGGATATTTTTCTTTAGATTCTTCTTTACTTCTTTCTACAATAGCAGAAATGAAAAATCCCGGATGTTCCTTTAAAAAAGGAGCATGAAAAACTTTTCCACTCATTCCGAATGCACAAAGTCCTACTTTTACCAATTGCATAAATTTTATTTTAAACAAATATATTTATAAAAATCACATAATACTTCTCAAGATTCAACCCTATAATTAAAAAATCATTAATAAATGACAAATGTCACCTCTTAATTTTTATTAATTCTAAATAATGATATACTTTTGCACTTTATTTAAAACCACTCTAAATAATAAACGTAAAATGAAAAAGCAGCTAGTAACTTTAGGACTACTATTCGCAGCCGTGTCCTTAAGCGCACAAATGAAAAACGTTGAAGCTGATACTGTAAAAGTTCAGACCATTGAAGATGTTAACCTTTACAAAACAGGAAACCCAAACAAAGCAAAACCATTATCTACAAAATCAAATCTGACGATAATGGAAACTCCACAGCCTATTGCTATCGTTACTCATGAAGTAATTGAACAGCAACAAGCAAAACAATTGAGTGATGTTATTAGAAATGTAAACGGAATTTATCTTACTTCAGCAAGAGGGGGTTCTCAAGACAGTTTTGGCGGACGTGGTTTTACTTTTGGAAATGATAATATTTTCAAGAACGGTGCAAAAATAAATAGTGGAGTTTTTCCTGAAGTAACAGGTCTTGAAAGAGTTGAAGTTTTAAAAGGAGCTAATGCCATGTTATATGGAAATGTTGGACCAGGTGGAATTGTAAACTTAATTACGAAAAAACCGAAGTTTGAATTTGGAGGAACTGTAGGATTCAGTGCTGGAAGCTGGAATTCTTACAAACCAACCGTTGATGTTTACGGTCCTTTATCTAAAAATATTGCATTCCGAGTAAACGGAACTTATGAATATGCTGAAAGTTTTAGAGACTTGGTGCAATCGAAAAAGAATTATTTCAACCCTTCTTTTGTTTTTAATTTAAGTGAAAATACACAATTAATTGTAGAAGGAGATTATTTATACCATACTTTCACACCCGATTTCGGAATTGGAAGTGTGACTGATAATGCAACAGGAGTTTCAAGACTGGCAACTGAAGTCAACAGAAATCAGTTCTTTGGAGCCAATTGGCAATATCAAACCAATCAGCAAGCTACAACTGATGTTATTTTAAATCACAGATTTAATAATAATTGGTCATTAAACGCAGTTGCTTCTTACCAAAATTATACAAAAGATTATTTTTCTACAGAAAGAGTTCAGTGGGCTTTCAATTCAAAAACAAATAATTTAAATCCAAGTTGGACGAGACCTGTAGGAAGAACTTACAACGAACAAAATTATACTTCCTTACAAATTAATCTAAATGGAGAATTTAAGACCGGAAATATTACTCACAAACTTCTGGTAGGTACTGATGGAGATTACGGACAAGCTGATTCCTATACTTTTAAATTAAGCGGTACAACTTTAGGCACATTACTTTTAAACGATCCATCAACTTGGACAAATGAAGGAGCAATGCCAACTGCAGATAAAGCTTACAGAAGAAGAATTCCAACAAGAAGATTTGGAGTTTATGCTCAGGATTTAGTTGAATTAACAAAATCTTTAAAAGTTTTGGCAGGAGTTCGTTACTCTTATTTAACGAATGGTGAATCTTCAGACAATATATTCATTCAGGGATATACAATTCCTGTAGCGAGTGCAAAAACAGAAGATCATGCATTTTCACCAAAGGTAGGCCTTATCTTTAATCCGAATGAGAATATTTCAGTATTTGCAACCTATACAAATTCATTTGTTCCAAATACCGGAACTACAGTAAATTTCGAATCCTTGAAGCCTTCTACAGTAGATCAATATGAAATTGGTATTAAAAAGAATATTTTCAATAATGCGGTTGCTATTAACTTAACAGCTTATCAAATTGTTAATAACAATAATTACACTACCGCAAGATTTAAAGCGGATGGAATGACACAGAACTCGGATTCTAATTTGAAAGAATTTGCAGGTAAAGTTAGAAGCCGTGGTGTAGAGCTAGATATCACAGGAAATCCATTAACTAATTTATCATTAATTGGAGGTGTTTCTTATAATAATGCTGTTTATACAAAAACTCCGGATATTTATGGTTATGTAGAGGACCAAAGATTAGTGAGAACACCTGCAGTTACTGTAAATGCATCAGCTTTTTACACACTTACAAATTTTGCAAAAGGTCTGAGAATCGGAGCAACAGCATTCTATACAGGTGACAGAAAAGCTGGTTGGAACGACACAAAAAATCAAACTCAGGTTACAAGAATGATTGATGTTGATGGTTTCGTAACCGTAGATTTAAGCCTTGGCTACGAATGGAATAAATTCTCAATCCAAGGAAAAGTAGGAAACCTTTTCGATGTTGTAAACTACAATGTTCACGAAAATTACTCTGTTAATCCTATTACGCCAAGAAATTATTATTTCACGTTGACGTATAAACTTTAACATTTTAATAGTATTAATGATTTCTTTAAATAAAGTGGGAATTGCATTTTTGCAGTTTCCACTTTTGAACTTTTAAAAACAAACGATAAGATATGGATAAGATTAAGGACACAAGAAGTTTCATGAGAATTACACACCGTTATTTAGGATATTTCCTTGCAGGAATAATGGTTGTTTATTCTTTAAGCGGAGTTTTGCTTATTTATATGGGCATTAATTTAAAAAGTACATAAGAACAAAAAAGCCAAAAAGCCAAAAAAGCCCAATTGATGAGGGTTTTCAGCGTTTTTGAAGCTATTTTTTAAAAAAAACGAAATGTCTATAAATGTAATTTAATTACTATTTAATTACCATTAAAATATCCGTTAATTACTAATAACAGCCCTTTAATTGGGGTTGTTGTCGTTTATAGTGTCTATAACTACCAATACAAGGAATAAACGCCTTAAAACAAGGTTTATTTAGCTGTTTAAAAGTATTTAAAAAAGACTTAATTATAACTTATGGCAATAAGTTTAATAAAAAACAAAAAACACCTCTTTTTGGGTGCTTTTTCTATTTGGGTATTCAGTTGGGTATTCAGTTGGGTATTCAAAAAATGTTTATTCTGATTACATTCACGGGGATTTGTAGCCATATAATGTACAAATATAAATATTTTATAAAGATTCAAGCATATATAAGGACAATTGGATTAAGTTGATATTAGCTGAAAATCAATCATTTAGATATTTCCCCATTTTTATTTGTTCAATTTCCGCTTCTATGTCATTCATTCTATCAAATATTAATGCAGGATTAGTAAATTCAAATACAACTCCGCCTTTAACTTCCCAAACCTCCTTTATAGTGCTGGGATGAATATTGATGTTCGGATATGATCGCCTATCCAAATTATCAGATTTGCAAAGTAGATTATCATATTTTTCAATCCTATTAATGCACCTTTTGATTAAAACCCCTTCTTTGTCATTATCCCAATCCTCATGAACAATTATATATAATCTATCGTCTTTAATTCCAGTTATCCAATTTTCTACCCATTCACCAACAGCATAACTTTGATTATGTAAAGAAAGGTTCATTGACTGTCCTTTGACCTGAAACGCACGGAACGTTCCGTTATTTAGTCCGGGCATTCTGTAAACAGGCAATTTTTTTATAAAATCAGATTTATAATACCCATCCAAATACCCCGCCCTTGCTTGCACCGATACAAGCGGAATATTTTCTTTCTGATGTGAATCAACAGTGACCACTTGAGGAACTTTATGCACGAAATCAATATCAGCATCATGAGAAACACTAGTTTCCATTGCATAAGACCCACTTTGGAACATAGGTTCATTCCCAGTGATGAGAAAATCACCTGAAATTCCTACGCATTTTGAGTATAAAACATCAATATCAAATGTGTTTCTTCTGTACCAACCCGATAATGTTGTCGGTGGAACTTCTAAAAATTGAGCAAATTGAGTATCTTTTTCGAATCCATAATGTAATTTAATCTTATTGAGAATCAGTTCTTTATCAATTTTATTACTCATTTTGAGTAGTTTTATTTGGTTTTATACTCAAAATGAGTATATATTTGCACTTGTATTGTTATCAATACAAAAGTAATACAAAAGTAATACAGACAGAAACAAATGCACGACAAAATTAAAACAAATACACAGCGAAAAATGAGGAAACCCGTAAATACCGTAAAAACCCCCATAAGCGCAAAATTTACTTATATCCCAAAAAGTGATGAAGAAATTAAACATTTGGAATGGTTGAGCCAGCTATTAAATGAAAAAAGACGAGGTGATTGGCAACTGGTTGCATCTATGATAAAAGTTTCTGCACAATCAGCCGAGAAAGCATTTTTCAGAGTTTTTCAGAAAAATCATTTTGAAGCATCAAGCGCTTTGGCAAAAGTTATCAATCAAAGAAAACAACTTTTAAATATTAAATCATGAAAAAATTAATACAAAACATTTTCTGTTATCGCACTATTGACGTATTGGACGCACCAACCGGAAAAGAAGAAAAAGCAACTTATTTTTTAATTTTTGGTTTACCAATATGTATAACATATAAACACAGTCTAAAATAAATGCCACACCATTGGGGAAATATTTTAGTAGTAACATTGGAGGAACTGGTTCCTGACTACTATAATACACTGAAAACATTACAAACTAATGTTTACCGTTACAAGGATAAGCCCTTTGGAATTAAACAGGTTCAAAAAGGCGGAAACGGTCGCCACATGTTAATTGACTTCGATAGTTTATCAAAAGAAATTCAAGACAGTATTGGTGATCCTAGAAAAATGAATCATCCATTAATTGAGTTTTTCCAATTTGACGCAAACGCAGTAAGATATTTTACAGATTTTAAATTTGATGATGGATCAAGCTTAAAAGACAGTTTCAAAGAAGAATATATAACAAACGCAAGTGTTTTGATTGCTTCTGAAAAATTGAGAATCGCACGTCTTACAGAATGGCAAAAATTAAAAAAAACATCAGGACGTGGTTTGCTTACTTCTATTCATCAGGACATTATGACGTTTAATGAATATCTACCAAAGCTATTTAAAACTAAACACACAATTCCAGCTTCTTACAGAGCATTTGACAGAGTTTGGAAGCCGTTTTTTAATACGTTCGATGTTGGATTTGATTTTTCCAGTCTGATTTCCGGAAAGCTAAAGAATCAAAATAGGAAAATAATGACTGATGAAATGATTCAATTGTTAAATGACATGTTCGCAGGTCAAGAACATAAGCCATCACGTACAGAAGTAGCCAATTTATACAACGGATTTATAAAAGGAGATGTTGATATTATCTCACATGATACAGGCGAAATTTACAACGCTAATGAAGCTTATTACAGAGAATTGTCCGATAGTTCAATAATTGCATGGCTTGGTAAATGGGAAAATAAGATAGGAACACACGCAAAACGTTCCGGAGATAGACAAAAATTTATGCAGGAATTCATTCCGTGGCATAAGTTAGATAAAATCAAGGAAGCCGGAACGCTGATTTCAATTGATGACCGTCAACCGCCATTTATGTATGATAAAAACAGAAGTCGAGCTTGGTTTTACATGGGTATCGATGTTGGTTCTGAAGCTTGGACGGTTTGGGTTTGGGGAAAATCAAAAGAAGGGATTATCAAAGAGTTTTATCGTCAGATGATTCGAAATTACACAGAATGGGGCTTTAATTTACCATTAGGCTTAGAATGTGAAAGTTCATTGAATAGTAGTTTTAAAGACACTTTCCTAAGAAACGGAGCGATGTTCGACAATGTGAATATTTATGCTAACCGTGCAAGATCAAAGGTTGTTGAAAGAAAATTTGGAGAGTTAAGATATAGACACGAAAAAAGTCGAATTGGTTGGATGGCGCGACCTCATGCAAGAAAAGAGGAAAATCAAAAAAGTGCCGATGAAGATGTTTTCCTTCCATTCGATGAAATTGTAGATCAGTCTTTAAACGACATTGAGACTTGGAACAACATGCCACATTCAGTACATACAGATAAAACGCGTTGGGAGGTCTTTTGTGAAACTCAAAATAAAAATACACAACCAACAAATTGGAAGGCGTTTTTGCCATACATCGGACGCACTGAAATTTCAAGCTGTAACGCTGGGATTATCAACTTTAGAAAGACAACTTATGTTTTAGGCATGGAAGGCGAAATTGCTTTAGGTGAAGATTTAATCAGGTTGATGAAATATGTAGAAGGTAAAGAGTTTACAATTTATTGGCTTGATGGAAATGACGGAAATGTTTTAAAAGCCATGATCTACTATGATGATATGATGCTTTGTGATTTAGTTCTTCATCCTGCTTATTCAAGATCAATTCACGAACGTGACGAAAACGGAGATATTAATCGAAAGTTGATGTCAGCTTATGAAAACACTGTAAACGGCTATATGAGCCAAAGAAAAAGAGATATTGACAAAATTACTGTTATTGATAACCGTCAAAAAACTCTTAACAACAAATTTCAAATTGGAGGGCGCAAAAGATACACGCCAAATACTGACGAACCGCAAGAAATTGCGATTGAGACAGAAGAAATCAACTACAACTTTGGGGAAACATCCCAAAAACCAACTGCAAGAGGTTGGGCTGCGAATTTTTAATTTATTGAATTTATAAAGAAGATATGGAGATTACAAATGAATTTAAACAACAAATTAGAACTGCAATGTTAAATGGCAGGGAAAATTTCGGCGGATCGGATAATGCATTCGCTAAAACATTAGGCATTGACAATTCAGTTTATAGCCGAATTAAAAAAGGTGAAATTGACAAAGTATTATCACCGGGACAATGGATAAATATTGGAAGAAAGTATCAGGTTACTATCAAAAAGATTAATTGGAAGCCAGTAACAACTGAAATTTATCAACTAATGGAAGATAACTTTAATTTTTGTCAGCAAAATCAAACATCAATGATTTTGGTTGATGATTGTGGCATAGGTAAAACTTATTGTGCTAAAATTCTTATCAGTAAAATGAAAAATGCTTTTTATGTAGACGGTTCACAGTCTCATACTAAAGTTAGATTAATAAGAGCATTAGCAAAGGCGCTAGGTTGTGATACAACAGGAAAATATTACGAGGTTTTAGAAAATGTAAAGTATGCAATTAATATGTTGGAAGATCCTTTTATCTGTATCGATGAAGCTGGCGACCTTGAATACAATGCATATTTAGAACTGAAAGGAATTATAAATGCTACTGAGGATAATTGTGCATGGTATATGATCGGTGCAGATGGATTAAGAGCGAAAATAACTAGAGGTATAACAAATCATAAAGTTGGTTTTGCTGAGATATTCAGCCGTTTTTCTGATGATTTTGTAACATTAGTACCGCGAAATCCAGAAGAAAGAAAAAACTTTTATATGAAACTTTTTGGTGATGTAGCCTATGTCAATGTTCAAGACAAATCTAAGGTTAATGAAATCATTAAAAATTGTATGGTGAAAATAGATAACCCATATAAGAGCAAAAGAGGTCAAGAGGATGGTAGAATTAAATCATTACGATATATGAAAACCCTTGTAAAAGTCAGATCATAGATGAAGGCATTATCAGTAAAACAGGCGTTTTCAATAGTGTTTAAAGTGTTTGAATTTACTGGTCTTTGGCTTCAATCCTTCGGAAAACCTGAAACAACTGGATTATGGTATTTAGGAGGTGGCGAAAAAAACGGCAAATCAACCTTTGCTATGATGTTGGCTAAATATCTTACAAGCTTCGGAAAAGTACTTTATATTTCTGCTGAAGAGGGACTTTCGAAAGACATAATTGGCGCAATGAAATTTGCGGGATTATCAGACACAGAAAAAAACTTTCACATTATTGGTTACGAAGCATGGGAAGATATAGACAAAAGACTAGAATCTAGAAAATGTGCTAAAATCATTTTAATAGACAACGCCACGATTTACCGTGATGAAGTTACAAAGAAGATGATTTCAGAATTCAAACAAAAACACTCAAACAAACTTATCATTTTAATATGCCATGAGGAAAAAGGCTTGCCGGACAACGCTCTCGCAAGTCACTGGCGAAAACTAGCGAAAATTATTATACAAGCTGAAGGATTAAAAGCAATTATTTCCGGAAGATGTCCGGGAGGAACTTTGATGATAAACGAACAAAAAGCAAATCTTTATTGGGGAACCGAAAAATAACTATGAAAAAATATACAGAAGAAAAAAGAAATATATATCAGGAAACATTGGCTTTAGATACAATTTACAATGTTTTAAGTTGGCATGATAGAACGATTTTACACAGAGTAATGACAGGGGAAATTGGAGCGAACGAATTAAACGGTAAAGTATCAATGTTATATGAATTCGTAAGCATAACCAAATGGAAAACACCGCTTATGAAATTTGGTCAAGATCGCCTTTTATATTTCTACGATGAACAAAAAGAAAAAGATCGTCCAATTGAAGAATATAAGACAGTCTTTCCAAATATTACTAACGATTTAAAAAATATACAAAATGAGTACAGCTAATTTTAATGAAATGTTTCCTCCAACCGAACAGGAACTTAAAAAAATGATTGCCGGATTAAAAGCACGGCTTGAAGATGACAGTTATCAGTCCGAATGGGTGAAAATAAATGATGAATTGATTAAATGCGAATTACTACTAAAAAATTTAAAATAATAAAGACATGAACACTAATACAATAAAAGAGTTAACAACTGAAGAACTGCAAGCCGAATTAAATCAAAGAATAGAAAACGACATTTCGGAAAGAAATAAAAAGAGAAAAGAATACGAAAGTTTGAAGAAAGCGACAATTGAAGAATTAGCCCCAAAAGCAAAAGAACTTTCTGATATGATACAAGAGTTTAAGAAAAAATGTTTCGGCGATTTAGGAGCCCTTTTTGACCTTCTGAAAGATTACAGTAAACGTCATAATGATGGCAAAGGAAATTTTCAAATCGAAAACGACAATAATAAGATTAAGTTTTCGAGACAGGGGAAAGGAAAGTTTGATGAAAGATCGGTGCAGGCTGAAAAACACATCTTTGATTTTCTGAAGTCTAAATATGACGACGATCAGGACACAAAAGATTTAATTATGTCTCTACTGGAAAGGAAAAACGGGGCTTTAGATATTCAATTAGTGCAAAAGCTATACAGTATGGAAGATAGATTTGATGATGCGAATTGGCGTGAAGGAATCAAACTATTAAAAGAAAGTTACAGCTATTCATTTAGTAAAGATTACGTCATTTTCTCGCAAAAAAATGATAATCACGAATGGGAAACAATTAATCTAAACTTTTCTTACTAATGGAATTATTAATGATAGGCTCAATTTGTTTTATAGTAGGTTTTGCAATCGGGGTTCTAGCTTCAGCAAAAATCACTTTAAGATTAATAAAAAGATAGAATTATTTAAATATTTCAGTGGTGGTTTTCACCGCCACTGATTTAATTACTAAAAGAAATGCTTAAAAAAAGAAAAACACCTTTGACCGACCTTTTTGGTGAACGCGAACTTTTAAGAAATACACCAATAAAAAACACTAGTCAAAATCCAACTGAAAAAACAAAATCACATAATGGACGCAATTCAAGAACTAAAAATACTATTCGCTAAAAGAAGCGGTGCAGATATAGCAATTGAAATAAATGGCTTCACGGGCTTTAGAACAACCTTATTGGAAGAATTAACCGATACAGAAGCAAAACAGCTTTTAGAAATCCATCAACCACAAAAAACAGTAAAACAATTACAACAAGAAGTAAGAGAAGCTTCAGAAGAAATTTTAAAAAAAGGCTGGAAATCAAAAGTACTTGTTGTCGCTGAAGCAACTGGAATAAAAGATAAGGACGGATTTGTAAGGTTTAATAAATGGATGCTTAAATCAAGTATTTATAAAAAACACTTAAATGCTTATTCACTGGAAGAACTTAAGGAACTACATAAGCAATTGCAGGGAGTAAAAGCCAATAATTCAAAAAGCGCAAAAAAACCGCTTACAAAGTCTTGGTGGCGCGAAGGATTACAAAACAAAAACCTCAATTAAATTATGGATACCGATTTTGATGATTTAATAGAAATTATTTTTAATGTTTTTGGAATAACAGATACACAGATATTTTCAAAGAATCGCAAAAGTGAAATTTGTGACGTCCGTAAAATCTTAGCGTTTGAACTTAAAAACAAAGGAATGGGATTTCAAGAAATAGGAATGATTTTAAAGTTACATCATACAACAGTTATACATCATGTTGAAAAATATAAAGACAGATTAAAATTTGATAAAACATTTAAATCTAAAGTTTTTGAATTTAACAAATGGAAAGAATTATTCAAAAGAGATATGAAGAAAACATTAACACTCGATAATAGTAAATTATTAGTATTAAATAATGCAATGGTGGCTTTAGATGCTTTTAACCTGCAAGACATACCTAAAAAATCAAGGGCGTTAATTTCTATCTGTAAAGAAGTAAGAACCGATTTATTAAAAAAAGCTGTTGATAAGAGAGAAAAAGATAAAGAATTTGTTTTAAAACTTCCTTATCATAAAGCTGAAGCAATACACGATTTTTTAAAAGGTTATGAAATCTATTTCCCTGATGATTTCGGCTCTTATGAAGCAAATGCAATACTACAAATAACAAACGAATTACACAGACAACTACTATGAGACAATTTGTTGCGAAAAACTTTAAAACAGGACTAACAATAACATTCGAATATAATTATACAGATATTTTGCAAGTTTTAAAGTTTGAAGGTGATTGGACGGAAAAACAGATTGAGATTATGAAAATCCGTTTTCCTGCAAGCTTAGAAAAGATGCAAGAAGAAATGACGGGTTCTAATCAATCCAGTGCATGGATTTTTGCCGAAATCACAGACATTTCATTTGATGCTTTTTATAAAAAATATCCTAGAAGTATAGGAAGGCGCGAACTAACAGAAAAAGCATACAATAAACTGTCTGATACTGATAAATTAAATGCAATTTTAGGTATTGAGGTTTTAATAAAAATCAAAAATGATGGAACGGCTTTTCCTTATCCAGCTACTTACTTGAATCAAAAACAATGGAAATAATGGAGAAAGTGATAATTATCGGAGGAAATGAAACTTTGTCTCTACCTTTAAGAATATATGAAAAACTTAAAGACTTGGAAAATGAAATTGAAAATTTCCCATTTGTAGAAGATCAAGAAAAAGCAAGGATCACAGGAAGACAAACTTTTGCAGATTTTGCAATCTTATATAATAAAATTACTATTCCTGCAAGCGTTATAAGTGAGAGCGCAAAAGTATTAACTGAACTGGGAAAAATTTGTAATCAAATAAAACCTTTAGATTTTTCATCATTAGAAATTAATAGTCCTACTAATCCAAACTTAAGAAATTATAAATCAAAAAAACAATGTTGATAAATGGTCATAGATATAGAGAAGAAGAAGTTTTATTTGCATTAAGACAGGAAGGATTTAAGATTGTACCGTTTGAGACTTATCGTGAAACCCATATACATGGCAGTACTTTTATTAAAGATTATTACACAACAAAATGTGCCGTCAAGGGAGATCAAGAGCCAACGGATGAAAATGTTTGGTCAATAATAGCAAGGAAGATTTTTGAAATTAAAAAAGATAAACCAAAATTAATAGGTTACGGGAATCCGTAACCTTTTTTTGTTTCTTCTTACTAAATTCGCTTTATGGCAAAACACTCTTACACTTCAGAAACCGAAAATATTAAACTGATAAAATCAGCATTACAAGAAACTTCACAGGGCATTGGATTTACAGGTTTTTATGATATAAAAATAAATAAAAACGGTGAAGATAATTTGACTATTTCTTTCACGACAAAGGAAGGGAAAAAGGACTTAAAGCCGATTGAGTTTTTTTCATTAGGAATTCTTATTGGTAGAGATTTTATGAAAAAAGAAAATAATATTGAGTAAAAAAAATAATAAATTTGGAGAAGAAAAAAGACAAACGTAAAATCATAATAACTTTAGATTTTGAAAAAAACAGTTTTCCTGATACTGAAGATTTAAAAGAACTTGAATATAGTTTACTCTATATCTTAAAGGAAGCTTTAGTAAAAGATAATTTGATTGTGAAAGAAACCATTATTACGGATTCTGAAGAAATAAAATTTGAAACAATAATTATATAATAGTTATGGATTATAAACGACATATTGAATTTTTAGAATCAATTCAAAATGATCGTTGGATGATTTTGCAACTAAATAATACAATAATTGGAATTGGAAAGGAGACAGAATTTGAAAAGCTGAAGGAACCGTTGCGGTTGATGCTTAAAGAAGTCCGGAAAACGCAAAATCCGTTTAGTTTGTCGGACGGTTCAATTGTCAATGAAAAAGAGCACAAAAAATTATTAAAAATCATTATAGATATTATAGATTTATTAAACGACTTTTATGGAAATTACAAAACATTATGAATAATAAAGAGATTAAATTTGAATGGTCAGATGTACAGGTACATCTTTTAGGAAAGAAAATCGACGTGAAGCCTTTAGAATATACAAATGAAAATTCTATATTAGTTTCTCGATTTGAAGGCACTCTAAATATTTCTAAAAATGAATTTGATAGTTTGTTTGTACCAAAAAGAAAAGAAAAAAAGCTGTCTAATTTTCAATTGAAAAAGCTTTTTAAAAAGTTTAAAAAAAATTTAGAGAATAATCAGGAATGAAAAATATAATCATATTATTACTATTTTCGAGTTTTGCCTTTGGTCAAGAAATTTCGCCTTATTATCCAGCCAAACAGGATAACGCTTGGCGCGGTAATGAACCAACACAATTGACGTTTTATGATGCAATGTTTGTTGCAGGAGCATTGCAAAATTTCGTTTCAGATCACATGGCAATGGCGGTGACAGGTTCCGACGCTTCAACATATCATTTTCAGGATAAATTTTCAACAGGAAAATTAAATATTGCATTAAAACAAGAGCAAATAAAAGCAAATGTTCCAAATCCGGAAATTGTTACAAGCATAAAAATTTCAGGTGATAAAGATAAGGTGTTCACGTTTTTTGTTGAATACTGGAATACAACAATAAATTGGGATGCTAAAAAATCAGATATTGAAAGGCTCCATCAACAAGATGTAATAAGATTACATTTTAACGCCGGAAAACCTTATATTACAATTACAAACGGGACATACAAAAATAAAGCGGATTTTGAAGCTTTCTTCAATACTTTATTATGAAAAGACAGAAATCAGGTATAACGCCAGCTTGCATAATAAAAAACACTTTTTTATTTTTGCGAAATGTCAAAGGCAAACGCAAGATTTTTAGAAAGAAATAAAACTGTTAGAGAGTATTTCAAACAATTGGAAAGTAAAAATCCAAATTGGAGAATTGATGCGCTCGAAACAGCTACAGCCGACAAATTTTTTTTAAGCGAACGAACCGTTCGTGCTATTGTTAAAGGAGAAACAATTTATAATGTAAATTAAAAAGCGTTGAAACACTGTTTCAACGCTTTTTATATTATTTAATCTTAATCATCGAAATTAAAATTCCATCATATAAAACACCTACTAAATCTGAATCGTCAATAAAAATTTTTTTATTCTCGCTTTCTGCTTTTTCCAATTGCTTTTCAAATTCGTTATAGTCCTGTTCAGGAAGACTAAAATAAATAGTTGTTAGTATTTGAAAATAATCCAAATCATTTTCAAATTTTTTAATTTTTTCTATCAGGTTCATTTTAATAATTCTTCAATTAAATTTATCATATCATCATGCAACTCATTATCTATTTCTTTTAAGAATTTATTTCCACAATATTTTGTTTCAAAACAATGCGCCAAAAATTCTTTTTCAGAAGCCCTTTCAACACCAAAATATTTTTTAGTATGCCCATAACCAAATTTAGAATTTAAAGACATTAAAGTATCTTGAGCGGCTGTTATTTGGTCAACATAATCTTTATTTTTATCAATGCTTGCTTTGAATGATGAAGATTTTGCAACTGAATCAAAATTTTTGTATCCGTGATTTTTATTCTGTGAATATTTTTCCCGGAATTTATTCATTACTTCTTTTACTTTTGGATTATATGACAACTCATTTTGAAAATCAATTCCGTGTCCTATTTCATGGTAGAAAATCGATTTTTTTTGCCAATCACCCTTTAAATATGCATCTCCAATATTTACTTGATTTTTCAGACCTCTAAAAGCTGTAATTTGTTTATTATCGTTAGTTATCGTAATTTCTTGTTTTAAATCTTTTAAGAAATCTCTATCAATTTTTATATCAAGCCTTTTTTCTAATTCTTCCAAACCTTTCGGAATTATAGGATCATTATTTTTTGTAAATTCCTTCAGATTATTTAAAGCTTCTTTTTGTTCTGCTTTACTTAAATCTTTTTTATACCCTGTTTCACCAAAAACTTTTCCGGATAAAGCACTGTTATTTTTAAACTCATCCTTTAGGTCAAGTTTTGGAATTTCCCCTGTTGGTTCTTCGTCCGTTTGCTCAATATCACAACGGCAACCCCAATCAAGTGGCGTCATATGAGTTTTCCAAAAAGCATCATAATACGGTCTAATTACACCATCTAAAAGTTTGTGATCCGCGCGTGTCCGGTTGTCATGGATAACAACAATTTTTAAATTCGGATAAAGGTCTACATTTTTCTCAAAAGATTTAAATTTTACCGCTGAATTTACATTTGCTATTGTCTGGTCAAATTCAGTCTCCATCCATAACACATTATAATCACCTGATAATTTAAGAGCATCTTTCTTGAAATCAGATTTAGACTGATGTTTTCCATCTTTTACAAGTAATTCTTCAAGATTTTTTTTGAAAGAAGTTTCTTTAAAAGCTGAAAATTCGGCTACACTTTTTTTTAGTGATTTTACTAAATCTTTATCCTCAATTTTTAAATCAGATTTAAAACCAATATCAACGCCTGAAGAAAGTTTTTGATTATAATGTTCCCAAAGTTTTTTTCTGTTAACAAATGAAACGTTCTTATCGTTGAACATTTCTTCAATATAGTTTTCAACAAGCCTACTTAAGCTAAAATCAGCAACCAATTTAATAGGTTCGTGGTTACAGCATTTTGTACGATAATTTAACTTTAGTAGGCTTAATCCTTTCCCGAATCATTTACCTTTTCTTCCTTTGATTGGTTAGAATTTGGCATGCTTTCAATTTCAACTCCGTAAACTTCTTCTATATATGTTTGCTTTAAAACATAACCGTTACTCATTAGAACGCCGTCAATTTTAATTTGTTCGCTTGGGTCTTTTGTTTGTTCTACAATAATTTTTGAGTTTTCAGGAATTTTGTAACCTAGTTTTCTCATTGCAGGAACCAAAACATCATTTAACCAACCTAAAATATCTTTTTCATCTGCTTTTACAATTTCGTTTAAAGTGTTTTCGTGAACACTTCCTTGCGCTTTAGAAGAGCCGTTATCAGTTGTCATTGTTTGATGTACAATTAATTTTGATAATTCAGCATCTAAAGCTTTAATTTTCTGAAAAAAGACATTGAAAGCATCCCCTTTCGTATTCTCTTTAATTTCAATTTCTGTTCCTGTTGGGAAAACACCATAAGACGCCGAACCCATTTCCTCTAGCCATCCAGCAACTTCATTTTTTACAGTTTCACTTTGTGAAGCGACTTTTGCAATTCTGATAGGAATTCCAAATAATTCTTCAAACTCATCCCATGATCCCCATGAGTGACGTTTTAAACAGGTGTATGGAAAAGCCTTTTCTAATAATCCAATTTCGTCGGAAAGTTGAGTATGTAAAAGAATATCGTCAAATTTTGTAATATCAATCCCCATTCCAACAAAATCATTAATTATCATTTGTTGTTCAGGTAAATAAAGACCGAATGGAATATGCTTTATACTTGTAATTTCGCCATCTTTAAAACCATTAATAAATAAACAAATTCCACCTCTATAATAAGTAGTATGAGCATATTTTAAAGCATATTCGAACCATTGTTTTGCCTCAATATATTTTGTTCTCTCATCATCCTTTTTGCCATCTATTGCAAATATGAAATTTTTGTTTGTCGTTCTTAATGTTCTATTTCCAGTTACAGCAATTAAATGCGGGTCCATCATAGCGTCGTCGTTTACTTCCTGTAAATAAAAATTATTTGGAAAATCTACGCTGTTTCTCAATATTCTTGCAGATTGCCAATCGTTTATTTCTTTTCTCCAAATTCGTTTTTGACGGCGGATCATATCAACCATTGTTTTGGTGACTGATTCGATGTTTTGTGGTGTAACTTTTGAAAGTTTTAGATTATTATTAAAAGCGTTCCCGCTTAATTGTATTGTTGATGTTTGATGAAAATTCATAATTATTATTTTATCCCCTCATTAATTTGTCAAGTTCTTTCGTGACTTTTTGCTCAATTTTATTATCCAAATACGCAGACTTCCCGAAAAATTTACGTTGTGGTAAATTCCCATTACCTTCGTTATGGTCATTTGCATAACCTTTATAAGTATAAAAAACTACTCTTTGTCGAGAACGTCTAGCCCGGAAAGAATTTATTAGCTTGTTTCCTCCAGTTCTGTGACCGACTAAGATTGCCCGCCCTTGAATTTCTCGCCCGTATTTATTTAAGGAACCGCGTGAACCAACTCTATCTGTTCTATATCTTGTTATGTCCCGCCCTTCAGAATCTTTCTTTTTTCTGTCAACCCACTTTTCTAAACTTGTATCTGTATATCCTTGTTTTCTGAAGTTCATCTTGATAAAATTTAGTCCTTCAACTTCAATAATTATTGGAAGTTTATCCGGAATGAATTGGCTTGCTTGATTAAGCATTCTTTGAAAATCGCCTAAATCTGCCATTACCAATTATTTTTGTAAGATTTACGTCCTCCAAGTTTTAAAAATGGAACATTTGTATCGGGTATTCCGTCGCCGTTTGTATCTTTCTTTTTTGGAGGAAGATTTGCTTTCATTTCACCGGATGCAATTTTTTCCAGCCAGTTCATTGCTTCGTTATAATCTGTATCAGCTTCACGGGAAACTGGTTTTTTTCGTCTTTTTGGAATATCGTGTGCTACTAGTGCTTTTAAATATTTTACAACGGTTAAATCTCTTTCATCACCCGTTTTTGCGAATTCTTCAGACATATCATAATAACTACCTAAATAAGTATTCATAACACTGATATTCTCTTTGATTATAGTTTCAATTGTATCATCGTCTTTATTTGTTATCAAATCAAGTGTTTCAATTGTGATAACTGTTTTAAGCTGGTCTTTTGTTAAATATGCCATTAGATTGAGATTTTTATGTTTTGATATTTTGGCGCTAATTTTCTGTATATTTTTGTTGTGAAACTTTGGCGATAACTCATTATTGAATCCAAAGTGTTTTCCTCCGTTTCATCATCTGTTTGCTGTAATGGTTTAAATTGTTCACCATATAAAAATTGAAGCTTTTCAGCAATTTCATCCAGTAAATCAATTTCAATCAAGCCGTTTTCAGGATCAGATGTATTATTGTGCTGATTCATCCAACCGTCTTTGCAATAAAGAATGATGTCAAGCGTGCAAGTTCCTTCCTGAATTTGCTCCGTCATTGTCTCATAGGTAATTTTATTAATGCGAACTAAAACAGCCGTCCATATTGAAGGAAAATCGGTTTCGGAATCTTTAAATTGATCCCGAAAAAGGTCTATATATTCTAATTCCGGAATTTCTTTAAGCTTGTTTTTTATTGTAATAAAAAGTTCTTTTCTTGGTGTCATGCTCTTCTTTTTCTTCCTTTTCGTGATTTGCTTAATGAATTGCGTTCTTTCTTCCCCATTACAGGCTTTCCTTTATTTTCATCCTTTTGAGAATAACCAAATAAAACCCGTCCTTTTCTTACACACTGTTCTAAAACGTCTAAAATATCATCCGGACTTTTACAGCCCTTTTCAAATGCTAGAATATGCTCTAAGGCTTTATCCATATCAGGTGTATCTTTCAAACTTTCATCGAATGTTATTAAACCTCTTTTGAAAGTACTTGTTAAAGTCGCGTCAATTTTGTCGTGTTTGTCACCTGAAGCGTGGTCATCAATAGGTATGTCAACAGCATTGTTTTCTTCGCAAGCAACTAGCCAATCAGGTTCATAAACAATTTTTTGAGATGCGGTTGCATCGTAGTATGAAATTATTGACATGCCTTTTTCATTGAATTCTTTTTGCCAAACATAATGTTGATTCATTGCATCAGGTCTATCAGTTTGCTGATTGAAAATTCTTAAAACATGCGCGCGTCCTTTATCAATGGATACAACCGCACCCGCTTTATAATCACCTTCACTAGAATATGATAAATCCCAAAAAGAAATTAAACCGTTATGAATCTGATCAGGATCAGTCTTTTTAAATCTTATCCATTCTTCCTTAATTCTTTTTCCTTCTTCAACCGGATTATTGAAGTCTTCACGTTGTGACGTGTGATAGTCTGTATCTTCTACAATTGCAATACATTCTTCTTTTGTATATCTTTCATCCCATGAAGGATTGAAGTCTTTGTCACAAAGGTTTACGGTATGAATTGAAAGGTTTTTTGATTTCTTGTATTTTTCAGCATACCCGTCTATAATCCCATTTTTAACAATGTAATTATTAGCCATGATTTGACGAAATCTTTGTTTTTGTCCAGCTTTACCCAAATCACCTGTAAGCTTTTGAACATTCTCTTTTGTTAGTTCAATATTTTTTGCCTGTTTACGGTCTTCTAAATCGTCCATACTTGCAAAATCCGGTCTATTCGCGCCGTTTCTCAATCCTCTAAATGGTTGATTCAAACCTAAAGACATGAAAAAACGATTGTCTAATGTTTCAAATTGACCATCCGCCCAAGAACCATATTGCATTTGCATTCCAAAATCTTTAATATATCTTTCGTTAGATTCCAAATGAAGTTGAAGATCAGATAATAACAATTTGCCATGTTCGCTTGTTTTGCCGATAATAAGACCGAAAAACAGCTGATCGTTTTCTTTTAAGTGACTAACATTTCCAACGTTAGAATGTATTGATTTAGCGGCTCCACGAAACCAACGTCTTTGTTGTTTAATGAAAGGATTGTAAAAAACCTCTAAATAGCTAGATAAGTGAAATTTTGCAGATGGTGCATCGGCTAAAGCAAGTCCCGAATTTATACCGTAATAATGTTCAAAAAATTCTAAATAGTTTTCAGGCTTTAGTAAATGTTTAATTCGTGCTTCTTGTTGTTCTGAAGTTTCTTTTACTAATGATTCATAGGATAATGTTTTAATTCTTGAAGACATTCTTTGATAATTATCAATAGCTGTCTGAAATTCGGTTTTAGTCATTTTGCAAAAGTTGGTTTACATATTCATCAAAATCAATTCTTATTTCTTTTACTTTTTCCAGTAAATCATCGCGTTTTTTTCCTGTTGATTTACCCGCCTTTTCAAGTATATAAGAGCAAAATTCATCAAAGCTTTCCATCGTGTAAACAGCTTTTTTTCTACTGTCATTTAGTCTATCAAATGCAGCTGAAATTTTTGAGAGATCGTCCGCTTTATGCGCTGGTTTTTTACCTTCCCGAATATCGATTACATATTGAAGGATAAGCTTCTTTATTTCTGAAGGTCGAATATTATTTAACTCTTTTTCTTTTTCCCAATCGAATTTGTCTCGCCAACTACTCAAGGTCTTTATTCCTATACCCGTAATTTCTGAAATTGATGTAAGGGCAAAACCTTTTATAAATAAATCCTTTCCCTGACTTTGTTTTTGTACGCTTTCGCTTGCTGATAGTCTCGCCATTATTGCTTGTATTTGCCGTCAATTATTAATTTGTCATTACTCGAAAAATAAATGTTGTTAATTTTCATCCCGTCGTATTCAAGATTTTTCTTTGCTTCAATAATGAAGGAAACAGGGCTGTCTTCGTTCAACATTTGCTCTATTCCAACACCTATTTCCGGTGTTTTTTTATACTCGCCTTTAAAGGCTCTTAAAATGTGTTCCTGATGTTGATTATCGCTTTCACCAACAGCTAAATCACCGTCGATAATTTGCAGATCATCTCTAAATATTATGTCTTTCATGTTGGCAAATTTCATCCTTATAATGAAGCAATAAAATCTCACAATCAACCATTGCCAAAAATTCGGCAAACACTTCCAAATATTTGGAAATCATTGTTTTACAACTTTTTTTCAAGCCGTAAAGCTTGCAATTTTGCCCTGTCAATAAGTAACAATTAAATTAAAAATGAGTGAAAGAATATCCATTTATAGCAAGCACAGAAAACGTTAATTCCTATGGTTATAGGATACTAACAGAGGGAATTGATATTTCTCAATATGAAAAAAATCCGGTGCTCTTATATATGCACAATCGGGGCGGAAGTAATCCAACAGGAGATGAAGTAATAGGCAAAGCACGACTTGAAAAAAAGAATAACATTTTATACGCTTATGTAACATTTGATTCGAAAAATGAATTCGCATCCAAAATAGAAGAAAAGGTTGCAGGCGGTTTTATAAACATGTGTTCAATTTGGGCTGATCCAATAGAAACTTCAACCGATCCTCAATTAGCATTACCCGGTCAAAAATATGAAACGGTTATAAAGTGTAAAATGATAGAGCTTTCAATCGTGGATATTGGCGGACAGGACGATGCCTTAAGATTATCAGCGGGAAATTCACCTCACAAACTTCAATTAATTAATCAACAAAATACAATGTCAAATTTTACAACAATTGCGCTCGCATTAGGAAAGGAGCCAAACAGTACAGAATCAACGGTTTTAATGGCTGTAAGCGAGTTAAAACTTTCTTTAGAAACTGAAAAAGGAAAAACGAAGGAATGGCAGGATAAATATATTGCCTTAAAGAAAACAGAAGCCACTGCATTGGCTGAGAAAGCAATTAAACTAGGTCTATTTCCTGAAGACTTTAAAGATGGTTTAGTCTCTTTGTTTGATAACGATTACGATAATCAACACAAAAAATTGAGTGCTTTAATCGAGAAAAAAGAATCTGAAGAAAACAAAGAAACGAAGACACACACAATTGAAGGAGTTATCAAGCTAAGTAATGATAAAACAAAAATTGCAATCGGAGATGAAGAGTCTTTCGATTACCTACAAAAACATGATCCTGCGAAACTATCATTAATTAGAACAAATGAACCTGATAAGTATAAAAAATTGTGTACTGATTTTGGGGCGGGTGTTAGATACACAGGTAAATAATTCTTAAAAAAATATATCAATTTAAACATGAAAAAATTATCAATTAAAGCTTTATTAAGCAATCTTATTTTAGCGTTTCTTTTCGCAATTCCAGTTTCAGCAATTTTTAAAATCGATCCTTTCGTTCTTTCCGCTGGTGTAACTCTTGGATCGGTTATAGTTCAATACTTTGTGCCGAAATTATTTTCTGGAAAATTAATGAACGGTTTACAAACTGAAGTTTGGGTTCCGGGAATTAAAGAAAATCCGGTTCCTGATACAAGCTTTGTTTATGCATCGGTTGATATGTCGGAACATGTGGAACATAATAAACTGCATTTGGCTGAAGCGGGAATTGAACCGGGTGTTCACGAAGATTATTTCTTAAACAATGATGACGGTGAATTACCATTTGCAACTATTCAAGACATTCCAAATGAAGTTATTCTAAAAACTTATTCAACTGAACAAACACGTCACAGAGATTTACAGGAAATTGAATTTGCTTACAATAAAAAAGAAAGTGTTATCAAAAGACACAGAATTTCTTTAGGTAAAAATTTGGGTAAAAGGGCGGCTCATATTTGGTCACCATCATCAGATAACGGGTTTAATAAAATCATGAATTTGAGCGCGACGGACTCAATTATTGACGCCCTTGTTGATTTAGAAGCTTTTTATTCTGATTTGGATTTACTGGAAAATCTTAACGTTTGTTTTAATGCTCAACACATGGCGAGAATTAAAAAAGAAGATAAGAAACTTTATAAAGATATTCTTAATGAGAAACAAATGTACGGCTTCAAGGTTTGGAGATATTCCCAAAATCCGATCTACACTGCTGAAGGTGAAAAATTACCTTATGGATCAGTGAAAGGATCAACCGACAAACGAAGCTCATTCACATGGTGTACGGATGAAGTTTTCAGATGTTTTGGAGATGTTAAGATGTACGCAACAATTGGACATTCTGGGTTACAAGCTGATACGCTTTCTTTTGCTCAAAGGGCTTTAGTAGGAAATATCAGAGCAACAAATCCTAAATACTTAGGTGCAATCCTTTAAAATTCAAATTATGTCAGATATTAAAACTAAAGCATTGGAGTTTTTTGAATCAAAGCCGGAAGCAAAGGAAGTTTTTGCAACAAGTGATGGATTTTTATTTGAGAAAAATCCGGATGCCGTTTCTCACAGTAGAACATTAGACGATCAAGAGATTGAAACAATTTTAAATTCACTTGATTTGGACGATTTGGATGAAATTGTTGTTCTGCATGGGTTAAAGGTTCCGGAACTCAAAGCGAAAGCCAACCAATTAGGATTGCCGGAATCTGAATGGAAATCATTGACAAAAGATGATTTGATTGATTACTTAATTGAAAACTCAAAAAGTGAAGATTAATGATATTAACAAATTTAGGAGTTCAATTAATTATTACGGGTGAAAGTCAAAAAATGTTTGACCTATCTGGTCAAAAATTTCTTTCCTCAGTTGAAGGAATAAGATATACAGCCTATAAAGATTCAGGTGGAGTTTGGACGATTGGGCGCGGGATCACATATTATGAAGACGGAACAAAAGTTAAGCCTGGTGACAAAATTTCAGTTGAGAGAGAACAAAAACTTTTCATGAATACTCTAAAGTATTATGTTGAAACAGTACAAAAGTTTGTGAAAAAAAATCTCACACAAAATCAATTTAACGCTTTGGTTTCTTTTTGTTACAATGTAGGAAGTCCACAATTTAAAGGCTCTACTTTACTGAAGAAAGTTAATAGTAATCCAAACGATCCTGAAATCAAAAATCAGTTCATGAGATGGGTTTATGATGACGGCAAAATAGTTCAAGGATTAATTAACAGACGAACAAAAGAAGCTGAATTATACTTTTCAAAATAATGAAATCAATAAAAAACTTGCTTCTATTTACTAGTTTATTTTTTGTTTTAGAATCCTGTCGAACTATTCGGCAGGTTTCAGAAACAAAAGAAACTAAAAGCGAAAGCAACACGATAAAAACAACATCTTACAAAGACACTGTTTTTTATACACAGAAAACAACTGCAAGTCTTAAGATCCCGATTCAAAATTTCGGTTTTAACAATGATTTAAAAGGTGTTTCAACATCATTGAAATCGAATTTAAAACCGACTGTTTACGAACAAAAAAACGGAAATGCTAAAGTCACGATAGTGCATGATAGTTTATATTTCTATGCTTATGCCGAGTGTGATAGTATTGCATTGCGAGCGAAAATAAAGGCAGAATTTGAAAGTCGAATTAAAAATGATTCTTCAATTCAAAGTAAGGACGAAAAGGAAAAGCAAAAGCCAAATTATTGGTTGTGGGGATCGTTGATTGCACTTGCTTTTGTTGCGGGATTTGTAATTGCTAAAATCTATTAAACATGTTACCAAATATTAAATTTAATATATCTACGACGGGGCTTGGTAGATTACAGGCAGATATTCAAAAAATACCCGGATTAATTATCACAGGTGTAAGCGTTGCCACAAAAGTAACAATTGGCAAATCTTATCAATTATTTTCAATAGAAGAAGCCAAAAATCTTGGAATTGATGAAACATCAAATCCTTTTGCGTACAAGCATATCAAACATTTTTATGATTATGCTGGTGAAAATGCAGAATTATGGGTTATGCTTGTTTCCGATGCCACAACAATGGCTCAAATGGTAGATAAAGCGGGAAATATTGCAACAAGGTTAATTCAAGATGCTGGTGGAAAAATTCGAATTCTAGGATTAATTAAAAAGTCTTCAGGCACGGAAACAGCGTTAGACGCTCTTGATGCTGATGTAAACGCTTCAGTAATTGCTTCGCAAAATTTAGCAGATTATTACGCAGGTAAATATTATCCTTTTCGTGTTATCATTTCCGGAAATAATTATACAGGTTCTGCAACCGATCTAAAAGATTACGGTCAAAATAATTACAATAGAGTTTCGATTTTGGTTTCAAATACAGACGGAAATAAAGAAGCTTCAATTGGTTTGGCTTTGGCTCGTATTGCATCCATTCCAGTGCAAAGAAATATTGGAAGGGTAAAAGATGGAGCGGTTGAAGAAATTCAAGCCTATTTCACTAATGGGGCAAAGGTAGAAAGCAACTCTGATTTTTGGGAGACAATACATGATAAGGGTTACATCTTTTTAAGAAATTATGTAGGGCGTGCAGGGTTTTTCTTTTCAGATGATCCAACATTAACAAAAGAAAGTGACGATTTTAAATCGTTGGCGAATGGTTTTGTAATGGATAAAGCAATTTTAATTTCTTACAACACCTTGATAAATGAGTTGCTTGATGAAATTCCTGTAACAGCTTCAGGAAATATTCATCCGGCAATCATTAAAAGTTGGCAAACAAATGTTGAAACTCAAATTAATGGGTTAATGATAGAAACGGGAGAATTAAGCGGGCGTAGAGTATTTATAGATGAAAATCAAAAAGTTTTACAAACCGGAATTCTTAATGTGAAGATTGCCCTTCAGCCCGTTGGATATGCAAAATATATAGTCGTTAACATAGGATTTACAACAAATATCGAATAATAAAAAAATGGCAGGAAACGAAAAATTTAGTAGTTCCCAATATTCTTGGGCTGAAGTTTCTGTTTCAATGGGTGGTCGAATCGTTACAGGTTGTACAAATGTCGAATACACTGTTAAACAAACTAAATCAGTTTTAAAAGGTAGAGGAAATGAAGGACATAAGATTTTAAGAGGTGACAAAGAATGTGAAGGAAAATTAATTATTTGGCAGTCCGAATTGGAAGCAATGACAGAAGACGCAAAAAACAAAGATATTCTTGCACTTAATTTTGACTTAGTAGTTTCTTATGTGCCGGAAGACGGCGGGCAAACAGTCACAGATATTCTTGAAAGCTGTGAATTTACGGAGGTAAAAAAAGGAATGTCGCAAGGTGATACAAACATGCTTTGTGAATTGCCTATCATATTTCTGAAGCTTAAACCACAACAATAAAATTTAAAACATAATCTTAAAATTTACCCCACTTCAATAGGTTGGGTGGGGCTTTTATTAACTAAATGAAAACAAAAAAAATGACAGTTACGCAAGATCAAATTAACGAATGGAAGGAAAAGTTTGGCGGGGTTTGGGAACTTCCAATAGAAGATAAAACAGGTTATTTAAAAGACCCGAACATGAATGATTTTAAAAGGGCGGTTACTGCAATGCAGAAAGAAACTGAGATTGCATTTGGTGAAGAAATGCTTTCGGCTCTATGGATTGGTGGAGATACGGAAATTAAAACTAATGATGATTATTTCTTACCTGCCAAAAAAACATTGCTTGATTTCTTTAAATATCCTGATGCAGTAACCAATGATCTTGAAAACAGACAGACAGAAATTTTGATTGGTGACGAAAGATGTGTTGTTAGGGTGATTACAAGAGAGGATTTAAGGATGTGTGAAAAAAAGAATCCACAATCAAAGCCTTTTTTATCACAGGAATATTTGTTTGATATGGTAGTTACTGAAAAAACAGAAGGATTTAACAATAAAAACAATCCTGAAATCAGATTTCCTTTATATCAAGAATTGGAAAAATTGCAAAATAAAAAAATAGGACAGCTAAAAAAGCTCTAGACGGGGCAATTATCGACAATGAAATTGACTCGTCTAAAGACTTAGCAAAAAATTTAGTGCTTCAGAAAAATGATTTTGTTTTAAAGACAGCAATCAGAATTTACAACGCACTTTTAACGTACTACATGCACATTCCGAATCCTGATTCTTTAAGTGATGAAGATTGGGCGGAAAGATTACAGGATTTGGAGTTTATCCGCCAACAAGAAAAAAAAGCATCTGAAGAAAACTCATAATGAATGTATATCAATATATAGTAAGAATTAGGAATTACGCTAGTTCTCAATTGCAAAACATTTCTAATACTGCAGGAGTAGCAAACACTCGAATAAGGAATCTAATTGGATCAATGCGAACCATGAATCAACAATCAAGTGTTGTTTCCGGATCGCTTGGAAAACTTAAAGGAGCTTTGGTTGGGGCTTTTGCTTTTGGTAGTGTTATGGCATTTACTCACAAAGTAATAGAAGCCCGGCAGGAATATGAAAAGTTTGACGCGGTACTGGCTAATACCTTTCAAAGTAAGACAATAGGTCAAGGGGCTTTGGCTCTTTTAACTGAATTCGCTCAAAAGACACCTTATCAATTAAACGAGCTTACAGGCGGATTTATAAAACTTGTCAATCGTGGTGTTTATCCTACCTATGAAGAATTGACAAAATTGGGAGATTTAGCTTCATCACAGGGAAAATCATTCGATCAATTAGTTGAAGGTATTCTTGATGCTCAAAGCGGTGAATTTGAAAGAATGAAAGAGTTTGGAGTAAAAGCCCAAAAAGAAGGTGATAAAGTAAAATTAACTTTTAAAGGAATTACTAAAGAAGTTAATAATAATGAGAAGGCAATCCGAGACGCGATTTTAGAATTCGGAGGAATGAAAGGGGTTGCTGGATCAATGGAAGTTGTTTCGAGAACTCTAGGCGGTCAAATCGCGAATTTAGAAGATCAGGTTTGGGGGTTTTTAGTTGCAGTTGGAAGTTTTGGAGGTGGTGTTTTTGGTGAAGCGTTGGGGGCTATGTCCGATGGATTGGCTTTCTTACAAGCACACCTTCCCGAAATTGCACACTGGTTTGATGTTCTTTGGCAAAATGTACAGCCGATTGCGTTGGCTTTATGGGATTTAGTTAAAGCAATTTTTGACTTTAAAGACGGCGGTGATGCTCTTGATACTTTTGGGAGTATAATGTCAGGCGTTTTGGTTGTGGTTACTTGGTTTAAAGAAGGTATGCTTTGGCTTATCAGTGCAATTAAACCTTTTGCACCGATTTTAAAAGATGTAGCAATTGCATTAGCAATATTTAATCTTGTTTTGGCAATTTCCCCAATTGGTTGGATTGTTATAGGAATTGTTGCTTTGATTACCGTTATCGGAATGTTAATCAAATATAGTAATGGTTGGTCTGAAAGCTGGCAAAATATCAAAGTTATTTTTGAACTTGTTTGGAATCAAATAAAAGCACATTTCAATATTGGTGTTGAAACATTCAAGTTTGGTTTTAACTTAATTGTACTATATGCGAAAGACGCTTCACAAACAATTGTTGGAGTCTTTTCTAAAGTTGGGGATGCTATAAAATTAGCAATGGACGGGGACTTTTCCGGAGCATTCTCAAAAGTTACAGAAAAAGTAAAAACAAGTGCTGAAGGAGAGATTTCCAAACTGAAAGGCGATTACGGGAAAAAACTCACAGATTATGTTGCCACTACTAAAAATAACGCACAGGGAATTTTAAATGCTACAAAAGGAATCGGAGTAAGTTTCGATACAGACGCAATGAAAAATGACTTTAAAAAGATGAAAGATTCTTTTAAAGGTCTGAAAGGCGAACAAACCGGAAATAAAAATGATTACTTAAACGCAATACCTGGTCTGACGGGAAAAGGCAAGAAAGATGATCCTTCAACAGGAAAAGATAAAGACAAAAAGAAGGCGGGCGATAGTATAACCGGTGGCGGTTCTCGACTTACTCACATCACAATTAATATAAATAAACTTCAAGATCAAACCGTGATTAATGTCAATAAAACGGAAGACGGGATAAATAATTTAGGTGATCGAGTTCAGGAACTTTTATTAAGAGCGGTTAACAGCGCGAATCAAATGCAAACAAACTAATGGAATACGAATTTAATATCAAAGAACTTACAGCAAGGGCGCATTTTGATTACATCGGTTCACCTTTTCCAAATTGGTGGGCAAAGAATAAGGAGAAAATGGTTTTGCCTTCTCTGAATGGTTCGGTTTCGGGCATTCAGATGGGGCAAAAGTATTTCCTGACATTGAAAGTAATGGATAAGGAAGGAAATGAATTTTCATGCCCAAATGAACCACTTGTTTCAATATCATTAACAAAAACAATTGTAGAAACTGCAACCGTCGGAAAAGAAAGAAAAGGAACTGTAAAAGAATATATCTGTACAGAAGATTATCAAATATCTATCAAAGGAGTTTGCATGAATCCGGATAATTTGGAAGAATACCCGACGGAACAGGTTCGGGAACTGCACGAAATGTTTGAAATAAACGAATCGTTGGAAGTTGTTTCTAATCCATTTTTTGAAATGTTTGGAATTCGGCAAATAGTTTTAAAAGAAATTCAATTTGATGAAATGGCAGGTGAACAGGGCTTACAGAAATATACAATTACGGCTGTATCAGATCAGGACTTTTACGCCGATCTAAAGGAGAAGGAAAAAAATAACAGATTAATAACAGCACTTGGATAATGTTTATTTTAAAAGCAACAGTTGAAATTGGAAATTTTATTTTCAACTCTATTAATGAAGTTGAAGTTACTAAATCGGTTGAAGAACTTGTTGATACGGCAATTATCAAAATGCCATTGAAATTTAAAGTCCGAGATAATAACGAACAAAAATTTACTGAAGAGGTTATTAAAACGGGTGATCCTGTTAAAATTACTTTAGCATACGAGGGTAAATATGAGGGAGTAGAATTTGAAGGCTTTGTTGCACGGATAAAAGGGAAAATTCCTTTAGAAATTCACTGTGAGGACGCAATGTATTTACTGCGAAGAAAAAACATTACAAAATCTTTTGGTAAAACAACAATGAAAGAAATTTTGGAAGAGGTTGTAAAAGACACACCAATAAAACTTTCAAAAAGAATCCCCAGTGTTGCGCTTGATAAATACATTATCAAAGATGCAAACGGAACACAGGTTTTACAGGGTTTAAAGGATAATTTATCAATGACGGTTTTTTTAGAAGATGATGGAAGTCTTTATTGTGGGTTACAACAATTGACGAACACAGGGCAAAGAGTTATTTACGATCTCAATTATAATTTGGTAGAAAATAACCTTGAATTCAAAACTTCAGAAGATAAAAAAATTAAAGTCCGATATACTTATATAGACAAAGAGAATAAGAAAAAAAGCTATGAATTTGGCGATCCGGACGGCGAATTAAGAACTTATCATACTTCTGTTGTTTCAGATGAAAAAAAGCTTGAAGAAATGGCAAAAGCCGAAATAAAAAAATTAAAGTATGACGGCTTTGAAGGTGATGTAACAAGTTTTTTAATTCCTTATGTAACGCGCGGAATGGCGGCTGAAGTTCGAGATTCTGAACATAAAAATCGTGAAGGAAATTATTTCATTAAAGCTGTTGTCACAACTTTCGGGACTAGTGGAGCACGTAGAAAAGCAACATTTAGCAATAAATTATGATAATTAATAAAGACCTACAAAACGCCTTTAAGCAATTGTCAAAAAGAGGTGTTGATACTTTTCCTGCAAAGGTTGTATCAGTCGATAAAGAAAACGGAACCTGTACTGTAAATGACGATTCTATTGATTATACAGATGTACAACTTTCTGCAACTGTAGAGAAAAATGGAAAACGGTTTTTCCTTTATCCAAAGGTTGGAAGTTATGTTTTAGTTTCTCCGATTAATGAAGATTTACACAGGCTTTATGTTGAGTTTTTCAGTGAAATCGAAGACTTTGACCTGAAAATTGGGAATGTACAATTACAAATCGATAATGAAGGTTTTCTTTTAAAAAAAGAGAATGAAACTTTAAAAAAAATGATGTCTGATTTTATTCAGGCTTGCAGAAATATGAAATTCCAAACAAATTCAGGTGTAACCATTAAATTATTAAATGACTTGGAATTTCAGGAAATTAAAACACGGTTTAATCAATTTTTAAAATAGAATTAAATGGCAATTGTAGAAGCACAAGCAAAGGCAGTCATAAAAACAAAATTGCAAACTGTAAGAAATAACACAACTGATCCGGATCAGGCTTTAGATGATTTGGTAGATGTGATTTATGAGATAATAAAAATATTATTAACAAATGCAACTGTTACGGGTGTTTGTCCTCCAAATGGCGGTGCATTGACTTTAGGAAAAATAACATAGTGGAAAATATTGTATTGCATAATCAGACACTTCTAGACATTTCTATTCAATATACCGGAAATGTTGAAAACTGTTTCCAAATAGCCATTGCAAACGGGAAATCTGTTTCAGATGATTTAACATCTGGAATGACTTTCGAAGAGCCGGAAGCCCTAAAAATAGATGATGATATTTTGTCATACTTCAAAGCAAAAAGGATTCATCCAGCAACCGGAAATATTGAGTTTGCTATTACAGAACTAGGAGGAATTGATTATATGAAAATAGGCGGAAATTTTAGAATAAAATAACATGAAAAAGACTTTTGAAGATATTATAAATGAGATGATCGCATTAAAGGAATCCAATGCTGATTTATCCGGATTAACATCAACAAGTAAATCTTCAGTATGGAGACAATTATTACAGGTTATTGCATTCATGATTTTTAATTTTCAAGAAGCTTGCAATTTGCACCTGAAAGAAATTGAAGAAAAAATTGCTAATCAGAAAATCCCAAATCTTTATTGGTATAGGGGTTTAGCATTCAAATTTCAATATGGTTTTGAATTAATATCTGAAACAGATCAGTTTAAAACCACTTATGAGGAAAACGGTGAAATTATCGAAGCTACACCGGAAAAAATTGAGCAGTCAAAAATAATCAAGTATTGTGCTGTTACTAGAAGTAAGGGAGTTGATAATAAAATTAGAATATCAATGAAAATTGCAGGAGAAAATACAGACGATATTTTACCGGATGAAAAAGTCCTTGCTTTTGGTGATTATATAGAAAAAGTTCAAGCAACAGGAGACACAGTCGTAATTGTTAATTTTTTACCTGATATTTTAAAAGTTTCTTTCAAGGTCGCAATTGATCCTTTGGTTTTAAGCACAACAGGGATGAGTAAAATCACCGGACTTTTTCCAGTTCAGGACACAATAAAGAAATTTTTATTAAACACACCATTTAACGGGGAATTAAGTGTACAAAGTTTACGTGAAGCAATTAAAGCAACTGAAGGCGTAAGAGATTTACAAGAACTTAATGTATTAAGTAAATGGATTGACGCTACTGTTGGAGGTTATGGGAATTATCAACCTATTACGATTTCAAGAATACCAAAATCAGGACGATTTACAATAAAGGATGAAATGACAGGTCAAGAAGATTGGAGCGGAATAACATATTTTAATTATCAACCTGAAGCGTAATGAAAGATGAATTATTTGACATTAGTTTTCGAAAACTGGCTGTTTGGTATTTACCAACCTTTTTGAGGACTAGAATAATGAAAGCTTTTATCATAATGCTTATTTATCCAATGGAATTATTATACATAGAATTTATGAAGGTTCGGAAAAGGAACTTAATAAAAATGAATCATAATTACCAAAAATTTTCAATGGAAAAAAGGCTAAATGATGCTTTCGACACAGTTTCAAGAAGAATTAAAATCGTTAAAGCCGTCCAGTATGAAGGAGTTTTTATTTATACTGAAGGAGAAATTGATCCTTCGAGCCCCGGATATTTCAGCGGAAATATTAACAATAAAATGAAGTGGGTTAATGGGGATGATAAACCGATTTATTTAAGAATGGAATCAGAGCTAACAAGTGAATTTGATTTTATTGTTGAGATTCCAAACACTAATATAGATCAGGCACAATTAAGGGCGGAAATAAACTTTTATGTCCTTCAAAGTAAAAATTATGACATCAAAATTATTTAAAAAATGAGAATTAATATAAAATGGTTGCAAACAGGCGGTGTTCCATTAACAAATGATGTTATGGCGGTTGTAATGGAATCAATAGAAACTTATAATGTGTTAGGAGATTTAGCAGGGCATTTGACAATACTTTCAGGCTGTGTAATAACAGGACAAAATGTAAGTCCGGGTGTAGTCGCTATAAACGGAGATGTTTTATATTTTGAAGGCGGAAACATATATACAAATGTTTATGTTCATACTGAAGAAATTGTAAAAACTTTTCAAGATACGACGGACAAAGTTTTAGTAGAAAAGAAAGTTGTCAAATTCGGGGATTCATCAACACAATATTTATGGTCTGAATTCTTCAGATTAGAAACATTAAAAAGCTTACAAATAAAGGTAAATAATAGTGTAAGTATTACAGATTTTAATGCTTTAAAAGATGAAGTTGAAGTATTAAAAATAAAAACTGCACCAATTATTAACGGAGGTATTGTTTGGGCTTGGTTTAAGCCAGTTGATGAAATCCCAGATGGATGGAAAGAAGCAATTGACATTCGCGGAAAAACAATTGTCGGACTTGATCCAAATGATATTGATCCGGCTAATTTTTCCTTTGCGACATTAAAAGGAACTTTAGGAGAGAAAAGACATAAACTAACAGTTTCGGAGCTACCAAGCCATGCACATGGAACCACATCAGGAAGAGAAAAAGTAGGAACTGGAAATCAAAACGGAGCCAGTGCAAATGGCGGAGGTGGTTCAAACTTCAATAATCCTTCTGTTGGCGGGGATCAACCTCACAATAATATACAGCCATCAATTATAGCATATTTCATAGAACCTAACTTTCAATAAAAAAACAATGCCAATTAATAATACTGATACAGTACCATTAAATACAATACAAAGCTGGTTTCAGACTGGCGATTATCCAACACAAGAACAGTTCCAAAAATCTTGGGCTTCTCTTTGGCATAAATTTGACAAACTGCCAATTTCGAGTGTTGAAAATTTAGAAACATCTTTACAAAATAAATTAGATAAAGAAGTTTATGCAAATGCTATTAAAAATTTAGCTAATGTTGACGCTTCAAACATCGATGTTCAGCAATGGAAAGATAAATTAGAGGTCATGAGTTTGCCTGAAAATATGGCTACTATTGATAATCCTTCAAATGGAGTTGATGGGAATGTTTTCACCAAAGAATATATTGAGGAAAACTATATGCCATTTTTTGTAGATCAAGCCAAAAGAACCATTAATAGCGAGTCAAATCTTTCGGACACTGTAATGCATGATGCTGTAATTTCGGGATGGAATGTCCTTCCAAATTATGTCGGAAAAGATGAAGGCGATTCAGGATATAGTTCGAGATACGTTATTCACGGAACGGATATCTTTCAGGATTTTACAGGTGATACAAATTATCGTCCGGGACACCCGGCACACGATTCTTTAGTTGCGTATGGTTCCTTAATCGCTAAAGGATTCAATGACGGTACTAACTTCACATTTTTCGGCACTGGATTATTTGCCGGAAACGATATTCAAATTGCAGATTCAGTGACGGCTGTGGGCAAAGGTATTAATAATGCAAAAGCTCCACATAATGATCCTAACAGAGTTGCAATCGCTTCCAACGGCTTCAATTTAAGAAGTCCAATGATGTCAAATGTTGTTGCAACTGGAAACGAGATTTGGTGCGGGGATGTTCACAGTTCTGTTATTACAGGTTATAATGTGAGGAATTTCAGATATATTTTTAATTCCTTGGTGTTGGGTGGGAATATTTTTGACAAAGCAGGACAAGACAATTATTTAGATAATGATGTCTTGATAGGATTTGGATTTTCAAAGAATCTTCAAAGACATGGTACAAGTCATAATTTATTAATTGGAGCTCACGAACATTATGGAAATGGTAGTCCTGATCCTAATTATAGACCTCTTGTAGAAGGGAATTTTAGAAATAAATATTTTGGTGTAAACGGGGTTATTAGGAATCAAATTACTGATGAACTTAACAAAGTTCCTACTGAAAATATTGAACTGTCTTTGACTTCTTCGCCCGCTAATTCAAATGCAACATATGATCCGGCAACTAAAAAATTGATATTGAATAATTCGCCAGCCGGAAATTACAGGGTCTATTTTGGTTTAACGGTTGGAGAATCTTATTTGTTTTCGATTCATTCAAATTTAGGAAGCACGGGGACATGGGGTTATTCTATTGGGGCATCTTCGGACAGTGGAAATCCTGATTCATGGCTGGGTACAAATAACAATTTAGTTGAGATTACGAGTATATCGAATAACTATTTTGATATTGTATTGGATGGATCAGCAATCACGGGTGATGTTACAGTTTCTTTATTACATGTTAAAAATAATGAAAATCAAATTCCTGTTCAGGAAGTGAGAGACTTTGCCGGAAATGTAACTTTAGAAGTGAGAACGGGGAACAACTTGGATAATCATGTTTCAATAGGTAAAAATACAGCCGGAAAATACGCTTCAGGAACATACAATTTTATTGCTGGAACTGATTCTTTGACAAAAGCTAATTCAATTAATACGACCACTTTATTTGGTAATAGTAATTTACAGAAAGCGAAAGTAACTCGATTAAATCAAATTTTTGGTCATAGTAATTTACAAAATACGTTAACAGCTCATAGGGTTGTTGCTGTAGGTCAGAATATCGCTTCCAATGGTTTAAATCTTAGTTCGTCTACAATATTAGGAAATGGAGCTTTAGGGCAATTTGTTGGTAATTATGTTGACACTAATAATTGGAATGAAATTACGGCTGTTGGTAGTGGTTCGGCTTTATTGGTGAAAGAATCTAGAACATCCGTGTTTGTAGGTTCAGCAAATGGATGGTGTGAGAATGTTTTTGATGGTGTGATTATTGGAAACAGGGCTAAATTTAAAGATGGTGTAAATTCAAATAATGAAACTGTTATTGGCGCAAATGCTATAGGTAATGGCAATAACACAACAACGCTAGGAAATACGGCTGTTCAGTCTGTTTATTTGTCAGATATTATTAAAGTTGATAGAAGTACAGGTGTTTCTTCTCAAACAGTTTTTAACCCTACAAATGATGGGGATTTCATTCAGAAAAAGCACTTAGATAATTCAAAGCCTTACAAGGTTTACACTGGAAACATTCAGTTAACTGGATCGCCAGCACTTCCAGTCTTTCCGATATTTGAAAATACGGTTGGAGCAATCATTTGGGAAAGAGTCGGAACAGGTTCTTATAATGGAACTTTATTAGGTGCTTTTCCTGTTGGCAAAGTTTGGTCTGTATCAAAGATAAACGCCACTGATGGGGGAGCTCCAAAACAGGTTTTAGGTAATAGGATTGATGATAATACTTTTAATATTAAGATTGTTAACGCTGTAAATGGTTCAGCATATGAAACAGCCGGAGAACTTGGTGCGTTTGAAATTAGAATTTATAAATAATTATGAAAACATATATCTTTTATAGTCCTGATGGACTTCTTTTAATAGCCCTTTTAGCGTTAGTTGTTCTTGATTTGGGTTTTGGTATTGGAAAAGCAACAATAAACGGAACAAGGCGGACTTCTGAAGGTTTAAGGAAAACGTTTACTAAATTCTGTCAATATGGAGGGAGCATTGTAATTGCAATGGTATTGTTAAATATTATCTACAATAGTAAAGTAAAAATAGGTGAACAATTCAGTTGGATATTTGGCGATACAATGATTTATATAATGATTTACATTGAAATCCTAAGTATTTTCGAGAATATGGAAGAAATGGGAAATAATGACTTTATTAAATATTTCGTTAGACCTGTACGACGTTTACTAACGTTTCAGATAAAAAATCTCACAAAAGAAGAAAATCGATAAAAGCATCCTTAAGGATGCTTTTATCTTTAAAAACTAATAACCTAAAGGTTACTTACCATTAGTCGATATAATTATTAAACCTTTTGACATTTCCATTAATTCTAGAAGCATCATTCGGTTTTATAGTTAATCCTATTTGGGAACTTAATGTTCCTGAAGGATTGTCTAAAAAATTTTGTCGGGCTTTGTGAAATGTTGAATACTTCGTGTTGGCAACATCTTTCATTACAATGATTGGTTTTTCAACTTTCTTAAAACTTATCATTGAAAATGAAATATAGTTTTTAGAATCGTAAACTTCCAAAACTAGACCCGGAAGACCTTTGAAGACATATGGACCGTCAGGAAATGGGATGGAATCCGTAAACCATGCTACATATTCCCGTCCTTTATATTTCCCAATAGCTTTTTTGCAAAGATAGGACGCGATAGTTTTTGTTTCGCTTTCAATTTTCCATTCAATTGCATCTTCTAAAGGGTAAGAAAAACGGTTTTTTAATAATTCTTTATATATCGTTTGTTTGCCGTCATTTAAAAAAACTTCAGATTTAAAGTTAACACCCGGAACGGCTTTCATGTCTAAAACAACCATTCCATTAACAGGATTTTCAAAACTCTTTTTGCCTATAGCATAGGCAACAGAATCTCGAATAGCTTTTTTTGTGCTTTTAAATAGTGATTTGTTTCCCTTTATCAAAAGCGAAAGGTCTTCCTCCATTTCATTAAAATCTTTTGTCTTACTTGTATCAGAAAGCATTTTAACTCTGTAAATAACTTCATATTGAGATTTTATGCTGTCCGATTGAGAGTATAAACAGCAACTAAACAATAGTAAAAAGAATATATAAAACCGCATTTGTTTAATTTTTTTTAATTACCACCATTATTTGGACCGCTTCCAGTTCCTAGTCCGCAAAAATATTCGGTTAATAATTGAGAGTTGTGAACTTCATCCAGCATAGCTTGTTGATAAGTTGAGGTTCCAGAACCTTCTCCCCAACAAACGGTGTCTGCAACAACTTCATTCGTACACCACACCAACATTCCTACTTGTGTGCATTGCATTCTACCAGTGGGATCTTCTTGTTGTGTTTCTGATGCTTTTTTTTCGGTTTTTTCACCTTCCTTGTCTTTTTTTACATCAACATTCTTTGCGCTTACTAATCCAGCAACAATGAATGCACTTAAAAAAAATGTTTTTTTCATAATGTTTAGTTTTTTGGTTTGTTAAAACTATTAAATTAATACACATGTAAATTGATAAATCGCGATTATTTATAAAAACTTACATTTGCATAATTACGAGATTGAAATGTATTTCAGTTACGGAAATCCGTAAGGTCATTAAAAAAGATTGTTTAAAGGTTATTTAAAGAGCGTTTAAAGACATATTAAAACAATAAAAGCATCTTTAGAGATGCTTTCTATTTGTCGAAATTTAAGACGTTTGGAAAAATTAATTAGGACTTTTGGAAATCGCGATTATATTTACCGCGACACCGATTTTTTAAAGAAAGAAAAAAAGTATGATAAAATCATCGCGAAAGATCTTTCTGAAAAAGAACTGGGAAAAGAATTGAAAATGAAGGGTCTTGAGGTTGAAAAAACAGAAGGAACCATTTTAAAATTTAAGCAGGGAACTTACGATTCGGCAACAGGACAGGCAAAATATTCTAAAAAAGAACTTCCCTTCCTTTTAGACAAAATGACAAAACTTCACAAAGCACAATCAAAAGATACTCTTTCTCCTTTAAATGCATTTTTTGGAGTTGCATTATTCTTTTTTGTGATCTCAAGTTTCTGGATGTTTAATCCTAAAACGAAAATTTTTAAACGAGGAATGATATTTACCATTGCAGGACTTATCGTGTCTATTATTTTACTTTTAATCTAAAATCAATGTATTTATAATTTTAATTACACTGCTGAAACCATGACTATTAGAATGAATTAATCAATATCAAGAAGCTAATATTCACTAAACATTGAGTAGTATGGCACATTTATTGATTTTCTGAAATCACGAATAGTAAGCACTAAATATTAAAAATAATAAATTATGAAAAAGTTAATTTTATCAGGAATACTAGCGGTGGCAGGTTTAGCTACAACTGCGAATGCTCAAATACAACAAGGCAACTGGTTGGTAGGAAGTAGTTTGTTATCAAGTAACTTCGGACTTAATACTGGTGGTGGATACAATATTGCAATCCAGCCAAAAGGAGCATATTTTATTAAAGATAATGTTGCAGTCGGTGGATATGTTAATTTAGCTATCAGCAAAGTAACAAACGGAAGCCCAACAAGATTTGATTATGCAGTTGGAGGTTTAGGACGTTACTATCTTTCTCCAGGAGAAAAAGGTGTTGATAACTTATTAAACCACGGAAGATGGTTTCTTGAAGGAAACGTAGGTATCGGAGGATCTTCTGTAGAAAGTGGAAATTCTACAACTGGTCTTGACTTCGGTGTTGGTCCTGGTTATTCATATTTCATTACTCCAAATATCGGTATTGAAGGTTTAGTTAAATATCAGGGACAGGCTGGTTTTGGTAATGAAGGTTTAAATTCAAATATTACTTTCAATGTTGGATTTAGTATTTATCTTCCTACGTCAAAAGCTAAGCAAGTAGCAAGAGATGTATCGCAATAAGAATCACTTCACACATTCATATACACTTACAAATGAAATCGCCTCGGAAAACTTTTCTGAGGCGATTTTCGTACAAATTAAAACTAAACTATAAAAAATCAAATAAATCATGTATTCGGTTGAGGCGTATATCTTAGATACGGCTTTATTTCTGTCACTCCTTTCGGGAAAATTTTTCTTGCATCTTCGGTAGAAATCGATGGTGGAACAATTACATCTTCCCCGTCTTTCCAATTGACAGGAGTTGCTATTTTATGTGAATCAACTAACTGAAGAGAATCCAGTACTCTTAGAATTTCATTAAAATTTCTTCCTGTTGAAGCAGGGTAAGTAATAATTAATCTTACTTTTTTATCAGGATCAATAATTAACAAAGAACGAACTGTTGCCGTTACAGAAGCATTCGGATGAATAAAATCATACAACTCGGAAATTTTTCTGTCTTTATCTGCAATGATCGGAAATTGTACTTCTGTATTCTGGGTTTCATTAATATCATTAATCCAGTTTTGATGATCCTCTACTCCATCTACACTTAAAGCAATTACCTTCGTTCCTCTTTTATCAAATTCCGGCTTCAGTTTTGAAGTGTAACCTAATTCTGTAGTACAAACAGGAGTATAATCTGCAGGGTGAGAAAATAAAATCCCCCAAGAATCTCCTAAATATTCATAAAAATTAATATCACCCACAGAAGTTTCTGCCTGAAAGTTCGGTGCGGTATCTCCTAGTTTAATTGACATAATATTTTGCTCTTATTAGTCTACAAATTTAGTAGAGTTTTTGGAACTGGCAAAATTTTTGTTTAAAAATTATATCTTTAATCAAAAAAAAAATTCCAATCATGCAGAAAAATGGTCTAGGATATATTGATGTTGTATATAATGTATTAGAAAACTGGTATTTAAAATTAGCAGAGCTTACTCCAAAATTAGTGGTCGGAGTTCTGGTATTTTCATTTTTCCTGATTACGAGTAAATATTTAAGTCAATTTGCTGTAAAAATTTTCCATAAATTCTTTCCTAAGAGTAAAAAAGAAAGTTCTTTAGTTACTTTAATAAGTATTTTCAGATTTTTAATTATGGTCATGGGAACGTTTGTTGCCCTTGAAATTATGGGATTCAGCGGTTTCCTTTGGAAATTTATCGGAAGTTTGGGAGTTGCAGGGGTTATTGCAGGGGTCGCTTTGAAAGACCTTGTTTCAAGTATATTTTCAGGAATGCTGATTGGGATTGATAAAGCCTTTAAGGTTGGAGATTACATCACAATTGGAGCTCATTCCGGAACGGTACAGGAAATCGGATTTTTAACAACAAAAATCATTACTGACGATGGAAAAAAAGCATACATTCCGAATCAGGTTGTTTTTAATGCTCCGTTTTACAATATTACCGCTTCACCTCAGCGAAGAATTATTTTAAATTTTGAAATTCCCGCAGATGAAGATATTACAAAGGCTCAAAAAGGAATTATGGAAGTTGTGAAGAGCTTAGAAAATATTGACAGATTAGACACTGTAGAAGTTATTTTCACAGATTTGAAACAGGGGGTTTTTAATATTCAGGCAAAATTCTGGATGAAAGTCGGAGCCAATATGGTTCAGCTAAAAAGTGAGGCTTATTTAAAAATAAAACAACGTCTCGATGCAGACGGAGTTCAATTGGTAACTCCTACAAGTATCAATATTACCAATGGAGAAAGTTTAATCAACGAAAATCACGATTAATAAAAAAAGCAACCATTAAAACGGTTGCTTTTCTGTTTTTTATACCAATAAATCACTTATTTCTTAATAATTAATTTTTCAGTTACTTTTTCACCGTTTTCTAAAACTACAGAAAGTAAATAATTTCCGTTGATCAAATCATTCACTCTGATTTTAGTTTCACCTTTAAAGTTTCCGTTTTTAATTAATCTTCCTGAAGCATCAAATAATGAATAATCAGCTTTTTGTGATTGGTTTTTCAAAATAACATTTACTACATCATGAGAAGGATTCGGATAAATAGAAAAACTCTTCACATTATTTTCAGCCGTTGCCAAAACAACCTGCGCAATAGAAAAGCTTGCAGAATTAAGAGCATAATAAATATTATTTAAAGCTTTCACCATAATTCTCGCAGAAGCAACATTTTCATTCGGAAGCATTACATTTGCTGATCCGTTATTCGGAACGCTTGCTGCCAAAACTGTCGGGAAAGTAAGCCCGCCATCTTTAGACAATAAAATTGTTACATTTTGCGTATTAATTGTTCCTGTATTCGTTCCCGCCACATTCCAGGTTACAGGTATTGAAGAATTTCCGTTAAATGAAGCACCTCCTGTTCCTTGTGATGTCACCGTAAAAGGTCCGTCACTCGTTACCGTTACAACCATAGCATCTCTTGCTGCCTGATTTCCGGTTGCTTTATTATCATTTACAACAAGGGAAAAATTCAACGTTCTTGCAACACTTGGAGTAACCTCCCATTTTGGAACTAAATTATTAGCAACAACTGAGCTTAACACAGGAAAATATCTTGAAGGAGAAGTTACCGGAGTCAACGAACGATAAACAGGACCTGCCGTTGCTGTAGAAACAGGAGGTTGTGTATTGTTTGTATTATCATATTGTTCCCACAGATACGTCAACGGATCTCCGTTCGGATCTGTTCCTGTTCCTGTCAAAACGAAAGCTGTTCCCTGTGGAATAATGTAGTCCAAACCTGCATCTGCAGTCGGAACTCCATTATTATTTGAAGTTTTCACTGCACAATCTGTCCCTCTCTGCAAAACTGCATACATCTCCAAAACACTTGCAGCATGGAAATAAGCATCACTATTATTCTGCACATTATTCGCCGTTCCACAAATTCCTGCATATGCCATAATTGTACTTCCACTTCCCGGTTCATAAGCCGTAGAATTATTGAAATTACCACTACAAGAAGAAGTTGCCGCTCTGAATGTATGATTTGCGCCAAATTGATGTCCCATTTCGTGAGCCACATAATCAATATCAAAAGGATCTCCGATAGGTGCTCCAGAACCTGTAACTCCACGAGCTTTATTTCCTGAAACACAAACTACGCCTAAACCAGCCAATCCGCCACTATTGGTACCGAAAACGTGACCGATATCATAATTCGCAGCACCAATAACAGCATCTGTATTGGTTTGATTCTGATTGATCATTGTTCCCGGAGTTCCATTTGTATAAGGATCTGTCCCGGAATTTGTATATATTAAAAGATTGTTATTGGCAATCATTGTCATTGTTGTGGAAATTGTCTTTTCATACACTCCATTTACTCTGGTCATTGTGGTTGCCATTGCAGCCATTGCCAAAGCTACAGTTCCACCATGAAAAGCTGTATATTCTCCAGTTGCAGCCAAAGCCAATCGATATTTCCTGAATTGTCCATCAGAAACTAAAGGAGCTTTGTTTGTTGAACCATTATTTTTTAAATTGTCTAATTCATTTTCAACATTACATTCAAAAAGTCTGTCGTTTTTTGGCAAATCTTTTCTTTTGTATAAAATGAAAGCTGAATTATCTTTTGCATAACTGTCAAGATAGCTAACCTCCCAATTATCAAAATACATCACACTGAGTCCCGTTGATGGAGTAACACTGAAACGAATTGAGTTTTCAGGATGATTTTTTTGCCAACCTGTATAAGAACGGATCTCAGGAAATTTTGACTGCAGTTTTGGTTCCATTACAGATGCTTCCTGAATGATGTAATCTCTTATTTTCCCATCAGAATCCGGAAATTTAATGATTACACTTTCGTCATTAGAAAAACGTTGTGGAGCTTTTTTAAGATCAGTTTTAATTTTTTCTAAATCTACCTGATACAAAGAAAAATTGTTGGGAGTTGTCCATCTTGGCTGAAGGTTTTCCCTACTCACTTTGTTATCTTTCAGTTTCGACCAGTAATTTTGCTGACCAAAACTCTGCGCTGCAATCAACAGGCACGAGACAATTAATGTTTTAGTTTTCATGAGAAATAATTTTATATATTAGTATTTAAGGATGATTTTTCTGAATGTTATATTTCCATTTAGTTTTAATAAAATGTTAGGTGATATTCTTGCTGTTTTAGTAAAATCGGGATTATCAAATTCTGATACGTTGATGTAAAGTATATTTTTAATTAAACTTATTTTGTCAATTGAAACATCATTAGAATTTCTCAATTGAGGTTTAATAATAATATAAGTTTCGTTTTCTACAATTGCAGGAATTGGCGAAAATCTGTTTCCGCTATTTTTTTGATGAATAAGATTGAAAACCTCATCCATTTTTTGCTGAGAATTAATTAATAGAAAATCTTTTTGAGTTAAAGTAAAAGGATAATGTGATTTATCTTCAAATTGGATTCGCTTTTCCTGAAGCACCACATTATTGCTGGCAATTTGAGATTGACAATTAAGAAATAAAAAAAGAAAAAAGTAAAGGTATATTTTCATTTTAAAACTCAATTATTGTAAAAATAACAATTTTAAAATGAATTATTTAGATTTTTAACATAAAAACCGTTTCAATTTCGAGACGGTTATTTTTTTGAAGATTTACTTTTTCTTGTGACACTATCTTTCTTATAAATTTTTGCAACCGAATCATTTTCAACGATTTTGGCTTCACCCATAATATAATCTTTATTTTTGACAGTATCTGTTTCAACATTCGAAACCATCATTCCCGTAGTTGTTGTACAAGATTCGTTTTGCTGTTTAGAGCATCCCGTTAAAAATAAAATCAAAGAAAATACAGTTAATGTAATTTTATTATTTTGAAAATAAGTAGGAATATATTTAAAGAATTGTGCTTTCAATTTTTCAGACTGATCAACTTTATTCAATTGATGATTATAAAATCTCCCGCAAACTTCTTCATCTTTCTTTTCCTCAATAATCCGTTGAATTTCGTCCGGATATTTTTGAGTAAAATCAATTACACATTTATTACAAACAGAACAAAATTTCCCTTTTTCCCGTGGAGACATCATTTCCCAATTTTCTGAACAGGGATTCGGAATATTTATATTTTTCATCGATTATTATTTTGTCTCAAAAATAAAAAAACCGTTCCAAAAATGAAACGGTTTTTAATTTTATATAAAAATTTTAGACTAAGCTAAAACTTCTTTTACTTTGTTTGCAGCTTCTTCCAAAGTAATTGCAGAATGTACAGGAAGACCTGACTCGTCAATTAATTTTTTAGCTTCAACAGCGTTAGTTCCCTGTAATCTTACGATCAATGGAACAGGAAGGCTTCCCATAGCTTTATAAGCATCTACAACACCTTGTGCAACTCTGTCACATCTTACGATACCTCCGAAGATGTTGATCAAGATAGCTTTTACGTTTGGATCTCTTAAGATGATTCCGAAAGCAGTCTGTACTCTCTGAGCATCAGCAGTTCCACCAACGTCCAAGAAGTTTGCAGGGTTACCACCAGATAATTTGATGATATCCATAGTTGCCATTGCAAGACCAGCTCCGTTTACCATACAAGCAACGTTACCGTCCAATTTCACGAAGTTAAGACCAGCTTCACCAGCTTCAACATCGATAGGATCTTCTTCTCTTGTATCTCTAAGAGCTTCAAGATCTTTGTGACGGAACAAAGAGTTACCATCCAAAGTTACTTTTGCATCTACAGCGATAATTTTGTTATCAGAAGTTTTCAACACAGGGTTGATTTCGAAAAGAGAAGCATCAATTCCTGTATAAGCATTATATAAAGAAGTGATAAACTTTGTAAATTCTTTGAAAGCATTTCCTTCAAGACCTAAGTTGAAAGCAATTTTTCTAGCCTGGAAACCTTGAAGACCCAAAGCAGGATCGATCAATTCGTTGTGAATCAAATGAGGAGTTACTTCTGCAACGTGCTCAATATCCATACCACCTTCAGTAGAATATACGATTGTATTTTTACCTTCAGCTCTGTCTAAAAGAATAGAAACGTAAAATTCTTTAGTTTCAGATTCTCCAGGATAATAAACATCTTCTGCAACCAAAACAGAGTGTACTTTTTTACCTTCAGCAGAAGTTTGTGGAGTTACCAACTGCATTCCGATGATGTTTTCAGCGTTTTCTTTAAGCTTATCCATGTTTGGAGAAAACTTAACACCACCACCTTTACCACGACCACCTGCATGGATCTGCGCTTTTACAACCCAAGCCTGAGCTCCGGTTTCAGCAGTCAATTTTTCAGCAGCTGCTACAGCTTCTTCTACGTTGTTTGCAACGAAACCACGTTGGATAGCTACTCCATACTTTGATAAAATCTCTTTTGATTGATACTCGTGAAGATTCATATTATTTTTTATTATTTTATTTTAATAGTTAAAGGTTGACAAATTTAATAAAAAGACACGGAAGTTCAAGTTTATTGACTTAAAATTTAAAGTCTGTTTGACTTGATTTTTAACATATCTTTCAAATTTGCTCTATTCTTCGGATAATTTTTCAGACTGCGAACCTATAAAAGGAATTTTTGGTGCTAAAAAATACCCTGTTAAACTCGCAAAAAGTATCGGAACGAAGTATGTAAAGCCTGTTAAAGTTCCCAAAATAATCGTTGTACTCATCGGAGTTCTCGTTACACACGCATTAATTGCAGCCATACAACTTACAATCGCTAAAGTTGTATCAACGGTCGGAAATAAATTGTGAATAATTAATCCCAACGTCGTTCCCACAAAGAAAAGCGGAATGATAAATCCTCCTCTCCAACCAGAAGTTACGGTGACTGCAATCGCTACTATTTTGAAAATTAAGATTATGATTAAAAAATTCAAAGCAAAATTTCCATGAATGAGCTGATTGATTTCGTTATGTCCGAAATATCTTGTCAATGGAAAGTAGAAAGCGATAATTCCTAAAATAATCCCGCCAACTAAAGTTTTAATGTAAATTGGAAATTTTCTGTATTCAAAAACCTTCTTGAAAAATTTTACAACAAAAATGAAAATCCAGCCAAATAAAGTTCCGACAATTCCGAAAGCTGTTGCATACGCAAAATCGTAAACACCTGTGTAATGATATGCTTTCAAATCCCAAGTCGCCCCGATTCCCAAATGAATAATCAAAGCAAACATCAGATAACTGAAACAACTCGCCACCAACGCAGGAATAATGGCTTTATAATATTCAACTGCGTGTTTATGATGCAGAATTTCTAAGGAAAACAAACTTCCGCCAAGCGGAGCACCGAAAAGCGCCGTAAAACCTGAAGCCATTCCTGCAATACTTAAAGAACGTAATTCTTCGCCTTTTAATCTGAATAATTTTCCAAGATAAGTTCCCGTAGAACCCGTCACCTGGACCAAAGGTGCTTCCGGACCTAAACTTCCACCCGATGCCACACAAAAAAGTGACGACAAAATCATGGAAGGGTTGTTTTTCGGTTCTAATTTTCCTTTATTAAATCTGATGTTATTGACAATCAAATGAATTTCTCCCGGATCTCCGATAAAATGAATCACCAATCCTGCCAAAAGACCTGAAATTGCCATCGTCGGAATCACCATCCAACCTTGAAATTCAGCTAAAAATTCTGTAAAATGTTCGAGGACGATCCAATAAAGACCAGCAATAATTCCGCCAACCAAACCTGTGATTGCCCACATGAAAAAAGTACGGCTGAATACAAAAGGATTGAATCTGATGGGTTGATCCAAAAGATCAAATGTTCTGATTAACCGTCTTCTTCTATTGATTTTCATTTTAATTTATTTTAAAATTACGATCATCATTTGTTGTTGATATTTTTCAAGCTTTTGTTAACGGGAAAATTTAGCTTATAAAACGTTAAAGATGCTTCGACAAACCCAGCATGACATTGCTAATACTAACTGTTTTGACGCTCGCTTCGCTCGCGCTTTTTTAGCCAGACAGTTAACTTTTTATCCTAAATTTAAACTCTATTCTTCGCAAAATGAAAAATAAGCATTCCCCAGCTTAAGATCATCAACAAACCTCCAAGCGGAGTGATTGGTCCTAAAAATTTAAGGTTTGTGCCTAAATAATCCTGCATACTCAAGCCGTAAATACTGAAAGAAAATAATATCGTTCCAAAAATCATCAGCCACGAAATCCAGTTTTCTGTTTTGGTTTCAAATTTCAAAATGTAGCCTACAATTAGTAGGAAAAATGCAGCATACATTTGATATCTCACTCCTGTTTCAAAACTTTCAAGCCTTTCTACAGACAAAATTTTCTTTAAAGCGTGCGCGCCAAATGCTCCTAAAATTACGGATAGCATTCCATAAACGGCTCCAAAGACTAAAGTAATTGTTTTCATTTTATTGATTTATTCCAACAAGTTTTTAAGTAAAACTGTTTTTATTTATAGTTTAAAATTTTAAATACCAGTGATACAGCACCGATTGCAATAAAAACCCAAGCGAATTTTTTATTTCGGGCAAAACCTGGATTTTGTGTTATTTTCAGAAAAATCCCGAAAGCCAGCATAAAAGCAGAAACAATAATTCCAAACATTATTGAGCTCTTAATCTGTTAAATTCATTGATAACTTCGTGATGAGTTACCGTTTTATCTTTAAAATACGTTACAAAATGCTGTTTTTCTTCTTCTGTAGCTCCCATTTGGTTTAAAATATTCAGTAAGTGCATTTTCATGTGACCTTTCTGAATTCCGGTTGTCACCAAAGAACGTAATGCCCCAAAATTTTGCGCCAATCCGGAAACCGCTAAAATGCTCATTAATTCCTGAGCTGAAGGTTTTCCAAGAAGAGCCAAAGAGAATTTTACCAACGGGTGAAGATTCGTTAAACCACCAACAACACCTACAGAAATCGGAAGATCGATCCAAAATCTGAAAATTCCGTTATCGGTTGTACAATGTGTTAAAGAAGAATATTTTCCGTTTCTCGCAGCATATGCATGCGCACAAGCTTCCGTTGCTCTGAAATCATTTCCTGTTGCAATAACAACTGCGTCTACTCCATTCATAATTCCTTTGTTATGAGTAGTTGCTCTGAAAGGTTCGATCTCAGCAATCGTTACCGCCTGTTTGAATTTTCTTGCAAATTCTTCGTTGGAAATTCCACTGTCGTCTTTTAAATCTTCGATTTTACAAGAAACTTCGGCTCTTACGACACAATCCGGTGTAAAGTTGGAAAGAATATTCATTACAATCTGTAAAGAATTTTTCTCTTCCTGAGTAAACTCTTCACTTGTCGCAACTTCCTGTTTTAAAGTTTTCCCGAATTGCTCCAGACAGGAATTAATAAAGTTCGCCCCCATAGAATCTACTGTATCAAAACTTGCTTTAAGCTGATAATAATTGTGCATTTCGGAAGTTTTATCTATTAATTTTATATCTAAAATTCCACCGCCACGATTTCTCATATTTGCAGTGATAGCTTCTGTAGCTTCCAACAATTTTTTCTTTAAATTAAAATTAAAGAAATGTTGTAATTTATGAGACTCTACATCGAATATAAAATGTGTATGACCTAACTTTTCGTTATTAATGATTGTTGTTTTAAAGCCCCCTTTATCGATCCAGAATTTTGCAGCCTTTGAAGCCGCCGCAACCACAGAACTTTCTTCAACAGCCATCGGAAGAGCAAATAATTTCCCGTCAATCAGGAAATTTGGGGCAATTCCGTAAGGCATATAAAAGTTGGAAATCGTGTTTTCAGAAAATTCATCGTGAAGCTTCTGAAGATCAGCATTTTCGTTCCAGTATTGATTTAATATATTTTGATATTCTGTATTTCCTTCAAGATATTCGTTTACAAGCCAATTGATTTTTCCTTGTTTTGTCAATTTGGAAAAACCTTCTACCGGTTTATGATTCATAACATAAATTTAATGACCGTAAATATAGTAATTTTGTCTCTGCCAATTGTTGATAACTTCTATCAAAAAAGGTTGACATTTATCAATTTTGGAACTACATTTGAATAGAATATAATTCTTAAAAATAACATTTTCAATTAAAATTATGAATTTTGACCGCCTGAAAGAAAAACTTGAAATCCTTGCCGATGCAGCGAAATATGATGTTTCCTGTTCGTCAAGCGGTGGCTCGAGAAAGAACAAAAAGGGCGCTTTGGGAGACAGTTCCGCAAGCGGGATTTGTCATACCTATACGGAAGACGGGCGATGTGTTTCGCTTCTCAAAATTCTTTTGACCAATCATTGTATTTATGATTGTGCCTACTGCGTTTCCAGAAGTTCGAATGATATTAAAAGAGCCGCTTTTACGGTTGAAGAGGTTGTTGATTTAACAATTAATTTTTACCGAAGAAATTATATTGAAGGGTTATTTTTAAGTTCAGGAATTTTCAAAAATGCGGATACAACGATGGAACGTTTGGTTCGTGTTGCGAAAAAACTGCGTCTTGAAGAAAATTTCAATGGATATATTCATTTAAAATCAATTCCTGGAGCAAGTGATATTCTGATGCAGGAAGCCGCTTTATATGCCGACCGATTATCTATTAATCTTGAAATTCCGACTGAAAGTGGATTGAAATTATTGGCTCCTGAAAAAAATCGACAGGATATGCTTAATCCGATGAAATATATTCAGAACGGAATTGCACAATATAAAGACGAGAAGAAACTTTTCAGGAAAGTTCCGAAGTTTGCTCCTGCAGGACAATCTACGCAAATGATTGTGGGCGCAACGAATGAAAATGACTTACAGATTATTAAAGTTGCGGATCATTTTTATAAAAATTTTAATCTGAAAAGGGTTTATTATTCAGGATACGTTCCGGTTTTGGAAGATAAAAGATTGCCTTCTTTGACGACAGAAGTTCCAATGCTTCGTGAGAACCGTTTGTATCAATCGGATTGGCTGATGCGTTTTTATGGTTTTAAGGCTGAGGAAATTTTAGATCCGAATATGCCGTTTCTTGATTTGGAAGTTGACCCAAAATTATGCTGGGCTTTGAGACATCTTGATCAGTTTCCTGTTAATTTGCAGACTGCGGATTATCAGATGATTTTAAGAATTCCCGGAATTGGAGTAAAAACAGCACAAAAAATTGTTAGCGCAAGACGTTTTCAGGTTTTGAACATGGATCATCTGAAAAAATTGGGAGCAGCGGTGAATCGAGCAAAATATTTTATTGATTTTAATGCTGGAAATGCTTTTTTAAAATATTTAACAAATCAGAATCTGAAGAAATTATTGATTGGAGGAAGTTCTTCGAAATTTCATAATCAGTTTTCGCAGCAGTTGACTTTGTTTTGATTTAAACATAAATTGCACTGGTATTTTACAGGAATAATACAAATCTATTTAAAAAAACTTTTAGTTGTCATTCAGAACGGAACAAAGTGAAGTGAAGAATCTATCAAAAATAATAGATTTCTCCTTCGTCGAAATGACAATTGAGACGCAATAATTGAATTGTTATATTGTTACACTAAATCATGACCACTCTACTCTACGACGGCAGTTTCGACGGACTTTTCACAGCGATATTTGAAGTTTTTGAATATCGTTATAAAGATGTGGAAATTGCAAGCAGAGAAAGGTTTCATCAGGAAAATATTTTTGCAGAAATCCATGAAGTGATCACTCAAAATGATAAAGCTGAAAGAGTTTTGAATAAATTGGAACAAAATATCGGAAAATCCGGAATTCATGAATTGTTAAAAGTTTTTTTATCAGAAGAATCAGATTTGGAGCAGCTTATTTTGTCTGCAGTAAGGCAATCTATTAAACATCCCGACGAAAATATCCTGCAGAATTATGCTGACAATGATATTTTAAAAATCTCAAAAATCTGCAAATCCGTAAGTCGTGAAAGACATCGAATGACAGCGTTTGTTCGCTTTGAAAAAATGCAGGATGAGGTATTTTTTGCTAAAATAGATCCTGATTTCAATGTACTTCCGTTGATTCGAAAACATTTTAAAGACCGTTATCAGGATCAAAAGTGGATGATTTATGATTTGAGAAGAAATTATGGGCTTCTCTATGATTTGGACACTTGTGACTTTTTTTATCCTGATGAAAAATTAGATTTAAACAAATACCAACAGAAGTTTCATGATGAGGAAACTCAATATCAAACGCTTTGGCAACGGTATTTTACGAAAACTAATATCGTAGAAAGAAAGAATTTAAAATTACATATTCAACACGTTCCGAGAAGATACTGGAAATACCTTACCGAAAAACATTGATTTTCTTTTATTTCGAAACAAAGTTCAAGACTTGAAAATTTATACTAATATTCTGCTAAGTTTTTATTGCTACTGAAACGATTCACCATATCTTTATTTTTTTTCGAAAAAAATTTCAATTTAGATATAATTTGAGCGTTAATAATTCCGAGACTAAAACTGCGAAATATATTTTCAAACCGACAAATTTTAGAAGTTTTTAATAATTAATATTCAAAACTCTTATAAAGTTACTACTATTATCTGAACTTGTTTTTGTAAATTTGTGTTCGAAATTTTTTACTAGATGAAAGAGAGTGCTGTAAAAAAAATTGCAGTTCTTACTTCAGGAGGCGATTCTCCGGGTATGAATGCAGCATTAAGAGCGGTGGTAAGGACCGCAAACTATTATAACATAGAATGTTACGGAGTAAGAGAAGGCTACAATGGCTTAATCCACGATGATTTCCTGAAAATGGGACCTCGTTCCGTAAAAAATATAATCAACCAGGGCGGAACTATTCTGAAATCTGCAAGATCCCAGGAATTTAGAACCAAAGAAGGTCGTCAAAAAGCCTACGAAAACTGTGTAAAATATGGAATTGAAGGTTTGGTTTGTATCGGTGGAGACGGAACTTTCACAGGGGCAAAAGTCTTCAATGAAGAATTCGGAATCCGCGTAATTGGTGTTCCCGGAACGATTGATAATGATATTTTCGGAACGGATAATACCATCGGTTATGACACTGCCTTGAACACAGCAATGGATGCAATCGACAAAATCCGTGATACGGCAACTTCCCACAACAGAGTTTTCTTTGTGGAAGTAATGGGTCGTGATGCCGGATTCATCGCTTTGAACAGCGGATTGGCAACTGGAGCTTTAGATATTTTAATTCCTGAGAAAAAAGACAGTATCGATGAGCTTTTTGCCAATTTCAGAACGGCTGAAAAATCAGGAAAATCTTCAAGTATAGTTGTAGTAGCGGAAGGTGAAAAGTTAGCCAATGTTTATGAACTGGCAGAAAAAACAAAAGTTGCATTCCCTGATTATGACATTCGTGTAGCAATTTTGGGACACATGCAAAGAGGAGGTTCTCCGAGCTGTGCCGACAGAGTTTTGGCAAGCAGATTGGGTTACGGAGCAGTAACAGGATTAATGGAAGGACAAAATAACGTAATGGCAGGAATGCGTTCCAACGATTTGGTTTACACACCAATAGAAGAAGCCATTAAAAAACATAACGAAATCAATAAGGATCTTTTACTGATTTCAGAAATTTTAGCAATCTAATATTTTTAATATAATTTAAAACAAACTATTATGTCAACAATTAAAGTAGGTATCAACGGGTTTGGTAGAATTGGACGTCTTGTTTTCAGAGCAATGACTGAAAGAGACAACATCGAAGTAGTAGGAATCAATGACCTTATCGATGCTACATACATGGCTTATATGCTTAAATATGATTCAGTTCACGGTATTTTCCCGGGTGAGGTTTCTGTAGAAGGAAATGATCTTGTGGTAAACGGAAAAAGAATCAGAGTAACAGCTGAAAGAGATCCAAGTAACCTTAAGTGGAACGAAATCGGTGCTGATTACGTAGTAGAATCTACAGGTTTATTCTTAGATAAAGACAGTGCTGCAAAACATATTACTGCAGGTGCTAAGAAAGTAATCCTTTCTGCTCCTTCTAAAGATGATACTCCAATGTTCGTAATGGGTGTAAACCACACAGAACTTACTGACGATGTAAAAATCTTATCAAACGCTTCTTGTACTACAAACTGTTTAGCTCCTTTGGCTAAAGTAATTCACGATAACTTCGGAATCGTAGAAGGTTTGATGACAACTGTACATGCTACAACTGCAACTCAGAAAACTGTTGACGGTCCTTCAGCGAAAGACTGGAGAGGTGGTAGAGCTGCTCTAAACAATATTATTCCTTCTTCTACAGGGGCTGCAAAAGCGGTAGGAAAAGTAATCCCTTCATTAAACGGAAAATTAACAGGTATGTCTTTCAGAGTACCAACTGTTGACGTTTCTGTAGTAGATTTAACAGTGAGAATTGAAAAAGCTGCTTCTTATGAAGAAATCTGTTCAGTAATCAAAGCTGCTTCTGAAGGTGAATTGAAAGGTATTCTTGGATACACTGAAGATGCTGTAGTTTCTCAAGATTTCATCGGAGATAAGAGAACTTCAATCTTCGATAAAGACGCTGGAATTATGCTTTCTCCTAACTTCGTAAAACTTGTTTCTTGGTATGACAATGAAATGGGTTATTCTAACAAGTTGGTTGATATGTTAATCCACGCTGCTTCTTTATCTAACTAATAAAGTTTTAGCTTTAAATATAAAACCTTCCGAATTGGAAGGTTTTTTTGTTTTATCAATTTCAATATAAAATTAATGAATCCCCTACAAATTGCAGAGGATTCAAGTTTATCATTTTCAAACAGCTAACAGAAAACTCTAAACTATTTTTGACATATGTTTACCTTTATGATAAAATTGTGTTTTATAAGTAAATTACGAATATATGATCCTGTAAAAACGGTACAATTTTAGAATGAGTTTTCATGGTTATTGATCAATACAAATTTTAAAATTTTATCAATACAAAAAAATCCCCCTTTTGTGGTATTTTTAAGAAAACTTTAACTATTTTAGTCACATAACTTAGATATGGATAATTCCGAGAAAAAACATCCTTTAGTTGAAGTCTGGAACTCTTATTCAGGGATAAGAAAAGAAAACAAACAGGTTTCCAATACTCCTCCTATTGAGCGGATCATTGGGGAAATGTTTGCTATCGGAGAATTCTATTATTATGTCTTAAACCTCACCAACAGTACACTTTCTAATCATCATCCAAATATTTTAAAAATTCATGGGTTAAAAAAATATCCTGAAAATTTAAAAGAAGTTATTGATCTTACGCATCCCGACGACATTCAGTTTATCTTAAAAGCTGAAGAAAAAGTAATTCAGAAAATGGAAGAAATCGGGAAAGACAATCATCTTTATTTAAAATCCAGCTACTGTTTCAGGATGAAGACAGCGAAAGGAAACTACGAACTTTTCCATCATCAAGCTATTCTCACAATGGAGGATGAAGATAAAAATCTGATACAAGCCATTAATATTCATACAAATATCAATCATATTACCAAAGAAAATCCAAATACGGTTTTAGTTACAGGAATCGGACCGAGAAACGAATTTCATCAGATAAAAATTGAAAATCTGCCAACATTTAAAAGCTTTCAAGAAGTAAACTTAACTAAAAGAGAAACTGAAATCTTATCATTTATCGCAAAAGGATATTCAGGATCAGAAATTTCGAAAATGTTGATCCTATCGGAACATACCGTTCGCACACATCGAAAAAATATTTTAGCTAAAACAAGTTCCAGAAACAGTAAGGAATTATTGAAAAAAGCTTTTGAATGGGGGTTAATTTAATTTCAATGAGCAGTTAAATTCTTAACCAATAATAAATTGACTGACCAGAAATTCATAAGTAAAGCAAATTTGTATCTTACGTTCAATTAAAAATCTGATAAATCTCACTTCGGAATTTCGGCGTAAAACTTGTACTTTTATGCGTAATGGAAAACACGATTTTACAACCATATTTTAAGGATTCGACACATTTCAAAGACTTTTGGGCGAAAGGTAACGGAAAACAGCTACTCGAATTTTCCGGAACAGAGGTAAGTTTCAAAGATTTTGAAAAATTTTCCCCTTATTTTTATCATGTTGATGAAATTGGCGATCAGGTTGTAAAAGATGTTTATTTAACTCAAAAATTTCACGAAGCATCAAGAGAAATAGAGGGTTACATCCGAAATGGAGTTTCTGAAAACGATAATGTTCCTGAAAGTGTAAAACAGCTTTTTCTTCAGACACAAAAAATTCCCGACTGGCTGGATTATAATTTAATCAAAAGCGGCGCAGAATTGTGCATGAGAAGCAATCTCGATTCTTTGATTTCGCTTCGGGATTATTGTTTAATTGGAGGCTACGATTATGCATATCTCAACAAACCTTTGATCGCAACTGAAGCTTTAAAAAAAGGAGCTGTAAAAAGACTTTCCGAGACATTGGATTTTTGGGTAAATGTAACAAGATATGATGCATTGGAAATTCATAAAAAAGGTTACGAATTCGCTATAAAAACCCGACTAATCCATTCTTACGCAAGACTTTCCATTAAAAAACATTATAAAGACTGGGACACTAAAAACTGGGGAGAACCCATCAATTCATGGGATATGATGGCAACTTATATCGGTTTCAGCTTGGTTTTTATGCACAGCCTTCATAAATTGGGAAATACATTTTCCGATGCGGAAGAAAAAGGTATTTTTCACCTTTGGAAGTACGTTGGATATATATTGGGAATTCCTGAAAATCTGCTACCAAACGACAAAAAACAGGCAACTCAATATTTTTATTTATGGACTTCTGTTCAGCCTTCTGCCGACAAAGATTCTGTACTTCTTGCTCATTCCTTATTAAATGAATCATTAGAAAATCCTATTTTAAAGTATAAATTTCAAAGAAAGAATCTTCGTTATTTACACATTTGCTGTACTTGGTTTCTGCTTGACGATGAGGTTTGTAAAAGGCTTCAAATACCCAAAGTAAGCAACAGAAAAGCTTTTCCACGAACAAAATGGATCATTAATAAAATTTACGATAATCTAGTCAGTCGACAAGCCAGAATCAATAAAGGAAATAAAGATCAAATGAAGGTTCTGAGCGATTATCACAACATTACCCAAAATTCAAATTTTCATTAAATTCTTCTTAAGCCGATTTTATCCCTTCTGTTATTTATACACTGAAAATCCTAGCCGTGATTGAAGTGGAAATCCTTTTTTGAAAAAAAAGATTGCAACGGAAAGCGCGAAAAAGCTCCAAAAAATAACAACACCGAAAATTTCCCGACAGCAACAAAATTTTATATTTTTTTAACTATAAAAACAATTCCATAAGAGAAATAATATTAGTTTAGGACTGTAAATTTTTGTATTTTTGATAAATTATTTAAACGACAGATGAGTAACATTGACGATAAGAAAAAAGCACTTGCATTAGTGCTTGACAAGCTAGATAAAACATACGGAAAAGGGACTGTAATGACTTTGGGAGACAGTACTATTGACACTACAATTGAAGTTATTCCTTCCGGATCTTTAGGATTAGACATCGCTCTTGGAGTAGGTGGATATCCGAGAGGAAGAATCATCGAAATCTACGGACCTGAATCTTCCGGTAAAACAACTTTAACACTTCACGCTATTGCCGAAGCTCAAAAAGCAGGAGGAATTGCGGCATTCATTGATGCAGAGCATGCTTTTGACAGAGGTTATGCAGGAAAATTAGGAATTGACCTTGAAAACCTGATCATTTCTCAGCCAGATAACGGTGAACAGGCTTTGGAAATTGCAGATAACCTGATCCGTTCAGGAGCTATCGATATCGTTGTAATTGACTCGGTTGCAGCTCTTACACCAAAAGCAGAGATTGAAGGAGAAATGGGAGATTCTAAAATGGGTCTTCATGCAAGATTAATGTCTCAGGCGTTGAGAAAATTAACGGCTACAATTTCAAGAACAAAATGTACGGTAATCTTCATCAACCAGTTGAGAGAGAAAATCGGAGTAATGTTCGGAAATCCTGAAACTACAACCGGTGGTAATGCATTGAAATTCTATGCTTCTGTAAGAGTAGACATCAGAAAAGCAAGTGCACCAATTAAAAACGGAGATGAAGCAATCGGAAGCCGTGTGAAAGTGAAAATTGTGAAAAATAAAGTAGCTCCACCTTTCAAAATGGCTGAATTCGATATTATGTACGGTGAAGGAGTTTCTAAAACAGGAGAAATTCTGGATCAGGCCGTAGAACAGGGAATTGTAAAGAAAAGTGGTTCTTGGTTCAGCTATGAAGAAACAAAACTAGGACAAGGTCGTGATGCAGTGAAGGATGTATTGAAAGATAACCCTGAACTTGCTGAAGAATTGGAAAACAAAATAAAAGAAGAATTGAAGAACAAATAGTTTTTTGATTTTGAAAATATTGAAAGGCAGCTTTTTTAAGCTGCCTTTTTTTATCTTAATTTTAAAATAAATTTATGATGAAACTAAATATTTTATCTAAAATATTAATCTTTTTTGTATTCACAATCGTGTTGTCTTGTAATAAAGAAGAATCTCTCAATAATGATTTTGTCATTTATTCTACCAATACAAAGAAAGAAAACATTGAGTTTTTCTGGAAAGATGACCAAAACCATCCATTAAAAAGTATTCAAAATTTAAAAAAATACCTCAATACAAAAAATAAAGATTTGAAATTCGCTATGAATGGCGGAATGTTCATTCAAAACAATATTCCAAAAGGATTGTATATCGAAAACTTTAAAATATTAAACCCGATCGATACTTTGAGTGGTGAAGGAAATTTTTATTTAAAACCAAACGGTGTTTTCTATATTACAAAATCTAATGAATCTGCAATTGTTTCAACGGAGCATTTTAAACAGAATTCAAATATGAAATTTGCCACACAATCCGGACCACTGCTTATTATTAATGAAAATATAAATCCCGTTTTTCAGAAAAATTCAAATAATTTAAATATAAGAAACGGTGTCGGAATAATGAAAAATGGAGACTTGATCTTTGCGATGTCTAAGAAAAAAATAAATTTCTACAACTTTGCATTATTGTTCAAGAATTTAGGTTGCAAAAATGCCTTATATCTTGATGGTTTTGTTTCAAGAACATATTTTCCGGAAGAAAAATGGATTCAGGAAGATGGGGATTTTGGAGTAATGATAGGTATCACAAAAGGAAAATAATTTCAATTGACAAATAATGCCAAAATGTCACTTTTCCTCAAACGGTATTTTTTTTGAGAAAGAATAGGAAATTAAAAAAACAAAAATTATTATGACTAAAGGAAATATCAATGTATCTGTAGAAAATATTTTTCCCCTTATTAAAAAGTTTTTATACAGCGACCACGAAATATTTTTAAGAGAGCTAATCTCTAATGCAACTGATGCTACGTTAAAATTGAAACATTTAACAAGCATTGGAGAAGCAAAAGTTGAGTACGGAAATCCGAAACTTGAAGTTAAAATCGATAAAGAAAATAAAACACTTACCATCATCGATCAGGGAATCGGGATGACTGGTGAAGAAGTTGAAAAATATATCAATCAGGTGGCTTTTTCGGGAGCTGAAGAGTTCTTGGAAAAATATAAGGATTCGGCAAAAGATTCAGGAATTATCGGTCATTTCGGACTTGGATTTTATTCTGCATTTATGGTTGCAGAGAAAGTTGAAATCTTAACAAAATCTTATAAAGATGAGCCTGCAGTTCGTTGGGTTTGCGACGGAAGCCCTGAATTTACATTAGAAGAAACAACTGATAAAACTGATAGAGGAACGGAAATCATTCTTCACATTGCAGAAGATTCTGTAGAATTTTTAGAAGAAGGAAAAATCCGTGAATTGTTGTTGAAATATAACAAATTTATGCCTGTTCCGATTAAATTTGGAACAAAAACTCACACATTACCTTTGCCGGAAGATGCTCCTGAAGATGCAGTTGCAGAAACAGAAGAAGTTGATAATATCATCAATAATCCTACTCCAGCCTGGACGATTGCTCCGAGCGAATTAACAACTGAAGATTACATGAAATTCTACCACGAATTGTATCCGATGCAGTTTGAGGAGCCTTTATTTAATATTCATTTGAATGTTGATTATCCTTTTAATTTGACAGGTGTTTTATTCTTCCCGAAATTGAGCAACAATTTAAATATTGAAAAAGATAAAATCCAATTATATCAAAATCAGGTTTTTGTAACGGATGAAGTGAAAGGAATCGTTCCGGATTTCTTAATGCTTCTTCGTGGAGTGATCGATTCTCCGGATATTCCGTTGAATGTTTCACGTTCTTACTTACAAGCGGACGGTGCGGTGAAGAAAATCTCTTCTTACATCACGAAAAAAGTTGCCGACAAAATGTCTTCTTTAATCAATGAAAACCGTGAAGATTACGAACAAAAATGGAACGACATTAAAGTTGTGATCGAATACGGAATTGTAACGGAAGAAAAGTTTGCTGAAAAATCTGATAAATTCACATTATATCCAACAACTGACGGGAAATATTTCCTTTGGAATGAATTAGAAGAAAAAATCAAGCTTAACCAGACAGATAAAGACGGTAATTTGGTTGTTCTTTATGCTTCGAATTCGGATGCACAACACGGCTATATTCAATCTGCAAAAGATAAAGGTTATGAAGTTATTTTGTTAGATTCTCCTGTAGTTTCTCACGTTATTCAGAAGCTTGAAACTTCAAAAGAAAAAGTTTCTTTTGTAAGAGTTGATGCCGATCATGTAAATAATCTGATCAAAAAAGATGAGCCAGTTATTTCTAAATTAAATGAAACTGAAAAAGAATCGTTAAAGAAAAATGTAGAAGAAGCCATCAATGATAAGAAATTCACAGTTCAGCTTGAAGATTTAGACAGTAATGATGCTCCATTTACCATCACACAGCCGGAATTCATGAGAAGAATGAAAGAAATGCAGGCTACAGGCGGTGGCGGAATGTTTGGAATGGGCGGTTTCCCTGAAATGTATAATCTGGTGATCAACTCAAACAGCGAATTTGCAAACCAGGTATTGAAAACTGAAAATACTGAAGAAAAAGAAGGTTTAATTAAACATGCTCTAGATTTGGCTAAACTTTCTCAAAACTTGCTGACCGGTAAAGATTTGACAGACTTTATCCAAAGAAGTTATAAGCAATTAGAAAAGTAATTTGACTATTTTATATTGAAAACCCGGCGAAGCTTTGCTTCGCCGGGTTTTTTATTTTAGGTTTCGGGCGGCTTCGCCGCCCGAAACCTAAAACTCTTATTTATTCAACATCTTCTCAATTTGTAAAATAATTTTCTCAGAATTACCATTCATCGCTTCCAAATGATTTCCTGAATATTCCAAAAACTCTTTTGGCAGAGAGGCTTTTGAGTAATTTTCATATCCTTCTTCATAAGGAACCTCTTTATCTTCTTTGCTATGGATAAAAAGTTTCGGAAGACCTTCCATGTCCTGTACATCTTCTTTAGCCGAATAAGGAGAAACAACATATTTGGAGATAACTTCTTTATATTCAGGTTTGTAATACATGGCAATATCCGTGAAAGAAGACAAACTTCCGTCCATTACCAATCCGGCAATTTTAGCCTTATTATTTCTGGCTAAATGAGCGGCAATTTGTGAACCCATTGAAGCTCCGTAGAGAATGATCTTTGTATTCGCGATTTCAGGTCTTTGAATCATTTTATTAAAAAATAATTGTCCGTCGGATACGATATTAAGATGGGTTGGTTTTCCTGTTGACTTTCCATAGCCTCGAAAATCTACCATCACAACCTGAAAATTATTATCAACCAAAGGTTTAGTCATAAATAAATAGGTCGTAACATTTCCTCCTGCTCCATGAAAAAACAAAACAGTTGCTTTTATTTTTCCGGATTTAGGTTTTAAAATAATTCCTGAGATCGTATCATTTTTTACGGGAAGAGAAAAATTTTCATATTTAACATTTTCTATCGGACGAAGTATTTTATTAGGCTGATAAAAATTATCATCCATCTGCGCCTTAGAAAAGCAAATTGCGAATAAAAAAAGTACGGAAAGTAAAAATTTTGTTTTCATGGTTTAATTTTATGTAGCAAAACTAAACTTTCAAAATATTTCTGACTAAAAAAACAGACTCAATTGTAGCTTTAGTATACTGAATTGTAAAAATTCTTATTTTTATAGCTCCTCCAAAGGATTCCAAAACAATTTTTTGAAATTTTTGATTCTAAAGTTTTCCACAACGATTCCTTCTGCTTCTAATTTTATTTGAAATTCCGGAACAGATAAAGTTCCCGAACTTGAGATCACACGATGCGCAGGAACATCTTTCGGGCAACCTCCCATTGCTTTTCCTACATGCCGCGAATGATTCGGATAGCCGACTGCTTTTGCAATAGCTCCATAACTTGTTACTCTGCCTTTAGGAACAAGCTTAGTAATTTCCCATACTTGTTGTTTGAATATTTCGTCCATATCTGTTTTGCATCATTTTTGGACTTTACATTTAAAATCCATTCACTAAAAATATAAAGTTATGAAAAAATCGTTTTTCCGCTTATTAAATAAAATGAATAAAGCAATATTACCGAAGTTGAGTGATAAAGATCCCACTAAACTGACGAAATTTCAGAAAGGAATTTTGGCGTACCGTTATTTTATACTGGTTAATTCTTTAGATTAATTCTAATGATAATTAATTTTATCGAATTTTAGCAATCAAATCTCTACACCAATTATAAAGCGGCTTTTCGATTCCCAAATAAATAATGATCGAACAAATCCAAAGTAAAACGAAATTATGATCCGGTAAATAAATGTAAGATTTCAGTTTCATATTGAAATAACTGAGATGGATCAGATAAAAAATGAACGACGCATTTCCCAAAAGAACAAATACTTTTGTAGACAATATTTTGGAAACAAATGTTTTTTCGGACATCAATCCCCAAAAGAAAACAGCAATTGCTACAGGCAGAAAAATCTCATGAATTATTCTTCCTTCCCAACGTTCCACGCCATGAACAAAATTGTTTCTGGCAAAAAAAGCAATCGAAATCGTTAAAATTATAATTGAAATTCCACCAAAAAGTGTCGGTTTTTTCAGATTTTTTAAAAACTGTATTCCTTCCTCTTTTTTCATCAAATAAGCCAACAGCATTCCGAAAAAGAACTCAAGGCTTCTTCCGAAGAAAGTACTTCCGACCATAAATTTAAAAGGCGATAAAAAACCATCAGGATTACCATTGTACCAATCCAGACCATAACTTATACTCCAACCTAAAAGAAAAAATCCTATTAAAAAAGAAATACAATATTTCCAACTTTTCTTTAATAAAGAAAATAAAAGCGGTGCCAATAAATAAAAGAAAAATTCTACGGTAAGCGACCAAGCCTGCACGATTCCTGAAACAGAATATTTATCAAATAAAGAATAAAAAAGTGAATATTGCAGGAAATAAGTATCTACACCTTTAGAATATGGAATATCTAAAAAATAGGCACTCAACAAAATCCAATATAGCGGAAAAATCCTTGCAATACGAAGTAAAATATATTTTAAATAAGATCTTTTGGATTCTAAAGGCTTTTCTTCATATCGGTAAGCCAGTAAAAAACCACTCAAAACAAAAAAAACAGTTACGCCAATATGCCATTCACTGATAAAACGCAATACCACAAACGGCAAGTCATCGCGCCAATATTTACGGTTATGATAAACAAATACCATAATCGCTGCAATAGCACGCATTCCTGTAAGAGCGTCAAATTTATTTTTGCTGAGATTCTCCAAAAGCTAAAAAAATAAAAGGCTTACATGATAAGCCTTTTATCTAAAATTTATATAATCCTATTATTAATTTTCTAAAATATAAGAGAACATTAATGGTGCACAGATTGTTGCATCACTTTCAACGATAAATTTCGGTGTAGTGATATCTAGTTTACCCCAAGTAATTTTCTCGTTCGGAACAGCTCCTGAATAAGAACCGTAAGAAGTCGTAGAATCCGAAATCTGACAGAAATAAGACCAGAACGGAATGTCATGCATTTCCATATCCTGATACAACATTGGTACAACACAGATCGGGAAATCTCCTGCAATACCTCCACCAATCTGGAAGAATCCAACTCCTTTTCCACCTGAATTTTTAGTATACCAATCAGCCAAATACGTCATATATTCGATACCTGATTTCATTGTTGTAGCTGTCAGTTCACCTTTGATACAGTAAGAAGCAAAAATGTTACCCATTGTAGAATCTTCCCATCCCGGAACCACGATTGGCAAGTTTTTCTCAGCCGCAGCGATCATCCAAGAATTTTCTCTAGGAATTTCGTAATACTGCTCCAAAACTCCTGAAAGAATCATTTTATACATAAATTCATGCGGGAAATATCTTTCTCCTTTTGATTCAGCATCTTTCCAGATCTCAACGATATGTTTTTGCAATCTTCTGAAAGCTTCTTCTTCAGGGATACAAGTATCGGTAACTCTGTTCAGACCTCTTTCCAAAAGATCCCACTCATCCTGAGCTGTTAAATCTCTGTAATGAGGAACTCTTTCGTAGTGAGAATGCGCTACAAGGTTCATTAGATCTTCTTCAAGGTTTGCTCCCGTACAAGAAATGAAATCTACTTTATCCTGACGAATCATCTCTGCAAGGATTTTCCCCAATTCTGCAGTAGACATTGCTCCTGCCAAAGTGATCATCATTTTTCCACCTTCTTTAAGGTGTGCAACATATCCTTTAGAAGCATCTACCAATGCAGCTGCGTTGAAATGCAGGTAATATTTTTCTATGAACTCGGTAATCGGTTTGCTCATTTTTTATAATTTTTGCAAAGATAAGAATTTTGGGTTGGAAGATAGGTGCTTGAAGCAGGAAGAATATTAAAACTTAAACCTTCTATTTTCTTTTTTATCCGAAATTTTTTTCTTCGTATCCAATCTTTTTTGCTTTTGTCCCTTTGAAGGTTTCGTAGCAACACGTTTTTTGGGAATAAATAATGACTTATCAACAATTTCCAGAATTTTTTCGATGGCTTTGTTCTTATTCATTAATTGCGTCCGGCTTTCAGAAACCGTTAAGAATAAAAAACCTTCTGCATTAATTCTGTTTTTTAATTTGTTTTGAATTAAATCTTTTTGATCATCATTAAAAAATTCAGATTCCGAAACATTCCAAAGAACAGTCACAGAAGTTTCGACTTTATTTACATTCTGACCTCCTGCTCCACTGCTGCGGGAAGTTTTGAAGTTGAGTTCTTTTGAAAAGTCTTTCATTGGAATTTTAGTTTTGAATTTTCTTTTATATAATCTTTTTCCTCATTAACAAATCTGAGATTGCCTTCTATCTTTTCACTTGAATCTTTTTTAATCACTAATATACTTCTGTTATTTGAATTTATTATAATGGAATCTTCTGCCTCAACATTATACAAACACGTCCATGAATAAATTTCAGCCTCATCATTTTTAATTGCATAGGGGAAAATATCTTTCTTGTATGGATTAAATTCTTTTACATTTCCTACAAAATCTTTTAAATATATTATTCCGAAACAGTGATTTCCCGAATCACTTATACCGCTCACTCTTCCATTTATTAAGATATTATTTTGAAAAAAAGATTGTTCGTATTTATCTTGTATTGCAGCATCTTTTATACCTTGTTTTACCCAAAACATCCATCCGACAATTGCAACTAAAAATAAAATTACAATTTTAATTATCTCTTTTTTCATTAATTATTTTTAAAAGATTTAACCTTGAAACCTTCCCATTTGGAGTTCTTGGAATTTTTTCAATGAAAATAATTTTTTTAGGCTTATGAAAATTTTTCTCAAAAGAAATATCTGAAAATTTATCAACCAAATCTTTCGATTTTTCTCCTTCGATAACTGCTATTAATTTTTGTCCCAAACTTTCATCATCTATCCCAAGAAAAACAACTTCATTAGGGATTTCTTTTTTTACTAAAGCTTCCAACTCTTCGGGAAAAATTTTCGCTCCTCCGGAATTTATGACATTATCTATTCGTCCTAAAAATTTGAACTGTTTCTCATTTTTAATCTCAACTAAATCATTAGTTTGTAAAACTTCTGAATTTAAATTAGGTGCAAAGATTTTTAAACAACCTCTCTCATCTTTAGAAATGTCAACATTTTCAAAAACGGTAAAATAATTTTCTGCATGAGGAAAAATTTTTTTTAACCCTATATGAGAAAGCGTTTCCGACATTCCATAAGTTTCAAAAATACGAGTTGATTGTAAGTTTTGACTATTGTTTAAAATTATTTTTTTCAAATTCTCCGAAACTGATGCGCCACCAATAATTAAATTTTTCATTAAATATAATTTATCCAAAGAGTTTTCAACCTGAAGTGGAGTCATTGCACAGAAATCAACTTCTGATTCTAAATTTTCAATCGGTTTTGTAGACGGATCAACAATAATTAATTTTAATTTTCTAATAATTGAACGTACAACCATCATTTTTCCTGAAATGTATTCTACAGGAAGACAAACTAAAGCCTTATCTCCTTCTTTCAATCCTAAAAAATCACATGTCATTTCCGAAGAATTAATCATTTTATTTTTTTCAATATCAAAAACCTTCGGAACACCTGTAGATCCGGATGTCTGAACTTTTACCGTTTCAGAATCCGAAAACCATTCTTCTAAAAAAGTTTTGATTTTTTTTTCAAATTCCGTCTCGAAGGATAATTTATTAATATTGAGATTATTGAAGTCTATCAGCATAATTTCCATGAATAAAAGTAGAGTAAATTTAAAAAAAAGTTTAAAAAGTTTTTGCAAATTATGAAAAAAGCTGTAAATTTGCCTCACCAAAATAACACAGACCTATAGTGTAACGGTAGCACTCCGGTTTTTGGTACCGTCAGTCGGGGTTCGAATCCCTGTGGGTCTACGAAAACCATCCTTTAGAGGGTGGTTTTTTTGTTGATAAATCTTTTAACATTTTATACTCCAAATTTCATAATTTTTTGTTCTAAAAATAATTCTTGATAAGATGCTTACTAAATAATCTCTCATGCAAAACATTTAATAAGCAGTTCATGCTCGATTAACACTAATATTCTAATCTTGCAAAAATTTTTTACAATGAAAAGAATATTCCTTTTTCTTGCGCTGTCAGTAGGATTAGCCAAAGCTCAAGACAAGTCAAATCATGTGGTTTTAATAAGTGTTGATGGTTTACGACCTGAGTTTTATATGAATACTGAATGGTCAATGGTCAATCTAAGACAAATGATGCGAAAAGGAGCTTATGCAGAAGGTGTTCGTGGTTCTTTCCCAACCGTTACTTACCCTTCTCACACAACCATCGTAAGTGGTGTATTGCCTGCAAAACATGGTATTTATTACAACACACCTGTTCAGCCTTTGGGAATTACGGGAGAATGGTTTTGGTTTTATAAGGATATTAAAGTTCCTACAATTTTCAGTGTTGCCAAAGAAGCCGGTCTTACAACTGCCGGTGTAAGCTGGCCCGTAACGGTTGGAGCACCTATCACTTATAATTTACCGGAATATGTATATCTTCCAAAAAATAAAGGTGAGAAAAAAGACGAAGTAAAAGCTATGAGTATGGAATCTACTCCGAAAGAACTTTTTCAGGAAGTGCAGGATTATGCAGTGGGTAAATTCGGAGAATACGGAGCGAGCTTAGATTACTCAGTAACAGATCAGAACAAAGCAAGAATGGCTGCTTATATTCTAAGGAAATACAAACCTTCTTTTTTAGCACTTCACATTGCAGCAACCGATCATTTCGAACATGAAGAAGGAAGAGATGGAGATAAAGTTCGTTCGGCTGTAGTCGGAGCAGATGTTGCAATCAAAACTTTAATTGATGCTGCAACTGCCACAGGAATTGACGAGAACACAACATTTATTATTACAGGAGATCACGGTTTTGTAGATATTCATACTCAGTTTAATCCGAATGTGATGTTGGCAAAAGCAGGACTTTATAACAATGATAAAAAAGAAGACTGGAAAGCTTATTTTCAGGCAAGTGGAGGTTCTGCATTTTTACATTTAAAAAATCCTAATGACAAAGCAACTCTAAATAAAGTAAACGAACTTCTGAATAATTTACCTGAAGGATACAAAAAAATGTTCCATGTTCTGAATAAAGAGCAAGTTGCAGAAGCAAGTGGAGATCCGACAGCATCATTGGCTTTGGCTGCTTATCAGGGAATTAGTTTTGGGGCAACAGCTACAGGAGAATTATTAAAAGCTGCCGACGGTGGAACACACGGTTATTTGCCAACCGATTTCAAAGAAATTCAGACAGGATTTGTCGCTTTTGGAAAAGGTATAAAAAAAGGGACGGTAATTCCTTTAATGGGACAGGAAGATATTGCTCCATTAATTGCATACTTATTAAATCTTAATCTAAAAACAGACGGAATTCTTTATCCTGGATTATTAGCTAAATAAAATTTTAAATCAAAAAATTAAAGGCTGCCTCATTTTGAAGCAGCCTTTTTATATTTAAGAAGTTAATTCTACAAATATTCATTTGGAACAGAAATACCATTTTTCTTCATATACTCCAACAAATCATTATACTTATCTTCATAATCATTGTTTCCGCATTTGTGGGAAATACTGCAAATTTCGGAAGGTTTTATATCTAAAATATTTGAGATCTTGGTTAAAATTTCGAGATTGATTTTCACTTTAGAATTTTCGATATCAGAATAAGCTTTCTGAGAAATCCCCATCTCAAAAGCCATATATTCCTGCGTAAGATCCTTACTTCTTCTTATTTTCCTGATATTTTGACCACATATTTTCATCTCTTTCGCTTTTAGTAGTTTTCGGTATATTTTAGAAGTATATCTATTAGACTTACACAAAGTTAGTAAATACCTTTGTCAAAACATTATCACGCTACATGATATTTAAAACCTAAGTTAAAAATTTACTTAAAAACTTTTGTTTTAACGAAAAATATTACCTCAGTACAACACATAGGAATTATGGAGACGCAGAAATTTAATTATGACAATAATATTGTCAGAGCATTCCTCTATGCTACACTTGCATTCGGTTTGGTAGGTTTTTTACTCGGACTTACCGCTGCACTGATGCTTTTTTATCCTGAATTTCCGGAATTTTTATTCGGAACAGATGATACCACCATTAAAAGTTTAGCATCTGGAAATATTCAGGGATTGATTAATACACAAGGAGCTTTAGGCTTCGGAAGGATCAGAATGTTGCATACGAGTGCGGTAATTTTTGCGTTTGTCTGTAATTCCTTTTTCTGTGGTGCTTATTACAGCATGCAGAGATTGCTTAAAACAAGAATGTACAGCGATACGCTATCTTGGATCCACTTCTGGACATGGCAGATCATGATTATTTCTGTAGTGATTACTTTTTTAATGGGAATCAATACTTCTAAAGAATATGCAGAACACGAATGGCCGATCGATATTTTAATTACCATTTCATGGGTGGTTTTCGGAATCAATATGTTCGGAACAATTGCCAAAAGAAGAGTGAGACATTTATATGTTGCAATCTGGTTCTATATCGGAACTTGGCTTGCCGTAGCAATGCTTCATATTTTTAATAATTTGGAAGTTCCGTTATCTTTCACAACCTGGAAATCTTATTCAATCTATGCAGGAGCAAAAGATGCTTTGGTGCAGTGGTGGTACGGTCACAATGCAGTGGCATTTGTATTGACAACTCCGGTTTTAGGTTTGATGTACTATTTCTTGCCAAAAGCTGCAGACAGACCTGTATTTTCCTATAAATTATCAATTATCCACTTCTGGTCGCTAATCTTCGTTTATCTTTGGGCAGGACCTCATCACTTACAATATACTGCACTTCCGGCTTGGGCTCAAGCGGTGGGAACTGGTTTCTCTATCATGTTGATTGCTCCATCTTGGGGAGGAATGTTGAACGGACTTTTAACTTTAAGAGGAGCTTGGGATAAAGTACGAGAAAATCCTATTCTAAAATTCTTTGTTGTAGCCGTGACTTGTTATGGAATGGCAACTTTTGAAGGTCCATTATTAGCAACAAAATCTTTAAATAAAATCGGACATTACACAGATTGGGTAATCGGTCACGTACATTTAGGTGCGCTTGGATGGAATGGTTTCATGGCTTTCGGAGTTGTTTATTACTTAATTCCGATCATGTGGAGAACTGAACTTTGGTCTAAAAAATTAGCCAACTGGCATTTCTGGCTGGGAACTTTAGGAATTATTTTCTACGCTGTTCCAATGTATATTTCAGGATTTACACAAGGATTAATGTGGAAACAGTTCAATCCGGATGGAACTTTAGTTTGGAAAAACTGGCTGGATACGGTAACTGCAATTATTCCCTACTTCAAAATGAGATTTTTGGGAGGTCTGCTTTATCTTTCAGGGGCAATCTTAATGGTTGTAAATGTTATTAAAACTGTCAGAAAAGGATCATTCCAGAAAAATGTTCCTGCAGAAGCTCCGGCTTTGGCAAATATCGGAACAGCAAGAAAAGAAGGCGAAGGAATTCACCTTTGGATCGAAAGAACTCCGAGAATCATGGCAATATTAGCTTTCGTTACTGTTGCGATCGGAGGTTTAGTGGAAATTATTCCAACCCTGACTTTAAAACAAAGTGTTCCGACAATTTCAGCGGTAAAACCTTATTCACCTTTAGAATTAGAAGGAAGAGATTTATATATTCGAGAAGGTTGTAACGCTTGTCACTCACAAATGATCCGACCTTTCCGTGATGAAATTGTAAGATTTGAAGGTAAAAACGGACAATATTCAAAAGCTGGAGAATTCATTTATGACAGACCGTTTCTTTGGGGTTCAAAAAGAACAGGACCCGATCTTCACAGAGAAGGAGGAAGAAACCCTGATTCATGGCACTTTAAACATATGTACAATCCTAGAATTACATCTGCAGGATCTATTATGCCGCGTTTTCCCTGGCTGATTACAAATAAATTAGATAAAACAAAAATGGTGGATAAGATGAAATTAATGAAAAACTATTTCGATGTTCCCTATTCAAAAGCCGAGATCGATTCTGCAAATTCTTGGGCAGACAATCAGGCAAAAGGTATCGTAAAGAGAATTTATTCCGAAGCAACTGATCTGAAAGAGCAAATAGAAAAAGACAGACTCGCAAAAGGATCATCATTCGTTCCGCTTGATCAAAGGGAAATTGTAGCCATGATTGCTTATCTGCAAAGATTAGGAACAGACATCAAAACAACTCAGATAAAAACTGCAAGTGCAGAATAATTTAAATTAATTTGAAATGAAAACAAGAACCCCAATTTCAGTATACATCCTTCTTACAGTAGGTTTGACGATCATGGCGTTCGAAATGTTCGCACAAGATTCAGGATATTTTTCTTCACCATTTTTTTGGGGATTAATGTTGATAGCAATCATCTTGCTTTTAATTATGAATTCGATTGGAGATTTAATTGAAAATCAAAATTTCACCAAATTATCGGAAGAAGAAAAAGCACAATATGTAAAAGAGAAAAACACACCTTACTTTTTAAAACTTTGGAATTCCGCTTTCAAAAAACAATCCGCGACAGAGGAAAAAGATATTCTGATCGATCATGGTTTCGACGGAATTACAGAATTGGATAATTCTCTTCCAAAATGGTGGATCGGTTTATTTTATTTCGGATGTATTTTCTGTGCAGTTTATCTTACGGCTTTTGCTTTCACAGATTACGCTCATCCGGAAGCAGAATTGAATCATGAAACAAAAACAATGCTCGCTTCCATTGAAGAATTTGAAAAAACAGCACCTCAAATCACACTTGAAAATGCAAAATATAGCGCAGACAATATCGCAGAAGGTCAGGAATTATTCAAAACAAACTGTGTAACCTGTCATGGAGAAAATGGAAAAGGTGGAATCGGTCCCAATTTAACAGATACTCACTGGGTCAATGTAAAACAGAAAAGTTTATTTAAAAATGTGATCTGGATGTTAGAAAATGGTTCGCCTAACAATCCTACAATGCGACCTTTGATTAAAGAAGGAACGATAACGGGAAGAGATGCTGAGAAAATTGCAGCTTATATTTATCACATCAATCAGGAAACCGCTCCGGTTACTCCCGCTCAAGGTGGTGCAGCTCCGCAAGGCGAGGAAGTAAAATGGGAAAATGGAAATGACTAAGAAAATTTATTATCTCAACATATGTAAATTATCCACGCCCCCTTTGAATAACTAAACTAACATTTGAATATTCATTTTTGCTAAACCTTTTCAACAACATTAATAAAAATGATACAAAAGGGGGCTTTTTTTAAACTATCAATCCTAGCTTTGACTGTCATCATCAACTAATTCACTTGACAATTTACTAAACTAAATTCCATAATTGACAGTCAAGGCAGGATTTTTGTATTCAGAAAAGAGTACCACAACAGATTAACAGTACAATTAGTATTGTTATATTTGTTTTAAACCCAATCACTCTTGAAACTGAAAATCAACAAAAGAAAACTCTTAAAGCGTTTTGTAATTACCATTATGTCCATATTGGTATTTTTCACGTTACTTATACTTAGCTTAAGACTTCCTGCAGTTCAGAATTTTATCAAAGACAAACTGGTTGTCTATCTTGAGAAAAAAATCAAGACCAAAGTAAGCCTAGAAAGGGTTTATATAGGATTCCCCAACAGTCTTGTGATGGAAAATCTGTATTTAAAAGGACAGGATGTCGACACACTTTTAGCTGTAAAAAAGCTTGATGTGGGATTAAATATGATGAAACTTCTCAGTTCCACGGCAGATATTACGTCGGTCGATCTGGAAGGAGCAAGAGCGAACGTGGTGAGAAAACCCGACGGAAAATTCAATTTTGATTATATTATTAATGCTTTTGCGACAAGTGATAAAGAAGAAAGTTCGTCGAAACCATTCATTATTTCTTTAGATAAAATTAATTTAAAAGATATCGGCGTTACTTTTAATGACCAACAATCCAGAAATGACATAAAACTTTACTTCAAAACTTTCGATACAAGAGTAAAAACTTTTGATTTAAACAACAATAAATATGCTGTCAATGATATTAATCTTGATGGATTAAAGCTAAAATTAAAACAGGATCTCATCGAAGAAGTTTCTAAAAAGGTTGAGAAAAAAGTTGATTCTCTAAACAACAAAAAACCGATGCAGATTGGTTTAAGAGGAATTAAACTAACGAATTTCGACATTGATTACGGCGATGACAATACCAAAACTTTCGCGAAGGTTTTATTTAAAGAATTAAGTACGAAAGTCAACAAACTTGATCTGGAAAACAATGCGTATAATGTTGACAACGTTTTCCTTTCCGGAGCCGATGTTAATGCTAATCTTTATCTTCCTGCACAAAATGCCAATCCGAAAAACACCAAACAACCTGAAGTTTCAAAAACTACAGATCAGCAAAAAGCATTAAGTTTATTGCTCGGAAAATTAGTTTTAAATGATGTAAAAGTTGCCTACAATAACACCGCAATCGCTCCAACTAAACAGGGAATGGATTTCAACCATCTGAATTTTTCTAAAATGAATGTTGAGGTCAGAAGTTTTAAAATGCAGAACAATACGTTTGCGGGAAATGTAAACTCTGCGGAAATTCAGGAAGCGAGAGGTCTGGATATTCAGAAATTCAATACAGATTTCGTTTACAATGAAAAAGAAGCTTATTTAAAAGATCTTTATTTACAGACACCGAAAACGATTCTGCGCGATGAGGTTATTTTAAATTATAATTCTATCGAACAATTAAGTTCAAATTTGGGAGCTGTAAAAATCGCAGCCAATATTAAAGATTCTAAAATCGGATTCGCTGATATTTTAAATTTAGTTCCGACTTTACGAAATACCGTCCCTTTCAATAAATATCCGAATGCTATTTTAAATGTCAATGCGAATGTAAAAGGAAATGTCAATGATTTGTTGATCAACAATCTTAAAGTTTCCGGTTTGGATCAGTTGAGAGTTGCAGCTTCAGGAAGAATCAAAAATGCGATGAATCCTGAGAATTTATATTATGATCTGAGAATTGCAGAATTATCTTCATCGGCAAAAACGATCTTTAATTTAGTTCCGAAAAATACGATTCCTTCCAACATTTCCCTGCCTTCCAACATGAGCATCAAAGGAACGGCAAAAGGCACCACCAAAGTTGTAGACGCTAACCTGAACCTCTACTCTACTCTTGGAAACGCAGCCGTTATCGCTAAAGTTGATATGCGCAGAAAAAATCATGAATTGTATGACGTGAAAGCTAATCTTCAAGGTTTACAGATCGGAAAAATTATTCAGAATAAAGATATCGGAGCCGTTTCAGCACAAATTTATGCGAAAGGAGAAAGTTTTGATTTCAAAAATGCCAATGCTGATCTAAAAGGTCACGTTGCTTCGGCGGTTTACAAAGGTTACCGTTACCAAAACATGAATTTAACAGGAAAAATAAGACGTGGAGCATACAATATTTATTTAAACTCAAAAGATCCGAATGCGAATTTATCATTAACCGCTTCCGGTGTTTATAACGAAAAAAATCCTACGGTAAAAATCAATGGTGAGGTGATCAAGCTTGATCTTAATAAACTTGGCTTCTACAAAGATCCAATGATTCTAGCAGGAAAAATCGACGGAGATTTCACAAATTTAGATCCTGATAATTTGAATGGTTATTTAAATTTAAAAGATTTTGCGTTCTCGGATACCAAAGAAGTTTATCCTGTTCAGGAAGTCAATTTAAAAGCTTCTTCAACAAATGATTCCACCAATATTATTTTCAATTCGCAGATTGCTGATGTTGAATTAAAAGGGAAATATAAATTAACGCAAATATTTGGAGCTTTAACGCAGACCATTAATCAATATTATCAGTTTCAGAAACCTAATAAATCTCAGAAAATCCAGGCAGGACAGTTTTTTACTTTTAGTGCAAAAATTAAAAATGATGATCTGATCAGAAAATTTGTTCCGGATTTAAAAAGTTTTGAAACTATTAATTTAACTGGAAATTATGATGCCGATTCACAAAAAATTGAAATCGACGGACAGATTCCACAACTTCTCTATGGTGAAAATTCCATTGAAAATGCAACCTTAAAAGTTACCAACGAAAATCAGGCTTTACAGTATAATTTATATGTTGCAGGATTAAAAAGTTCAAGCTTTGCTTTAAATAAAGTTGGAATTACCGGAGATGTTTCCAATAATATCATTAATTACAACATCACCACGAAAGACGAAAAAGATGCCACTCAATTCTTAATTGCAGGAAATGCAAAATCATTGAATGATATTACCGAAATTTCATTAAATCCCAACGGTTTAAAATTAAATTATACAGACTGGACTGTTGCAGAAGGAAATAAAATCCAGATCGGAAAAAATGGAATTCTTGCCGATAATTTCAGGCTTTCCAATTCGGGAAGCGAAATTTCATTGCAGTCTGAATCTCAAACTCCAAATGCTCCTTTAAATGTTTCGTTGAAAGATTTTAAGATTGAAACCATTACAGAATTAATTAAAAAAGATACGGTTTTAGCAAAAGGAACAATCAACGGAACAGCGCAGTTACGAGATTTAACTAAAAAAATGACCTTCACTTCTGATTTAAATATTACAGATTTATTTGTGTACGGAAATCCGATCGGAAATCTCGCCGTGAAAGTTAACAACTCTTCACCGAATCTTTTAAATGCTGATATTGCGCTTTCAGGAAACAATAATGATGTGAAAATTTTAGGAGATTATAACACTTCTTCCAACACATTTGATCTGAATATGGCGATCAATCAGCTCCAAATGAAATCTGTACAAGGATTTTCGATGAATGCAATTACGAATACGGAGGGTTACGTTTCAGGGAATTTAAAAATTACAGGAACTACAGATAAGCCGAATATTTTAGGTAAAGTAAAGTTCAACGATGTCGGACTGGAAATTGCCAAAACAGGCAGTGATTTCAGAAAACTTAATGACGAAATCGACTTTACTAACAAAGGAATTGAATTTAATGATTTTAAAATCAATGATAAAGACGGAAATTCACTAAAAATTGACGGTCAGGTTTTAACACAGACTTACAGAGATTTCGCTTTCAATCTTGATGTGAATGCTAAAGATTTTAAAGTCGTAAATTCTGAAAAATCGAATGACGCCATCATGTACGGAATTTTGGCAATTGATGCAGGATTACATATTCGCGGAAATTTAGATTTACCGAAAGTTGACGGACGATTGGCGGTTGCAGACAATACAGATTTCACGTTTGTTCTGCCTCAATCTTCTCCTACTTTGCAGGAAAGAGAAGGAATTGTAGAATTTATTGATCAGGATCAAGTTGTTTTAAATAAAACCATTAAAGCTGATTCTTTAAATGCCCAAAGTCGCATCAAAGGAATGGATGTAAACGTCAATATTGAAATCAGCAAAGAAGCCAAACTATCTTTATTGATTGATAAAGCTAACGGAGATTTTGTAAAAATTCAGGGTGAAGCTGAATTGACGGGCGGTGTAGATCCTTCCGGAAAAACTACCCTTGTCGGCGTTTATGAAGTAGAATCCGGAAGTTATGAAATGACGGTAAGTGTTCTGAAACGTAAGTTTGACATTCAGAAAGGAAGCACCATTACATGGACCGGAGAACCGACGACCGCCAATCTTGATATTACCGCAGTTTATAAAACTGAGGCTGCACCGATTGATTTAGTTGAACAGCAAATCAGTGGAGAGGAAGCCGGAACTTTGAATCAGTTTAAACAAAGAATTCCTTTCAATACTTTATTAAAGATGAAAGGAGAATTGCTAAAACCAGTCATTACTTTTGACATTACAACCGATGAGAAAAACAACGCTGTTTCTTCAACTGTCACAGACATTGTAGATCAAAAATTGTCTCAGCTGAGAACTCAGGAATCTGAAATGAACAAGCAGGTTTTTGCCTTATTGCTTTTAAACAGATTTATCGGTGAAAATCCATTTGAATCCGGAGCGGGATTATCCGGAGAAATGCTGGCAAGACAAAGTGTGAGTAAAATCCTTTCACAACAATTGAACAATCTTGCTGCCGATCTTATTAAAGGAGTTGATCTTAATTTTGACTTAGAATCTTCTGAAGATTATTCGACAGGAGCTAAAAATACAAGAACCGACCTGAACGTTGGTTTAAGCAAAAAACTGTTAAACGACCGACTAAAAGTTTCGGTAGGAAGTAATTTCGCATTGGAAGGTGACGCCCGTCAAAATGAAAACATGACCAATATTGCAGGAGACGTAACGGTAGATTACAGCCTTTCCAAAGACGGAAGATATATGCTTCGTGCCTACAGAAAGAATGAATATCAGGTTGCTCTTCAGGGTCAAATCGTGGAAACGGGAGTCGGATTTATCATTACATTGGATTATGATAAATTCCGGGATATTTTCCGGAAAGCCAAAAACCAAAAGCAAAAAGAATCTAGAAAAAATAAGCAAAACCAAGCCGTAGAATTTAAATAATGAAAAAAAATTACCCAACATACTTTAAATATTTATTCACTTTCGGAATGGCTTCCGTTACACTTTCATGTAGTAACACGAGATTTCTGAAAGAAGGTCAAATGCTTTACACAGGCGCAGAAGTAAAAATTAAAGATGATACCATTTCAAAAAAAGATAAGAAAGAACTTCAGACTGCACTGGAAGCCAATCTTACACCCAAACCAAACTCGTCATTTTTAGGTTTAAGACCAAAATTATATTTTTATAATATTGCTAAAGAACCTAAAAAGGAAAAAGGCTTTAATTACTGGCTGAAATATAAAGTAGGTGAAAAACCTGTTTTATTAGGCGATGTCGACCGTGAATTTAATAAAGATATCATTGAAAATTATTCTGAAAACAAAGGATATTTTAATGCAAAAGCAACTTACGATACGGTTTCTAAAAATAAAAAAGCACAGGTTATTTATACCTTGAGACCGGGAGCAAGATATCTGATCAGTGATGTTAAATTTCAGAAAGATTCTTCACTGATCAATCAAGAAATCCAAAATATTACAGGCAAAACTCTTCTGAAAAAAGGTCAGCCTTTTGATTTAGATGTGATTAAATCTGAAAGAGAAAGAATTGATAACAGCTTAAAAGAAAGAGGATTTTATTATTTTCATCCTGATAATATTATTGTTCAGGCAGATAGTACGGTTACCAAAAATCATAAGGTTGAACTTAATGTAAAACTAAAAGACAATACACCGGATCTTTCAACACAACAGTTTACGATTGATAAAGTGATCGTTTTTCCTAATTACAATATTCGTGATGTAAAAGACGGAAAATACTCTGTTCCGATGAATGCAGATTCTCTTCAAAAGCACGCTCAGGATGATATTTATGTAATTGATCCTCAACATAAATTTAAACCGAAAATTTTTGACAGGGCTTTATATTTTAAAAGAGGAGATTTATATAATAGAACAAATCATAATCTTACTTTAAACCGATTAATCAGTTTAGGAGTTTTCAAATTTGTAAAAAATGAATTTGTCGTTTCAGATTCTTTACAACATAAATTTGACTCTTATTATTTATTAACGCCAAGAGAACTTCAATCCCTTCGTCTGGAAGCTTTGGGAAGAACTAATTCTGCGAATTATGCCGGAAGCGAATTAAATTTAAACTGGACGCACAGAAATTTTTTCAGAGGGGCAGAACAATTTAAAGCTTCCGTTTACGGAGCGTTTGATGTACAAATCGGTGGTCCTGAAAATGCGAAAAATATTTTCAGAGCGGGTTCAAACGTACAGCTTTCAATTCCTAGAATTGTTGCACCATTCCGCTTTAATTCGTCTAGTGCTTTTGTTCCGAGAACTAATATTTCTTTAGGCTATGAACTTCAAAACAGAACAGAATATTACTCTTTAAATACTTTTACAGGATCATTCGGATATGTGTGGAAAGAAAATGCGAGAAAGGAACACGATTTAAAGATTATTGATATCACTTACGTTTCTCCTGCAAATATTACCGATCTATACAAAGAAAAATCTGCAAACAATGATGCAATGCGCAGAATAGTTGAAAAGCAATTAATTTTTGGACCTACTTACTCTTACACTTATACCAATACAATGCTCCCGAAAGACAATACCATGTATTATAAAGGAACATTGGATCTTGCAGGAAATTTAACAGGTTTGATAACAGGAGCAAACGCAAAAAAAGATAAAGAAAAAACTATTTTTGGAGTTCCTTTCAGTCAGTATGCAAAGATTGAAAATGATTTCAGATTCTATCATAAATTCAACGAAAAAACTTCTTTAGCAACAAGATTCATTGGAGGAATTGCATATCCCTACGGAAATTCAGAATTTGTTCCCTTCTCTAAGCAATTTTTCTCAGGAGGGAGCAACAGTATAAGAGCTTTTCGCGCAAGAACTTTAGGACCTGGAAGTTTCGATCCAAGAACTATTCCTGAAGGATCTTATTTCGATCAATCTGGTGATGTAAAACTGGAACTAAATGCTGAATATCGTGCTAATCTTTACAAATTTTTAAATGTTGCTGTATTTGCCGATGCAGGAAACGTCTGGTTAATTAATGATGATCCAACAAGACCCGGAGCTAAATTCTCCAAAGAATTTTTAAGTGAAGTTGCTGTTGGAGCCGGAGTTGGTCTAAGACTTGATTTCTCTATTTTAATATTAAGACTAGATTTGGCAATGCCATTGAGAGTTCCATACTATGAAAAAAATGATAGATGGGCGTTTGACCGAATTAATTTTGGAGATTCCAGCTGGAGAAAAGATAATCTTGTTCTGAATATTGCTATCGGATATCCTTTCTAATTATTAAACAATTACAGATGATAAAGCATGTAAATTTTTTCTGGGAAACATTAAAGGAAACCTTCAAAGAATGGAATAACTCTACAGCGTCAAATGATTCTGCAAGTTTGGCTTATTATGCAATTTTCTCAATTCCCGGATTATTAATTATTATCATCTGGATTGCCGGATATTTCTTTGGAGAAGAAGCCATTCGTGGGGAAATAAGTAATCAGATCAGTGGAATTATGGGAAAAGATGTTGCTAAAAGTATTCAGGATATGATTGCAGGAGCTTTGATTGACAAAGAAAATGTGATTATGAAAGCTGTTGGAATCGGATCACTGGTTTATGGTTCCACTACTTTATTTTTTCAGCTTCAGCATTCTTTAAATACACTTTGGGATGTAAAGGCAGCACCTAAAAAAGCTTTAGTAAAGTTTCTTTTAGACAGAGCCAATTCCTTGGGAATGATTCTTATCATTGGTTTTTTATTAATGATTACTATGGTTCTTTCCTCTCTGATCAGCGTTTTAAATAATTGGATTACTGCTTATTTTGGTTTAGAAACGTACTTGTTGGTACAGCTGGTAAATTTTAGTATTGGTTTTATTATCGTCATGTTTCTTTTTGCTTTAATATTTAAAGTTCTTCCTGATGTGAAAGTTAGCTGGAAACCTATCTGGAAAGGTGCTTTTCTAACAACCGTTCTATTTACGTTAGGGAAATTTTTATTAAGCCTTTACTTTGGAACAGCAAAACCAACTTCCGCTTTTGGGGCTGCAGGAACCGTGATTTTAATTATGATGTGGATTAATTATTCATGTATGTTGATTTTCTTCGGCGCAGAATACACAAAAGTTTACGCTTATAAAAAAGGATATACGATTATTCCTTCAAAACATGCAAAATGGAGTGATGCGAAGTTGTATGAAGACAGTTTGAAAACGAAAAATGATGAATTATGAATCAATAATTTTAAATAAATAAAAAAACCTTCAGAAATTCTGAAGGTTTTTGTTTTACATTCTGTTTACCGTTCCAATTCCCAATAAACTTAAAGATTTTTTTATTGTTTTTGCCGTAAGATCTGATAAATTCAAACGAACTTGTTTTATGCTTTCATCTTCACTTTTTAAAATCGGATTACTCTGATAAAATGAATTGTAAGATTTAACTAAATCATAAAGGTAATTTGCCACCAAAGCAGGACTCAATAATTCAGCTGCTTTTTCAACGATTCCTTTATAATTTGATAAAAACATAATCAATTCTTTTTCATATTGATTGAGTTCAACATTAGAAATTTCTTTATACTGATAATCCGCTTTAGACAATAATGATTGAATACGAGCATAAGTATATAAAATGAATGGTCCAGTATTTCCATTAAAATCAATACTTTCTTCTGGATTGAAAAGCATTTTTTTCTTTGGATCTACTTTTAGCATGAAATATTTCAATGCAGCTTGTCCTATAATTTCATAAGAAATTTCTTTTTCTTCATCAAAAAGACCTTCTAATCTTCCTTGTTCTGTTGCTTTTAATTTTGCTTCTTCATACATTTCCTGCATCAAATCATCCGCATCAACAACAGTTCCTTCACGGGATTTCATCTTTCCATTTGGAAGTTCAACCATTCCGTAAGACAAATGATATAATTGATCTGCCCAAGAATATCCTAATTTTCCTAAGACTTTAAATAAAACCTGGAAATGATAATCCTGCTCGTTTCCAACAGTATAAATTAATTTTTGGATATTATTTTGCTTAAAACGTTCTACTGCAGTTCCCAAATCCTGAGTCATATACACAGAAGTTCCGTCTGAACGTAATAATAATTTTTGATCCAAACCATCTTCCGTTAGATCGCACCAAACAGAACCATCTTCTTTCTGGAACAAAACACCTTTATCCAAACCTTCTTGAATAAGGTCTTTTCCTAAAATATAAGTATTGCTTTCATACTGAACCTGATCGAAATCAACTCCTAATCTTTTATAAGTTTCATTGAAACCTTTGTAAACCCAAGAGTTCATTTCGTTCCAAAGATTTCTTACTTTTTCGTCTCCATTTTCCCAATCCAAAAGCATTTGTTGAGCTTCCTTCATGATCTCAGTAATAGGTTTACAGATTTCTTTTAGATTTGATTTTTCAGCCTCAAGTTTTTTTTCTACTTCCAAAACATCTTTAAAAATGTTTAAGAAAGTTTTTGATTGCTTTTCTATTAAATCCAAATTTTCATCTTTTCCAATATTTTTCAGAACCATATTTGGTACATTGGAAATTAACAAATCATTAGCTAATATCGTTTCAAGTTGGATTTTAAATTGAGGATGTAACGTTGAAACTTCATCATAATTTAGACTATCCAATAATTCCTTTTTCTTTGATTCTAAAGGATTGATCTTTTCATTTAAAACAAAAACTTCATTCTTTTTAGGAGTATCAAATCGATCGAATTTGTTAATTCTGAAATCCTCATAAATAATTTGTGTCTGTCTCTTTAATTCCTTGTCGAATTCTACATAATACTTTCCTACAAAATGATCTCCTTTGATATTATTGGTTTCCGGAGTTTCTCCTTTTCCAAATTTCTCCCACGCCAACATCGACTTACAGATGTGGATTCCTCTATCATTGATAATCTGAGTTTTGACAACATCATATCCAGCTTCTTTAAGAATCTGAGCAACAGAAAATCCTAATAAATTATTTCTGATGTGTCCTAAATGAAGTGGTTTATTCGTATTTGGCGAAGAATATTCTACCATTACCGTAGAATTTTTCTTTTCTATTTTGTCAAAATCATTTGTAGTAGAGATAAAATTATCTACAAAAAATTGATTTTTTACTTTAACATTAAGAAAACCTTTAACTACATTGAAACTTTCTAACAATTCAGTTTGTTCTGTTAAAGCCTCTCCTAGCTCAACACCAATACTTTCAGGATTTTTTTTCAACTGCTTTACCAAAGGAAAAGTCACAATTGTAAAATCTCCTTCAAACTCGGTTTTATTTTCCTGAACTTCCAGATTAATGTCCTTCAATTGATAGACATTTAAAATGACCTCCGAAAGTTTATCTTCTATTATATTTTTAATATTCATTATCTATTATTTTAAAAGAACGAATAATTTCTTTCCAAATTTTTGAAATACAAATATACGGAAATAAAAAAACCGCCCGAAGGCGGAATAAATATGAAGGAAATTAAATTATTGTTTTGTAAAGACTAAACTTGCCTCATCATTTCCAGGTACATTATCTAAGTCTTTTGAAGTATCCGTAATTTTTAATTCAGTACTCGAAAAATCTTCAATTTGTTTCTTTAAAGTTTTAGCGGTTCCGTTTTCATTATAAGTAAGGGTTAAAATTTTATTCATCTTATCATAAGTCCAGCTTCCTGAAAATGAATCAAATAAATTACAGTTTCCTGAAGTATTCTCACCGTATCTTTCATAAATCCCAGCAAAATTTATATTAACAAGAATCTGCCCTTTTTTTTCACAGTCGGTTAATGGATATGTTTTACCTTTATATTCATATCTTGTTGGTTTCCAAACTCCATTGATATCCGGTGTTTCAAGAATTGTATCTTCTCTATTATCATCATTTGAACATGAAAAAACAATGGTCATTATGACGAATAGACTAATAAATAATCTCATATATTATAAATTTTAAAGAAAATATTCCTGTATTTGAACAGGAATAATTTCCCTATATTTTAATTAAATTAATTAGAAAACATCCCAGAAAACTTTTGTAGTAACCTGATCACCTCCGATTTTCTGTGCTGCAGCCGTCACATTATTTTTATTTAATAAATATTCCTGATCAGAGTATTTCATTCTCACAGGAACTCCATCTACAGCAGAGTCAGCAGGATTTACAAATACCGGATAATCCAGCCTTCTTGCGAAATTCCATGCCTGAAAACCTTTATTAAACATTGCAACCCATGCCTGGAACCCGATTGATTGTTTCCAATTTGAAGCATTGAATGGATTTGCCGCAATAAAAGCATTTGCATTCGTTGAACTGATTCCATATTCGGTCATAGAAGCTGTAATTGCAGCAGCATATAAAGTTGTAGCAGTACCTCCTACACTAAATCCACGAGCTGCAGCTTCTGCTCTTAGAAATGAAATTTCTGTATAGTCTAACAAAAATCCCTGAGCATTTTCAGTAATTAACATGTAAGCACCATCTGATCCTGCTTCAGCATTTCCATTCACATCTATTTTTGGAGAGGTCATGTGTGAATAACCTCCAAAAGAATTATTCGAACCATACACACCACCTTTATAAACACCTCCATTTTTAGTAAACCATCTATCTCTTCTTGGATCTGTAGTAGTATTCATATAATCAACTAATACATCTGAAGGAATAAAATCATTTCTTCCTGATTGTATTGCTTCCTGATAAACAGGATTTGCAAATAAACCAGAAGGAAACGCTGTTAATCCCCAACTATCATCCTTATTATCAAACAAACCGGCATTATAAGCTGCTTCAGCATAAGTTTTTGCCAAAGCTGGCTCTACATCCGCTAAAGTAACTGCTAATCTAAATTTCAAAGAATTTGCCATCTTTTTCCACTTAGCCATATTCCCTTTATAAAATATATCATCCGTATAGCCACTTTGATTTATATTGATCATCGCATTGGCAGCATCTATCCTTTTAACCAAGTCAAGATAAATAGTTTTTGCATCATCATATGGAATTTCAGAAGCATTATTCGCGCCTGCAACAGCTTTTAAAGCCCCAAAATAAGGAACATCACCATAAGTATCAACCAAATTTGCCCATGTATAAACACTTATTAGCTCGATAATAGCTTCATTATTATTTTTCTTTACCGCATCTAGCCCTTCATTTTGAAGAAATTGTTTTGCATCTCTTAAAGCAGATAATACACCCGGCGAATGAATAATTGCAGAACTGGAAGCCATCATTCTATTATAATGATTTCTTGGAATCGGTCTTGTAACCATATCATAGTTTGACTCATCGATATAAGTAGTTTGTGCCCATTGCTGTGTAAAAAATCTGGATATATTATTATTTACATTGGGAGTAAGCAATTGTGAAATCAATTCCTGCTCTGCACTTGCTACCAATAATCCTGACGGAACTACTGTAGGGTGTTTCGGATCTTCATTCAGTGAGGTAATATCACTTTCACAAGAATTTGTAATGACTGTTAAAGAAAGTATGCTAAGTATTAAAAATATTTTTTTCATTTTTTAGAATTTTAATGTTACGTTGATACCTAAATCACGAGTTGTAGGCAATACACCAATTGAATTTCCTTTTGAAGCAAGACCATTTCCTGTTCCCGATTCAGGATCTGCATAAGGTAAATTTTTGTGAATAATCCATAAGTTTCTTCCTACTAAAGAAATTTTCACTTCCTGAAATGATGTATTTGCTAATAAAGATTTAGGAAGGCTGTATCCAACACTTGCCTCTCTTAGTTTCACATATGAAGCATCATAAACAAATCTTGAGTTTGGCATTCTTCTGTATCCGTCAACATTTCCAAAAGTATCCGGTGCTGAAGTAGGCGTTGTATTGACTTGTCCGTTTGGATTTACACCTTGATTAATTACTCCAGCTGATCTGTAATCTCCAACTGCAGTTTCTTCATATAATCCTGTTGCAAGCCCATAGTACATATCTGTTGAAAATACATCTCCACCATGCTTCACATCAATAAGGAAACTAAGCGATAATCCTTTATAACTAAAACTGTTTCGAATACCTCCAATCCAATCTGGTGTGATATTTCCGATAACCTGATTTGGATTTGTTAAATATCTACCTGTTGTAGGATTTATAACTCTTTCTCCATTTAAATATACATAATCAGAACCCACTAAAGCTCCAAAAGCTTCACCTACACGAGCATTTAAAGAAACTCCTCCCTGATAAGATGCTAATAAATAGTTTTGAGAATCTCCATATAAGGAAACTACCTCGTTTTCATTTTTAGACCAATTTACATCAACGTCCCATTTGAAATTATCACTTTTAAAAGGAGTTCCATTTAATTGAACTTCAATACCTTTATTATTAATTTGCCCTGCATTCACAAGAAACGTTCTATAACCTGTTGCCGATGATACGGGAAGATTGATAATTTGGTCGTAAGTACGAGTTTTGTATATCGCTACATCAAATCCTAATCTGTTTTTAAAGAATTGACCTTCCATCCCAAATTCTACTTCTTTAGATCTTTGTGGCTTTAAATTTGGATTTGCTAAGAAATAGGATTGATCAACAAGCCCTGTATTTCCAAATCCACCTCTTACTCTATAAGTATTCTGTAGTTGATAATTCACTGTTGAAGATCCAACCTCTGCATAATTACCACGTATTTTCCAAAAACTCAACCAGCTTGGTTTCCACAATTCTGAAAGAATAACAGATCCTGTAACTGATGGATATACATAAGAATTATTACTTTTTGGAAGATTAGAACTCTTATCTGCTCTGATCGTTCCATCTACATATAATAAATTTTTATACCCAACTGATGCTGTCGCATAAACTCCTGATGTTAACCATTTAGCATAATTTTCATCCGGTGGAATAATTGGACTAGCTGAATTTGAAATTGCAAATAGTCCCGGAGTTGCTAAACCTCCTTCTGTACTTGCATAAACATTATCACTTAAGTTTCTTCTTACATTTCCTCCAACAATACCACTAACATTTAAATCATCAGTAATATCAAATTTATAGTTTAAAAATAAATCGAAGTTTGTCTCCGTTGTTCTAACGTCCTGACGAGAATATCCTGAAGTTACATTATTTCCTGAAGCCCCAAAAGCCTGTGGTAAAGAACCATTCATTAATCTTTCTTCGATCAGCATTTGCATTTGATCATAAGATAATTTTCCGGTAATTCCAAAATTTTTGGTAATATCATATTTCAACTGTGCATAGCTAAAGCTTCTTGTTCTTGTATCTGATTGATAGTTCTGATATCTCTGGAAATATGGATTATTCCAATAAGCTGGTGTTCCGTCCGAACCCGAAGTTCTATTCCATGTAAGATTAGAATTATTTCTTTGGTATGCATCTCTCAACTCATAAACATCTACGTTAGTTTGCCACCATTGTCTAAAACCTGTTACAAGATTATCAGAATATCCTGTTTCATTTCGACCTTTTGTATCCTGAATTGTTAATGTAGAGAATACACTTGCATGTAATTTATCGGTAAAATCATAATTAAATTTAGCTGATATACTATTTTTTCTTAGATCTGAATTAGGTAATAGTCCATTAGATAACATATTTGTATATGAAAGGGAAATATTAGAAGATTTACTACCTTTTTCTAATGAAATTGTATTCACATATGTAACTGGAGTTTCAAAAAACTTAATCGGTCCATTTTTAGCAGCCTGCCAAGGAGTCGCTTTTCCATAATTTGGTGAATCTGGATTATACGAATCCCATTGTCTAACCATTAAATTCGGATTAAATTCAGCTCCATAGGAAGCATCTTCAGTAAAAGGCGTTTGTAACTGCCCTGTAACAGGATCATAATTAAAATATTCATCCGGATTGCCATCTCCATTGGTATCGTTTCCATATACCTTACCGTAGCCTGCTCCATATCTTGATTGATATTTAGGAAAAGTAGATTTGTCAATAAATCCAGCTGTAATACCAGAATTAAGTGTTACCCCCCAACTTCCATCTTGCTTACCTCTCCCGTTTTTAGTAACGATCAAAATAACCCCATCACTCCCGCGCTCTCCATATAATGCAGACGCAGCAGCACCTTTTAATACGTTGATACTTTCTATATCATCTTGATTAATATCGGACAAAAAATTACCGTAATCAAAAATAGCTCCGCCTACTGTTCCATTATTGACTGGTGAACCATCAATTACAATTAGAGGACTTCCTCCTGATAATGATTTATATCCTCTGATTAATAAATTGGCAGAACCTCCGAAATTATTATTTGTATTAACCTGCAATCCGGAAACTTTACCCGAAAGTAGAGAAGCCACGTTACCTGTATTGGTAGTCCCTCCGGTAAGAGCTTCGGCCTTTACTTCTTCGGAAGCATAACCTAAGGACTTTTTTTCTCTTTTAATACCTAATGCAGTTACTACTACACCTTCGATATCTTGTGTTCTAACTGTATCGCTCTTTTTCTGTTGAGCTTGAGTAATAGCTAGGGATGAGGAAAGTACTAATACTAGTACTCCCGTCGTTAGTTTCTTCATATCAAATTAAATTTTGCTTGAAGCAAAGGTGTAAAACTTTATTAAAAAAACAAAAGAAAAAGTGAAAAAATTAACATTTAATCAAAAATTTCAATTAAAAACATAATATAATTTAATAATTTTTGTTAATAATACAAATATTAACAAAGAATACATATTTAACAAAACTTAAAATTAAATTAAATCCAATTTTTAATAATTGATAATATCTATATTTAATTAATAGTATAAAAATATCTATACTATGTAATATACAGCCTTTTAGGTGACAAAATTATATTAGAAATAATAATTAAATAAAATACAAGCCATGTAATGCATAATTATTTTTTATTTGAAAATAAAAAATTAACACTTAAAAATAAAAAAACCGCCCGAAGGCGGTTTTTAAATATATTAATCTAAACGTTAGATTAGTTTTGATTCCAGAATGGAGTCTTAGCATTCTTAGTAAATGCTTCAGAACTAGAAATATTCGGAACATTTGCAGAGTTACCAACATATTCAGATGTTGGATAAATTAATCTCCAAGGCTTATTTGCTCTAATAGAAGTAGTTGCCATAGGAGAATATGGATATTGTTGCTGTACTCTATTGTACTCAATATACATTTCAGTAGGATTATATTGTGTTAACAAAATCCATTTTTGAGTCATAATAGCCTCTAGCTTTTGAGCATCAGTACCAATCCATCCTAATCCTGGTCTAGAAGCGATTAATGTTTGGTACCCTGTCATTGAAAGAGCAGCTCCACCGCTCATTGTTGGACCACTTAAAGTAACAGCATTATTGAAGAAGGTTTGCGCATTCCAAGTAGAAAAAATTGTTGGGTATCTCAAAGCCGCTTCTGCTCTTAATAAATTAAGTTCAGCAGCAGACATTAATAGACCTCCTCTTGGATTTCCCTGAGCAATGATTGTCGCTGCTGCAGTAGAATTAGCACCTACATAGAATGGAGAAATGGTAGATACAACATTACTATCATTTGGTGCTCCCGGTTGACCTGGAGTAGCTCCTTGTCTAACTCCTCTAACAACAGTTGCCCCATTATAAGAAACTGGAAGGAATAATCTGTTTCTTCTTGGATCAACAATACCATTAAATTTTTGATAAGCAGCATCTGGCAAACTATAATTATTACCATTTAATGCCGTTGCCAAATTTTCAGAAGCTGTTATTAAACTATAATTTTGTGGACTACTTCCTGCAGCATCTGTAAATAAACTAGCAACCATTGGATTTAACGCAGCATCACTAGTACCTGCATAACCAGGTTTTTCAAAAACATCACTACCTATAAAAGTAACGCTAGAAGCTGCAAGAGTTGCTAATTGTTGATTTCTATAAGTTGCCAAATCACCTGTAACATTTGACATTCTTAATAAAAGTCTTAATTTAATACTATTTGCTAAAGCAGTCCAATTCGCCATAGTCCCTTGAAAAACGATATCAGTGGCTCCCATTGCAATAGCTCCATTAGTTCCTCCACTAGTAATCAAACTTTTAGCAGTATCCATGTCTGCAATTAATGATTTGTAAATTGCAACATCATCATCATATTTAGGAGTTAAATTAGCTTGTCCTTTGAAAGCTTCACTATAAGGAACGTCTCCATATAGATCAACTAAATATTGCATATAATAAGCTTTCATAATTTTAGCCGCCGCAATATAGTAGTCTTGAGAATGATTAGCATTTGGATAATTCTCGATAAACGAGAAGTTTGCAATATTTACATAAAGTCCATCCCAAATTTCGTCATAGAAACTACTATTTACAGAAGATAATGTATATTCATCAGCAAAAGGACCACCATAAGCATATGTATTACCAGCCCAACTGTTCATCATTACATTACCAAACTGTAACATACTAACAGCCTGAGTTCTATAAGTCTGAGTAACAGCTCCTGGAAATACCAGTTTTGGTGTTAAGTTTTCTTGGTGTACATTATTTGGATTTTCATTAACATCCAAATATCTTTCGCAAGAAGTTAATACAAGCCCAATGGCAAGTAAAGACACTAAAGTTTTTATTTTTTTCATTTTTTTTAATTATCAATTAACACTTAGAATTAAAAAGAAGCATTTAAACTAAATCCAAATACTCTAGTTGTAGGAAATTGGCTAGTAGCAGCAATACCTCCTATTCCAACTGAAGATGTCTCAGGATCAGAGAAGTTTCTATTTGATTTTGCATACCAAGCGAAAGCATTTCTAGCATAAACACCTACAGCTAATGTTCTAACAAAAGTAGTACTTAAGATAGATTTTGGAATCTGATAAGATAGTGCAATCTCTCTAATTTTTAAAGCTGTACCATCAACAACAAATTCTTCTCCTACAGCAGTTTGATAGCTACTTGTAAAGTAGTTAGCAGCTCCTGCATACGAAGCATCATTCAATACAGGTGTAGTATTAGGAGTATAAATTGGATTAGCCGCAGTACCAGTATTCTGTACAGATCCTGGAATAATATAACCTTGAGATCTGTCAAATTCTACAGTTTTCTCAAGTGCTCCTGAAAATCCTAATAAACTTTTAGTATCAGCAACAAAACTATTTCCAGTTCTATAGTCACCTGTTACAGAAAGAGTTAAACCTTTATATCTAACATTTGTTGAAAATCCGATAACATAATCAGGATTAACTTTTCCTAAAATTTCGTATTTAGAATTGGTAACTGGTAAACCATTTTCGTCAACAATAATATTACCACTAGGATCTCTCTCATATCTAACACCTTTTATTACAGGCATTTGCTCACCTTTAACAGCAAAAATACCAACCGGGATACCGTAAGTATCAGCAGCCAAGTTTACTTCATTAATTCCTTCTCCTAAATCTTGAACTAAAGATTTATATTTTGAATAAGACCCTTTCAGATTCCATTCAAAGTCTTTTGATTTGAATGGTGTTAAACCTAAATCTAATTCAAATCCTGTATTCTTAATCTTACCAACATTGTCAGTCAAAGAAGAAATACCTGTCGTTGTAGATACTGTACTCCCTGTAATAAGGCGATCAGTTATTGTTTGGAAAGCAGATCCATCAATTGTAATTCTATCTTTAAAGAATCCTAAACTAACATTTCCTTCTACAGTTTTAGTAGCTTCTGGTTTAATGTATTGATTTGTAGGATTTCTATTTAATAAATAAGAAGAATTCGTCAATGGGTATCCTGTAGGGAAAACTCCAATTTCATCAAGATCATAAGCACCAACAACGGCATTACCTGTAACCGTATAACTTCCACTTACCTTTAAGTAACTCAATATATTGTTACTAGTTAATCCAGTAAATGCTTTTGTTGGAATAAATGATGCTCCAGCTGAATAATATGGATAAATTTTATTTTTTAAATCTAAAGTATAAGTAGGTCTAACACTAAGACGAGAAGTCTCTTCTCCTCTACCTGTTAAGTTTAAGAATAAATAATCTTTATAGCCTAAATCAACATTGGCAAAAAGAGCAACTAGTCTTGATCTTGTAAATCCATTATTTAATTGATAATAAGGTGTAGCATTCACAACATTTGCAGCATTATACCAACCTGGAATATTCAAATTTGTACCACCAACCGATGTCGTAGTTGTATAATTATCTGTAATATTATTACCAATATTAGCAACAAAGTTTATATCATCTGTTAAATCATATTTGAAATTTAACATTAAATCTCCATAGTAATTTCTTGTTCTGGAAACTGCTTTATTATATGAAGAGGTTAAACTTCTCATCCCAAACTGCCTTAGAGTAAGACCATCAATTCCTGTTCCAGGTGCATTGATAACAACAGCCGTAGCATCAAACGCATCCACATGATTTTCAACATCTTGACCCATCATGTATAGAGTTCCATTATAGCTTAAGCTTATGTGTTTATTAAATTCATAAGCCATTGATAAAATAGCTGATGCAGATGTCAAATTACTTTTTCCTCTAAAATAATCCTTCATAGTATAAGGATTATAGACGAAAGGAGAATAATTTCCAGCAAATCCAGAGTTTTTGAACGCAGTAACATCAACGTTAGTAGGAGTTTGCAACATTTGTGCATACAAATTTGCATTTGTTTGATCTGTAGTCTGATCAATAATGTTTAACGTAGCATCTACTCTAAAGTTACCTATTTTTTTACCACTTTTTAAGAAAATTGTATTTCTCTTTAGTTTATCTCCTGGAATGATAAATTCATTTTCTAATCTATCGTAAGATAAAAACGTATAAGAATCAGGTCCACCCATATTAACATTAAATCCATTTTTCAACATAATTCCTGTATCAAAAAATTTCTTAATGTTATTTCCATTATCTTTTGCAGAATAGGTAGTCTTCAAAAATTGTCCATTTGCTTGAGGCAAACCAACTTCAATTAACTGTCCTCCAATATTAGGGTCATTAAATGCTGGTCCCCAAGCAGTATTTTCATATGGTACCCAATTTGTTCCATTATAGTCAACAGCTGAATAATCAGCTTCACCTGGATACCCTTGTCCATATAGCTTCTGTCTAATTGGTAATTTATATGCATTTGTAAATTCAATTGAAGAACTCAAATTTACAGTAACCCTTTCTGATTTACTTCCTCTTTTAGTTGTAACAACAATTACTCCATTACTACCTTGAGAACCATATAATGAAGAACCTTGTTGTCCTTTAATTACGTTAACATTTTCAACAATATCCGGTGGAAGTTGATTAAAAACAGTTAAAGTTGATACTACACCATCAATAACTACTAAAGGGTTTGTATCACCAGTAATAGATCTAAATCCTCTTAAAACAATTTTAGTCGTTGGGTTAACACCACTATTTGTAGTGTTAATTTGTAAACCTGATACTTTACCTATTAAAGCTTGTGATAAAGATGGACTGGATGCTTGGTTCAATTCTGCATTTCCAACAACTTTATTACTTGTAACAACGGCGTCTTGTCTCTTTTTAATACCAAGAGCACCTGTAACAACAACCTCACGAATGTCCTGAGTTCTCAGAGTGTCCTGTGCGCTTACCATTGCAAAAGTAGAGGTAAGAACTACAGCTAACACACTTGTAGTTAATTTCTTCATATTTAAATTGATTATTTTTTATTATTTGCAAATATGTAAAACTTTCTTAAAGTAACCAAATATTTTGTTAAAAATCTTTAATATTGCATGTTTTTATGTTCAAGATTTTAAGATAATTATGGATTTAATAAAAAAATGGTCGTTTTTTTACGTTGAAGCAGGTTGTGATGAAGTCGGTAGAGGCTGTTTATGTGGTCCTGTTGTAGCAGCTGCAGTTATTTTGGATGAAAATTTTAACCAAAATTTGGTTAACGATTCTAAAAAGTTAAATTTTAAGACAAGGATGGATCTTGATGACTATATAAAAGACAATGTAAAAGATTATGCAATTGCCGAACTTTCTGCGGGATTTATAGATCAACACAACATTCTGAATGCAAGTATTCATGCAATGCACCAAGCTCTTGATAAATTAACAATCAGACCAGAGCTGATTTTAGTAGACGGAAATAAATTTCATCCTTATAATTATATTCCCCATGAATGTATTATTAAAGGTGATTCAAAAGTATTATCAATTGCGGCAGCTTCGATTTTAGCGAAGAACTATAGGGATAAATTAATGATTGAACTTCACGATGAACATCCTGAATATGGTTGGAACACCAATTTTGGTTATGCTACAAAAAAACATCAGGAAGCCTTAATTAAATTTGGACCTACAAAATACCATAGACAAACTTTTAGATTGAAATACGATTAAAGTCTAATTTAGAACTATTTTAAATTACTCTCATTGTATACAAATAAAAAAGAGAAGCAGTTTGCTTCTCTTTTTTTATATAGAAATTATTTATTTTTTCTTTTTCTGCTGTCCTTGTACGTTTTGTTGTTCCTGAGCTTTCTCCATCATTTCTCTCATTCGCTTTTGGAACTTTCCCTCAGCTTTTGGCTTTTCTTTATTCGCCTGAATCTGTGCATGAATTTTCTTTTCATCCAGAATCACATATTTAATAACAAGGATAATTAAAATGTTAATCGCATTCGATACAAAATAATACCAAGAAAGACCAGATGCAGAAGTATTCAGGAAGAATAGGAATGTAACTGGGAAAATGTACATTAACACTTTCATATTTGGCATACCTTCCTGTTGCGGTTGCTGCATGCTTCCTGAAGTCATCACCGTGTAAATCAAAATTACGATAGTACAAGCTAACGCAAAAATACTCAAGTGATCGCCCAAGAAAGGAATTTTAAATGGCAATTTGATCAAATCATCATAAGCCGTCAAATCTTTTGCAAACCAGAATCCTTTACCTCTTAAATCAATAAAGTTAGGGAAGAAACGGAATAATGCATAGAAAATCGGAATCTGAACTAATGCAGGTAAACATCCCGCCATTTGATTCACACCCGCCTTTCGATAGATTTCCATTGTTGCCTGTTGCTTTTTCATTGGATCTGCATCCTTGAATTTTGCATTAGCTTCATCAATTTCGGGACGAATTACTCTCATCATTGCACTCAACTTGTGTTGTTTGTACATAATTGGTGACAAGATCAATTTAACCAAAATTGTCAATAAGAAGATTGCCCAACCTGCAGTTAATCCCCAAGATGCAATGAAGTTATAAATAGGAATAAAGAATCCTCTGTTCATCCATCCGATGATAGACCAACCTAATGGTAAAATTTCATCGAAGTTTTTATCATAAGATTTTAATAACGGTAAATCCAACGGCATAAAGTACCAAGTAAAATCCTGATTCAATTCGCTTCCAGTCATTTGAACAAAACCTTCGTAGTTTAGTTTTTTCAAATATTCACCTTCTTCTACTGTTTCCTGATTTCCTTTGCTGTGAGTGAAACCTGTTTTAGATTCAATTACAGAAGCGAAGAACTGCTGCTTTACACCAATCCAGTTCAACGTTTCTTTTTCTTCATCCATTGTCGTTCTTCCATCATAATCATAATCTTTATAATTATTAAATGCATAAGAGAATTCTGAATGAGACTGCTCCTGAGCTCTACCCTTTTCTAAATTTCTTACACTGTAATCCCAAATAAAGTCAGCCTTATTATCAGAAGTAATTTTCGCAAGACCCTGAGTTCTTACTTTAAAATCCAATGTATATTTTGGAAGTAAAGTATATATGAATTGAATAACCGCTCCATTATAATTAGCAGTCATCGTTACAGCATTTCCATTAACAGTGGGAGCAAAAACTAAATCTTTAGTATTGATTACTTTTCCTGTTTTATCTTTGAATTGGAAACCGTAGTTAGAATTATTTTTAGTGATCAGATAAAGCGGAAGATCAGCCTTATCAGATTTACGATCGTATGCCTTGTATTCTGCAAGTTCTACTTTAGAAACCTGCCCTCCTAAACTTGCAAATTCCACATTCAATTCTTTATTGGAAAGATTCGCAGTCTGTATTGCGTTAGGAGTTACATTTGGATTGATATTACTTGCCTGAGTTGGTTTTACAGCATTTTTTGCCTGTTCAGTTTTTTGTTGCTGAGCTTTTACTGCATCTTCTTTTGATTGCTTGTTTTGGAAATAAAACATGAAACCGAAAAGAACCAAACATAAAACCGCAAAACTAATAATCTGACTTTTATCGAGTCCGTTGTTCTGTTGCATTTTATCTTAATTAAATTTTTACCTATTTATATATAGAGTAATATTCTGTAAATTACAGAGCAATATTCTATATTTCGAGTCGACAAAAATACTGTTTTTTTATCAAAACTCTATACTATAATATGTTACTATATAATAAACTCAGGCTGAGAAAGATCAGTCTGAGTTTATTTATGACGTTTGTAATTAAACAATTACTTTATTTCGCTGAACAAGCCTTAATAAAAGCTCTGAATAATGGATGCGGTGTCGCAACCGTACTTTTATATTCCGGGTGATACTGTACTCCAACGTAGAACGGATGATCTGGCATTTCCAATGCTTCTACCAATCCTGTTTCCGGGTTTGTACCTGTTGCTAAGAAACCATTTCCTTCAAATTCTCCAATATAATCACTGTTGAATTCATATCTGTGACGGTGTCTTTCCGAAATATGCTTGCTTCCATAAATTTCAGCTAATTTGGAACCGCTTTTCACAGCACACTTCCAAGCTCCAAGACGCATTGTACCTCCTTTATCTACAACATTTTTCTGTTCTTCCATTAATGAAATTACAGGATGTTCTGTAGAAGTATCAAATTCCATTGAGTTTGCTTTTGAATATCCCAAGACGTTTCTGGCAAATTCTACCGTCATGATCTGCATTCCTAAACAAATTCCCAACATCGGAACTTTATTTTCTCGCGCATACTGAGCCGTAAGAATTTTTCCTTCAATACCTCGGTCACCAAAACCTGGAGCAACCAAGATACCGGAAACTCCGTCTAAAGTTTCTTTAATATTCTCTTTGGTAAGATCACCACTGTAAACCCATCTTATTTTCACTTCAGTTTCCAAGTCTGCACCTGCATGTTTGAAAGCTTCAGCAATTGAAATATATGAATCCTGAAGAGAAACATATTTTCCAACCAAAGCAATTTCAACAGATTTTTTAGGATTCTGGAATTTCTTTAAGAAAGATTTCCAGTCTTTAAGGTCTGCTTCTTTATCACTTTTAAGATCCAATTCTTTAAGAACTACATCATCAAAGTTTTGTTTTTGAAGGTACATCGGAACTTCGTAGATCGTTTCCAAATCTTTACATTCAATTACATTATCTAAAGGAACATTACAGAATTGAGCCAGTTTTGCTCTCTGATCTTTTGGAATCTTATGTTCTGTTCTGCAAACCAAAACATCAGCCATAATTCCGCTTTCCATTAGCTGGCGAACGGAATGTTGAGAAGGTTTTGTTTTTAATTCTCCACTTGAAGCCAAATACGGCAATAAAGTAAGGTGAATCACCATAGAATTTTTCTCACCCAATTCCCATTTCAACTGACGAACAGTTTCAATGTAAGGCAAAGATTCAATATCACCGACAGTTCCGCCGATCTCGGTAATGATGATATCGTAGTTCTGTTTAGATAAAATTTTAATTCTACGTTTGATTTCGTTCGTAATATGAGGAATTACCTGAACTGTTTTTCCAAGGAAGTCTCCTTTTCTTTCTTTTTCGATTACAGTCTGGTAGATTTTTCCTGTCGTAACGTTGTTGTTTTGAGAAGTCGGAGCATCAAGATAACGCTCATAGTGTCCTAAATCCAGATCCGTCTCCGCACCATCTTCGGTTACATAGCATTCTCCGTGTTCATAAGGATTCAGTGTTCCTGGGTCGATATTGATATAAGGATCTAATTTTTGGATCGTTACATTAAAGCCGCGTGATTTTAGTAGAAGTCCCAGAGAAGCAGAAACGATTCCTTTCCCCAAAGATGAAGTTACACCTCCTGTCACAAAGATGTACTTTGTATTCTTTTTACTCATTAGATTAGGTTTGTGCAAAGTTAGGGGAAAAAGAAATACAAAGCAATTTTGTTGTGAGTTTAATCTTTGATTTTTATGGTTGGTAATCGCAAAGGCACAAAGATTTTTATAAATAAAAACATTTTAAGGCGCAAGAAAATCATAGATTTTCAGCAATGATACTTTTTAACTCTAAAAAAGTATTCACTGTTAAATTTTATCGCAGATAAAATCCTTGCGTCTTAAAAGCATAATGATATTGAATAATCTTTGCGCCTTTGCGATTACAAACAATTAAAAAAACAAAAAAGGTTCCCAATACATTGAGAACCTTCTTCCTAAACCAAATTATATAAAAACTATAGCTTAGCTAGCTCAAAATATAAGCTAACATCTACATCTTTAGCCACACCTGTTCCCGTTGGATCATATTTGATATCATAATCTAAACGGTTCACTTTAAATGTTGTCTGGATTCCCATAACTTCTTTTCCTTGTTGGTTTTTTGTAACACCACCAAAAGTTACCGGAACACTGATATCTCTTGTTACATCTTTAATGGTCAGTTTTCCTTTCAAGATGTAAGAATTATTTTTATCTTTTGTAATAGACGTTGTCACAAAATTCATTGTCGGATATTTTTCAGCATCGAAAAAATCTCCACTTTTCAAGTGCTTGTCTCTCATTTCAACTCCTGTGTTGATTGAATTTACTTCCACTGTAAAATTCAGGTCTGCATTATCAAGAGTATTTCCTTTAGTTGAAGCTTTTCCGTCAAATTTATCAAATCTACCTTGTACAAAGCTGATTCCCATATGTTTGATGTTAAAATTAACAGAAGAATGCATTGGATCTACAGCCCAATCTACCTGTGCAAAACTGAAAATGCTTATAAGTGTAAATACGAAAGTTAAAAGTACTTTTTTCATTGTATATTATTTTAGATTAATTTCTGATACAAAAGTAAGCCAGTTATTATAACGTGACATTGACCTATGTTATTTTTTTAATTTTGATGAAATTATTTTTGAATAGATTAAATGAATTAAATACATTAATATAAATATCATCAATGAATTCATATACATCATTATCATTAAAAGGTTTTCATTTGTAGCGTTCGAAAAATATAAAAATGGATTATTTCCTGAAATTATTAAGAAAAGCAGATAAATAACTTCAAATAAAATCGCAATTCTCAGTATTGAATGATAATTTTTTCTAAAAATAATCACTGTTACCAATCCTATTCCTGTAATTATTGAACAAAAGATTAGAATCAAATAAGAATACATTCCAAAATCTCCGCCGGGTAAACCTAAAAATTTCACAGCCCATTCTGTAAACTGAGCATGCAAAAGCGACATCACCACAAAAATCAGCAAACTCAAAAAAATATTTTTCATGGTTGAAAATTAATTAAAATTCGAAAGAAAAATTGAAAAAAAATTTTGAACTTCGCAGTATGGCAAAATTAAAAACAGCATATTTCTGTCAAAACTGCGGAACACAGTATTCCCAATGGATGGGACAGTGCAAAAACTGTGGTGAATGGAATACTTTGGTGGAAGAAGTTGTAGAAAAAACCACTTCTCACAAAACTCCGCCTTTTTCAAAAACGAAACAGCATGTTATCAATATTGTAGAAGTTGAAACCAATGAAGAACCAAGAATAAAAACCCCTTCCGAAGAACTCAATCGTGTTTTGGGCGGTGGAATTGTTTTAGGATCTGTCACTTTGATCGGAGGAGAACCCGGAATCGGTAAGTCTACTCTACTTCTTCAACTTGCCCTGAAAATGAAAAAGAAAGTTTTCTATGTTTCGGGGGAAGAAAGTGCGTCTCAAATCAAAATGAGAGCCGACAGATTAACGGATATTCAAAATCCGAACTGTTTTCTTTACACTGAAACTTCGTTGGAAAAAATCCTTCACGAAGCTAAAAAATTAGAGCCTGATTTTGTTATCATTGATTCAATTCAGACATTGCAATCTCAATTGATTGAAAGTTCTCCGGGAACAGTTTCTCAGATTCGCGAATGTTCGAATGAGATCATTAAGTATGCCAAAGAAAACAGTATTCCCGTGTTTTTAGTTGGTCACATCACAAAAGACGGACAAATTGCAGGACCAAAAGTATTGGAACACATGGTTGATGTTGTTTTAAATTTCGATGGCGACAGAAATCATCTTTTCAGATTGTTGAGAGCTAATAAAAACCGTTTCGGATCAACTTCCGAGATTGGAATTTACGAAATGGTTTCTCAAGGTTTAAAGGAAATTAAAAACCCTTCTGAAATTTTAATTACTAAAAAATTTGAGGAACTTTCCGGAAATTCAGTTGCGGTAACTTTAGAAGGAAACCGACCGATGCTGCTGGAAATTCAGGCTTTGGTAAGTACTGCGGTTTATGGAACTCCGCAAAGAAGTTCGACTGGTTTTGATGCCAAAAGATTAAATATGCTTCTTGCCGTTTTGGAAAAAAGAGCAGGTTTTCAACTAGGCGCAAAAGATGTTTTTTTAAATATTACAGGCGGAATAAAAACCGACGATCCAGCTTTGGATTTAGCAGTTGTTGCTTCTATCCTTTCTTCCAATGACGATATTGCGATTTCGGAACATTATTGTTTCGCGGGAGAAATTGGTTTGAGTGGAGAAATTCGTCCGATCGCACAGGCTGAACAAAGAATCACCGAAGCTGAAAAATTGGGTTACGAGAAAATCTTCATCTCTAATTTAAATAAACTTCCGAAGAAAAAGTTCGGGATTAAAATTGAAGAAGTCAGCAAAATTGAAGATTTTCACGAAAGATTATTTTAATACAAAATAAATTTAAGTTTTAAAGGTTATAGATATATTTGTAGAACTATAACCTTTAAAACTCAATCATGAAAACAAAATTTACTGTTCTGGTAATTTTTTTCTCTTCGTTGTTATTTTCCCAAACCAAAATTTTCCAAAATTCCATCAGCGAAAATAGCTTAAACAACACTCAGAAGATCAGTGAAGGTTTGGCAAAAACATATGTTTCCACACAATATTTTTCGCAACCGGCTTTTAATCTTAATTCAAATTTAGAGATTGACCTTCCAACGCATCAGAATATTAAAGCAAAATTCAAAACAACTTATAAATATACAAACGGTAGTATTTCTTATGTTTATGCCATTGAAAATAATCCGAATGCCGAACTGATATTTTCAAAATATGATAATATTATCACCGGAATGTATTCTTCAGGCGACAAAAAAGTGATATTTCATCAGACAAACGGTGATATTTTCGCATTGTCTGTTGTAAGTGATCAGAAAATTACTGACATGGATTCGAAAGATGACTACATTTTAGGGCAATCTAATTTAAATGGACAAAAATTAAATCCTGATATATGTTCGGCTACAACTCCTATTTGCAGCACCAGCAAAATTGATGTCGTGGCAGCCGTGACAAACGGAGCGAGAACAAACTGGGGCGGATTGGCGCAAAGCATCTCATTTATTGCAACCGGAATTACCGCATTTAATAATGGATTAATCAATTCAGGAATTTCAAATGTTACTTTTAATCTTGTTCATGTAGGCGAAGTAAATTATTCGGAAACCGGAAATATGAATTTGGATCTAACAAGATTTCGAGGAACCAATGATGGCTTTATGGATGAAATCCATGGTTGGAAAACAGCTTACGGTGCAGATCTTAATGTCTTGATCTGTTCGGAGCAGCCATTGTCAAACCTTTGCGGATTGGGATACATCAATATAAATCCTACAGATTATTCGGGAGTAAATGCCTATTCAATTACAATATATTCCTGTGCGATTTCCAATTACACGATGATTCACGAAATGGGACATAATATGGGTTTAAGACATGATTGGTATGTAGATACAGATTCTTCTCCATGCAGTCATCATCACGGTTACTCCAATAAAACGGCAATTACTTTGGGAACTTCGAGCACTCCCGATCAAAGGTGGAGAACAATTATGGCTTATGCAGATGAATGTTCTGCAATCGGTATCAGTTGCGCAAGAATCAACCGATGGGCAAATCCACATGCCGTTTATAATTTTGAACCAACAGGAATTGCTATTGGAAATCCAAAACCTTCAGATGAAGCTTTTGCCTTTTCTCGTTTTGCATGCATCGTTTCGAATTTTATGCCTGAAGCACCGAATTTAACGACCATCGAAGTTCTTCCTCAAACCCCGGATTTTACTTTATATCCAAATCCTGCAAGTGAAACTATTACCATTAATTTAAATGATACAGATAAATATTCTTTTAAAGTTTTCAACACAGTCGGACAGTTAATTTTAACAACAAGAGAAAGAACAATTTATGTAAAAGACTTTGCAAGCGGAGTTTACTTTTTAAGTATTTATGATGATAAAAATTTACCAATCGGAACAAAAAAATTTATCGTTAAATAATAAAATTTTCTAAGATTGAAAAACAAAAACACAAAAAATTTCATTGATGAAAACCAACATTCTCGAATATTACGATAGCCTTGCAAAAACTTACGATGAAAACCGTTTCGGAAATTCCTACGGAAGATATATTGATTATCAGGAAAGATCTTTTTTAACTTCTTTCTTTAAAAATAAAAAATATTCAAAAGTTTTAGATCTTGGATGCGGAACAGGTCGTTTGCTGAATTTTGCCACTCATGGAACAGATTTCAGTGAAGAAATGCTGAATATTGCCCGACAAAAATACCCTGAAAAAACTTTAGCCAAAGGAGAAATTTCAAAAATTCCTTTTAATAATGAATTTGACTGTATTTTTTGTTTCCATGTTATCATGCATCAAAACAAAGAAGAAACAAAAACTTTTTTGAGTGAATGTTATCATAAATTAAGCAAAAACGGAACTTTAATTTTTGATTATCCAACCAAAAACAGGCGAAAAGCAGTTTCTCCACAGGAAGATTGGCATGCTGGAAATAGTTTTACGCCAAAAGAAATTCTTGAACTGTCAAAAGAGCAATGGAAAATTAAAAACACGCCCGGAATTTTATTGTTCCCAATTCACAGATTTCCAAAAAATGTAAGAAAATATTTTCTTCCGTTGGATATTTTTTTGTGTAAAACTTTCCTGAAAAATTGGGCTTCTTATCACATTGCAGTTTTGGAAAAGATATGAAACAGCAATTAAGAAAATGGCTGCCTCATCATTGGAAAATGCAGTTGAAACTATTGCAGATGTATTTTGATGAACAGAAAACTCAATATTCATATTCAAAAAATTACAGTTTAGAAGATATTGGAGAATACAAAATCGAGCTTCGGCAAATCATAAAAAAAGGAGAATTTCATGAGAATAAAGTTCATAATTTAAAGATTGTCGGAAGCAAAGTAAATAATTTAATCATTCAACCCAATGAAGTTTTTTCCTTCTGGAAATTAATTGGAAAACCGAGTGAAAGTAATGGTTTTAAGGAAGGACGAAATTTAATTAAAAACAATATTTCGAGTGATTTTGGTGGCGGAATTTGTCAGTTTTCTTCAATTTTATATTTTTTAGCTTTACAATCAGGCTTAAAAATTATTGAAAGATTTCCGCATTCGATTGATATTTACAAGGAAAGTGAACGTTTTACACCATTAGGTTCGGATTGTACTGTTGTTTACGGCTATAAAGATTTGCAGATTCAGAATCCGTTTTCTTTTCCAATTCAGTTGAGGTGTTCTGTAAGTGAGGAAGAACTTTCTTTAAGCCTTATTTCTCCGAATGAAATTATTTTAAATACAATCGATTTCAAATATTCTGAAGCCGAAAAAGGAGTCTGGGCGGAAACTTTAAGCAATAACAAAACTTTGCTTAAAAATTTCTATATTCGTTTATGAATTATTTGGCGCATTCTTTTCTCACTTTTACCGACGGACAAATTGTTGGTCAGTTTTTGGAAGATTTTATCCGAAACAGAGATCGTTTTTCGTTTCCAAAAGATATTCAGGACGGAATTACCCTTCACCGCGCCATTGACACCTTCACAGATTCTCATCCCGCCATTCATGAGGCGAAAAAAGTTTTTGCTCCGCTCGTAAGATTGTATGCAGGAGCTTTTGTTGATGTTTCGATGGATTATTTTGTGGCGAACGATTTAAGCCTGAATTCTTTACAAGGCTGGAAAGATCATTCTTTAAGAGTTTATCGCGTCTTAAATGAAAATTATGAATTTCTTCCGGAAAACTTCAGATATATGCTCACGAAAATGGAACAGGATAATTGGCTTTACAATTACCGCCATGATCAGAATATAAAATTCAGTATGAGAAATGTTCTCAATAAAGCAAAATATCTGGATAAGGATATTCCTGTTTTTGAAGCTTTTTTAGATAATAAAGAAGTGCTTCAGCAATGCTACAATGATTTTTTTCCTGATTTACTTGAACACGCAAAAGGAGTCAATACACTTTTACAGCTAGAAAATTAATTTAAAACTGTTGAAACAAATATCTGTTCGGATAAATCAGTTTTTCACTTTTTCTTTCTCCGTTTACTATAATATGAACAATATTAAGCTGGTCATCAAATAAATTATACAGAAAGCTTACCGCAGCTTCAACTTTCTTAGGATTTTCAACCTTTTCAGATTCCAGATAGACATTTACAGATTCGTGATCTTCTTCGTAACCGACAAAATTTACATTCAGAAATTTATTGTTTGCTTTTAATTTAAAATATTCTGAACAGTAATTTTTCAAGACTTCGTTAAGCTGAGTTTTAAACTTAGGATCATCGAAATGAAGAGATTTTCCGTATTTATTATTCAATCCGTTTTCAAGATCATCCAGAAAAAAACGTCCCGTTACTTCAAAAGTTTTTGATTTTTGGTTGTAATTAATTTCTACCGAACCAACATGATACGGATGTTTTTCTTTCGTAAAAGAAAAAAGAATCAACAGAACAGAAAAAAAGAAGAAAGCCTTTTTCATTGTAATAAATCAATTATTTTTTGTGGATCTTGCCGCATATCAAAGAAAAGAAGAATTTTAATATTTGAGTCATTTTCTTTCCTGAAAAACATTCTTACATGTTTTTTACCAATTAATACACTTTTAGTTTTTTGAGAGGAATTTTGGAATTGAAGATATTTCCCATTTTCTAAATCATTTGTAATTCTTTTAACATCTTCCAGAAAAATTACAATCTCACGATGAGTCCAAACATTTTTTAGAAACTCTATATTTTCCAGTAAAGTCCGTTTTGCTATTTCTGAGAATTCAACCTGCATATTTCTTCATCAATAAACTTAAAGAAATCTTTTTTTGAAATCATATCTTCATCTTTTAAAGATTCTCCATATTTTTCAATCTTTTCAAAAACACTGATAGGCAATCCTTCAACAGTTTCGTAATCGTTTTTTACGATTTTCACTCCCTCTAATCTTCCCAAAAGTTCTTTAATGAACAAATAATTTTCCTGATCTTCTATTTCAATGGTAAGGTTCATCACTTCAATTTTATGCAAAGTTAAAATAAATTTTGTATCATCGCATTCCAATAATAATACTAAAAATGCAGGATTTCTTATTCTATCTAAAACTCGGCTGGGAACATATTATTTCCTTAGACGCACTCGATCATCAGCTTTTTGTTTTGGCTTTAATTGCGGTATATTCTTTTAATGATTTAAAGAAAATCTTGATTCTGGTGACCGCTTTTACGATCGGACATTCGGTTACTTTGGCTTTAAGTATTTTTGATATTGTAAGAATCAATTCTGCTTGGGTAGAATTTTTGATTCCGTTGACTATTGTTCTGACCTCTCTCGGCAATATTTTAATAAAAAATAAAAAACAGTCGCAAAGTAAAATCAATTATTATTTTGCCTTAATTTTTGGATTGATTCACGGAATGGGCTTTGCGAATACAGCAAGAGTCATGATTGCGAAAAGTCAAAGCATTGCAATTCCGCTTTTAGGGTTTAATATTGGTTTGGAATTAGGACAAATTGCCATTGTTTTAGGGATCTTAATTTTGTTATTTATTTTGCTTAAAATCTTTAAGGTTAATCAGAAAGACTGGATACTTTTTATCTCTTCAGGAGTCTTTGCCTTATCATTAAAAATGACTTTGGAAAGAATTCCGTTTTAGGGTTGAAACATTTTCAACTTTTCAACTACTTATTGTTATATTTGACAATCCTTAAAACAATTTCGGTTATGAAGCTAAAAGTTGCCATACTTTCACTTTCTGTATTTGCCTATACAGGTTTCACCGCACAAAATATTCAGAATAATCCGGGAAGCAACCACGGAAATAAATTCGAACAGTTAGGAACCATTCTTCCTACACCAAACGTTTACAGAACCGCTTCAGGAGCTCCCGGTCATGCTTATTGGCAAAACAGAGCCGATTATGACATCAATGCTTATCTTGATGAAGACAAAAGAAATCTAAAAGGTTCTGAAACAATTACATATTATAACAATTCTCCGGATGATCTTGATTACATCTGGTTACAATTAGATGAGAATCAGGTTTCTAATGTAAAAAAGGCGGACTTTCCGTTCTCTTCTACTCTGCCGAAAGCTTCAACGGATCAGCAGTTAAAAACCTCTGATGTTCCTCCAACCGACAACGGATTCGGAGTGAATCTTGAAAAAGTAACAGACGCTTCAGGAAATCCTTTAAAATATACGGTAAATAAAACGATGATGCGTATTGATTTACCTAAAATTCTTAAAAAAGGCGAAAAACTTGTTTTTAAAGTAGATTGGAATTACAATATTTCCAACAGAATAAAAATGGGTGGTCGTGGCGGTTACGAAAACTTTGCAGAAGACGGAAACGATCTTTATACGATGACGCAATGGTATCCGAGAATGTGTGTTTACAGCGATTTCCACGGATGGCAAAATCATCAGTTTACAGGAAGAGGAGAATTTGCTCTAGTTTTCGGGAATTTTAAAGTTTCGATGAACGTTCCTGCAGATCATGTTGTGGGCGGAACCGGAGAATGTAAAAACTACGATCAGGTTTTAACATCAGATCAATTGGCAAGATATAATAAGTCTAAAACTTCGACTGAACCTGTAGAAATTGTAACGTTGGATGAAGCTAAAAAGGCAGAAAAAAATCATTCAAAACAAAGAAAAACATGGACTTTTGAAGCGAATGACGTAAGAGATTTTGCATGGACTTCTTCAAGAAAATTTGTTTGGGACGGAATGGGCGTTACGATTCCTGAAAACAACAATAAAGTAATGGCAATGAGTTTCTATCCAAAAGAAGCTTACGGATTGTACAGAAAATATTCTACAAAAGCGGTTGCACATACAATCAAAACATATTCAGAATTTACAATTCCTTATCCATATCCGGTTGCACAATCTGTAGAAGCCGCAAATGGTATGGAATATCCGATGATCTGTTTCAATTTCGGAAGAACGGAAAAAGACGGAACTTATTCTGAAGGAACAAAAAACGGAATGTTGGGCGTAGTAATCCATGAAGTTGGTCACAACTTTTTCCCGATGATCATTAATTCAGATGAAAGACAATGGACTTGGATGGATGAAGGGTTGAATACTTTCGTTGAATATCTTACAGAAGAAAAATGGGACAACAAATTCCCGTCAAAAAGAGGGCCGGCTTGGACAATCGTTGATTACATGAAGCTTCCAAAAGATCAATTGGAACCGATCATGACAAACTCTGAAAATATCGTTCAGTTTGGTCCGAATGCCTATTCAAAACCGGCAACAGGATTGAATATTCTTCGTGAAACTATCATGGGAAGAGAACTTTTCGATAAAGCTTTCAAAACGTATGCAAAAAGATGGGCTTTCAAACATCCTGAACCTGCAGATCTTTTCAGAACGATGGAAGATGCAAGCGGCGAAGATTTAGATTGGTTCTGGAGAGGATGGTTTTATGGAACAGATCCTGTTGATATCGCAATCGATAAAGTGACAGTTGCAACTCCCGACTTAGAAACAGCTCCAAGAGCCGCAAAAGATAATACTTATAAAGTTGATAAACCTGCAGTAAATGAATTTGAAGATATTTCAAAAATCAGAAACAGGGAAGATAAAAATATCACTTTCTATGTAGATAAAGACAAAGAAGCTCAAGATTTTTACTACAGATACGACAGAGGTCAGGAAAAAGTGGATAATAACAAAGAATACACTTCTAAGTTCGACGGAACTGAACCTTTAACGCAAAAAGAAAAAGACAAGTTTAAAAATCTTACAGCTTATCAGATTGATTTCGTGAACAAAGGAGGTTTGGTAATGCCAATTATTCTTGAATTCACTTTCGAAGACGGAACAAAATTGAGAGACAAATCTTCGGCTCAAATCTGGAGAATGAACGAACAGAAAGTTTCGAAAACGTATTATTTTGATAAAAAATTAAAATCAATTCAGCTTGATCCGATGAGAGAAACTGCCGATATTGATACTTCAAACAATTTTTGGAGCAATGACGGCGGAACTGCACAGATTTCGAAATTCGATTTATTTAAACAAAAAGAAGGTACAAATGTGAGAGGCGGAGCCAACGGAAAAGTAAATCCGATGCAGGCTGCAGGGAAAAAATAACAAAAAGGTAATGTAACTTTTATATAAAGGGCACTACTTATTATTAAAAAAATCATGAGACTATTTCTGATAATTTTGATAATGAGCAGTGCCCAGTTTTTTGCTCAAAAAACATTGATTCCGAGTACTGTAAAACTTGAATCCAAATTCATCAAAGATGAAACTTCCAATGCAATTTGGTACGCAGAAAAAGGAGATCAAAAAATAGAAATCGGAAAGATTGCTACTCAGGTAAAGAAAATCGACAAAGCAACACTTCTTATTAAAACAAGTGTAAAATGAATCAGGTTCCGGAAACGCTTTGGGTAGATTCTACATTGGTTAAGATTTCAGATTTCCAGCCTATTTATCATTCGTCTTACAATTCGATGAGAGATATGGTTTTAAAATTTGAAAAAAATAAAGCAACAGGTTATTATCTGGATAAAAAATCTCAGAAAAAAGATCAAGTTGATGAAAAAATTTCCTCCGAATATTTTGACAGTAATTCTTATCCCGGATTAATAAGATACCTTCCTTTAAAAGAACACTACTCCATCGAAATGCCGATTTTCGATTATAATCCTTCAGCTAAAAAAGGAGTTGTAAAAGCTTATATTGAAGATGTAAACAAAGGCGAACTGAATGGTAAAAAAGTTTGGATCGTAAAAACAACGGATGATATTCAGGACAGAAAAACAATTGTTACGTATTATATGGATATTGACACAAGAGAAGTTTTGAAACAGGAAATTGACTCGAATGGAAGAAAAATGGTCATGGAAACTGTGAAATAGAAACCAATAATATAATTTCTTTAAAAAGTATTCAGAATCTGGATACTTTTTTTTTAGATTTGCTTTCGATAAAAAACTTTAAAATATCCATGAAAAAACTTAGTCTTTTATTGCTGTTTATTCTTTCAGTACAGAATTTTTTTGCACAGTCTTTACAATTTTATACGGGAAAAAGAGACTTCATTCCTATTGAAATTTTAATGGAAGACGGTAGTACGAAAAAAGGATTTGCCCAAGATTTTATGCTTCCCGATGTTGCCACTTTCAGCATTATGGGAAAAGGACCGAAATATGCCAATTTAGACAGAAAAGAAGTAAAATTTAAGTCCTCAAAAAGCGATAGTCAGGTGCAATTAATTCCTGTTTCGGATATTAAAAGTTTACTGTATACAAATGAAGAAACTCAGGAACAATTTCAGCTGGATAAACGTCTTGTAAAAGAAATTAACAAAGATCAGGAACTGGAATCCGAAGGAAAAGTACTGATGCTTCCCTTAATGGAAAAAGGACCAATCAATCTTTACGGTTACAGAAGCATGATGTGCAAAGCAGATTTTGGAAATAATTATTCCGCAGCTTCTAATGGAAACGAAAACGACTGTCAGTTAACCTATGTAATGATCTATCTGAGTAAGCCGGACGACACTGTTGCTATTGCACCGGTAGATTATCCTTCATTAAGTCCTTTAGATTTATTTAATCTGAAAACATTATACAAAAAATTCTATACAGCCTATGAAATTGTAGGAGCCGATTGTCCAGAATTCCTGAAAAAAGTAGATGAAGCAAGACAGAACGATTATTTTTCCAATAAAACTTTTAAGGAAAAGAAAAGAGCAACGGATGATGAAAGAAAAGCAGCGTTGAAAGGTAAAAAAGGAGCTCAAGCATCAAAAATTAATATGAAATACAGATCGGCAATTTACACTGATATTTATAAAAAATTAATTGACGATTACAAAGATTCTTGTCATAAATAAAATACAAGTCACCTCCAAAACGGGTGACTTTTTTCTGCCAAAATTTCCACTCCCTAAAAATAAAATCTGCCATTTCAACCAAGAACAACCGATGGCACACATTTCGCCAATTACAACACAGAAATAATTAAAAATTAAACATATTATGTCAGTAAACTTTAAACCATTAGCAGACAGAGTTTTGATCGAGCCGATCGCTGCAGAAACTAAAACAGCTTCAGGTATTATTATTCCGGACACAGCGAAAGAAAAACCACAAGAAGGTACAGTAGTAGCAGTAGGTCCTGGTAAAAAAGATGAGCCAACAACTGTAAAAGTAGGTGACAAAGTTCTTTACGGGAAATATTCAGGTTCTGAATTGAAATTGGAAGGGAAAGATTTCTTAATCGTTAAAGAAGGAGATCTTTTAGGTATTATTGGGTAAAAAGCAGTAGGCTTTAGGCAGTAAGCAATAGGCAATGAGAGACTACAAAAAATATGATACTTGGAAAGTTGCCCATGAGTTGGTAAAAGAAATTTATATTGTTTCTGAAAATTTTCCAAAATCTGAACTTTTTGGATTAACATCTCAAATAAGAAGAGCATCAGTTTCTATTCCAACAAATATTGCCGAAGGTTGTGGAAGATCAACCGATAAAGAATTTGCAAGATTTTTAGAAATAAGTATTGGTTCAACAAACGAAACTGAATATTTGCTTCTTCTCTTCTGCGATTTAGGTTTCACATCCGAAGATAAATTATCAAGCCTTAATCCTAAATTTAATCAGACAAAAACTTATACAACTTAGAAAAAAATTATTAAATAATAATTAACAGCTTCAAGGCAAAGCTTACTGCTTATTGCCTAAAGCTTAAAGCTTTAATATTATGGCAAAAGAAATAAAATTCGATATTGAATCAAGAGACGCTTTAAAAAGAGGTGTTGATGCATTGGCTAATGCAGTAAAAGTAACTTTAGGACCAAAAGGTAGAAACGTGGTAATCGAAAAATCTTTCGGTGCACCTCACGTTACTAAAGACGGTGTTTCTGTAGCAAAAGAAATCGAACTTGAAGACAGGGTAGAAAACATGGGAGCGCAAATGGTAAAAGAAGTTGCTTCCAAAACCAATGATATTGCAGGAGACGGTACTACTACCGCTACTGTATTGGCACAGGCTATCGTAAGAGAAGGTCTTAAAAACGTAGCTGCAGGTGCAAACCCAATGGATTTGAAAAGAGGTATCGACAAAGCAGTAACTGCAGTTGTTGAAAACTTAAAATCTCAATCTAAAACTGTTGGAGATTCTACAGAAATGGTGAAGCAGGTTGCTTCAGTTTCTGCTAACAACGACGAAACTATCGGATCTTTAATTGCTGAAGCTTTCGGAAAAGTTGGTAAAGAAGGTGTAATCACTGTAGAAGAAGCTAAAGGTATCGATACAACAGTTGATGTTGTAGAAGGTATGCAGTTTGACAGAGGTTATCAGTCACCGTATTTCGTGACTAACCCTGAAAAAATGGTAGCTGAAGTCGAAAATCCTTACATCCTTTTAGTAGAGAAAAAAATCTCTTCTATGAAAGAATTGCTTCCGGTTCTTGAACCAATTGCTCAAGGTGGTAAGTCTTTATTAATTATCTCTGAAGAAGTTGAAGGTGAAGCTTTGGCAACTTTAGTGGTAAACAAATTAAGAGGTTCTCTTAAAATTGCTGCTGTAAAAGCTCCAGGATTTGGAGACAGAAGAAAAGCAATGTTGGAAGATATCGCAATCTTAACAGGTGGTACAGTTATCTCTGAAGAGCAAGGTTTTACAATGGAAAACATTACATTGGATATGTTGGGAACTGCTGAGAAAGTATCTATCGATAAAGACAACACAACTATCGTAAATGGTGGTGGTGAAGAAAGCAAAATCAAAGGAAGAGTTGCTCAGATCAAAGCTCAGATGGAAACATCCACTTCTGATTACGATAAAGAAAAATTACAGGAGAGATTGGCTAAATTAGCCGGTGGTGTTGCAGTTCTTTACGTAGGTGCAGCTTCTGAAGTTGAAATGAAAGAGAAAAAAGACAGAGTTGATGATGCGCTTCATGCTACAAGAGCAGCTGTTGAGGAAGGTATTGTTGCAGGTGGTGGTGTTGCTTTGGTAAGAGCTATCGCTGCTTTGGAAAACCTTACAGGGATCAATCCTGACGAAACTACAGGTATCAAAATCGTAAAAAGAGCAATCGAGGAGCCATTGAGACAAATCGTTGCTAATGCAGGTGGTGAAGGTTCTGTAATCGTTGCTAAAGTTGCAGAAGGAAGCGGAGACTTCGGATACAACGCTAAAACTGACGAGTATGTAAACATGCTTGAAGCAGGAATCATCGATCCAACTAAAGTAACAAGAGTTGCTCTTGAAAATGCAGCTTCTGTTTCTGGAATGCTTCTTACAACTGAATGTGTTATCACTGAAGTGAAAAGCGCTGAACCAGCTATGCCAATGGGTGGTGGAATGCCGGGAATGATGTAGTAGCGAGTCGCTAAGACAATTTAATATATAAACCGTTCTGCTTTTAGTGGGGCGGTTTTTTTGTTAAATATTAAATTTTGTAATAAATTTATATTCTTAACCAGGCAAACTTAATATGAGAGAAAACTTTAGAAAAGCACTTAAAAACATCATTGCCCATGGTGACACCGATGTATTTCCATTTCCATTTGAAAGAAACCTATTTGAGGATAAAATTGAAGATACTCTAAATGTTTTAGAAAATATTCATAAAGACTTCACTAATCATTTAATTAGTTCTCCACCACTAACAATTGTAAAAGCTAGTCAAGTAGGTTATTACGGTTTTAGACGTGCAACCTTAATAGAGCCTTTTTGGAATGCTTATTTTTTAGGCTTAGTAATTTCTATCGCACAGAAAATAGAAGATATTAGAATTCCTATTTCAGAAAACAAAATATTTTCTTATCGATATAAATGGGACAAAACAAAAAATACTTTATTCCAAAACACTACATGGATTGATTATAAGAAAAAATGTATCGAATTATCGACAAAATATCCGTTTATACTTCAGACAGATATATCTAACTTTTATCCAAGAGTAAACCATCATAAATTAGAGAATGAATTAAAAAGATTAAACAGTTCAAACACAACTGAAAAAATTTCAACACTTTTAAGTCATTTTTCAGGAACAATTTCTTATGGATTACCAGTGGGAGGACCTGCTGCGCGTATTTTAGCCGAATTATCATTAAATCATGCTGATAAACATCTTTATTCTCAAGGTATTATATTTTGCAGATATGCTGACGACTACACTATTTTTTGTAATTCAGAATCTGAGGGTTATAAAAACTTGATTTTTCTTTCTGAAAAACTAGCTAATGATCAGTTAGAACTACAAAAAGGCAAAACAAAAATTTTGACATCACAAGAATTTCAAGATATACATAAATTTTTAGACCCTCAAAATATTGAATCTATAGAGAGTGACGATGAGCAAAAGCTTTTAAATATTTCAATTAGGTTTGATCCATACTCTCCTACCGCAGTAGATGACTATGAAGACCTGAAAAAAGCTGTGCAAGAAATTGATATTATTGGAATTTTATCTAAAGAAGTCAATAAATCAACCATTGACCAAACCGTAACAAAACAAGCAATAAATGCCATTAAAGTTATGGATTCTCATCATCAAATATCTGCAATCAAAATTTTACTTGATAATAATAATCTCCTAACCCTGTCACCCGTTTTTCCATCTATACTTCGTTTAATTCGAGGAATTTATGATGAATTAGATTCTCATATCCAAAACTTTATCGACAAAGAGCTATTGAATCTGTTTCAAATTGATAGCTACCTAACAAAAATTGACTTAAATGTTAATTACATTATTCAAATTTTATCAGTAAGACATTCACATGCAAAGGAATCATTATTTATAAAATTATATGATACAGCAACTAGTCATTTATTGCGGAGACAAATTATTATTGCAATGTCAAATTGGGATTGTCATTATTGGCTTATTGATGTCAAAAGTAATTTTTCTACTTTATCAATGTGGGAAAGACGAGCTTTTATGTTTTCTTCATATGTATTAGGAGACGAAGGTCAGCATTGGAGAGATCACAATAAAAAACGTTTTACTGTTGAAGAAAACCTTATCAAAGAGTGGTTTAGCAAAAAAAGTCAAACAAAACAAAAAATCTTAGTATGATAAGTGAAAGAGATTTAGCAGAAAAATTTACAGATGTTTGGAAGCAGCATTTTCCATTACTAACATCGAGTTATATGAAATTATTTAACGAAGCTAAACCAAAAATCATCAATCAAGAAATTATCACTAATCATTCTGAAGATATTCGATATGATTTGGTTTCACAATTAGCATTTAATATTGTAGAAAAAGTGTCTTTAAAAAAGAGTGACTATGATGATGTTTGGAAAGAAAAAAATTTAAAACCAATCATTGAGCAAACTGCATTTGAGATTTGGAGAAAAAGTTTGAGTTATAAAGAAATTAATTTTTTACAAGTTGAAGAGAAAGACTGTCAAAATATTTGTAATAATATTTTTGAGTTTTTAAACAAAAAAACAGTAGTATCGAGCTCTTTCAAACCAAGATTTTCTGGATATGGTATTATTTCTGATTTAATTGGAGATTTACAAATAGATGGAATATTATACGAAATCAAGACAGTGCAAAGAAATTTTCGCTCATCAGACATTAAACAACTTATAATTTATTTAGCCTTATCACATGTGAGAGGTGATGTAATTTGGGAATATGCAGGACTTTATAATCCGAGAAAAGGTACATATTGTGTTTTCAATGTAGAAAAATTAATATATGATATTTCTGCAGGGAAATCTATCAGTGAATCTTTTAAATCTCTTTTAGATAGCTTTACGAGGGAAGTAAATATTGATAGTAGATTTTAATTCAACTTTGCTTTGCTTTTTAATTCGTAAGAATCTCCTCCGCAAAGTGTCCTCATTTTGAGGTACATCACCACCGGTTCGAGCATCTCGCTCATATCAATAAACATAAAACCGCTCAACTCCAGAGCGGTTTTTTTCCATTTCAAAACAAACTCAATATCGCAGATTTACAATCCAATCAATCATTTTCCCTATCTTTAAAACCAAATCCCACCACCATTGAAAACAAAACTATTCCTCCTTTCAATTTTCGGTTTATTCTTCGCGAATGCACAAACCCTAAATTTTAAATACCTTTCGGATATGTCTATTGGAAGAGGAGCTATAAGCAGTGTCATTGTAGATGATAATATCTATGTGAGCAATGGTTATAAGGACACTGGTGGTAACGCCAACTTTATTGAGAAATACAATATTAAAGACAACCGCTGGAGTATGATCAACTCTACTCTGCTTCCAAAAAAATTCGCAAATTCGGAGACTTACAATAATAAAATTTATATTTTTAACGGTTGGGGAAATAGCCATCTTGAAATTTTAGACCTTGAAACTCATAAAATAACGAAGGGAGCTGTTAATCGTGCCTACACAGGAAATGCTGGTTCTGCCATCCATAATGGAAAAATATATGTGTTCGGCGGCAGCGGACTAAACAATGCCGCAACCACTGTATTTTCTAACAGATTCCAATACTATGATATTGCTTCAGATACATGGAATCCATTACCAGATATGCCTACAGCCAGAGAAACAAAGGGCAAAATTGTGAATGATAAACTTTATGTCATTGGAGGTTTTAACGGTACGTCTTCTCGACTAATCAACGTTTACGATCTCAAGAAAAATCTTTGGACCGAACAATATACGATGCCCGCTGCGATATCTGGTCATTCATTAGCGGTATCCGGTAATAAGATTTTTATTGTAGGGGGTTATAATAATCAAACTTTTTTGGCTTATTTCGATACAGAAACCAATAAACTGCATCAGTTATCTTCAAACATGATTCCGCGAAGACATGCGACTGCGGAAGTTTATAACAATAAATTATACATTATAGGAGGAAATACTACTTCTATTACAACGTCAGCCATTAAAAGCACACAGGTTGCAGACATTAGCGAAAGTGTACTCTCCGACAATAAAGCTCCTGAAGATATCTCTGAAACAAAAGTCTATGCCAACGCCCGCAAAGACGGTTTTATCATCAATAATCAAAATAACAGCAATCAGTTTGAATACGCCATTTTATCAGAGGATGGTAAACAAATTGCGAGAGGTTTAGCTTATTACAACAATAATATAGACTTAACAAAAGTATCAAAGGGAACTTATATTTTCAGTTATAAAAACGAAAAAGGAATTCTGAAAAAGATTAGAATTATAAAGCAATTTTAACTAATACAAATGGGATATTGGTGCACTCTACATTTATTTGACGATAAAAAATTTTATAAAGAAATAGTTCCGACATTAAAAGGAGAAACAGGAGACTTAACCGCCGATTGTCAGGAATTCTTAAAATCTCATGTTACCGGAAGTACTTCACGTCTGTCTAAACAGGAATTGGAAAAACTCGTTAATGAAACAATTAAAAATATTGTTTCCATATCAAACTCATTCGACAAAAATTTTAAAATAAATAGTGAATATCAAAAAATAGAAAATTATGATGCTAAATTGGCATTTTTAAATAGTTCAGATAAACATTATGACTTTTGTAAGTTTTTTGAATATTATATATTTAAGACTTGTGCCGATTTTTTCCCACATCTACCACTAGGAAAAGGTGGCGTTTCCCGGAATTTTGAAATTTCTGCAGAAGCATTGTCAGATTCAATCACCGGAGAACTTGATAATTGGAATGATTTCTTTTGTTTTTATACTACAGGAATTACAAACTGGATCTCTCATGAAGATGTTCAGTATCTTTATCTGGACAAAGATAGTTTGAAACATGACGATAATGAAAGAGCAAAAGCCTTTCTTTCACTTCTTGAAATAGCACACAGTAACGAACTTGGCTTTATTATAGGTGTTGATATGAGAGATGAGATATTGGAATTGCTACCAAATAATAAGATCGTAAAACCTGACATCTGGACATTGGAAAATTCCGTAGAATTAATATGGAAAAGATAAACCGATCTGTTTCATTTACAATAAAGACGATCAATATATGAACGTCAATTTAATAAAAAAACAAAACCATGAATTCTACAAAAAACAATTTATCAGAATCAAAAAAGAGAATAAACGTAATTTTAACTTATAGGATTGATGAATCTGATATAAAAAGTTCTGAATTTGCACATTTTAAAATTGTGGATTTTTCTGACATTCTTCTAAAAAATAATTATCATCCCTCAAAAGATTCGGAACTGAATGAGCTTGAGTACCTCTCTAAAGAGATTATTAATTCGGAAGATAATATTGTAATTTACAATACCAGATTAAGCCTTGAAGATTTTGACACCATCTCTGAAATGTTAAAACCGCACGAATTAATCATCAACAATATTTTAGTACCCAACGACTCCAAAAGACAACAACAACTTGCTAATGGACAAAAAGCGTATAGAGAGCATAGTCGCTGGCTTAATTTTTATCCCGGAGAAATTGAAGAGAATCATAAGAAATTTGCAGAGAAAATTACAACCTTAAAAGCAAAGTATCAAAATACTGAAACGAAAGTATCAGAAATATAAGGCAGAACGCCAAATGATGAAGTTGAAAACCAAAAATTTTAAAGACACATTTACCCATGAATCTTATTGAACAAGCAATAAATGCAGTAGAAAAAAACTTAAAAATCCGTATAAAAGAATTTGACAAGGCACATGCCGCGGAAACACAATACAATCTACTGGATGAAAAATTTATATCACTGCAACTCACAGATTTGCATTTTGATGATTTAGATGCTTTACAACCTCTTTTCAATATAGTAAAAGCGTTACATTTTTTTGATTGTACATTCACTACATCTGATACAGATAATATTGTTAAAGGCATACGACAATTTACTGCATTGGAAACAATACTTGTTGATTCGGGATGTGTAACAACTATAAAAACATTTTTGCGGTTAGAAACAATTAAAGAATTACAGCTCATTATTGATTATGAAATGATTCCCACAAATACTTTAATCCTTGATTTCAAAGAGCTTAAAAGCATTAAAAATCTAAGACTTTACAGTTATAATGTTGGTAGCGACAAGATGTTCGTTTTCAAAGGTGCAGAGTATCTTACTAATCTTGAAAAACTAACAATAGAATGTGACTGCATTATAGAAGAACTGAATAAATTTAAAAACTTAAAATATTTAAAAACAGAAAGTATTCAGCTTCAGGCAACAGAAAGATTAGAATCTCTTAAAACCCTTGAAATCGTAGCGCTTAAAGATGAATACACGATCTATACTTTGGAGCAGTTTCCCAATTTAGAGAATCTTAAGATTAGAAGATGTAATAATATTAATCTAGGAGAATTAAAAAAACTTAAAATTTTATCTATCAGTTCAAGAGAATTTGAGTTAGAAAAATCTACAGCCTTTGAGAATTTGCCTAATTTAGAGCAATTGGAATTTAATGAATGTAAAATTACTGAGATTAAAAATCTGGATAAACTTTCAAACCTGAGAGTATTAAATCTATATGAAAATTACACAATTGAAAATATAGACGGTATAGAAAACCTGAAAAATTTAGAATACATCAATTTATACGAGAATAAAATTTCAGACATACGTGTTCTGAATAAACTCCCGAATTTGAAAGAAGTAAATGTTGCGGGAAATAATATTACTCAGGAAGATGTAGATCAACAATTGGAAAAATCTGAAATCGCACGCTTTTTACATAGAGCATGGAGACCGAAAAGTGATGTACCTTTTTATATTTGGGATAGTGTCGAGGAAATATTAAGAGAAGACGGTATATAAAAATCATGAGTAACAAACAGCTATTTCACATTATCTGGACAACATTTAACGAATATCCTGTCTGGGATAAAAATGGAAATTGGCAAAAACTCATTGATACATATACCGAATTACAAAAGCAGAATATAAACTATATCAACTGCAATTTATCTCGTAAATTACCCACAGAATATGTAAATAGAGATTCGCGAAATGATCGGCTTTTGTTAGATGAAAAATCAAGAAATCAATTGAAGCTTGATATAGAAAAACTTTGCAGAAAGAATGGAGACAGAATTATTGATGGACTTGAAATTGCAATGCTGAGCATTAATGAATCAAAAGTCGAAATGCTGGTATTCTCTGATATCACATCAATTACTCAAAAAGTTTCAAGATTAAAAAGTCGAACGGCAACACTTTTAAGCTTTGAATATCCGGATAAATTTGTAGGGAAAGGAACGTGGGGAAAAGGATTTTGGTATTCAACTATTTTCAACAAAGAAGATTTGGCGATTTCAATAATAAAAAATTACAGCGAAGAAAGATTTTGAATTTAGTGGAAATAAAAAATTAAAATTCACATAAAATAAATGTCAACAATACACAAATACAGAATAACGGATTGTTTAGTAAAAGAAAGAAGTACAAAAGAAATTTTTAATTATTGCTTTGGTTTTTCAAACGAAGACTTTAGTTTTGAGGATTGGTTTGACAGATTAAGAGTCGATATCAACAATTCTGTTGAAATGGATTTCGACAAATTCTTTTCTATACTTTCGGAAAATTACAGTCATAAAGGATTATCATTTTTCGATTTGATTTTCAGACTGTACAATAACGAGTTTAACCATTTGAAAGAGAATAATAACTCTGGTGAAATTATAAATTTGACTTCTGCTGAAGCTCTTCTATGGTATCATATTTTTGCAGACTTGTCTATAGATGGTTTTTTAAAATTTCCTTTAAAAGAATTAAAAATAGAAATAGCCCAAATTGAAGACGGCATAGTTACGTTTCCTAATGTTGATGAAAAGATATTTTGGGGTGGACAATACAGAGAATTTTTAACACGTCTTTTAGCTAATCTACCCGACTCTACTCCATCTCATTTCCCTATTGCAGAATGGTTTGAAAAAAATGATGCGGATTTATTTGACAATTTTATAACAAATACTGAAATCATTTGGGGCGTAAAAGAAGAAGCCAGAATATTGATCACCGATAATAATTCTTGGGGGAATTACAATCATCATTGGTGGAAAGATTTATTACAAAAAACTGTTGAATATAAGATACAGCATAATGCGCAAAATTGGATCAATACACTTCAGGAATACCCTCTTGAAGTGGTTACTGTAAATGTATTAATTCATAATCCATGGTTTCCAAATATTGAAGATCTCATAAAAAATAAAGCGGAATTTAACAGTACTGCCTATTTTGTAGAATAAAAACATAAAAAACTAAATGAAAGAAATAATTAAATTAAACTTCAACAACACAGATTACAGCATTGAAGTTACAGGAAATGTCGATAAAATAGAAGGATTCATTTATTACACTTTTAAATTTGACGAAGAAAATTCTATTTTAATTACAAAATATGATGGAGAAAAATGGAGAATGGTTAACATGAAAGATAATGATTTTTTCGCTCAAAAATTAGGAGAAATCTTAGACAAACAGCCTTAAACTAGCTAAACCATAAATCTTCAAAACACAAAAAATGCTGAAAACAACCTTCGAACTCATTGAATATTTAAAACTGGATCAATCCGAAAGGGAATTAACTGTCATCTCTTCATTGGTCTACTCTATTCTAAAATGTGGAGATAAAACTGATGCTGATGAAATTTTAAAACAATATCTGATTCATCCTTTTGATTTTGATTACAGTTATTTACTCCCTGTTTTTAAAGCATTTGGAGATCTTTCTGTTGCAGAAAAGCTTTTCAAGAGCTCTATCTACCAAGACAAATTAATTGAAGATGCCAATTATGAACTTTTGGAAGTTTTAGGACATTTAAAATATGAACCTATAAAGTCAATTCTGGCTGATTATACATTTGGAAATCAAGAAAAAAACGATTATTATATTTCAAGATCGGCTGTTTTGGGATTGTTACATTTTGACTGTACCAAATACCAAAAAGAGATTGAAACAGAAATTGAAAAATGCTATGGAAAAGGTTTATTTCCTGAGTTTATTCCTGCATTGGTCTGCAAACTGAAAGACAGAACTTTAATTCTTGAAAAACTCTATGAATTGGGCAGCGAATTTGCCTCGACAGACTGCAATGCAGGAATAATACTTGGTTTTTCGCTTTGTGGAGAAGAAGGAAGAGGATATTTTAAGAAAGTTCTTTTTGACAGAGGCTGGGAAACATCTTCTACAGGAACAGGTACTGTTCATTTTGCTTATGAAGGATTAAAAAATTTAGAGATTACTTTTAAAGAATTATATCAGGAAATAAAAACTATTTCCGATAAAGAAAATCTTGAATATTATCTGGACGTTCTTTTTGCATTACTTAGAAGAAAAGTTGATGATATTGCAGTCAATAAAAAAGAGTCGTTTGCAGAAATCCATACCACATTATTCAAATGGAAAAATGAAAATGATAGTATTATTGATTTGGCAGGAATAGTTGATCTTACGGATGAAGCTTATCAAATACAGGAACTTATCGGTCTTAAAATGAATGAAGAAGCTATTCTAAAAAACCGAAATCTCTAATTTTCGGTCTTTAAATAACGTTTACTTTTAATACTTCAATTTGCAAATTTGCAAAGTATATTCTATATTTGGCAAAACTAAAAAACCAAAAACTATTGAATTATTAAAATTATATCATGAAAATTACTCTTTATTTACAAAAGTGTTAGTATTGAATTACTATTTTTTAACACTTAAAAATTCCATCAAAAAATCCGTTTACCACTCTTAAAAGAATTTTTTATTGAATTATTCATTAAAATTATTTTGAAACATACAAAACAAGATTTCTAAAAAAATCTTTAAAAAAACATTTAAATAAAACATAATGACCAAACAATTAAAGTTTGCAATTGTATTATTGATAACAGTTGCAGGCATGAATGTAAATGCTCAAAAGAAAGCACCGGCAAAATCTACAAAACCTACCACGGAAAGCAAAGCCGCAAAACCTACCAAACAGGAAACGATGGATTGGATTGCGGATAAAATGAAAGAACATCTAACTGGTTATAGACAATTTATTTCTTATTCAAACGGGGAATTTGTTTATAAAAAACAAGTAGGTGTTTACAGTTGTAATACTACAATATATTTAAATAAAATTACAGGTTCTTCTCCTGAATATTCTTCCGATTTTTATGTAAAAGGCACAGGTATATTGAATACTGCATGTGAAAAAGGATATGAAGCGAGAGGTGATGTATATAATGAATTGTCTATTGGTGGACAAAATTATAATGATTATTCAGATCCTTTTGACTTTAGAAATGATAATAATTTAGTAGAAAGATTAAAAAAAGCTTTTGCATCTTTAATTGAATATAATTCGGCAAAGAAAGATGCTAAAGAAGCTTTTTAAAAACCTAAACAATTTTTATGAAAAATATTGAAATCCCCTTGATCAAAAGAGGTTTTAAGTTTCTGTTATGCATTATTGCAACCTTTTTTTTCGCATTTGGAGTGATTGGCTTCGGTACATTTTTGTTTACAGAAGGTTTCTCATGGTGGGTATTGATTATTGGATTACTGTTCGTTTTCGGTGTGCTTTTATTTGCCTCAAAAATTTATACTTATTTAACGAGCAGACAAGTACATTTAGTTGTAGAATCTGATGGAAATACAATAACTTTTTATAACAAAAACGATTCAGGGAAAATATTCAATAAATCTGAAGAGATCGACTTAAATAAAATGGGCAGATTTTATATTGTAAAAAAAAGAACCCGCTATTTAATGAATAATTATTCCTATGCATTTGAGGAAAAAGGAAGCAGAACCAGCTTATTTAAAACAGATGTGGATGCATTCCCTTCTTTATTTGAATCAACTGAAAATGACCGAAATAAAATTTTACAGTTTGTAGAAACAGTTGCTCCGGAAATAGAATTAGGGTTTGAAACCGCGTGGCAAAAAGCAAAAAACAATAAATAAAAAACAACCTAAAAATTTAATAACATGAAAAGAACATCAATTTTAGCAACATCATTTTTTGCGGCTTCATTACTGCTTACATCTTGTGGTGGAAAAGAAGATCAAAAAGTAGAAATGGGAAAAGAGTTCAAAGTATATGAAAACCCAATAACGGTTTTAAAATTAGAAGAAAGCAAAGTTTTAAGAAACGATAAAGATTCTACTTTGCTTATAGCTCCAAATGGTAAAAAATATGTTTACCTGGAAGTGAAAAACCCTAAGAATGAAATGATTTTCCTTAAGGCTTTCAACAAAGATGCAGAATTGAAATATGATGATAACATAAATCTTACTTATTTTAAACACGATATCGACAAAGGATTTACTGATGATTATTTTCTTATTGATGATAACAGCTCGATAGATAAAGTAGTGATAACAGATCCTTCTGAAGAGCAATTCGTTCTTATGAATCCTAAAATTACAAAATCCAGCAATGTAATTTCTCCTGAAGCTCAAAAAATAGTAGATTCTTTCTCCAAAGAAATAAATTTATTAAATGCTTTTGCTCCGTATGTAAAAGACGGTAAAGATGTGATGACTATTACCAAAAACGAAGGAGATTTGCCTGTAAACCGTATGAGTATGAAAGCAGAAGTTGAGTATTTTTCTCCGGATGGTAAGTTTTATATTTTCAAAACTACAGATATTTTCAAAAACATTGCAAAAGTATATACAACCTGGGAGAATGGTAAAATTACAAGCTTAGTGGTAAAACCTCATTATAAATAATCATTTAACTAAAAAAACTATACTATGCAATTAGGAAGATTAGTTGGGATTCTTGCCATCTTTTGTGGCAGCATATTCACATATTTAGGATATGGAATGATGGAAACAACAGGATCAGTTTTTAAATTTCTTGTGGCAGCACCGGTTTTTGTTTTAATCGGGATTGCAATGTTATTTTTTCCGGGAGGAGATATTACAACAGCTGAAAGTAAAAATAAAACAAAAGATCCTAAAGTTTGGGTTGGTGAAGCTCCGAAAAGCCACAAAATCGCATGGGCGATCGCAGGAGTAATCGGATTTATAATTTCGATGAGTATATTTAAAATATAATTGGTACGTTCAGAAATTCAACAATAAACAAAATCCCGGACTTCAAATTCGGGATTTTTGTTTCTAAAGAATTCTAAGACAGTTGAAGTCTGTTTTTTCTTTAATTGTTTTCGGCTATCTTTGTTTGTCAACTTACTTTTTTAATCTAAAAAAAAACAATAACCGAAAATTTAAGATGAACACAAAAGACAAAGAATTAACCGAACATTTAAAAGAAATTTATTCAAAATATTTTGATCAGGAATACGTTGATAAAAACCTCGAAATACCAAAAATTTATCTTGATTCTATTGGAAAAATATCTGTTAAAGATTTATATGAATTGGGTTCTATACCAAATACTGAATGGGGAATAGATTTATATGGAGATGAATTTATAGAACGTAAAAATTCAAATACACTTACGAAAAAGGATAAAATATATTTAACAATCGGAGATTGGGGTTCTCATCATGATTTTCATATAAATTGCGACAAATCTTCTCCGGATTTTGGAAAAATATTTGATTACAACGATGCACATCCTTGGTGCGAATGGCATAGACCAGAAGTTGAATGGGCAGATTTCAAAGAATTTGTAAAGGATGAATTTAATATTGAATTAAAATAAGGAACCAATTTTACTTTATTTAATTTTAGATATTGTTTAAGTAATGGTAATCTCAATTTTAGACAAACGAACGCAACTATGAGAATAGCTATTTTTTCTGACATACATGGTAAGATACTATTACCTTTCAAACTTGTAGATTTATACCAAAAAGAAACAGGCAACAAAATAGATTTCATCCTGCAATGCGGAGATATGGGAGCTTATCCAAACATAGAAAATCTGGACAAAGCAACAATAAAACATGCACAATACGACAGGGATGAACTGGGATTTCATGACGATTTTACTAAAACAAATCATGAAATACAGTCATTTTTAGATGAACTTAATATCAATATGATCTGTGTTCGCGGAAATCATGAAGATCATGATTTTTTGGATAATCTTGAAAAGGAAAGTTCAGATAAAAGTATATTTCCAATTGATGTTTATGAAAGAGTTTTTGTATGCAGATCTGGTTTGGAACAAAAATTAGAAACGGAAGATGAGGTTTTAAATTTCGTGGGTATCGGCAGAATCGGAGATCGAAAAGGAAGAACAGAAAACCGGTTTATTCAGGATTATGAAAGAAAGGAAATCAAAAAGTTGTTAAAAACAAAACATTCTTTTGATATCTTACTCACCCACGATAAAGATGATAGTCAAAGCGGTTATGGCATGACAGAAATCCGAGAAGTTTTAGATAATGTGATTTTTCATTATCATTTTTACGGACATACGGGAGAACCATTTAAACAGGAAACGGATTTTAACGGCATCACACAATCCATCAAAGTAAATGAGCTGGAATTTAACGAAAGTGGAATTTTAGAAAAAGGCTGTATGATTATTTTGACAAAAGAAAACGGAGAACTAAGCATTGAAATTGTTGACCAAAAATTGACGAATAAAATGACGAAGTTTAATTGGAAAGATCAAAAAAACTTTGTCAAAAAAATATAATCATCTATTTCATTCCCCAAAATTAAAACAAGAAAAAATGGAAAGATTTTCAAACATTACAGAAGCTCTGATGAATGAAGCCAAAATTGAAATAGAAAGTTTTGATATAAAAGACGGAGAAAAAATTATTGCTTATTTCTCTGAAATACCATCAATTAGTGGATTTCCTTATAAAATAATTTTAGTTGAAAACTCTGATGGAATTGTTTATGCAAGATTTAGACAATGGGATACAGAATATGATTTCACACGTTGGGATAACGGAGTTTACAATCTGGATAGGCTGAGAATCATTACAGATGAAAAAATTCTTTCCCAAACAGAATCTGCCTTATTGAAAGAATATTTATCACAGTTGGAAAAAATACATCTGCCGGAAAATATAAACAAAGAAAATGTAATCATTTTAGATAGTTCTCTTTGGAAATTTGGATTTATTTTGAAAAATAAAAATATTGATTATACTTGGAAAGCAGCAACGGAAGATATCAATGTATTTGTTCCTCTTATTAATTTGATGAGAGAAAAATATTTGGATAGAATCTGATAAAAGCTAAAAATCTAATAACCCAAAAACTCTATAATTAAATAAAATGAACGCAACCGAATGGGCAAATAGTTATTTCTTAAGATTAGAAGAAAAACTTAAAGTTCTTAATACACATCCGACAGTTGATAAAGTGGTAAGTGTTCAATACAAAGGACTAAATGATTCCGAAATAGATGAAATTGAAAAAGAAATAACTTCAATGTTAAATGATGTTGTACAAACTATTATTGATGATTATGAATTTGAAGAAAATCAGGAAGCTATAGATGAAATAAAATATGATTTTGACAAAAAATTTAAGTTTAATATCTATATAAGAGCATTTTACAAAATAAGTAACGGATTAAACATTGTTTGGCACTCTAACTTACATTCTTTCGATCTGGAAAATATCAATAAAAAAAATGAAAATATTGGCTCCTTCTTTTCAGCCACATCTGGAGAAGACGAAAGAGCTGATTTTGAAGGTTTTTGTGCCTTGATTCCTCTTCAGGCATTCATTGATCCTTATAAATATTCTATCGAATCCGATTTCGATTATACAGGATATAATGAAGATCTAAACAAAGAGGAAGGTTTACAAATGTGTTTTTTAGACTATTTCAATTATTATAACGATACAGCTTTAGTTTTGTCGAAAAATGATCCCAATCCTACAATTATTTTGGGTGAAGACTATAGTGCATCTTATAATGATCTTACGTATTGTGACTTTGTTATTTACATGGAATTTTTACTGGCTACATTTTTTTCAGTAGAGCATAGAAGTTCAGAACTGAAATTTCCTAATGACAGAACGGAAACTTTGCATCAGTTTTTAAAAGAATTCGAAGAATCAGAAACAAAAGATTACAGTAAAGTTATAGATTTTTTTAGTGATGAAAATATTAAGCCTGAAGATATTATCAAAAATGATTAAGAAACAATAATATCAACTTATACAATAAACACTCATGAAAAATATTAAACAAATTAATCTCGATAAGTACAACAACTCCAAATATGAACTTATTGAAGACAATATTTACAAAAATACAGAAGAAGACATTTATGTTTTTGCAATAAACTTTGAACTGGAGGAAGAAGAAGATTCCCAGTATCCGCTTGAAGATATATTGGACAAATTTTATTTACACGTTTCCGACTTTATTGATGAAGATGCTTTTTACAGCTCAAAAAATGCAAATCTTGAATTAGCCGGAGAATTATCAGATGTTCAGAATGTTATCCAATCAATTATTGGGAAAAGGGTCTATAATTCTGAATATGTTGGAGATGATGGAATTACTCGTGTAAAATTAATGATAGAATAAATAAACAAAAACTATGAATGAAAACTTATTAAGTCAGATAGAATACTTAAAGGACTGTAAAGGAATAAAAGGCAGCAAATTAGAAAATTTAGGACAAAGTATTTATAGCAAAATAAAAAATATTATTCAGGATCCAGATTTATTTATCACACATTTATACATTCCAAAAGGTTCTGTAGAAAATGTACAAATATTAGAAACTCAGTTTAGACAATTGTTTAATACAGAGATTGATTCTGAATTATTATCGTTTTATCATTGTTTTGATGGCTTTGAGTTTCGTTATATAAATCCCAGTAAGGTTTGGGAAGAATTTGATAAAGACGAAATAGTCGATTGGGAGGAATTTGATGTCGATCCTGAAAATTTGAGTTATGGCGACATGATTAAAAATGAAAAATATGAAGATGAAGTAAAAAATGAATTCCATTCTTTAATAGGATTAGATTTTGATGAACCTGCTTTTAATAATCGTCTGTCAAACCCAAATAAATTAAAAGAGTTTTTATTCTATGATGAATCTATCGAGATGAATGATTTAGGAACAAAAACATTTATTCCATCTGCAATCCATTTATTTTCAGAAGATAATAAAGTAAAATATCAAACTGATGATATCAATGTATTTTTCTTTGATTATTTTGATTTTTGGAGCCAGACCGTCTTTGGCGAAAAAGATAATAATATTGCTATTTACGCCGGAGTAGATTATTCCGCTTCTATTGAAGATTGGAAATTTAAAGAAATAGCATCATTTATCAAGGAAAGATTGGTTAAATAAACGAACTATTTATAATAAATTCCAGATCGAAATCCATCTAAAAGCAAATAATGGGAACATTACACGAAGTATATCAGCTTAAACCAAAAGTTATCATTTCCGGAGCCATTTTACACGTTAGGAAAGATCAAGAAAATCTATTTTCAGAAAAATACAATATTGATAAAAACTTACATAACGAAAGACAAGGTATTTTTTCAAATACAGGAGTAACAAACTCTACTGACGGAAAAATTGAGAGATATGCAATGCATGCGAACGAAAAAACAATAAATTTTGAGGAATCCGGTTTATATATATCTATTCAGGGCGGCAGTAAATATGGTTTTGAGAAAGATTTTAATAAATTTCTAAACGAGATGTCTCCTTATTTGGAAGATGCTTTATTCTATGTATTTTGGGATACAATCATCTATCGATATAAAATTATAAATGGAAAATTATATTTTGAATCCACAGAGAACTTTGCCAATTGGAATTATTCTTTTGAAAAATATATACTCGCAAACTACTCCTCTTCCCAACAAATTATTGCCGATTTTTATGTTGAAGAAACGGATGAGATAATATTGCATCATATCGAAAGGATTAAATACGATGACGATCCAAAAGAATTTTATGAAGTAGAAGAATACGAAGAACTGTTAACCAAAATTAATCATTATAAAGAGTATATTTCAATGGAGAGATTTACAGAATTAAAAAATTGGTTGAAAACTCAGATAAATAATTATTAATAATTAATTTAAATAAAAATATGTCAGTACTTTGGAAGGGTTCAGCTATTATCATTAGAAGATAGAAAATGTACGCTAAAAATTAAAAATGTCCATAATAATGATGGATACATACCAACAGAACCTGTGTTTATGATTCAAATTATACATGATGCCTGTTTACAAGGTTCGCATCAGACTTTCGAATTTCCGAAAGGAACTCTTTTGACCGAGATAAACACATCGCAATCCTGCGATAATGATTATCTTGAAAAAGTTGTTGATCAGTATATTGAATCTATCAAAATTATTAATGACCAGAGCGAAGAAAATATTGAATTAATCGTTACGGATTTATTAGAAAATATGGGCTTGGAAATGTATTCTGACGAATGGGAAGAAGCCTATGAAACCGAAATTGAAAAATACAGTATTGAATCTGTTGTTGAAATCACCATGTCCGATCAAAAATATCTGGATCATCTGCTTCCAATAGAAAACAAAGGCAAAATAATCAATAGACCAAATTGGGACAGTTTTGCCTGTTTATAATTTTATATAATCTAAGATCAAAAAATGGGAGATTTACATTGCGTATACCAACTTAAACCAAAAGTTTTAACTAACGGTACTATTTTACGTGTTAAAAAAGACCAAGAAAATATCTTTTTAGAAAAATACAAAATCAGTAAGAATTTTCATAATAAAGGGCAGGAAATTTCCCCCAATATATTTATAATAAATTCTAATGATGGAAAGGTTCGTAGGTACGCGCTTTATGCAACTGCAAGAATAATAAACTTTGAAGAATCAGGTGTATATGTATCAATACAGGACGGCAGAAAGTCTGGTTTTATCGATTTTGAAGAATCTATGGCTGAAATTTCTCCTTACTTGGAAAACGCTTTATTTTATGTGGTTGTGGGTACATCAATCAGTAAATATGAAATTAAAGACGAGCAATTACTTTTTGAAAGAACATTGGATTCTAAGTTCGACTCTTGGGATTATAATTTTGGAAAATATTTATCCAGAAATTACACATCAGACAAACAACTTATTGCTGATTTTTACACTGAAGATACAAATGAATTGATACTTTACCACAATGAATTAATTGAAGACGGATGCAATCCAAAAGAATATTACGACAAAGAAGAATATGAAGAGCAGTTAGCTATAATTAATAATTATAAGCAATACATTTCCATTGAAAAATTTAAAGAATTAGAAGACTGGCTGAAAATCCAGATCAATTATTATCAATAAAATCACAAAAATGAACGACAATTTTACAATTGATGACTTACAGAATACATGGCAAAAAGTAAGCATTCTGCATAACGGACAAACATACGGCGGACAAAGTAAAAATCAAAAAATAGAATACATCAATCATATCGGAAGTGTTGTATTTGAAATTATGAATGCGGCTAAAAACACTTCAGTTTTTAATTTTGATCTTGCTGTAAAATGTGCGTTTTTACACGATACCATAGAAGATACAGACTTTAGTATCGAAAATCTTGAAAAAGAATATGGCAAAGAAGTAAAGGAAGGTGTTCTTGCATTGACAAAAAACACAAATCTTGAAAAAAAGCATCAAATGATTGATAGTCTTGAACGGATAAAAGCACAGCCAAAAGAAGTCTGGGCAGTTAAAATGGCAGACAGAATCTGTAATTTATATGCACCCTATTATTGGAACGAATCGAAAAAAGAAAAATACCTCGAAGAAGCCAAAATTATTCTTGAATATTTAAGAGAAGGAAACGACTATTTAGCCAAAAGATTATCAGAAAAAATTGAAGCTTATAAAACCAAATGATCAAGATTAAAATACATACTCTTGACGGGCAATTTGATATTGAAATCAAGAAAAATGAAGATTTTTATGCTCTTTTAGTGATCGCATCTAAATCCGAGTATTTCCGAGATCACAATTGCAAAGTCTGGAGTGGAAAAATTATGGAAACAGAAAAGCTTTTTGAAATCACAAATCTTATAAAAGAGTGTTACAGAAACCCATATGTTCCAACCAGAATAACCATTCTTGACGGAAGATCAATAAAAATCAATCTAAAAGATGAGGAATCGCAAATTTCATTACGTCTGATAGATATAGATGAAAATACAAATGAGTCTAAGCTGATACAAAAAATTAAAAAACTCACCAACGAGATAATAGGCAATGATGCTATTCTACAGGATTATTTAGACATTTTTATGAATTAACCTCCTGAAATAAAGTGAATAATATTACCAATACATTTGATTAAAATATGACATATAAAGAATTTTACAATAATATTAATCTCAGAATCTTAAAAAATAGGGATTTGGAAACTTATCTCTTAGCTTTACTCAAGCTGGTTGAACAGGAAAGAGAACAAATTTTAACCGCCGAATTATTATTAAAACTTTTACACGACTCATCCACTTCTGAATCAAAAAAATTTAATATTGAATGGTTAAAAATCAAAGATGCACCTGATGAAAATACATTTATTGATTCAAAAACAAACTCTTCAACAGATAAAACCATAATTTCAGATATTAGTGAATTTGATTATTCAATGGCTGTTCTGAAGTTTCAGATTGCTGAATTGCACAAAATGAACGGTAAACAATTGGATAATGAATCGAAATATGAGGGAATTGATTCTGAAACAGGAAATAGATGGTACAATTTTGATCCAGGTTCTATTTTGGAATGTGGTATGAGATGTTTTATGGACTACAACAAAGATGATGACGAAGAATTTGAAGTAAGTTGGCGCACTTTGGGCGATTTGTTGGAAATGGGCAGAATTTATGAGTAAATTGAATAATTATCTTTTTTAGAAAATAAATTATTCAATAAAAAATCTTCCGCATATAAGTTAAACACAAATTAAAAATAAAAGTTCTTTAAAATGGGAGAATTACATAATGTTGAACAGCTAAAGCCAAAAGTAATTACAGGTGGTGCTATTTTGCAGGTAAAAAAAGAAAAAGAGGAGGAATTTTTAGAAAAATATTCTAATGAACGTACTCATACAGGTGAGTGGGGATTTTTTGACAATACTTTTGGGGTAATTTCTAATGATGGAATTGTAGAAAGATATGCCATGTATTATGAAGATAAAGTGATCGATTTTAAAACACCTGGAGTATACATACGAATACAAGGTCAAAGTAAAAGTGGTCCCAGTGGTAATAGCTATATAGATTTTATGAGCAATTTGTCTGTTTATTTAGAAGATGCTTTATTTTGTGTATATTATTATGATAATATTGATCAATACGAAATTAAAGACGGTATTTTAAACTTCCAGAATAAAGGCAAATTCGATTATTTTGAAGACTATCTTCTCCTGAATTATGCTTCATCTCCGGAGATTATTGCCAGTTATTATGCGGAAGAAATTCATGAATTCCAATTACGTTATGAAGAATTAATAAAAATGGAAGACAATCCACAAGAAAGGTATGATCCTGAAGATTACGAGGAGCTTCTGGATAAATTTAATAACTATAAAGATTTTCTACCAACCAATGAAGCAAATGATTGTATATCTTGGTTAAAAAAACAAATAGCAAGTTATGAGTCTCAATAGCAAATTGTATTAATACATTCTGAAAATAAGAATGCTGTAAAATATTATATTTGCCAAAATGATAAATTATTTGATTGGAATAATATAGAAAAACAAAACAATGAATGAATTTTCAGGGTACGAAAAAATGCCCAACAACTTAAAAAAATTAGGTCTTAGCGAAAGCGATTTTTCCAAAATGGAAAAATTAAAATGGGTGGTTACAGAAAAAGTTCACGGTGCAAACTTCAGTTTCGTCTATGAAAACGGGACTCTGAAATTTGCCAAAAGAAAAGAATACCTCAACTGGACAGATGATTTTTTTGGTTTTCAATTGGTGGTAAACAAACTGGAAGATAATATTCTTCGACTTTTTGAAAAACTGAGCAATGAAATTTCTGGAGAAAAATATATTATTTATGGTGAATTGTTCGGAGGAAAATATCCTCATCCTGAAGTTGATCCTGTAAAGGATTTGCACGCGATCCAAACTGGAGTCTATTACACTCCTGACATAGAATTTTGCGCCTTTGATATTGCCATTGAAACTGAGGGTTCAGATTCTAAATATTATCTGGATTATGAAACTTCAGTAGCCTATTTTAATCAGTTTGAAATATTTCACGCACAGCCATTATTGATTGGAAAATTCAATGAAGCCACAAACTTCAATATCAGAATCAATTCCGGTATTCCTAAAGAATTTAACCTTCCGGAGCTACAAAATAATTTAATTGAAGGCGTTGTGATAAAACCTTTTAATCAAACAGATAACACGCTTTTTTCAAGACCGATTATTAAATTAAAAAATCCGGAATTCGATGAAGAAGAAAAATTTCATGAGGCTGAAAAATGGTCATTCATCCCCAATATTTCTTCTAAAACAGAAGACTTATCTTTTATTGTAGAGGAATTGAGAAACTACGTCACTCAAAACAGGTTAAAAAGTGCGATCTCTAAAATAGGTGAACTGGATATGAGCAATCAACTTCGGGTTTCTGAAGTTAAAAAAGAATTTTTAGAAGATGTAATCACAGATTTTAATGAAAACAATGATAATCTTTTAAATGATTTATCTTCTGGCGAAAAAGAATGGATTATTGAAAGAGTTAATTCTGAGATCAATAGAATAATAACTCCAGATCTTGCGGATTCTTAAGGTTCTTGTTAATTATTTTCTTTCAATCATATCCATGAAAATTCAATTGATAATATTGCTCTTCGTTACTTTCTTTGTTAATGCACAAGAAAGAAATAATAATTCCTTAAAGATTCCGGTAGATAAATTTAAAGGCTATGAGAATTGTTGTCTAAACAGATGCAATATGTTACTAGGACTTATCACTCCCGTCGAAAATGAATTAAGAATTTATGGCTATGAAAATGAATCCAATGTAAAAGCTTATAAACCAGGAATAATCACTAAAATCATTAAAAATAGCTACGATAAATCTGAAGTAATTCTGGTAAAATCAAATGATATAATATTTGTATATAAAAATTTAACAAATGTAAAAGTTAATGTACATGATAAGATATCTGAGAATCAAATCTTAGGACAAATTCTGACAATTAATTCAGAAAACTATTTGGGATTTGAAATTTGGAATAAAAATGCTGAGAAACTGGATCCAATCAAATACTTAAAAAATGATTTATAAAATATTGTGGATCAAATCTGGAAAAAATTAATAAACATTCACAAAATGGAAAACAAAAAAGACGAACAAATCCTGGACAACGGTCCATTCTATCACGGGACAAAAGCCGATCTGCAAATCGGAGATCTTTTGACTGCCGGATTCCAATCGAATTATTATACTGAAATAATCATGAATCACATTTATTTCACAGCCTTACAAAATGGCGCAGGATTGGCTGCGGCATTGGCAAGCGGAGATGGTTGTGAACGCATCTATATAGTAGAACCTACAGGAAAATTCGAAAATGATCCTAATGTAACAGATAAAAAATTTCCGGGAAATCCTACCAGATCTTATCGCAGTACAGAGCCGTTAAAAATTGTCGGCGAAGTAACGGAATGGATAAAACTCACAGATGAAGAGCTGCAAAACTGGAAAGAAAGAATTGCGAAACTTCGTGAAAATCCAGATGCAGAGATTATTAACTAGTTAATGTTTTTTAAATCAATGGAAAAGATTTTAAAGAAATAAACCTAAACAATTTTTATTTTTTTTCATAAAACCTGTCCAATTCCAAAAATCCGATTGTCATTACAATATAACCCATAAAAATTATACACAATGAAAATCACAGTAATTGGCGGAACAGGTCTTATCGGAAGCAAACTTGTCAACAGCCTTAAAAATTTAGGACATGAAGTTTTTGCTGCTTCACCAAATTCAGGAGTGAACACACTTACAGGAGAAGGTCTTGACAGAGCATTGGAAAATGTTGACGTTGTAGTTGACGTCGCAAATTCTCCTTCTTTTGCAGACGATGATGTTATGAATTTTTTCAAAACTTCAGGAGAAAATTTAATGGCTGCAGAGAAAAAAGCAGGTGTAAATCACCACATTGCACTTTCAGTTGTTGGAACAGAGCGTTTGCAGGAAAGCGGATATTTCAGAGCAAAACAGGTTCAGGAAAATATTATCAAAAACGCGGGAATCCCTTATACAATTGTACACTCTACCCAGTTTTTCGAATTTGTTGGCGGAATTGTTCATTCCAGTACAGTTGACGGGAAAATTTTAGTTTCTCCGGCTTTAATCCAACCAATCGCTTCTGATGATGTTGTGAAATCTATGACAGAAGTAACTATTGGTGAACCAAAAAATACAATCGTAGAAATCGGAGGTCCTGAAAAGATTAAGTTATCAGATCTTGTTAAAAAATATACAACGATCATGAAAAATACCGATGAAGTTGTTTCCAAACCTGATGCAACCTATTTTGGTGCTCCTTTAAATGATTCTACTTTAATTCCAGACAACGACGCAACATTAGGAACAATCCGTTACGACGAATGGATTTCAAATCCTGATAATCAAAGATAAAAATCAAAAAATTTTATCCTTAAATTTATATACCCGAACACATTTATTTAAACTAAAAAAAATCAACAAAATCATGAACGAATTTTTAATTGCCATCCACAGAGATATTATCAATAAAGACGCCTCTCCTTCACCGGAACAAATGCAGGCCGCAATACAGCCTTTTCAAGATTGGTTGGGAGGAATTGCAGCTCAGAACAAATTGGTTGCTCCACCAAAAAGATGGGATCTTGGCGGAAGAGTCGTGAAAAATGATACTGTCACCAACGGACCTTATGCAGAAATCAAAGAATCTATCGGCGGAATGTTCATTGTAAGAGCCAATGATTATGATGAAGCCGTAGAAATTGCAAAAGGTTGCCCACTTCTTCAGTGGGGAGCGAGTGTGGAAGTAAGAATGGCGATTCCTCCTACAACATAATAATTAAAAACAAATGCACGAAAAGGCATTAATCCCCAATTTATTCAGAACGGAGTACAGGAAAATTGTTTCTGTACTCTGTTCTACCTTTGGTATTGATCATATCGAAACTGCAGAAGATATTGTAAGTGATACTTTTCTCACCGCAACAGAATCCTGGAGTCTCAACGGAATTCCCGAAAATCCTACGGCTTGGCTTTATACTGTGGCAAAAAATAAAACCAAAAATCATTTAAAACGAAACAATCTATTTCAACAAAAAATTTCATCCGAAATAAAATATACCTCATCCAATACTGAAGAATTCGAGATTGATCTTTCCCTAAAAAATATTATCGACAGCCAGCTTGCGATGATGTTTACGATCTGTAATCCTTCCATTTCAAAGGAATCTCAAATTTCTTTAGCTTTAAATTTACTCTGCGGATTCGGAATTCAGGAAGTTTCAGACGCTTTTTTGGTGAACAAAGAAGTCATTTACAAACGACTGAAGCGAGCCAAAGAAAAACTGAAGACAGAAGGTATAAAAATCGAACAACCTTCAGTTTCACAGATCGATTCAAATTTAGAAACAGTCCTTACGACTTTATACTTATTATTTTCCGAAGGTTATTATTCTACATCACAAAATACAATTTTGCGAAAAGATTTATGTGAAGAAGCAATACGCCTTACTTTATTACTGCTGGAAAACCCAATAACCAAAACTCCTTGCATTTATGCATTATTGTCTTTGATGTATTTTCATTCTTCAAGATTTAATGCACGAATTAACGAATATGGAGAAAATATTTTATATGATGAACAGGACGACACTTTATGGGATTATGCTTCAATTGAAAAAGGAATTGATTTTTTAAACCAAAGTGCTTCCGGAAATTCCCTGACTAAATTTCACATCGAAGCCGCCATTGCTTTCTGGCACACCAGAAAAAAAGATTCTGGTGAAAAGTGGGAAAATATTTTACAGTTATACAATCAGCTTTTACAGATCGAATACTCTCCTATTGCTGCACTCAACAGAACTTTTGCTTTTGCGAAAGTGAGAGGAAAATCCGTGGCAATCACCGAAGCCGAAAAACTTCAACTTACAGATAATCCTTTTTATTATTCTCTTTTGGGATATCTTTATACGGATATGGATAATTTGAAAGCTAAAGAAAATTATGAAAATGCATTGAAACTTTCCAATTCAAGTTCGGTTTCTGATACTTTGAGAAAGTATATTGAAACTTTGAAAGAAAAGGAAAAATTTAAATTGTAAAATTACTTTTCCGACGTGATTCTTGCTAAATAAGGTGTAAAATAATAATGTATATTTGGATATCACCATAAATATTACATCATGAAAAAGATTTTAGCTTATTTCATCATATTCTCAATGCTTTCCTGTGAAAGTAAAGAAGAAAAAAAAGAAAAGTTTCTAAAGGATTTTCAGGAGCAGGCTAAAGAGATGAAAAAAAATCAAATTGATTTATTCTTAAACGCAAAACCAAAATATTTTTCAGCAAAAACAATTAGCGGAACTACTTTTAATTCACAAAATTACAAAGGCAAGAATCTTGTGATTTTTATTTACGATAAATCTTATCTTAAAAAGAGTGAATCTTACTACATGGCGGAAGAATTTAATACACTTTATAAAGAATTTAAAAATAATGCATATTTCATCGGTATCATAGAGGGATTTATAAAAAATGAAAAAGAACTGAAAGATTATTTAAATCAGTCAAATATCCTGTTTGAGCAGATTGATAATACCAAGTCTTACGATAAGTCTGAAAAATTAAATTATGATATCTTTTGCAGTCCTGCGAAAATACTTATCGACATCAATGGAAAGGTCATTCATTCTTCCTGTGGTGGTGGAAACAACATTGAAATTAGCCGAAAACTGGATAGTATAAAGGTAGCATCTAAATAAATCAAATTAAAATACTCTAATTTTTAGAGTATTTTTTATTTTTACAAAAAACAAGAATGAATTAAGATAAAATTCAGGCTTTAAAACATCTTGAATTTCTTAAAGACAAAGCAATAAAATCCACAATAATGGCTAAAAATAAAACAACAGAAACCCAAGTCAGCGTAGCAGATTTCATCAACTCATACGTAGAAAAAGACGAGAAAAAAGCAGACAGTTTTGAATTAATAAAATTAATGAGCGATTGGTCTGGGTTTGAACCCAAAATGTGGGGACCAACCATTATCGGATTTGGCAGTTATCATTACAAATACGCAAGCGGACATGAAGGCGATGCACCACTCATAGGTTTTTCACCTCGTAAAGCCGAATTTTCACTGTATGTTTTTTCGCCAACCGAAGAAAATAAACCTTTATTGGATGATCTTGGGAAATTTAAAATGGGTAAAGCCTGTATTTATGTAAAAAAACTTTCCGACATCAATATCGATACTTTAGAAAAAATGTGCAAAGCAACAATTGCTTATTTTAAATGAAAATCATGAATGTGCCTGCAGAGAAAAATAATGTAGGTTGATTATTAATAAATTTCTTCTCCATTCCAAAAAACTTCCCGAAATTTGTCACCTGTGTATTAAATAAAAAATTAATGAATTAAAGAACAATTTAACAAAACATACAGTAAAAACTTAGTATAAGTTTTCTTCGGGGCAGGGTGAAATTCCCTACCGGCGGTTACAGTCCGCGACTCCTTTTTAACGAAAGGACTGATTTGGTGAAATTCCAAAACCGACAGTTACAGTCTGGATGGGAGAAGAAAATGGAGCAATCAGTGAGGCTATTCCGATGGACTCATTGTATTGTATTTCATTTCCATGTACCGAAGTGTATTTTAACTTTCAAAAAAGTAAAATAACATGGAAAAATTAATAGAAAAATTCGGAGCAACTCCGAAAGAACGTGTAGAAAAAGCACTTCTTACACTACAACAGGGAAAAGGCATCCTTTTAGTCGATGATGAAAACCGTGAAAACGAAGGCGACATCATCTTTCCCGCATCTACCATTACAGAAAAAGACATGGCACTTTTGATTCGCGAATGCAGCGGAATCGTTTGTCTGTGCATTTCGGAAGAGAAAAGTAAACACCTGAATCTTCGTCCGATGGTGGAAACCAACAATTCTAAAAATCAAACCGCATTTACAATTTCCATTGAGGCTAAAGAAGGCGTTGAATCTGGAGTTTCGGCGAAAGACCGTGTAACGACGATCAGAACTGCAGTTGCTGAAAATGCGATTGCAGAACAAATAGCAAGTCCGGGACACGTTTTTCCTTTAATTGCCAAAAAAGATGGTGTTTTCGAAAGACGCGGACATACAGAAGGAAGCGTAGATCTGGTAAAACTCGCCAATCTTGGTGACGATGCTGTTCTTTGTGAATTAACCAACGAAGACGGAACGATGGCAAGACTTCCTGAAATTGTAGATTTCGCAGAGAAAAAAGAAATGACCGTCGTTACGATTGAAGACATTTATTCTTACCGAAAAATGATGATCAGTCAGAATTAAAATAAAAATATTTAATGCACAGATTAACCGTTCAATTTTTTTGAGCGGTTTTTTATTTTTCATAATCATATTAAAAAAGAATTATGTTTCAATTAAATACATTTTGAATATGTGTTTTTAATTACCTTTATAAAAAATTTAAGCTATGAAACGAACTTTACTTATTTTGCTGACCACTGCTGGTCTTTGTTCAGCTCAACCCACGATTACCAAAGCATTTAATGATCCTGCCACAGGAGAAACTGCAAATTATTTAACGGTAAACGGAACACCCGATAATTCTGCAACAGGAGCAAATGCGACGTTCAACAACGCTTCTCTGACATTAGGTTCAGCATCTCCAACAACATATTCAACTCCAACTTCAGGAGAAGTGACAACATTTCCAGGTTCTACTATCAAAATGGTTGGAAGCGGAAATACTATTTATTATAAACAAACAGCTTCAAAACTGGAAATCACAGGTTTGGTAACTTCTGATGCTACTTTGAATCTTTCTGTAAATAACGGAACATTTATTTCTTATCCTGCCAACAATACTTATTCTGAAACCGATCAAGCGCAGGGAACATTTACCTCACCTTCTGCAAGCGGTTTGTGTAAAGGAACAATTACTATTGCTGCAGATGCTACAGGAACTCTGATCTTAGGCTCATCTACTTATTCAAACGTATTGAGAATAAAATCTGTTCAAAACTTCAACCTTCATTTACCGAATGATACAAGTTTTATATTTCCAATAGGATCAATTATCAATACATCTTATTCATACTACGACAATACGCACAAATTTCCTTTGTTGACAACCATTCAGACTGTGATTAACGTTCCTGTCGCGGGAATCAACAATCAAACGACAAACGCTGCTCAAGCTTTGAATACTTCAACATTATCAACAGGAGATTTGGCTGTTAAAAAAGAAGGATTAAAAATTTATCCGAATCCTGCTCAGGATTTTATTGAATTTAAAGGAACTGAAAATTATTCAACAGCTAAAATTTATAGTTTAGATGGAAAACTGGTAAAAACATCTGATGTAAAAGCTGGAAAAGTACAGGTTTCCGACCTTCCTTCTGCATCTTATTTCATTGAAGTTTCAGGAAAAGACAACAAAAAGCCGGAAGCTTCGAAATTTATCAAAAAATAGAATTTACATTTTAATTATTAATAACAAATCCGCCCGGAAATTTTCTAAGCGGATTTTTCGTCTGTATTAACTAAAAATATTCACTCATAATCATTAAATGCATTTTAAAATTTAACAATAATTAAAATTAAATTCACTTTTTATTGATTTTTTGCCCGTTTTTTGCTTTCATCTCAACAACACCAAACCTTAAAATATAAAGTCATGAAAAAATATCTCATTTTACTTCCGTGCATTATTTTTTCAGGAATAAAAGCACAAGAGACACCATCTGCCGAACCTTCGGAAAAGATGAATATCGTAAAAACAAATGTTACCGCTTATGTTTTTAGAAATATCAATCTTTCCTATGAAAGAGCATTCACAAACTGGTTTTCAGTAAATATGGGATTCGGAGTGATGCCCGAAGGAAAAGTTCCTTTCATTAATTCTTTTTTGAGTGATGAAGATGAAAAAAGATTTCAGAATCTTGAAGTAAAATCTTTCAATTTCACTATTGAGCCTCGATTTTATCTTGGCGCAGGTTATGGAAAAGGATTTTATATTGCGCCATATTACCGTTATTCAAAAGTGACTTCCAATACGTTTGATTTTTATTATGATTATACTTTCAGTGGGGCAACTTATCAGATTCCTTTGAAAGGAAACGGAAGCGCTCACGGAAATAGCGGCGGATTGATGGTCGGAGTTCAGTTTTTCTTAACACGAAGTCAGAACTTAGTGCTGGATTTTTGGATTGCAGGAGCACATTACGGAAAAGGACAGGGTGATTTCACAATGACAAGTGATGTTATCTTAACGCCGGATATGCAGGCTCAGCTGAAAAAAGAAATTGAAGACCTCGACATTCCTTATGTAAATTATACCGTAGAAACTAATGCAAATGGAGCAAGAGTAAAAGTAGACGGACCTTGGATAGGTTTCAGAAGCGGATTGTCTTTAGGATATAGATTTTAAAATATTTTATTTAAATAATTTTTTGGAACCGTTCTTTTTAAGGGCGGTTTTATTTTTATATTTAATTTTAATAAAATCTACTATGTTTTCTTCTCATCTTTCAATTCATTATGCCATTCGTTTTATTTTAGGATACAGATATTTCCTTAAATACAATGAAGTCTATAAAGATTCTTCATATATTGCCGGATCGGAAAATTTTTATGAAGAATTAAAACAAAAAGGAGTGCTAAACTTAGCTTTGATCCCTAGAAATAAAATAGAAGAAAATTTTATTCTCAGAAGATTCTCAAGTTTTAATCATGAGCCTTTGGTTGAAGCATTGTATTCCGGTTATTCTGAATATTTTTATATTTCATCAGAAAGAATAGTTCCAGTTAAAAATTACAGAAAACAATTTTTGCTAAGGACAGAAGATAATTTATACGAGGATATTTATAACATTATTAAATATTATTACGACAGTTCTTTAATAGAATCTAATGATTCAATGTATAAACATTTTTACGGAAGCGCATTTTCCCATCTCACAAGTAAAATTGACGATAATACACTTAAAATTTATCTATTGATGGATGAAAAAAAATATCGTCTTATGATGGCAATGTTTAGTATAAAAGGGGTTGGAAATATGGAAATGCATAATGGTCTGCAGGGAATGGAATTTTTACCAAAAGATGAAAATTTACGAACATATATGCTTCCTGAGCTTGGAAGTCAGTTCTTATATACAATTTTCAGATAATTTATATTTAAAATATTTTTCATACTTACAGAAAAGAAATATCTTTCCTTCATGAATTCATCACAAATCACCACCGCCCAAAGAATCAAAGCCATTGTCGGCGGATCGATAGGAAATTTGGTAGAATGGTACGATTGGTATGCTTATGCTGCATTTGCCATTTATTTTTCACATTCATTTTTTCCGGATTCGGATATGACAGCGCAACTTTTAAATACGGCAGGAATTTTTGCTGTAGGTTTCCTGATGCGACCAGTCGGAGGCTGGCTTTTCGGAAGTATTGCCGACAGAATCGGAAGAAAAAAAGCGATGACACTTTCTGTTTTATTAATGTCATTTGGTTCTTTATTAATTGCATTAACTCCAACTTACAAAACGATCGGAGTTTTAGCACCATTATTGTTGTTGGTTGCAAGATTATTACAAGGATTAAGTGTTGGCGGAGAATACGGAGTTTCCGCAACTTACCTCAGCGAAATGGCAACTTCAGAACGACGGGGATTTTATTCAAGTTTTCAATATGTAACGTTGATTGGCGGACAATTGATCGCGTTGGGAATTCAATTGATTTTACAGAAATTATTATTAACGGAAGCTCAACTCGAAGATTGGGGATGGAGAATTCCTTTCGTGGTCGGAGCTTTACTTTCTGTGATTGCCTTATATTTAAGAGCCAACCTTCATGAAACCGAAGCGTTTGAAAATAAAAAAGACGTCAGCGAAAAGAAAAAAGGCTCCATCAAAGAATTATTGAAACATCCAAAAGCATTAATTACCGTAGTTGGATTAACGTTGGGCGGAACTTTAGCATTTTACACTTATACAACGTATATGCAGAAATTTTTGGTGAATACAGTTCATCTTACAAAAGAAGAATCAACTTTAATTTCGTTTATTTCACTGTTTATCTTTGCTTGTCTGCAACCTGTTTTTGGAGCTTTATCAGATAAGATTGGGAGAAGACCTTTGCTTTTAAGCTTCGGAATTTTAGGAACAATTTTCACTTATCCGTTATTGAATGCTTTGAGTACAACCACTTCAATGTGGGGAGCATTTTTCTTAATTATGTCAGCTTTGATTATTGTAAGTGGTTACACTTCAATCAATGCAGTTGTAAAGGCTGAGCTTTTCCCTTCTGAAGTAAGAGCTTTGGGAGTTGGATTGCCTTACGCTTTGACAGTTGCGATTTTTGGCGGAACCGCAGAATATATTGCACTTTGGTTCAAACAGGAAAATGTAGAGCATTATTTTTATTGGTATATCACAGCTTGTATTTTCTTTTCATTCATTGTATATGCGGGAATGAAAGACACTAAGAAAACTTCGACTTTAGATAAAGATTAATTTCTTTACTGTGAATAAAAAACGCGCGGCTCAGGTTTCCTGAGCCGCGCGCTCTATTTTTAATGATAGGCTTCCCTAAATTTTGCCAGAATATTGTCCAGATTATGTCGCTGAACATACACACTTTTCACATCTTCATACCTCGGCGACTTGTAAAAAACTTCGTGGAAATCCATACTTCCATTCCCCATTTTTACCACTTTTTGTACTTCGATATTCAACTTTCTTAATTCGTCTTTAAAAACCTGAAATTCATCTTGGATATTCTTCATCTATATTTTTTGTATTTAAATTAAAACTACCTTTTTATATCAAACACCCTACCATTTTTAAGGGGTGGCGTTCAAATCCTGAATAAAGTTAGTGAATTATTTCATATAATTACAACATTTACTTAACATTTTTACAATTTAATTCAAAATAAAAAATCAATTTCACAACACATTTGCGTTTTGTTTAGATTTAATATTTATAGAAAACTTAAACAACTATTCTGAAACCCTCATTACAAAAGCTTTTTACAATGTTTATTAGTAAAATATTATATTTTCAACCTACCATTCTTGATTTGAAATCCAACGTTAGAATTTTCAGTCAAAAACCGCTGAAAAAGGGTTGCACCCTTTAAAAAATAACATTTACCTATAAAAAATCTGTCAAATCAAAAGGCGGAATTTCCAAACAGGAATTTTTAAAAATCTTACAGAAAGAATACAATTTCAAGTAAAAAAATAAAGGTTAAAATCAATTGATTCTAACCTTTATTTATGTTTTATAAACAAAATTATTATTTCGAACTTTCCTCTTCCTCCATTTCTACTTCATGTCTCAATTGCGCTTTGTATAAAGTAGAATAATAACCGTTTTTATCTAAAAGTTCAAGATGTTTTCCTTCTTCAACGATCTTTCCATGCTCCATGACGATAATTTTATCCGCTTTCTCAATGGTAGAAAGTCTGTGTGCGATGATAATTGATGTTCTGTTTTTCGTAATTTTCTCCGTTGCTCTTTGGATTAATTTTTCACTTTCGTGGTCAATGGAAGATGTGGCTTCATCCAGAATTAAAATCTTCGGATCCGATAAATAAGCTCTCAGGAAAGACAATAATTGTCTCTGTCCTAATGAAATCGACGAACCTCTCTCGCTCACGACATAATCGTAACCTCCGGGAAGACTTTCGATAAATTCATCTACTTCAATTTCCTTTGCACCTGCTTTTATTTTATCTAAAGTAATCGTTTCGTCGCCAAACGCAAGATTCTCAAAAATACTTCCGTGGAACAGGAACACATCCTGCAAAACAACTCCGATGTGGCTCCTTAAATTATATAATTCATAATCTTTAAGATCAACATCATCAATTAAAATATTTCCTGAATTAATATCATATAATCTTGTAATCAAGCTGATAATTGTAGATTTTCCGGCTCCAGTTGCTCCTACGATGGCGACAGTTTCTCCCGGATTTACTTTAAAATCAATTCCTTTTAAAACTTCCTGTTTATCATCATAAGCAAAATGAACTCCTTTGAATTCAATTTTTCCGTCGAAGTGATCTTTTTCTACTTTTCCGGTATTCGGCATCGAATTATCTTCATCCATTAAACCCAATACTCTTTCCGCTCCTACAATTCCTCTCTGGATATTATTGAATCGATCAGCAATCTGTCTTAAAGGACGAATCAGCATAGAAATATATTGGATAAATGCAATGACAACACCCGCACTGATCGTAATATAACCTCCATAAAAAAGGATAAATCCGATGAAAAGCGAAGAAATCAATTCAACCACAGGAAAGAACAATGAGAAAATAAAAACCGTTCTCAATAATGCACTTTTTAAAGTAATATTAATATCATCGAATTTTTTAAACTCAGATTCCTGTCTGTTGAAAACCTGAATAATCGGCATTCCCGCCAATCTTTCCTGAACAAAAGAGTTTTGATTAGAGGTCCAGTTTCTTTCGTCACCGAAAGCCGTTTTCAGTCTTTTCTGGAAAAATCTTGTAATCACGACCATCAAAGGTAAAATTGCCAACGTAATATAACTCAGGTGAACGTTTGTGCTAAACATCATCACTAAAACGAAGATAATTCTCAACACGTCTCCAAAAACCATCAAAAATCCGTCTGTATAAACGGTTGCAATAGTTTCCACATCACCAACCGCTCTTGTTACCAATTGCCCGATCGGGGTTTTATCAAAAAACGATGTTTTAAAATAGATCAGTTTATTATAAAGCCTTTCACGTATATCTCGGATCACATTTTGTGAAATATAATTAGAGAAATACACCAAAAAGAAGTTTAAGACCGTTTCTGCAAATACCAAACCTACCAATAAGTAGATGTGTTGCATCATCAAAGCTTTGTCTTTTAACTTTGTGATGTCATTATCCACAACTTGCATTGTAAGATAAGGTCTATAAGTAGAAACTAATGCCAATATGATGGAGATGATTAAAGTAAGGATGAACCAAGAACGAAACTTCATTCCGATAAAGAACAGCCTCTTTACAATTCCCCAGGTATCTTGTTTTTTCATTGTACGAATTGAAGAAAAGAATTAAATAAAATTCTCTGCAAAAATAAGACTTTCTAATTTGACAAGCTTTACAACTTCATTAATTCCTGATGAAAAATTCAGATCGATGTTATTTATGGTATAGATGGAAAACAGATAAGCAGATTATCATAAAATTAAGATGATGAAAAATACTGTGTCGTCGGAGACTTCCGACGGCAAGATTTTGGTGATTCTTACTGTCGGAACTTCCGACGGAGCAAACCAATACTCAGGGAAGCTTTCGGAGATCTCCGACGGGGCAAACCAAAACTGTTTCAGATCGTCGGAACTTCCGACGGAGTGAACCAATACTCAGGGAAGCAAAAATGAACGCTCGACGAGGCAAACCACAAATAATAGCCAATAATTCTTCAAAAACAATCAAAAAAAATATTCCATCCCAAAGCGAGATAGAATATTTCTATTATTTAAAATTCTGATTAATTGACTTTTTTAAGCCAGTTCAGAATATATCCCGCAACTTCTTCCCATCCTTTTTCTCCGGCGATAAAGTGACTTCTTCCTGGAAATGCTTTAAAATCCACAATACTGTTTTTATCTTTGTAAGCGCCCGCAATTTTTCTTGAAAACTCTGCCGGGAAAATATGATCATTTCCTCCTGCAATAAACAATAACGGTTCGTGAGGTTTCTTTAAATCTAATTTTGCAGATGATTTGAATAACGGATCTTTTGCCAGTTTTCTACTTTCCGGTGCAGCAACGGTTTCATATAATTTGTCGCTTTCTTCTTTTGAATAATTGTTGAAAAATGCTTTATGATACCATTCTTTTGAACCTAAGAATACAGTGTTTCCTTTAAAAAAATTCACGACAGGCCAAACTATTTTCACAGTAGAAAATGGAGCCATTACATTTTTTGGAGGAGCGCCGTCGATACTTACCCCGGCAACCGCTTTCCCCATATCAATTAACTTCTGAACCATCAATCCTCCGAATGAATGTCCGATAACAATTGGCTTTTCTGGAAGTGTATCTATAAATGCTGATAAATATTTTACTACATCATCGAAACCTACATCTTTTAAATCGGAAGGAATGTTCTTTTTCAATTCTTTCGGATCTCCTTTATGTCCGGGATTTGCAGGAGTGTGTACGGTGTAACCTTGCGCCTCGAAATAAGTTTTCCATTCTTTCCAGCTTGTATTGTTCACAAATAATCCATGAATTAATACGATAGTTTTTGTTTTCATAACTTTTTATTTTTAATTGGTTTTAAATTATGAGACAAAGTTCCGCGAATAAAATGAGGATAATTTTAACCTTGGTTAAAATCGTATTACTTACCCGAAATTCTTTTTCGGATTCTGCTCAGAGACGGTCCCTGAATGCCTAAATAAGAAGAAATATGATACAACGGAACATTATTAAAAATATCAGGATGCTGTTTGATCAGGTCTAAATATCGTTCTTCAGGAGATTTTAAAATAAATCCTTCGATTCGGGACATGGTAATATTAAATGCTTCCTGCGCAAGAAGTCTCCCGAACTTTTCCCAACGATGCGACTGATTATATAATGATATCAAATCTGTATATCGAATAAAAATAATCGAAGCATCCGTTAAAGCCTGCGTATGATAATCACAAGGAATCTGATTGATAAAACTTTTGAAAGAAACCACAAAACCATTGGCAGAATAGAGAAAAACATTTTTCTCCTCCCCTGTTTTTTCATCAATCGTATACGAACGGAAAACACCATCAACAATAAATCCGAAATAGGTACAAACCGTTCCGCGAAGATTATAGAAATCTCCTTTTTTATAATTTTTAGGCAACCAGAAATCTTCAGACAGTTTAAAATCTTCCGCTGTAAGTCCGGCAAAATGATTGAGGGCAAAAGCTAGTTTTTCGATTTCATTCATGGTTTTAGTTTTTAGTTAGATTATTAAAATTAAAATGGTGACTTTGAAACATCAAGCCACCATCATTTATTATAATTCTTTTCCGATTTCTTCTATTTCCAAAGAAGGTTTTTGACGATTCTCTTTGATAAATTTGCTCTCAAGAAACATATACACTCCACATACAGCAGCAATCGAAAGTAACCAGCTTACAAGATTAATTCCTGAAAAAGCCATAAAATTGGAATCATCCAAAGATTCAGGATCAGTAATTCCTTTATAAATTCCATAAGAAAAACCGAACACCAATTGAGTTCCCAAATAAACTCCAATTGCTAGAAGTCCGTAATGCCACTTCGTTTTTCTGAATTTCTCGGCAAGTCTTGCATAATATCTGTATGCAGCGATCAAAATAAAAATACCCATCATAATATTATTAGTTTTTTATATTACTTTTTTTACCACAAAAGAAACAAAAGCTATTTGATTCTCCAATCTTTGTTTTAATATAATAACACAGGTTTGCAAAAGAACAAAAATTAAAGATTTTTAAAACTTATGTGTTCTTATTTTGCGGTTTAACACTGAACTTAAATTACTAATGTGCTAATCTTTTGTTTCTTTTGTGGTTAAAAAAATTAATCAAATTCATACCCCACATCTACCAAATAAAGTCCGTGAGCCGGCGCAGAAGTTCCTGCAGAATTGCGGTGTTTATCTTCAATCACCTTTCGTAAATCTTCAGGTTTTAATTTTCCAGAACCAATTTCCACCATTGTTCCAACAATTGCTCTTACCATATTTCGTAAAAAACGGTTTGCCGAAACAGTAAATTTCAACTCGCTTCCCTTTTGCTCCCACTCTGCTTTGTACATTTTACAAAGATTGGTTTTGTTGTCTGTGTGAAGTTTGGCAAAACTTGTAAAATCTTCATATTCAAATAAAATTTTACAGGCTTCATTCATTTTATCAATATCCAGAGGTTTTCTCCAATGTTGCCAAGCAGATTCTTCCGTGAACGGATTTTTTTCCAGCGAAATATAATATTCATACGTTCTGAAAGTTGCATCAAATCTTGCATGGAAATCATCTTTCACAGGGAAAATTTTTTTAATAGAAATATCAGCCGGAAGAAAACTGTTCAATTTGCGTGGAAGTTCTTCATCCAAAACTTTTTCAGTATCAAAATGAGCAAAAATCTTCTTTGCATGAACTCCTGTGTCTGTTCTACCCGCTCCTGTTGTTTTAATTTCTTCTCTTAAAATCGTGGAAAGTGCTTTTTCCAGTTCTTCCTGTACGGAAATAGCATTCGGCTGAATCTGATAGCCGAAATACTTCTTGCCGTTGTAGGAAAATTCAATAAAATACCTCAATGTAATAAAATAACTCTACAAAAATAATCTAATTTAATGATAATCAATAATTGAATTTTTAAAATAAATATTGAAAAGTAGCTACCATATTACCCCAAATCCATGTGAAATTTCCTATTTTTGCAAACGTATGAAAAGATGGTACCTCTATCCTTTTTCCCTCGGTTATCATATGGTAACGGGTATCCGAAACACGATGTATGATCTGGGAATTTTTAAATCAACGAAATTCAAGACTCCGATAATCTGTGTCGGCAACCTTTCTGTGGGCGGAAGCGGAAAATCGCCGATGGTGATGTACCTTGCCCAGTTTTTATCCAAACATTACAGAACGGGAGTACTTTCCAGAGGTTACGGAAGGCTGACAAAAGGTTATGCCGTAACGAATTACGAAAGCAACTACAAAATGGTAGGCGATGAAGCAATGCAGTTGTTTGAACGTTTCAAAAACCGTTTTGTGATCGCAGTTTCAGAAGAAAGGGTTCCGGGAGCAAAAAAAGTGATCGAGGATATGGATCTTGATGTTTTGGTGTTGGATGATGCAATGCAACACAGAGCGATCAAACCCGGATTCAATATTATGATGACGGATTTTAATGATCCTTATTTTAAAGATCATCTTCTTCCTGCAGGAGATTTGCGAGAATCGAGAGCGGGATCAAAAAGAGCGGATATCATCATGGTAAGCAAATGTCCGGATGAACTTACTGATGAAACCAAGCAGTATTATATTTCAAGAATAAGACCGGATCGCACCCAAAAAGTATTCTTTTCATCCATCGGATACGACGAAAATGTGCACGGAAGAGAAAAAATGCTTCCCGATAACAACCTGAATTATTACGACATTCTTTTAATTACAGGAATTGCGAATCCGAAACCTTTGCTGACTCACCTTGCTAAGTTTTCGCAAAGGGTAAAACATTTAAAATTCAGAGATCATCATAATTTTACCGATGCTGATATCAAAAATATCATCGCAGAATATAAAAAATTAGGTGAATATAAATTAATCTTAACAACTGAAAAAGACTACGTTCGTCTTAAAAGTTTTGACTATCTTAGAGATATTGTTTACTATTGGCCTATCAATGTGATTATTGATAAGAAGGAAGAATTCAATCAAATCATCTTAGATTATGTTAGAAAAAATTAAGCAAACCGCCGAGTTTATAAAAAACATTATTAAAGAAACTCCTGATTTCGCAATCGTTCTAGGTTCGGGCTTAGGAAAATTACAGGACGAAGTTGAAGCCATTCATACGTTGGAATATCCTGAAATCCCGAATTTCCCCCAAACTACGGTTGTCGGTCATGGCGGAAAACTGATTTATGGAATTCTCCAAGGCAAAAAAGTATTGATGATGAGTGGTCGTTTTCATTATTATGAAGGTCATTCCATTGAAACGGTTGTTTTCCCGATCCGTGTTTTTCATTTACTGGGAATTAAAAATTTAATTCTTTCCAATGCTTCCGGAGGAATTAATAAAAGCTACAGCATTGCAGATATTGCTATTATAAAAGATCACATCAACATGATGCCCGAACATCCGCTTCGTGGTAAAAACATTGATTCTTTTGGTCCTCGTTTTGTTGATATGAGCGAACCTTACAACAGAAAAATGATTTCGGTTGCCGAAAAAGTTGCTTCTGAAAATAATATTAAAATTCACCAAGGTGTTTATGTTGCTCTTCAAGGGCCAACTTTTGAAACTCCCGCAGAATATGGCATGATTAAAGCGATCGGCGGTGATATGGTCGGAATGAGCACCGTTCCGGAAGTAATTGTTGCCAAACACATGGGAATGGATGTTTTCGGTATTTCGATTGTTACAGATTTGGGCGGATCAGATATTGCACATTCTGTTTCTCATGAAGAAGTTTTGAATGCTGCGAATAAAGCGATGCCGAATGTGATTACTATTGTGAAAGGCTTGGTGAAGAATTATTTATAATTCACTCCATTTTTTCTCCATTAAACTTAAAATATAAAGTTCGTTCTTATATTCAACAAAAAATAAGCTATTAGTTTTCATCACCAAAGGTTTTCCTAAATCATTTTCATCAACTTCTGTAACATCTTGTTTTGAAGCTGCTCCCAGTTGAAAATTAATCTTTTTCGATTTATTGACGTAAAAATTTAATGGAGACTCTTTAAAATTGTATTCATTTTGAGTTTGGCTTATCTTATTTATTTCAATTTTTTGCTCTAAGTATCCTATTCGTAATTCTCTAATAATCTCTCGTTTATAAATATCAACATCAATATTTCTTTCTGGAAGTTGTTTGAAAAAATTATTAAGAGAATCCAAATATACCAATGGAACTTTATTATCAAAATTTTCAAATTTTTGTTTAAAAAAGTTAATTTTCAGATGTTGGATTTTTCCCAAGTTGGTAACCGTAACATCATACTTATCATCAATTTTACACAAATATCCCACTTCTTTTCCATCAAAATAATCTGTATACAAATACTTTACTCTATTTTCAGAAATATCAAATAATTGAGATAATGTAAATGAAGGTTTTTTATGAATTATGACTACACGATTCTGTTCATCTTCCATTTTGTTAGCAGTATTTCTTAAAAACATAAATACCAAAATAATTAACGCTATAATTGCTACACATATTGAAATCAAAACTCTTTTCTTCATTTATTTTAAAATAAAAACTTTGTATAAAAATACTTTAAAATATAACCTCATCACAAGATAGATACCATCAATCTCATAAATTTTCACTAAATCAGCAAAAATAAATCCCTAATTACGTTTCATTGTTTAGATTTGCATAAAATGAAATTGAAAAAATGAGAAAGTTCTTATTAATTTTTACATTAAGTATTTTTGGGTTAGGCTGTTCGCAACAAACTCCGAAAGTTCTAAAAACCGGTTTTTCCAAAGAAGCTTTAGCTCAGAAACTGGAAGATGAAGAAGGAAAAACTGTTACCATTCAGCAAATTTTAGATCAACATAAAGGAAAAGTTTTAGTAATTGATTTTTGGGCAGGATGGTGCAGAGATTGTTTAAATGCTCTTCCAAAAGCTAAAGAATTAGAAGAAAATAATAAAAATATAGATTTCGTTTTCCTTTCATTAGACCGTTCCAAAGAAGGTTTTGGTAAAAGTTTGGAAAGATTTGAAATGAAAAACAAAGAAAATTATTGGTTCGCTTCTGGCTGGAAGAATGACTTCAATAATTATATAGACTTAAACTGGATTCCCAGATATATGGTGATCGATCAAAAATCTGCCATTGCAAAATATTACGCCATAACTCCCGATGATCCAGAAATTCAGGCTACGATTGATAAGCTTTTGAAATAGCACAAAACACTAATGACCAACACATTAAAAATAATTATCATAATTTTATTACTTCAATTCGTTGTACTAAATTCTCAATCTAAAATAATTGATTATTTAAACATTTCTAGTCCTATAAGAATTGAAAATAAATCATATAATTTGGCGTGGAGTTCACACCCAAGTTCAGATTATTATAAGCAAGAATATTTAAGTTCAAACGAAAAGCTTGAACATTATAATAAATTGATTATTATTGAATTTGTTGAAGGAGATTTTAGTCTTGATAAAGTTGTTGATCAAAAAGTGAATGAGATTGAAAATCTAAAAAAAAATAATCCACTTGTAAATTATAATGTTTACGAAAATAATGGCGAATATATTTTAGATTTTCTTGTAAGTGAAAACTCAAAGGATGGAAAAGAAATTGAAATTGTAGAAAGAAACGTATATCGCTACAAACTAATCTCAAATTCTGAAAAAAATGGTGTGATGCTTTTTGCGGTTAGTGAGAGAGCTTATGAAAATAATATAAATAGTTTTTTTGAAAATCTTAAAAATAACAATACAGATTTAATTGAAGTTGTTGGAAATTATCAATTACCGAATATAAAAGTAAAATAATTCAAGCCAAAGAAAATAATTAAAAATACAGGAATCCATATCTTTACGGTATGGATTCTTCTTTTCCTATCCGCAAAATAATTCATGTCGATATGGATGCATTTTATGCTTCCGTGGAACAGCATGATAATCCTGCATTGAGAGGAAAAGCCCTTGCTGTTGGCGGCGAACATCGTGGAGTTGTTTCCGCAGCGAGTTATGAAGCCAGAAAATTTGGCGTCCGTTCTGCGATGTCCAGTAAAATAGCTAAAGAAAAATGTCCGCATTTGATATTTGTTCCTCCCCGATTTGCACGTTACAAAGAAATTTCGAAAAAAATTCGGGAAATCTTTCATGAATATACCGATTTAGTGGAACCACTTTCTTTGGACGAAGCTTATCTTGATGTTACAGAAAATAAAAAAGGAATAGAATCTGCCAATCAGATTGCGAAAGAAATTCGTCAGAAAATATTTGAAGAGACAGGATTAACGGCTTCTGCAGGAATTTCCGTCAATAAATTTTTAGCAAAAGTAGCTTCCGATATCAATAAACCAAACGGACAAAAAACAATCCATCCCGATAAGATTGAAGAATTTTTAGAAGAACTGCCTGTTGAAAAATTTTACGGCGTTGGAAAAGTTACCGCTAATAAAATGTTTAGTTTAGGCATTTATAAAGGAAAAGATTTAAAGAAAAGATCCATTGAAGATCTCACACGAATGTTCGGAAAATCCGGAGCATATTATTACAATGTCGTTCGTGGAATTCACAATTCTGAAGTAAAACCTCATCGCATTCAGAAAAGTGTTGCCGTGGAAAGAACTTTCTTTGAAGACCTTTTTGATGAACAGCAGGTTGATGAAAAATTACAGAGCTTAAGTGAAGAACTTCAAAACCGTTTACAGAAAAATAATATTCTCGGAAGATCTTTAACTTTAAAAATTAAATATAAAGATTTCTCACTTTTTACACGAAGCATTACCAAAGAAGAATATTTTTCATCAGCCGAACAATATTTCAATACCGGGAAAAAACTTTGGGAACTTCGCCCCTTTGATAAACCTGTAAGATTGTTGGGATTATCACTTTCTCATCTTAATACAGAAGAAAAAAAACTGGTTTCTGTTCAACTAAAAATACCGTTTAAGGAATTTGAAGATCAATAAATTGAAAATTTTTCACTACATTGTAGTAACCAAATTTACAATTTTATGAATGAAACGATGATTCAATTTTTCCACTGGTATTCGGAAGGAGAAGGAAAATTATGGAAAGAAGCCGAAAAACAGGCAAAATATTTATCAGATCTGGGAATCACAACAGTTTGGTTTCCTCCCGCATATAAAGGAACAAGCGGAGGTTATTCTATCGGATATGACACTTATGATCTTTACGATCTTGGAGAATTTGACCAAAAAGGAACAATTCCCACAAAATACGGAACTAAAGAAGATTATTTAAAAGCTATTAAAACCCTTAAAGAAAATAAACTGCAGATTATTGTAGATATTGTTTTGGGACACAAAGGCGGTGGTGATGAACTGGAAACTTTCAAAGCTGTAAAAGTAGACGAAGAGAATCGTGAAAAAATAATTTCGGGTGAAATAGAAATACAGTCTTATACCAAATTTACATTTCCCGGGCGTGGAAAAAAATATTCAGATTTTGAATGGAACTTCACTTGCTTTAGCGGAGTTGATTATGCAGAAGGAATGGATTCCCACATTTTTAAAATTAAAAATGAATACGGAACCGACTGGGAAGAAATGATCGATGACGAAAAGGGAAACTACGATTATCTGATGTATAATGACATCGAACATCGTAACCCATTTGTTCGCGAGGAACTCAATAATTGGGCAACATGGTATTTTGAGCAGACCGATTTTGATGGAGTCAGACTTGATGCCTTAAAACATATTTCTTTTGATTTTTATAAAGAATGGATCACCCTACTCCGCTCCAATTCTGGGAAAAACATCTTTGCTGTCGGCGAATATTGGGCTCCCGGATATTTGAATTTACTTCAAAAATATATTGAGGTTACGGAAGGATGCATGAGTTTATTCGATAGTTCGCTGCAAAATAATTTTCACACGGCTTCCAAAGAAGGAAATTCTTATGATCTAAGCAAAATCTTGGACGGAAGTCTTACTCAGGCAGATCCGCTTCATTCAGTGAGCTTGGTAGACAATCACGACACACAGCCTTTGCAGGATTTGGAAGCTCCTGTTGAAGAATGGTTCAAACCGATCGCTTATGCCTTGATTTTATTGAGGAAAGATGGTTATCCTTGTGTTTTTTATCCTGATTTATTCGGAGCACATTATGTTGATAAAGATAAGGAAGGTAATGATCAGGAAATATTTTTAAACAAAGTTGATGGAATTGAAGAACTCTTGAAAGCCAGAAAAGATCATGCTTACGGAGAACAGAGAGATTATTTTGAAGATACAAATTGTATTGGCTGGACTCGCGAAGGAGATGATGAACATTCCGGCTGTGCGGTTGTTTTGAGCAATAAAGATGCATACGAAAAACCTCTGGAAATGGGCGAAAAATATATTGGAAAAGTCTTTTTTGATGTGTTGGGAAGATCCGAAGAAAAAGTAACAATCGATGAAAAAGGTTGGGGAAATTTTCCGGCTCCGGCTGGAAATGTGAGTGTTTGGATTGCTGAATAGTTTTATTTTAAACCACCCATATCATTTGTCATTCCGTAGGAACCTAAGTATAGTATTAGAGATAAATAACAAAAATAATCGCTTAGATTCCTACGGAATGACAGACGTGAGGGATAATTTTTTTCGTGAATTTTAAACTAAACTTTTCGGAGTTCCAGAATTTCAGGTCTTTCTGAATCATCAGAAATTTTTCCGCTTCGAGCAAATTCTGCCCACAGTGCACGAAGTTTTCCTCCATTTTCCTGAATATGATTCCAAGGAACATCTTTTAATAATTCTGAATTTTTCCATGCAGATTCGTTTTCAAAAATCAACGGAAGATCGACGCAATGGGAAGCTCCGATGTAATTGTTTTTTAGTTTGGAATGAATTTTAAACTGATAAATATTTCCACCACCTTCTTTGTAATTTTGAGCAAAAATATTTGCAGGTTTCTCATAAATTGACTCTGTGGTTTTACGAACTATTTTATTGAGAATTTTTTCATGCAGATATGTGTACAACCCTTCTTTCGCTGTTTTTACGTAGAAAGCCGTTTCATCGTTGTTTAAACCTATTAAAACATCATATTTTTTCGCATTTTCTTTCCATTTTGGAAGGCTTTCCTCCTCCTTGCATAAAGGCGGATAACCATATTGTGTACAAAAAGGCATTGAAGTTTTTAAACCATATTTTCTAAATGACGGTAAAAATCCCGCATAACTTTCGGTCATTTTTAAAGGATCAGTTTCATCTTTCAGCAATTCTGTTTTCCTGAAAAATTCCAGAGACATTCGACTTCTTTTAAGACGAAAACCAAGCGGCGCACTTTGAATAATTGCTCTTTGAAAAAAATTTTCTACTCCTTCAGAAATCATTAAATGTGCAATCGCATCGCCTCCGGAAGATTGTCCTAAAAGTGTAATATTTTCTTTATTTCCACCGAAACTCTGAATATTTTTTTTGACCCATTTTAAAGATTCAATAATATCGAATAACCCCAGATTGGGAAGTCTGTTTTCATCACCACCTAGAAATCCAAAAAGTCCGAGACGATAAGAAATAGAAACGATAATGATATTCTGTTCTTTTACCCAAAATGTAGGATCGGAAGTAGGAAGATCGCCACAGCCAATTTCATAAGAACCACCATGAATCCAAACTACGACAGGTAATTTTTCATTTTCATTAAATTTTTCGGAACGGGTGATCGTTAAGAATTGTGGAGATTCATCGGGTTGAAATTTTTCAATGTCTGTTTTGCCAATTAATCTTTCTAAAAGCGGAGTGATATGTTGCGGGCAAACCGGAGTTTTATCTGCAATTTCGTATGATTCTACAGATTCTAAAGCAACAGGCATTTTATATCTTTCCGAACGGGCATAACGAATACTTTTAGCTTTAATAACTCCGTTTTCTTTTAAGGCTAAAATTTTTCCGAAAGGCGTATAAAATATGTGAGTTCCTATATTTTGCCGTGTTGTCATCCCAAAACAAAATTTATTTTTTCATATTAAATTTAGTAATTTTTTTGTTTTGATCAAACACTAATTTTTTCAACCGCAAAAGTCACAAAAGATTAACACTTTAGTTATTTTAAGTTTATTATTAAACCGTAAATAAGAACACATAAGTTCTCTTCAAATCTATTTTCAGAGTCTGTCATCCCCTAGGAATCTAAAAATAGTATTAGAAATAATATGGAAAGATTAGTCCCTAGATTCTTTCAGAATGACAAACCGAGTGGATATTTTTTTAATATTTAAAGAAATTAATTCAAAGTTTTATACTCACTTGGAGAAACCCCAACTTTACTTTTGAATAGTCTTGTAAAATGTTGTGGATATTTAAAACCTAAATCATAAGAAATTTCGCTGATAGATTTTGTAGGATCGAAAATCCGATCTTTTGCCACATCGATCAATTTATTATGAATGAATTCCTGCGCAGAAACTCCAAGTTCCTTTTTAATAATATCACCAAAATAATTTGCTGACAGATTAAGCTGCTCTGCAAAATAATTGACCATCGGGAAACCAATATTTTTAGGTTTTTCAGACTTTAAATAATCATTTAATAAATTTTCAAATTTACCGATAACTCCCTGATTCACATGATCTCTTGTAATAAACTGACGGTCATAAAAACGCATACTGTAATTTAAAAACAACTCAATATTGTTGACAATTAATGATTTGCTGTGTTTGTCGATCGCCTGTCCAAGTTCATGTCTGATGTTTTTAAAACATTCCAGAATAATTTCCCTTTCCTTTTCTGAAAGATGCAGTGCTTCATGAACATCGTAAGAAAAGAAATTATAATCTTTAATATTTTTACCCAAATTCGTTCCCTTCAACAGATCAGGATGAAAAATTAAGGCAAAACCAGCGGGTTGAATATATTTTCCTGCATTATAAATTCCGTAGGTTTGTCCGGGTGCAATAAAAACCAATGTGCCTTCCTGATAATCGTAACTGTGTTTTCCATACAACATATCACCGCACATCACATCTTTCAAAAAAACGGTGTAGAAACCAAACGTTCTTAAATGTTGACAGATAGGATCAGATTTAGAAAAATCAATCACGCTTACTAACGGATGCAGGGTTTCATGATTCGCCATTTTATTATATTCTGAGACACTGTTGTAGATTTCAACCTCCTGATTTTCCATGAAGTACATTTTTATTACTATTCAAAATTACTACTTTCTAAACTTACATTTTATGGTATCGGTAAAATTGGTACATCTTTCCGTAATTTGTATAAGTCTGGTTTATCCAAAAGTTTCGACTTTTGTAACTGTTATGGAAACATTTAATCAAAACATTTTTCCAAAAGGAGAAAAAGCACCATCAGAATATTTCTCCGGCGGAACAGCTTGGGTACAAATCTTAAAGCCCAACGAAGATGAGCTTAATTGCCAGATCGGAAATGTAATTTTCGAACCTAAATGCAGAAATAATTGGCATTCTCATGGCGGCGGACAGATTTTAGTTGTAACTTCAGGAACAGGTTTTTATCAGGAAAAAGGCAAGCCCGCGCAGATTTTGAATCCTGGAGATGTGGTAAATATTCTTCCCAATATAGTTCATTGGCATGGCGCAAGTCCGGAAAGTGAATTTACTCATATTGCCATTAATCCAAATACTCAAAACGGTATTGTCAATTGGCTGGAACCTGTAACGGATGAGGAATACAATAATTTATAAAATAAACTTAATTAACACTTAAACTAAAAAATCAAATGAGCACATTCACAGTAAAGGCTTATGGAGCCGAATCTAAAACGGCAGATTTAGCAGAAATTAATATTGAAAGAAGAGAGGTAACAACGAAAGATGTAGAAATTGAAATTCTATACTGCGGTGTTTGTCACTCCGATCTTCACACAGCAAGAAATGACTGGGGCGGATCTTTGTATCCTGCAGTTCCGGGACACGAAATCGTGGGAAGAGTCACAAATGTAGGAAGCGAGGTTTCTAAATTTAAAGTTGGAGATTTGGCTGCAGTGGGTTGTATGGTAGATTCTTGCGGACATTGCGAAAGTTGTAAGCACGATTTGGAACAATATTGCGAAAATGGATTTACAGGAACATATAACGGACAAGACAAGCATTTGGGAGGTCATACTTTCGGTGGCTATTCTCAGAAAGTGGTTGTAGATGAAGGATTTGTTCTAAGCGTACCTGAAAACCTGGATTTGGCAGCTGTTGCGCCACTTCTTTGTGCAGGAATCACGACTTGGTCACCTTTGAGACACTGGAATGTTGGTCCGAATTCTAAAGTTGCGGTTGTAGGTTTGGGAGGTTTAGGACACATGGCGATCAAACTGGCAAAAGGTTTGGGAGCTGAAGTAACTTTATTCTCAAGAACTCCCGGAAAAACTGAAGATGCTAAAAAATTAGGAGCGGATCATGTGGTAATTTCTACAGAACAGGATCAAATGGATGCTGTGAAAGGAAAATTTGATGTCATTATCGACACTGTTCCTTACGAACACGATATCAATCCTTATTTACAGACTGTTGCCTTAAACGGAACTTTGGTTTTAGTAGGTTTTGTTGGAGAATTTGAAAATGAATCTCCAAGCACAAGACCAATGATTTTCCAACGTCGTTCTGTGGCTGGATCTTTGATCGGAGGTATCGCTGAAACTCAGGAAATGCTTGATTTCTGCGGAAAAAATAATATTGTTTCTGATATTGAATTAATTAAAATTCAGGATATCAACAATGCATATGAAAGAATGCTGAAAAGCGATGTGAAATATCGTTTTGTAATTGATATGCAATCTTTGTAATTCTTCGTATATTTTTAACTAAGACTCTTCGATTTCGGGGAGTCTTTTCTATTTAAAGTTTGGGTTTAGGGTTTAGGGTTTAGGGTTTAGGGAAAATAAATTGTTAGATTCTAAATTGTTAGATTCTAAATTGTTACATTCTAAATTGTTACATTAATTATCATATTTTCCTTCCATATCTTTAAATGCCCATTCCGCCATTAAATGGATGACTGGAATTAATCCTTTTCCTGCCTCGCTCAATTCATAGGTTACGTGAGGCGGAACGACCGGTCTCGCCGTTCTTACTACTAATCCGTCATTTTCCAATTGTTTTAAATGTTGGATCAACATCTTTTCTGTGACTGCTGGAATTGCACGTTTCAATTCACTATATCTTTTGTCACCGTTGGAAAGATGATATAAAATAATAGGTTTCCAGAAGCCACCGATCTTTTCCATAACATAAGTTACGGGACAAGAATCGAGTGCATATTTTTTATTTTGCTGAATTGTCGAACTTTCTTTAATTGCTGCCATAATACATACTTTAGGGTAAGTACTTGTATAAAAGTAAGTACAAATATACCTTTGTATCAGGAAATAACAAAATATTTATAAACAAACAATAAAAAAATATTATGAAAATTATCATCACAGGTTCATTAGGAAACGTAGCGAAACCTCTTGCAGAACAATTAATTGCAGAAGGACACGATATTACTGTAATCAGCAGTAACGAAACTAAAAAAAGTGAAATTGAAAATTTAGGTGCAAAAGCAGCGATTGGTTCTATTACAGATCTAAATTTCTTAATTGAAACTTTTAAAGAAAATGATGCTGCTTTTTTGATGACTCCTCCGAATATGAGATTTGAAAATGTTGTTGAAAACACTATTAATGCAGGAAAAAATTATGCCGAAGCAATCAAGCAAACCGGCGTGAAAAAAGTTGTTATGTTAAGCAGTATCGGTGTAGAATCACCTGTTGAAAATGGTCCGATCAAAGGGCTACACTTTATCGAAAAATTCTACGATGATTTAGAAAATACATCGGTGACTTTTTTAAGAGCAGGATATTTCTATATTAATTTCTTTAATGACATTCCATTAATTAAAAATGCAGGAATTATTGGTGGAAATTTCCCTGGAAATGTAGAAATACCATTGGTTCATCCGAAAGATATTGCGAAAGCTGCAGCGGAAGAATTGACAAAAAATTCTGAAGGTAAAAATGTAAGATATATTGTAAGCGACGTCCGATCCGGAAGTGATTTTGCTAAAGTTTTCGGAAACGCCATCGGAAAACCCGAACTTCCCTGGGTTGAATTTAAAGATGAAGATTCTCTGAATGGAATGCTTCAGGCAGGTCTTCCAAAAGAAATTGCAGAATTGTATACAGAAATGGGACTAGGTTTAAGAAAAGGTGTTGTTCAGAAAGATTTTATTGAACATGGTTGTGTTGTTGACGGAAAGATTAAACTGGAGGAGTTTGCGAATGAATTTGCAGAGAAATTTAATTCTTAATTTTTTCTGTCATTGGTTTTTCTAAAATAGTTTCGGCGAGCCAAAGGCTCGCCGAAACTATTTTAGAAAAATTTATATTAAAAACTTTGAATATACTTTATATCAAAATCTTTCGAGTTTAAATCAGTTTTAACTTCTCCTGAATTTCATACTCTATATTGTTCAGTCGATATATCATGTTAAAGTAATTTTGAAGGCTATTTTATTCTTGATTTTGATACAGTTGTATTTTTTGTTAGATGTTTTTCTATTAATTCCGGAGAAATACAAATTTGCCCTCAAACAAATTTCCGACAATGGGAATGTTTGATATTCTTTCATTAGCAGCATTTATGACTCCTAAAATTATCAGTGCAAAGAATATCAAATTGAGATAAGACAATATTGCCAGAAAAGGAACAAACATCGTAATAAACGAAATGACAATTCCTGTAAATATGCTTAAAATTGATAATCCTAAACTTTGCTCCAAATGTTTAATAAGCAGTTTGCCTCTTGTTTCATTTTTGGAGCCAAAATAGGCAACTGCCCAACCCATAATGGTAATATAACTAATAATAGATAATGTTTTTTGATTCATAATTTTGTTGTACTTCTATATTTATTTTTGTTATGTTATGAAAATTAAAAAAAGATAACACTATGGACTTTAAGAAAAACTTTAGTCGGAAAATAATCGGTTGTTCTTTAATTTGTAATCCATTTTCTATGCTATTAAACACATTCTTAGGTTATCACTTTCCTATTTTGGAGCTAGTTTCCACTGGAAAAATAAAATGGATTTTTTATTCTTTTCCTATTTCCAGTAATTCCAGACATTCCCATCAAACACTGCTAATGTTTTACTTGCAGTATCATAACAGATCATTCCTGGATAAGGACTCTTTACTGTCAAATGAGGGTTCGCAATCCTTGGAAGTATCATCGCCATATTAGAAGATTCCAAAACCAAAACACCTTTTGCATTACTTGTCGCCGAACCGATAATTGCTCCCTGGCTAAGAGTAAAGTCAGCTGAAGAATTGTTTGCTATTGATGTGGAGTTCCCTGCATCGCTTAGATCAACCCAAATGTTATTTTCGAACATTCTAATCTTGCCTGTGCTTTTATCAAATAAAAATGTTCCGTTGTTATTAGATGCAGCAGAAGCTAAAGAATTAGATACATTATCTACTGCCGGTAGAATAATTCCATTGGTATTGGTAGCAATATTATTAAAATCTACAATGGTACTGGTACCTTCTATGTTTTGCTTTCCGCCGAAGGCAACCTGCCCTTTAGAAAAATTATTTACGATAATAAGGATTGTGAGACATACTATTTTTTTCATCTTAGAATTTTTACAATAGAGAATTTGATTATTTTAATTATTACAGCTTTTCTTGATACAGTTCCATGTGCTGCCATTATAAAGCTTTACACATTTTGCTGTGATATCATACATGATCATTCCTGTTTTTGGATCTGATATCTGCCCTTCATTCTGAACCCTTGTGATAACGAACCCTTTTTCTTTAGACTCCAAGGCAATAAATCCATTCGGAATATTTTCCGGCCACCCAGCTTGCTTTTGCTGAACAGTGATTCCTACTTTGGTATATGCATTTGGTGTTCCTGTTGCAGGAAGTTGTGTACATGTACAAGTATTGATAGTTACCCTAACAGGTTTCAAAGTACTGCAGGAGTTGGAATTGGTCGCCTTGATGTAATAAGTTCCTGATATTCCGACAGCAGATGGATTTGGCAATATTGCTGTTGCAGCAGCGTCAGTAAAATAAGTGTAGGCTAAACCGGAATCACTTCCTGCTGTCACTGTTGGTGCAGTAAGATTTACAGTAGAGCCATTACATACTGCAGCAGGATTTACAATTACAAGCGTTGGCAGAGGCTGAATTATAATATTCAAATTACCTGTGCTTGTACTATTGCATGGCGCTCCTAAAGTTATGGTACAAGTAATAGCATTATTGCCTACAGATAATGATGTCAGCGCTATAATCGGATTTTTCAAACCTTTATAATTAGGATCTGATGAGATATTGGAAAATACCCCTGTTGGTCCAGTCCAGTTATAAATAGCAGTAGGAATATTGACATCCAAACTTAGAGTAATAGTAGATCCTGCTTCGCCTGCACAGAAAGTAGCGGTATTAGGCATTCCGTTTACACTGGCTACAGGCGATGCAGCTACTCCTATCTGAGCAGAATTGGTCACCTCATTACCACAGGCATCTTTTACTTTAAACAAATAAGTACCCGAAGCTAAACCACTAAAAGTATTTGCAGACTGGTAAGCCCCATAAGTCGTTCCGCCATCTAAGCTTAATGCATAGGATAAAACGTTGCCCGGAGCTGGTGATGCAGAACTGGCCGCTATGTTTAAAACGCCATTGGTAGAACCTGCCGAACAGATATACCCCCCAGTATTGCTTTTATCTATAGTAATTGTGCTGCTTGCATCGTATGTTACAGTCTGTGTATTGAAAATTGATCCCGATTTGGGTCTGATACCAAAAACATAAGTCCCATAAGATAATCCATTAAAAGGTAAAGATGTAGTTGTATTGGCTAAGTTTCTTACTGCTCCAACATTTGATGGGCCCGAAACAATTACAATCTCATAAAAAGAGGCATCTTCTACTGATGCTGTATTCCCAATAACATTAAAGCCGCCACAAACCGGCGTTGTACTTAAACTACTTAAAACACCTATATATCCAATTGCTGAAAATGTTTGATTATAGGTGCCACAAGGTCCCGAAAACTGAACGGTATAGGTTCCGGCTGGAAGTGTATTACTGGAATATGGTGTCGGAGTAAAACCTAGATTATTAACACCATTTGCCGTTAAAGTTGAACTGCTTGTTAAGCCAACTGTTGAAGATACAGTACTAGAAATTATAGTTGCTTTTATAACATCACCAACGAACCCATTATTTACTGTAATTCCCAAATTAAATGAGTTGTATGCTAGAATTGATTTATTTAGGCCTCCAACAGTATAATTATTAGCAGTAGGAGAAAAAGCAATACTATTTGATCCACTAAAACCTGTAGTTCCTCCTGAAGCATCAACATAAGAAATATTATAGGTTTTGCCTACAACAAAGGAATTTGGTACTTGTCCACTTGCAGAAGTTAATGAATAAAGAATAACATCTGCTGGATTTGTGGTATTAGTAAATGTGAAATTGATAGGATAACAAGCTAAATTACCACCCAAATTTGCATTTTGTATTGCAAGTTGCCCCACTCCTCCACAATTTACCGCTCTATAGTTGAAAAATGTAGTCGTAGGAGTATAAGCTGCTGAGTTACCACATTTATCTTTTAATATATATTTCGGGTTTCCTGCAAGCGCTAAAGTACGGTCGGTTATTCCTCCAGGCAATGTAGAAAAGGTTGTTGTGCCTGGAAAATCAGGTCCTGCCAAATCAGGATTGCCATCTGCATCTATATCTTGCCCATAACTTTGTCCGTTAAACTCTAAACGCCAGGTAAAATTAGCTTTGTCTGTTGCAGTGGCTGGTCTTGTCCCTGTAGTATCGTAACCTAAACCATAGAAAGTATTTATTCGTATTTTGGCTGCACAACTTCCATTTGTTATCCTATTCAAAACTAATCCGGCTGGTAAGATACCACCAATTAAAACTCCACTTTGAGTAATAGATGTCGCGCCAGTTATCGTTGTACCACAATTATCAGTTACACTCACCAGATAGCTGCCAACGGGTAACGCTGCAAATGTATGTGTGGTTGCACTTTTTGCAACGGAGGTTTCCATTACTGCATTGGTCGCAATATTTTTAATACTGTAAACATAATTTGCTCTACCACCTGTAACTGTTGTTGTCAAAGCTATCATTCCTGTTGTACAAGGTGTGGTTGCAGTTGGTGTATTTACTGTCATTGCCGTATAACCATTAGATACTGTAATATTGGTGCTTGTGTAGACTGTACCCGATGCACTTGTTCTTCCTTTTAATGTATATATTCCACTTAATAAACCAGTAAAAACATTGTTATTAGTATATTGGTTTGTATCCCCTACAACTGGAGCTATGGGTGAGCCAGATAATAATAATTGGTATTGGGGTGTTGCACCTAAGCCTGTGCTGGCTGCAGTAATTGTTCCGCCACCATTACATCCATTTGTACTAGTTGTACCAGAAACTGTTTGTGCAAGTGTTTTATTTCCAATCAATTGTATCAAGAATATTGATAATGTGATAATTAATAATTTAATTTTTGATTTCATTTGTATTATTTATGTGCAGAAATTTTTTTTAAGGCTACATTTTCTGAGATATTAATCAAAAAATGCTTGAGTGTGAAAAATGGAAGACGACTTTTACAATGTTCTAATTGCAAGTATAAAGTGTCTTATAAAGATTTAGAAGTTATGCTATCAGGATTTGAGACGCCAATAAAATGGCTGGTATTAATGTTCTTCATCATTTGTGTTTTTGAATTTGACTGCAAATTTTATAAATTTTTCAGTCTCTATATCGAAGCATTTCACACTATACTGAAATTGTTTAACATGAGAATATAAAAACTTAATTATCAGAATTTTAAATATTGGAAAAAAAATTAAAAATATTGATATTGTTTATATTTTGAGATATTTTTTTAGAAATTGTTTTACTATTAAAACGTAATTTCTCTTTTTAGTTTTACCTGAAAAATGCCTTTTAGCAAAATTTTGATTGTGAACGTGATTTTGTATATTTGGCAATCGAAATTTTGGTATATTATTTAAACCAGATTGTCAAATTAAGAATAGGATAAATAAGTGATTTACATGTTTGGTGTGAAGTTCCTTATTTTCGCAGAACCTCCAAATAAAATTAAGATGATAGCTCCACGCTTTCTTGTATAATTAAGATATTTGTTTTTAAGTATGGAGAATTTAAAAAAGCAATTAAATAACAAAAGAAGAGAATTTAGCAAATGGTTTACTTTTTCTATTCTCGGGGTATTATTATTTTATATAGCTCTAATTTTTATTATAAAGAATATTGGTAATCAACCATTTGCTCTACCAAAAAACATACTTATTTTTGGTTTTGTAATCGCGTTATATATTAGTTATCTTATTTCTAAAACACAGTTTAATTTTGTAACCATTTACCGAATTATCTCAATTTCAATTTTTCTACTGCTTACCTATGTTAGCATGTTGTTATGTGAAATTTCGCAAATCATTTATCTGTTCTATATTCCTTTAATATTGATGGTAATGTTACTTACTACTTTTAGAAAAAGTATTTATTTCACATTTTTTATTATTATAGTATGCTATTTTATAAAAGATATTTCTGGCTTCTTACAAATTGCTTTGGACAAGAACTTATATCATGATTATTCTTATGCATTACACTATCAAGAATATATAATGATAGCTGTTGCTACTTATTTTACATTTCTTATTCTTTATTATTATATTGAGTTTAGTAAAATACAGAATAACTATATTTATGTAAATACTATTGAATCTGAAAAAAAAGTAGAACCAGAAAAATTTGCAGAAGTTAATGAGGAATATTCCAATCCAGATAATACGATACAAAAATTATTATATCAAAAAATAATAGATTTCTTCGAAACAGAAAAACCTTACCAAAAATCAGATTTTAGTATTAAGAAATTGGCAGACCTACTTGACACCAATACTACTTATATTTCCAGAGCATTGAATATATATGGCAAAAAAAATTTCAGTACTCTGGTAAATGAATACAGAATAGCACAAATAAAGGATGAACTTGCTAAAAACACTCATCTGAAATTTACATTAGAATATGTTTACTCAAAAGCCGGTTTTACAAAACAACCAACCTTTAACAGGGTTTTTAAAGAGCAAACCGGGGTTACTCCTTCTGAATATTTGGAAAGCCTAAATATATCTGTTGATAATAACAATCTACTATAAACTTTAGTTATAAAACATTTTAACACAAGGTGTAACGAAGAAAAATCATAAAGAATAGCACTTTTCAACATCAAGAGAAGTTGAAAGATTAGTTTTTCTCTTTCAAAGTTTTTTTCAGGACTTTCAATTTACCGTCAATCGGCTGATCGATTTTTAATCCTAAAATTTCAGCAACTAAAGGATAAACATTGATGTTTGCAAATTCATCAATCACCAAATTATTTTTGAATTCAGGTCCCCAAGCAAAAAAAGTGGCTTTCATTTCAGGAACAATTTTTGGGTTGTAACCGTGTTTTCCGACAGAAGTTTTCTTTCCTTTTTCCAAAAATATTTTTGGCGCTTTTGGAATTAATAAAATTTGTCCAATTCTGTTGTATCGATCATCTCTAGTTCCGAAGTGAAGATATTTTGGAAGTTTTTTATCCAAATAAACCTCATAATCATCCGTTTTATTTTCCTTTAACTCTTTGTAAACATTTTTAACCTTATCCTGATTTTTAACGTAAACTCTTAACAACGTCTGAGAATTATAAATATCAAATTTATCTTTATTTAAAAGCATGGCAGGAATTTCCAAAGGACTTCCGCCATCCACTTTTATCATTCCGTGATCTGAAACGAAAACAAAGTTTACATTTTTTAATCCTAAATCATTTACTTCTTGAACCAATTCTCCAATTGCATTATCAACTAAATGAACTGCATCTTCTGTTTCCTTTGTATCTGGTCCGAAATGATGTCCGCTTCCGTCAACTTCAGGAAAATATAGAGAAATGAAATGTGGTCTTTTATCCATCGGTAATTTTAACCACTCGATTACTTTATCTACCTTTTCAGAAGGTGAGAATTTTTCGTGATAAGGATAATAATATGTTGGCCTTTTTCCTCCTGCATCACTTGCAGAGCCTACCCACATCAACGACGCAGAAACCATTCCTTGCTTTTCAGCCAATCCCCAAAGTGGAGTTCCACCATACCAACTTCCGTCTTCTGCATTTTTTTTGTCGCTCATTGCATAGCTTTCTTTTCGCTTATAATCGTAGAAGAAATTATCAATCAACCCATGATGAGAAGGATACAAACCTGTAATTAAAGTCCAGTGATTTGGGAAAGTGATACTCGGATAACTTGGAAACATTGCTTTTGCCTGAACTCCTTCGTTTGAAAGTCTCAAAAGATTTTCCGCATTGTATTTTTTAGCGTAATCATAACGAAAACCATCTGTAGAAATCATGATTACGTAAGGTTTTGTCTGTGCTTCAACGCTATTATATCTATTTGGAATAACAACCTGAGTTGTATCTACATTTCCTTTCTGAGCAAAAAATGTCAACGAAAAAATCAACAGGAAGAATTGTAATCCTTGCTTCATTATTTAAATTTTCTGCAAAGTTACTTCCTGTATTGCTCACAGAAAAGTTTCCTGAGTTAAAAAAACATTAAAAGCATTTTTTAGAATTGTTGTAAATAAAAGAATTTTTATATTTGATTTAAAACACGGAAAATAATAGAAGTTATATTTGATCTAGTAGGAAATTTCGTTCGGTGGATCGTTATATATCATTGTGATTCAAAAGAAATGAATAAAAAATACAATTCCAATCCAAAATCTGAAGGATTGAAGAATACTTTAGCAGGAGTTGTATTATGGCTTTTAATACTATTTAGTTTATTTCAATAGAAAAGAGACCGTCTCAAAAGTGAGATAGTCTTTTTTATGCAAAAAGGAAAGCCAAGGCTTCCAAATAGTTGCAAATTGATTAATTTACTGAGTGTTAACTACTTCAAAAATAGTCTTAGATTATAATCCTAAAGAAAATTTACTTTTTCCTCCCAATTTGTCGGAGTTGATTCATTTGAAGCATCCTGTGAGAATTGTTTCAAACATTATTGATAGTTTGGATATTACAAACCTGATCAAAACATACAAGTTTGACGGAACCTCTTGTTACCATCCGAAAATGCATTTATCAGATTTCCCATTTAGAAAAATATCATTTTGAATCCAGTGTACTAGAGCAAAAATGTAGTGTACTGGAATAAAAACCAAGAGTATTGGAATAAAAATGCAGTAAACTACAATAAAAAACTACTGCACTGGAACAAAAACAGACTGTACTATCATAAAACCGTAGTACAGTAGATCTAAAATATAGTGTACTCTGATAAACACTTAGGAAAGTAAAACAAATCCCTAGTGAAATAGATAAAAATGTTAAAAAGTGAAATAAATAAAAACAATATTATATATTTATCCCCGTTATTTTTTAAAATAAAACACTATGGGAATACAAAAAGAAGAGTATGTACCGATCGCCGATGTATTACTAATAAGTCTAACTAGAGATCTGGACATCTTCCAATCAGAAAATCATTTATTTAATTCTTCCTATCTGTCAGCAATGCAAAATAAAACAGATGAGGTAAGAGCAAAAGAAACCGGAGATGCCGTGCTTGTACAGCAAAAACAGACCACTCAAGATCTCTATTTATTGGGAAATGAAGCGAATAAACCAATAAAGCTTCTGAATTTGGTATTAAGTAAAGCGAATGTAAAAACTACATTGGCAAGTGATGTTCTAAAGAAAATCAGGAAACGAAATTTCGAAGGAGCATTGTTGTCGCTCAAGTCATTGAAACAGGTAGTTTCTGCACAATCTGCCTTACTGATTGCAAACGGTATGAAAGCAGATACCGAAACAATGCTGGAAAATGCATTTAATAATATAACGGCTACTTGGCGTGGACTTGTTTATTTGTACACAGGTATACCAGTACCTCCCTTACAGTAGATATAACTCCACGCTTTCTTATTTTTTAAATAATTTTTCCAACCTAACGTAAAAAAACTGCATCTGTATATAATACGACACAGTTTGTCGTGTATGCATACTAATTTTGCCAAATAGGGTAAAAAATTAACAGTAATATTTTTTAATAATAAAAAACTAAAAAAAACAAAAACCATGATCAACACAAATGACTTTCAGACAAATTCTGTTTACAATAATAACAATTCTTTAAGATTGGGGTTTCCCTTATTTTCTTACGCGAAACTCTTCATAATTTCGCACACAAATAATAACTAAAAACTTAACACTAAGAATGAAAAGACTTTATGTGACTACACTTTCCATGTGCACGGTTCTGGGTATTCAGGCTCAGGAAACACAAGTGGTCTGGCAAAAGGACATCAAATCCTCGACACAGGATTTTTTGAGCCAGGTCACCACAACAATTGACGGGCAGTATTTGATTACCGGAAGCAGTATTCAAAGCAGTACGCTTCAGGCAGCAGGCAGTAAACAGAATAATGGCTATGATTTCCATTTGGTCAAACTGAATCAGCAGGGCGATGAAGTTTGGGAGAAATATTTCTCGGGAAAGAATCATGATTTTTTATCGGCAACCGTGAATACGCAGGAAGGAGGTTTCGTTTTGGCAGGCACTTCGTACAGTGGAAAAGGGCTTGATAAAAAAGAAGAATCCAAAGGCGGATCTGACATCTGGCTGATCAGGATCAATGAATTCGGGGATGAACTGTGGCAGAAAACAATTGGTTCTGCAGGCGATGAAGAAGCAAGAAGCGTGATCCAAACGACCGATTTCGGGTATTTTGTTACGGGAAACACCACCCTTCGAGAGCCTCAGGGTTTAAAAGGATTCGGTTCCAAAGATGTTTTGATTGTAAGACTGGATAAAGATGGGAAAGAATTATCTCAGATTGTTTTAGGCGGAAAAGGACTCGATGAAGTTGAAAAAATAATCCCTACAAAAGATGGCGGAGCTTTATTGGGAGTTTATTCAAGAAGCAATGTAGGTGGTTCAAAGAAAACTGACAATTACGGAGAAGGCGATTACTGGATCATCAAGCTTTCCAAAGACGGCAAAGTAGAATGGGAAAAGAACTTTGGAGGCAAAGGTGATGATCATTTAAGAACACTGGCTTTAACTTCAACGGGATATTTAATCGGTGGAGAATCGAGATCGGAAAGATCAGGGAACAAAACCGTTGGTATTGAAGAAGGTACTGACCTTTGGTTAATTTCTTTGAATGAAAGAGGCGAAGAAATCTGGCAGAAATCTTACAACTTCAAAAACAGGGATGTTTTAATGGGAATGAGTGTGATTCACAATCCGTCAACCAACAACAATCAACCATCAACCAAAGGCATTTTATTGGGCGGTTATACTCAGGCAGAAGGAAGAATTGAGACAGATGATGAAACTTTCTGGATGCTGTATTTAGACCAAAATGGTAATGAACAATGGAGAAAACACGTGAAAGGAGAATCCAGAAAAAGAGAGGAAAGACTTTCTGATATTAAACTGAACAGAGACGGTTCGATCATTCTTGTCGGAACAAGCGCAGAAGAACTCGGAAAAGAGAACTGGAAGATTGTAAAACTGGGAGACAGACAACTCGATCAGCTGATCGAGAAACAGGATATTAAGATCTATCCGAATCCTGTATCAGATTATACTTATGTGGAAATTGGCTTTGATTTTAAAGATGCTGAAATTATAATGTATGACATGGGCGGAAGACAGCTGCAGAGTGTTAAAACCAAAAATAAGGTAACCAAGATCAATACGCAGCCACTCATTCAGGGAGCGTATCTGGTTTCTGTGAAAACCGATGCAGGAAAAACCGCTAATGCTAAACTGATTAAAAAGTAAATACAAATGAGAAAGATAATAGTAATAATATTCAGTCTGTTTTTTTATCAGATTGTAAATTCTCAAACCCATCTGGGAAATGAAACAACAAATATAGTTCCGCCATCTCCACAATCAGCAGAAATGGCTAGCTATGGTAACCAACCATTAAATGAATATAAAGGAATGGCTCAAATTAGCATTCCCATTACAGGAGTTAAGGAAAAAAATATCTTTAATAATATTGAGTTGAAATATTCAAAGTTGGGAGTTAAAGTAAATGACATTCCAAATAATGTAGGGGTTAGTTGGCTACTTGAAATGGGTGGAGTAATCACAAGAACAATATATGATTTACCTGATGAGATGCAGCTTCCTTCTAAAAGATTGATTTTTGATAATTTATATGGAGTAAATACTTTGACCCAGTCGCCAAATGGTTCTGCAAATGCTACTTTGCTGAATACATATGTAAAAGATGTGACTCTAGATAATGAAGTTGATATCTTTAATATTTCAGTAAGCGGACTTAGTGGCAGTTTCTATTTGGACAAAGATTTAAATCCCGTATTATTATCAGATACCCATCAATTCAAAATAGAAACAGTAGGAAACTTTAAAACTACCCATTCTTTTATTTTGACGACAAATGAAGGTATAAAATATTATTTCGGTGGAAGTAATGCTATGGAAAGAACTTTTGTAAGAGATACTCCTGAATTTGGTGGTTTTACCAGTTTTTATTTAACCAAAATCCAGAATATTCAAGGGAATGAAATAAACTTTGAGTATAAAGATATCGGAGCAAAAATTACTCACATATCTGAAACTGAATGGAAAGTCATTCGAACTCAAGTATATCAAGATTGTGGATCCGAAACACCGTTGGGATCCAGTAAAACACATTCTGATTTTGTTTTAAAAATATATGATAGCAAAGTTTTAACTTTTATTAGAGGAGAGCAGACAACGATTAAAATTAATTATGATTCTATTGACATTGATAAATTGTCTTCAATAGAAATTTTCAACAGAGATAAAAAATATCGGGAATTTGATTTTAATTATTTAAACGCAGCACCTACTGTAAAGAGATTTTTTTTATCAAGCATTAAAATATACAATTTCGTAAATGATAATAAAATATTTGATAACGAATATTCTTTTGAATATAACGATCCGCTTGCAATACCTGCAAGAATGACACACAGCACAGATTTATATGGCTATTACAATGGTACAGGTTCTTCTACTTCATTACCTAATCTGAATTTATTAATTGGAGATGGAACAGGAACTTCTTTCCCTGATGTAGTAGGACTTGCTGACAGAAGATCAGATTTTAATTATGCAGTAAAAGGAACTCTTAAATCAATTACTTATCCTACTAAAGGTAAAACGTTTTTTGAATATGAAGGATTAGGTCAGAAAACTATTGTATACGATAGTAAATCCGGACAATTGGATGCTGATGAAGTTCCTGCCAATACAGAAACTTTTTCTTTTCTTAATGGGAGTGAAGTAATGGATGATAAGATTAATGTAAAATTATTTGTATCTCAACATGTTGTAAGTGGTCCTCCGGCAAATGTAACTGCCAATTTCAAAATATTGGACGCTACAACAAATGAAATATTAATTGAAAAAAATATAATTCTTCCTAAACCTACTTTTGGACAGGACGGGCCATCTCAAAACACTATAACTTTTGATTTTGCAACCGAAAAAAGCAGACATTATAAAATTGTCATGAAGCTTTTGAGAACAAACTATCATGATATAGGTGATTATGAAGTCGTTTATAAAAATAGATATGAAGAGGTAAATAATGTAGGACTCAGATTAAAAAAATCCTATGATTTTGATGGTGCCAATACTACAAATATTAAAAGATTATATTATACCTCATTTGATAATATAAATAAACCTGATCTTCTTCCAGATAATCTTTACACAGTGGGTGGATATACTACTTATCTTTATTCTATTAAAGCATGTAATAACAGTGACGGCTCTGTTTCATTTGCTCCGAAAGCAATTCAGCAAACCATTCTCTCTTCACAAAGTTCTAATGATTATTTTGATACAGCCACATCTTTTCCTATAGTTACAGTTAGCTATGGAGGAGACAATTTTGAAAAAGGAGGAGAAGAGAAAAGATTTATAGATGGGGTATTTGACAGGACAGACTCCTTTTATTCTCCACCACCAACCTCCGGAACTGCCTTTTTTGGAGACTCTTCCGATTTAAGCTTGCTCACGGGGTCTGCTGTAAAAGATTTTAATCGCAGTGTGTTATATGAAGATTACAATGGAAAATTAATAGAAAACAGAGTCTTTTCAAATCTAATTAATGGAAAAGCTTATATGAAGCAGAAAATTGTTTTTAATTATGATTTTATAGAATCAAAAACGATCTATAATCTCATGGGAACATCTATTTATCAACAGTTTTTTTATTCCTCAGGAGAAGATCCTAATAATCTTATAACAAATTTAGCACTGTTTTCCCTTCCAAGAAAATCTTACTCTACTCCGTTAAATAATAAAATAGAAACTATATATTTTGAAGATATTCAAGTTGATGTAGAAGATGATTCATCTTATAAAAAACTTACCACGACAACAAATTACTTTTATAATAATTCGTATAAGCAATTAAGCAAGCAGATCACAGTAACCCCTGAAAATAGTATTAAGGAAACTATTTATTCTTACGCCGCTGAAAAGAACAACCAATTAATGATCAGTAAAAACATGATCGGGATCCCTTTGGAAACCACAACGACGCAAACCATCGGCACTGTAACCAAAACATTAGGCAGATCAGAAATCATTTATCCAACTTCCCTTCCAACATCACAATCCGGAAATCTGGTAGTACCTCTTTCCGTACAATCTTACAATCTTGAAAATAATACACCGACAACGGATCTCACTTACGATAAATATGATTCAAAAGGTAACCTTCAACAGTATACTACAAAGGATGGCGTCTCCACAACAATTATTTGGGGTTACAACCAAACTCAGCCTATTGCAAAAATTGGAGGAGCAAAACTTTCGGATATCCAGCAATCGTTAATTGATTCCATTGTCAGTGCTTCTGATACTGATGCTTCTGCAACCGCTTCAAATGATGAGTCTGCATTCCTTGCTTTAATGGATAGTTTCAGAAAAGATTCAAGCTTGTCTAATTATCAGATTACAACCTACACTTATGATCCTTTAATCGGTGTTAGAAGCATTACTCCGCCATCAGGAATAAGAGAAGTTTATATCTACGATTCCGCCAACAGGCTGAAAGAGATCAGGGAGAATAATCAGACAGGGAATATCCTGAAAGAATTCAAATACAATTACAAAAACTAAAAACGATGAAAAAGATATTAATCCCCATAGGAACTTTGCTTATATCAGGTTTGGTTCACGCTCAGCTGAGTTCCACAGAAAATTATATCCAAAGCAGGACTTATTTAGAGCCTGTCACCA
>NZ_BAABHX010000006.1:0-301629 GCF_039542325.1 Chryseobacterium ginsengisoli
GTTTTGGAAAAACCAGCGCAGGTGCTCTTGAGATTGTTGATGCTAATGATTATTATCCTTTTGGGATGAATCATTTGAAGAGTGGAACTTCTTTCTTTGGGACGAGTTCTTATAAGAATTACAAGTATAATGGTAAGGAGTTGCAGGAGACAGGCATGTATGATTATGGAGCGAGAATGTATATGCCAGATCTAGGACGCTGGGGCGTGGTAGATCCATTGGCGGAAACTTCAAGAAGATGGTCGCCATATACATATGCTTTTAATAATCCGATTAGATTTATAGACCCGGATGGTATGGAAAATAAAGATATTCATCTTCTGGGGAATTTAGCAGATAAAGCACTTGAGCAATTAAATGCAAATAGTAGTCTTGCTATGACTAAGGATTCTAACGGGAAATTAGATACTGCAAAACTAAGTAAAAGTGGCTATAATAAATTGTCTGAAACGGATAAAGTATTGTATGATGGTATTAAAAATAGTCCTAATACTGATTCTAGAATTTATACTGAAAATAATAATGTAACACCAAGTGGAGGTTTAATTCCGGGAGGATCTTTTGGTGGAGCTGATTATGATTCGGTAACCGGAATTAGTACAGGAACACAGTATACAAATCCAGAAGTATTAGGAAGTGCAGAAAGTTTTGCAGGAACTCAAAAAGGAACGGGAATGACTCATGAAGTTGTCGAAAATGTGCTTATCACACAAGAGTCTTTAAAAACAAAAAGTGATGTTTCGATTAGTACTTCTGATAATCCTAATCCTGTTTTTAATAAATTTCATGATGCAACTAGAGCGATGATGCCATATGATAATATAGTTATATCAGCCAGAACAAGAACCGAAGCTACAGGAATGGGATCTAGAAAATATTATGAAGGATTTGCTGGAAAAAGAGATGCTAATGGAAAAGTACAAAAGCTGCCTTTATATAAAGTTTATGCAGACGATAAAAAGCTAAAAAGATAATTTTATGAAAAGTACAGTTTTTTTATTTTTTTTCATTATTTACAGTTGTCAAACAAACAATGCAATTGTTAGTTCAAAACCTACTAATATAACAAGGAAAATAGTCTCTTTTAAAGAAAATAATGAAGTTAACATATTAATAGCAGATAATAATGATATTATAGAAGTATTTAAAGAAAATACTTCTAATAATTGTAAAAAAATTAAATTAGGAAAAAGCTATTCTTTAAAAATAATTCCTGTGAGTGATTTAATACAACATGGCGTTGAATCTCCCAATGAATATATTTTAAACGATTCAACCATAATTAAATATAATCATTATTATACTTTAGAAAAAAATCAAAATATTTGCATAACAAAATAATATAATAGATCGATGTCGTGGACATCCCGCTACGCAAAATCTGTGACTTTGAGTAGATAAAAATAACCCACCGCAATTGCGGTGGGTTTTGTGTTATATAGTGTAGCTGTGTTTTAAACTAAACTTTTTATTGATCAGTATTTTTCAATAGTTAAAAAAATAGGAAACAATCCGAAACAGTCTAAAACCTATCATAAAAGGTTAAATACAGACACCGAGAAAGTGATCACCGAAACTTTTGAATATGATAATCAAAACCGATTATTGGTTCACAAACATAAAGTGGATAATAATACTGAAGAGATTCTGGTACAAAATACCTACAACGATATTCTTCAGCTTTCCAACAAAAAAGTAGGTGGGATTGACACGTCTACTCCTTTACAGAGCATTGATTATTCCTACAACATTCGTGGATGGATGACCAAGATTAATGATCCTGCCAATCTTGGTGGAAAACTGTTCGGGTACAAAATAAAATACAACGAAGTGGAAGGACAGGAAACTCCCAATATGGATTTTACAAACCTAAAAGTAAAACCAAAATACAATGGCAATATCGCAGAAGTAGACTGGAGAACAGGAACTGTGACAGGTGATTACTTAAGAAGATACGGTTATGTATACGACAGTGTCAACAGATTATCGGCAGGATTTTACCAGAAAGACACCAATCCTTCTGCAAAAGAATATTTTGAGAAGATGGATTATGATGTGAATGGAAATATTACCTACCTGAAAAGATCAGGAGCTGCAGAAGGTACTACAGCGACCAATATTGATGATCTTGCGTATATTTATTCAGGAAACAGGCTGACTTCGGTGACAGATTCTTCAACGGATTACAGAGGATATCCCGATACATCAGGAAATAACATTCCTTATGATATCAATGGAAATATGACCTCACAAAAAGATAAAGGTATTCTGTTGATCGATTATAATTTCCTGAATCTTCCCAATTATCTGAAATTCAATTCAGGATTATCGACCCGTACAGGAATGATTAATGAAAATACAAATTACCTTTATCGCGCAGACGGAAGTAAACTTAGAAAAACTTTCAATTATGCCCCTTATAATCCTTTAGGAACTATTACTCAACTTTCTACAAAAGTAACGGAGTATCTTGATGGCTTCCAATATGAAGGATCAGGAAAAAAAGGTACCTCCATTGTAGCGTTAAAATTTGTACCCACTGCAGAAGGGTATTACAATTTTGAAAATAATAAGTATATTTACAACTATACAGACCATTTGGGAAATGTACGTTTAAGTTATTTCAAGAATGGAACGAGCGCAGAAGTTATTGAGGAAAACAATTATTATCCGTTTGGAATGAAGCATGAAGGATATAATCCTACTGCTGGAAATCCTGCGTATACATACAGCTATAACGGAAAAGAATTACAGACTGAATCTGGCATGTATGATTATGGCGCGAGGTTTTATATGAGTGATATCGGAAGATGGGGTGTAGTGGATCCGTTGGCTGAGAAAATGAGACGTTGGAATCCTTACAACTATGCTTATAACAATCCTATTAGGTTTATTGATCCAGATGGAATGTTTGCAATACCACCTGATGATCACTTTAATCAATTCGGACAGTTCTTATATACAGATAATAAAACAACAAATAATATTATCATAGACTTTCAAAATCCTATTACAGGAAAATTAAATACAGCACCGTGGTTATCAACTGAATTAAAGGACTACCGTTTTAATAAAGAAAATATGCAAACATTAATAAATATCGGAAATTATTATGCTGACCAAGCTGGAGTTGATGTTGTTAATTTAAGAAATCAATCAGTTTCTGTCGCTATGTGGAATGATAAAGTTTATTCAGGTGGCAGCCCAGACAGAGATAAAGGAGAATATAAAACATTTAATGGAGGTAATTATTGTTATGATTGTCTAATGAATAGTAATAAAGAAGAAAACGTAATTACTATCCAAGTAAACGAGCATAAAGTTAATTCTAAATTAAATAATAAGGGTCATGTATCAAAGTTAGTGATGAAAAATTTCTAATAATTAACTTATTGAATTTCAACAATAATTAAAAATCTGATAAACAAAACAAGAGTAGGTATTTCCCTACTCTTGTTTATTTTAGCCGAAAAAACATATGCAAATGATTGAATGTCATTCCTTGTGTATCAAAGTTAGTGACACAGGAATTTGTATCTATTGTTATTCAAAAAATATCATTAAAAACGGAACAACAAAAACTAGAAAACAACAATATTTCTGTAAAAACTGCTATAAAAGATTTATAGATTTTTATACTTATAAAGCTTATGAGAAAAATATTAATTCTCAGATTATTCAACTCACAAAAGAAGGATTAGGAATAAGAAGTACTGCAAGAGTATTAAATATTTCAACCACAACATTGCTTAAAAGAATTATCTATATTGCAGGTCTTATTACTCAACCTAAAATCTCATTGTATCAATCTTACGAATTAGATGAAATGAGATTTTACATGACTAATAAATCAAACCAGATGTGGCTGACTTATGCTATTAATAAGGATACTAAAAAAATCGTAAGTTTTCAAATAGGAAAAAGAACCAATAAGACTTTAAATACAATCATCAAAACCCTACTCCATTCAAAAGCAGAAAAAATATTTACAGATAAGCTAAGAAATTATCAATATTTAATTCCAAAAGAAATTCATTCAACAAAAAGATTTGAAACTAATTCCATTGAAAGAAAAAATCTAACCATTAGAACACATCTCAAAAGGTTCAATAGAAGAACAATTTGTTTTACAAAAAATAATACTGTTTTATACTCAATTCTGAAAATCTATTTTTGGGGATAGAATCAATAACTTTTGAAAAAAATATTTAATATTAACATTCCGGAACATTCACAGCAATCGCCAAACCACCTTCCGAAGTTTCTTTAAACCTGTCGCTCATAGAAAGCGCCGTTTCCCACATCGTCTGGATCACCTCATCTAACGTTACTTTTGCTTTTGCAGGATCACTTTCCAATGCAATATTTGCAGCAGTAATCGCTTTTATCGCGCCCATCGTATTTCTTTCGATACAAGGAATCTGTACAAGACCTTTGATAGGATCACAAGTCAATCCCAAATGATGTTCCATCGCGATTTCCGCAGCCATTAGAACCTGACCGACACTTCCACCAAGAATTTCTGTTAAACCTGCTGCTGCCATTGCCGAAGAAACTCCGACTTCAGCCTGGCAACCACCCATTGCCGCAGAAATAGTAGCGTTTTTCTTAAATAAAGTTCCGATTTCTCCTGCCACAAGAATAAATCTTACAATATCATCATCACTTATGAAATCTGTAAAAGCCTGAGAATACATCAAAACTGCCGGAATTACACCACTCGCTCCGTTGGTCGGTGCTGTGATAATTCTTCCGAAACTTGCATTTTCTTCATTTACAGCCAAAGCAAAACATGAGATCCATTTATTGATGTTAGTGAAATTTTCTTCGGCATCAACAACCTGTTGAAACCATTCGTCTTTATTTTTATAAATTTTATCTCCTAATAATTTTCTGTTGATTCCGGCTGCCCTTCGTGTAACATTCAATCCCCCGGGAAGAATTCCTTCTTTATTTACACCTTTATAAATACATTCTTTGATCTGCTGCCAAATGTAAAGCGCTTCCTGCTTGGTTTCTTCCTGAGTTCTCCAGCTTTCTTCATTCATTAAAATTAAATCAGAAATTCTGTCAAGTCCCAATTTTTGACAATATTTTGCAATATCAGAAGCTTTATGACAAGGATATAAAGTACGAATACATTCTTTTTCAATCGATTTTTTCTCCTGACTCATGATAAAACCTCCGCCAACAGAATAAAAATCCTGAACAAGCTCTGTTCCGTCTTCAAAAACAGCTTTGAAAATCATTCCGTTGGGATGATAATCAAGGGATTTTTTCATATTTAAAACCAAATGATAACCGTAAATAAAAGGAATTTCTTTCTCACCACCGAGATTAAGAATCTGATATGTTTTTATCTTTTCTATTTTTTCATCAATTTTTGTAGTATCGATTGTTTTAAAATCTTCACCATTCAAACCAAGCATTCCTGCGATATCCGTTCCGTGTCCGATCCCTGTTTTTGCCAGTGAACCGAAAAATTCAAGGAAAACTTCCTTCACCTCATCTATTGACCTCTCTCTTTTTATGATTCTGATAAATGCAGAAGCTGCATTCCAAGGTCCCATTGTGTGCGAACTGGACGGACCTATTCCTACTTTTATAATCTCAAAAACCGATATTGATTCCATATAGAAAATTCCTCATTTTTTCCTAATCACAAAGATACACGATAAATCGAAATGCAAAAGCCGGAGTTGAAAAATCAGCTCCGGCTTTCTAATTAAAACTATATGAACACTTGTAGATAACCTATTTTTGTATTAATTATCAATTGAGAATTAACTTTTTAACATAAACTTTCTTCATGCTGAGAAATATCAAGTCCCAAATCTTCAGACTCTTCGGAAACCCGTAATGTGATAATTCTATTGGTAATTTTGTATAAGATTAATGACCCGAAAAAAGTAAACACTGAAACCAAAAGCAATGCAATCATATGATGCGCAAATACTTCCAAACCTCCATGAAGAAGACTTGCATTTTCTCCGTGTGCAAAAATTGCCGTTAAAATCATTCCCATAATTCCACCAACGCCGTGACAGGCAAAAACATCTAATGTATCATCAATTTTCTTTAAAGCTTTCCAGTTTACCATTAAATTTGAAACAATTGCAGAAATAAATCCAATGAAAAGACTTTCTGAAACCGAAACGAAACCACATGCAGGTGTAATTGCAACCAAACCGACAACTGCTCCGATACACGCTCCCAAAGCCGAAACTTTTCTGCCGTTTATCCTGTCGAAAAATATCCAAGTCATCATTGCTGATGCAGAAGCTATCGTTGTTGTTCCGAAAGCTGTTGCCGCTGTTGCATTTGCTGCCAAAGCTGAACCTGCATTGAAACCAAACCAGCCAAACCAAAGCATTCCTGTACCCAAAAGAACATAAGAAATATTCGAAGGTTCATGATGCGGCTTTTTCCTGTTTCCTACTACCAAAGCTCCTGCTAATGCAGCAAAACCTGCACTCATGTGAACGACTGTACCGCCTGCAAAATCTTTAACTCCGAAATATTTATTCAAAAGTCCATCCGGATGCCAAACCATATGACAAAGCGGTGTATAAATAAAGAGGCTAAAAAGTACCATAAATAAAAGGTAGGAAATGAAACGTACACGTTCTGCAAATGAACCTGTAATTAAAGCTGGAGTAATCACTGCAAATTTCATTTGAAATAAGGCAAAAAGTATAAAAGGAATCGTAGAAGCCATCGCTTTATGCGGTAACACTCCTACTCTGCTGAAAAAAGGATAACTAAGAGGATTTCCAATGATTCCGTAATGTTTCCCATTAATAGTAAAACCTATAGAATCTCCGAAAGATAGAGAAAAACCAATCACCACCCACAAAATAGAAATCACACCCAAAGCAATAAAACTTTGAAGCATCGTGGAAATTACATTTTTCTTTCCAACCATTCCTCCATAGAAAAAAGATAAACCAGGAGTCATTAATAGAACCAAACCTGCAGCAGCCAAAATCCAGGCAACATCTGCTCCTACAACTTTATCTTCGCTTAAAAATTCTCCGGTATTCGGAAAATCTACAATGGGACTCCAAAATAATCCGCCAACTGCAACTAAAGTTATAATTGAGAACGAAACAACCCATTTTAATCCTACTTTCATAAAAATTTACGTTTTACCCTTTCAAAAGTAAGCATAAATTTTTAGAAATTATAATTATTTTTTAAAACACCCCTTAATTTTTAATATAAATTTAAAATAAAATTAATCTTTAATCAAACACACCCCCTAAAATAGTAGACACTTCTTTAAATTTCATTAAAGGAAATAAATGCGTCCCTCCTTTAATGATATAGTTCGGTCGTGAGTTTTTTATCGGGAAAACAATATCTCTGTCTCCCAAAATCTGGATAACATCAGGATTTTCCTCAAACTTCCAATCTGATATCTTTTCAATAGACCATTTTAAATAATAAGGATCTCTTACTCTGAAGTACTGTAAAACTTTAGGATTTCTTGGGTCAAAGAATTTTCTGACCACAGAATACATATTTGTAGTTCTTTCGTTAAAAAAAGTTATCGGTAATATTTTAGGGATTCTTGTGATCTGTCCGGTTTTTATCAGGCGTGATTTTTCTTTGTCGGATTTGATGCTTCCGAGAATAACAACTTTCTGGGCAGGTTTCAGCTTATTAATTTCCTGAACCATTATTCCACCAAAAGAATATCCCAATAAATAAAATGGCTCAGAAACATCTATTTTTTCAGACATTCGCTTTATATATTGAGAAAAATCTTCATTTTGATCCGGAATTAGCCAATCTATAAAAACAATTTCATGATGTTCCGGAAACTTAATTTTTTCCAACACTTTAAAATCTGCGCCAAGACCGCTTACTACATAAATTTTCATATTACTAAAATAAAAAAATCAAACAAAAAAATGAGCGACTTCAAAAAGAAATCGCTCATTTTAATTTATAAAAAAGATTCAGAATCTTATTTTTTCTTTTTTACGTTAGTTCTGTTTTCATTATCCAAAACTTCCGTTGAAAGTTTGAACTGGATATCCATTTCGTTTTTGATGAAATAATCTTTCAATGAAGACTGGTAGAATACTTTGAAATCTCTTCTGTTTAATGAGAATTTCGCAGATTCAATCACTACTGTAAACTGCGTGATATAAACGTTTGCAGGGAAAGTAATCGTCTTTCTAACCCCTTTGATCGTAATATCTCCGTAAACCGTAGAGTTGAACTCACTGTTTGCTAAAGGAATAATTTTCGTAAGGTGAAATTTCGCAAGAGGGAATTTTTTAACCTCGAAGAAATTTGTGCTCTTAAGATCATTTGTTAGTTTTACCATATCTTCATCCTGGCTTGAAACATCACCCGCCATAAGAGACTTCATATCGATAACGAATTCACCGTCTACCAAAACTGTTTTATCGAAAGTGAATTTTCCACTTTTCAGTTTTACTGTTCCGGAATGTGTTGTAGGAACTGTTTTTACAACCTTGTAACCCCACCATCTGATCTCTGATGACGTTACCTTTACCACTTTATCTCCTTTTTTTTGAGCGAAAACAAATGACATACTTACGCACATCATAGCAAACAATAGTAATCTTTTCATTCTTTTTTATTTACAATTCAACAAAAATAAAAAAAAGTGTAGAACTTCTACACTTTTAACAATCTTTTTTTGATTAAATTATTTTGCTGTCACTTTTACAAGCAAATCCATATCATCTTTCACAAGAACATCCTGCATAGTAGATTTGTAAGCAACATCGAATTTTTGTCTGTCGATTGCGAATTTGTTTGAAACTAAACTAACTGCTCCGTTTGCATAAGTAATTTTTGCAGGGAAAGAAATTGCGTTCGTTTTTCCTTTCACAGTCAGGTTTCCAGTTACTAAAGAAGTATAAACTTTATCGTTGTTTTTCTTTACTCCTGTAATTTTGAAAGTCGCAGTCGGGAATTTTTCAACTTCGAAGAAATCACCGTTTTTAAGGTGTCCGTTCAATTTTTGTTGATATTCACCTGTAAGGTCTGTAGAAGTAATGGTAGTCATATCTAAAACGAAAGAACCTCCAACCAATTGGTTTCCTTTCATCACCATATCACCAGACTTTACTTTCACAGTTCCGTTGTGAGAGCTAGCTTCAGATTTTGCGATTTTGTAACCCCACCACTGAACATCAGAACTTACTACTTTTTTTGATTGTCCGAATGCTAAACCACTAGCTAAAACTGCTAATAAAAATATTTTTTTCATTTGAATAAAAGTTATTTACTTGTTTGTTATTTACTGATGCAAATGTAGTCAACTTGTTTAATAGATTTTGTTGATGTATATCAATAAAAACAATTATTTTCATGAATAATATCATCCAATAAAAAACTCCGAATTTCTTCGGAGTTTATATTTAATCTTGATAATAAGCGGTGTATAACGCTGCGCCAATCAATCCTGTATCTTTATTTTTAATTAAATAAATCGGAATGTTTCTCAGCATTTCTTCCATTTTATCACTGATCTTGTATTTTTCGTAGAATTTATCTTTGTTGATATAATCTGCGATTGCCTGAGGAATATCTCCTGAAATCAGTAGACCTCCTGTTGCTTTTAGCTTTAAAGTTAAGTTATTTGCTTCTCTCGCCAGGAATTCAAGGAAAGTATCCAAAGCAATTTTACATATCAAAACATCTTCTTCTACTGCAGCTTTATATAGTTCTTCAACGAAATTTCCGTTTGCAAAACGATCAGCAAGCCATTCAGGTTCCGGATGTCTTTTTACGTCTCTTAAAAATCTGTAAATATTGAATAGACCTCCTTTAGACAAAACATTTTCCCAGCTTACAATTCCGTAAATATTATTTAAGAATTGATAGAATTCAACCTCAACATTGGTTCTCGGAGAAAATTCTGAGTGACCTCCTTCTGTTGCAAATGGTCTTAAATATTTTCCGTCAAAGAAATATCCGGCTTCACCCAAACCATTTCCCGGAGCTAAAATTGCCACGTTTCCGTTTTCAAGATGTCCGCTTGTGTAGATAGGATCAAGATCTGCATCTTCCAAAAGCCCCATTCCGTAAGCCGAAGCTTCAAGGTCATTCAGCATATCAGCTTTCTCGAATCCGAAATCTCTCGTGTATTCTTCTACATCAAGATTCCATCCCAGTCTCGCAGGATGACTTTTCCCGTTGATCACTGGTCCCGGAACAGCCATTGCAAGTCTTTTCACATTCTCCAGTTGGTTATCCTCTATAAACTTCTTTAAAATATCTGCAAAAGAAGCATACTCTTTAGTTGGATAATTATTTTGGATTTTAATCTCAAGACCTCCGTTACTAGAAACAAAATAGCCTAAAGTTGTAATATCTTCGCGAAGGTTTGCACCAATGATAGATACGTTATCATTGTTCCCGTTTTTTACTCCCGGTAAATAAAGTGGAAATTTTGGATTTAAAATCATAACCTCAAATTTTATCAAATATAATAATAAGTTTCGTAAATTTTCGTTGGAAATAAAAAACCTTCTCAAAAAATAGAAAAGGTTTTGGCTAATAATTGCTTATATTTAAATCTAACTACTTCCCTAATGGAATATTGTAAGAAAATCCTACTCCAACGTTACCCACATTGTAGTCCTGATTCGGCAAATCTCCTTTGCTTCCTACAAATACTTTCTGATATTGTACAAAGAAATTCCAGTCCTTGTTGTGATATCCAATCTCTGGTTTAATATAAAAACCACCGTCTGGTCTATCAAGTGTAGAGTTTGATGCTACTTTATCATCACCTACTAAAAAACCGTATCCTAAGTCTGTTCCGAAATAAAATCCTGTCTGTTTAGGATAAATCCTAATCAAAGCACCTACAGGAACCACTCCTACATCATTGTTATCGTATCCGTTATTACTTTTACCAAAATAATGAGTATATCCTGTTGCAATACCCAATCCGAATCCTGGTGTGATAAGGTTCTGATAAGCCACATCTACACCTACTGCCATCGAAGTATTGTCTGAAGGAACTGCTAAACCAACATTTGCTCCTACCTTAATCATATTATTCATTTGCGCGCTTTGTGCACTCAATGCTCCTGCAGTCAAAATTCCGGCAAATAAAATTGCTTGTTTAAACACTTTCATAACTCTGATTTTTTAAATTTTACTAAGCTGGAAGATGTAAAAATCGTGCCAAGGAAAAGCTTATGTTTAATTTTAACATTGATTAAAATCACAAAACAATGAATATCAATTAATTAAAATTCACTAAATTTAAATGACTGTTTAAATAAATTCGAAGTAAAATAATCTCAAAACGTAGGAACCAACGCCAATTAGTAATATTAACAATTCTTAACCGTTATTAATTTTAACCTTCCATCACTAAAAACATCCAAAAACAAAGTATTAACATGACACCTCTATCACTCATCAACAACAAACATCTTCTCTGGCGTGCAGGATTTGGTGCGGGAATTAACCAGCTTGAAGATCTCCATAAAAAAGATATTAAAACTTTAATTAATGATTTATTTAAAGAAGAAACCTTTCTTTATATTAATTATGACACTCCCGACATTGCAGAAACCTCCGACTACATGAACAGTACAGCTCCGGCTGAAAAGAAAAAGGAAATGCAAAAGATCAACCGCGAACAAAACGAGGAACTGAATCTGAATTTTCTTGATAAAATGGTCAACAGCAAAGAACAGATGAAGGAAAAGATGGCGTTTTTCTGGCACGGACATTTTGCTTCGAGAGTAGTGAATCCAAGATTTAACAGACAAATCTTAAACGTTATCCGAAAGAATGCACTTGGAAATTTCAAAGATCTTCTATTTGAAGTGAGTCAAGCTCCGGCAATGTTGAACTTTTTAAATAATCAACAAAATAAAAAAGATCATCCCAATGAAAATTTTGCCCGTGAAGTGATGGAACTTTTCACAATGGGACGAGGAAATTATACAGAAAAGGATATTCGGGAAGGAGCAAGAGCTTTTACAGGATGGGGTTATGATAAGGAAGGAAATTTTGTAGAACGAGTAAAACAGCATGATGAAGGCACAAAAACTTTTCTTGGAAAAACCGGAAATTTCACTGGAACCGATGCTTTAAATATCATTCTTGAACAAAAAGCCACTTCAAAATTCATTACAACTAAGATTTATAAATTTTTCGTTAATGAAAATGTAGATGAAGCTATTGTTAATAAGCTAAGCGAGAGTTTTTACCAATCCAATTACGATATCAAAAAATTGATGATGGATATTTTTTCAAGTTCATGGTTTTATGATCAAAAAAATATTGGAAACAGAATAAAATCTCCGATTGAATTAATGGCGGGAATGATGAGAACCCTTCCGATGAATATTCAAAATCCTGAAAATCTTATTGTTTATCAAAAATTATTGGGTCAAATGTTGTTGTACCCACCAAATGTTTCTGGGTGGCCAAACGGAAAATCGTGGATCGACAGTTCAACTTTAATGTTGAGGCTTCAAATTCCTCAGATCTGGTCTGGTTTACGCCCACTGGATTATCGTCCCAAAGAAGATGATGATCTCGATATGGGACTGAAAAACAATACGAATACATTAACGAAAAGCTTTAAAAATCCGAATATCACGATTGATTGGGCAAGAATTGAAAAAATATTCAATGGAAAAAATGTTGAAGATTATTTAATTCAAAGTTCAAAATCTTTGGATATGAGCTCCGTGAAAAATTTCTCGGATAATAGCGTGAAAATGAATGTCATTAATCTAATGTCAACACCAGAATATCAATTGATGTAATTTTTAGGTCGCAGGTCGCAGATTTTAGCTTACAGTTAAAATGCAACTATAAAACCTGCAACCTATTATCTTTAACCTAAAACCTAAGCTTTATGTTAATCAAAAGAAGAGAATTCCTAAAAATAAGTTCATTGGCAACCGCATCTTTATTGATGCCGAATTTTTTGAAAGCAATGACATTCGATGAAGCACTCGAACCCAATCAAAAGATATTGGTTGTGCTTCAATTCACAGGCGGAAATGATGGTTTGAATACGATAATTCCAACCCGAAATGATATTTATTTCAAAGAAAGAAATAAAATTGCGATTCAGGATTCTTTGCGATTGAATGATGAAACGGGAATCAATCCTGCTCTTTCCTATTTTAAGGAACTTCACGATAATGGTGAACTTTCAGTTTTAAATAATGTCGGTTATCCGAATCCTGATAAATCACACTTTCGAAGTATGGATATTTGGCATTCTGCGAGTAAAAGTGACGAATATCTGGAAACAGGCTGGCTGGGAAGATTTTTGGATGAAGAATGTTATAAATGCGATCATCCTACACAAGCTTTGGAAGTTGATGATATGCTTAGTTTAGCTTTAAAAGGTGAAAATAATAAAGCATTTGCCTTTAAAGACCCAAAAAGGTTGTATCAAACGAGTCAGGAAAAATATTTTAAATCATTGTACGATCATCATCATGATGACGAAACGGTTTCGTATTTATATCAGACTTTGGGTTCAACCATCAACAATGCTGATTATATTTTTGAAAAAAGTAAAGCCAAAAAGACTGAACAAATCTATCCAAATTCTCAGTTGGGAAAAGACTTTAAAACAGTTTCTTCTTTGATAAAATCTGACATCAACACAAGAGTTTATTATTTATCAATCGGAAGTTTTGATACACACGTCAATCAAAATGAAAGACAGCAAAAATTGTTCGGAGACATTAATGAAGCTGTAAAATCTTTCGTTGCAGACATGAAAAGCAATGGACTTTTTGATAATATTTTATTAATGACTTTTTCGGAATTTGGAAGAAGAGTCGCTCAAAATGCAAGTAACGGAACCGATCATGGAACGGCAAATCAAATGTTTTTTATCAGTGGTGGTTTAAAGAAAAAAGGACTTTTAAACCCACTTCCGGATTTAACGAATCTGAATGAAGGAGATCTGATTTATACCGAAGACTTCAGAAAAGTCTATGCAACTGTTCTGAAAAACTGGCTGAAAGCAGATTCTTCCAAAGTTCTCGGCTGGAAAAACGGGATTTATGATTTTATTTAAAAATAAAAAGAGACTGTTCAATTTTGCAACAGTCTCTTTTCTATAATTTCAAATTCTAACTACTTTAATTTGATGCAGGAAGTTGTTTTGGTTCGGTTTCCTGTTGCTTTTTATCCAGTTTTTCTGATATTTTCTTGACGATAAATTCAACCACCAATGGTGCTACAATCGCTATTACAGCTTTTAATATTCTTGATTTCATAACGTTTATTTTTATAGCCTAATTATTACAATTTTCAAGCCACAAACATTTTATCCGAATTTTTAATCTTCATCATCAATGACAAGATTTTCATAATTTTTATTGGCTGCTGTGAATTTTTCCTGCAATCGGATTCGTAATTTTCTAGGTTTGTGAACAATCAAAGACTCGCCAAATCCTAACAGAAGTCTTTCTAATTCGTAATTCAACTGAACACAGATTTTAAAAATCGTCCCCTCATTCGATTCGCTTATAATTTCCTGACTCTTGTGCAAAGGCTTTGTTTTTACATACGGAGCATTGTGAGAATCTACAAAGAAAATAACATTTCTCGGAGCCATTGTTGGTGAAACTGTCACTCCGACAATATCTTTAAAATATTCGTCTCCATCAAAATTCATATCAATATAATTAATTTTTTCTTCAATCTGAATGCTTTCCATTCTATCTAAAGCCAAATTATAAACATATTGTTTATTAGAACATATCAAAAACCAACGATTATTAAACTCCTTCAGCAATTGAGGATGCACAACATAAGAATCTGATTCTCTGGCTTTAAAGCTTTTATAAGTAATATTTAAAACCTTTTTATTTAAAATTGCATCATACAGAATATCAATATGTTCCAATCCTTTCAACTGTTCATTTTTATCTAAATGAATAATAGATTTTTGACTCGTCGAATGAATAGAATCCTCCAGTTTCTGAATCACCCCGTTCATATCTTTAAACATCGAAAAATCCTTGAATTGTTTTAAAATCTGCACTGCATTATTCATTGCTTTCAGGTCACTTTCGTTTACCGAAATATTATGAATACTATAATCGGGATCGCTGTATCGATAATATTTTCTTTCGTAAACCTCGATCGGAGCTTCATACCCGAATTTTTCACTGCGCATATTTTGCAGATCGAGTTGCACAGTTCGTTTGCTGACAAAAGATTCCTTTCCTTCAAACTCAAACAATGCTTCAGAACATTCGTCGATCAAATCTTCCAAAGTATATTGCCGATATTTGTTTTTAAGACATTTATCTAACGTTTTGTAGCGGATAAGAGCGTTTTTGTTGGATGACATATTTTTATTTTGTGTTTATTATGAATTTTTTGGTAATCGCAAAGGCGCAATTTTATTAAGACATTGCGCGTCTAAGGCGCAAAGATTTTATCTTCGATAAAATTTAGCTGGAAAATTTGCTGAAAATCTATGATTTTCTTGCGCCTTAAAAATAGTTTGAATTAATAAACTTTGCGTCTTTGCGTTTAAAACAATAATTATTTCCTCATTAAAGCTTTCCCTTCAAAAGAAATCCCATCCCAACCGAACTCCATAAAGTTTCTGATATTCTGATGATCAGTTCCTTCAGGATTTTGTAAAACATCTTCTCTATAAAACTCGCCAAAAAGATTCAATGTTTCCTCTTTTGACAAATCATTCAACTTTGCAAAACTGAAAACTTTACACGAACCGTTATTTTGGTCAGCTTCATTTACTGTATTTCCGTTGGTAAATTTTGTCGGAGTAAAATCATAATGTTCATCAATAAATGCAATTACTTCTTTAAACTGAATTTCTTCCGCCGATTTTTCTAATTGTTCGAATAACATTTTATTTAATTTTTTTCAAAAATAATTAAAATAAATTTATCTACGCAAAAACATTGCACACTTTAGCAATTACTTTGCATTATCAAAACGAAATAAAAATGGAATTCAACGGAAACAACTTAATAGAATTAGGATATAGATCGGCAAAATGGTTCAAAGAAGCGATTGCGCATATCAACGAAAATAATTTGGATGAAAATCAAATCGCAGCATATTTGGAACAATTCAAACAACCCGAATTGATTCCGCTTCATGAAACAGCAAAAGATTTTATCATTAACATTAAAGCCGAACACGAAAGTGAAAATGATAACGTGGAAAAAGTAATTAACACGATGAACGTTTTGATGAAAACTCCGACTTTGGTTGCAGGTGCAATTATGCCCGATGCTTGTCCGACAGGTCCGGTTGGTCAGATTCCTGTTGGTGGAGTTGTTGTGGCAAAAAATGCAATTCATCCGGGATTTCATAGCGCAGATATTTGTTGTTCAGTAATGTTAACAGATTTTGGAAAAGCAGATCCTAAAGAAGTTTTGGATATGGCTCATTCTATTACACATTTCGGATACGGAGGAAGAGAAAGAGGACAACAAATGCCGATGTCTCAGGAATTAATGGATGCTTTTAGAGAAAATGATTTCCTAAATGATGAAAAATTAATCAGCATCGCCCGTTCTCATATGGGAACTCAAGGTGACGGAAACCATTTCTTATTTGTCGGAATTTCAAAAAATACAGGAAATACAATGTTGGTGACTCACCACGGATCGAGAGCTCCAGGAGCAGCTTTGTATGATAAAGGAATGAAGGTCGCCAATAAATTCAGAATGGAAAATTCTCCCGAAACATTGAGAGAAAATGCATGGATTCCTTATGAAACTGAAGAAGGAAAATCATATTGGGAAGCACTACAATTGATAAGAACATGGACAAAAGAAAACCATACTTCGATTCATGATGCTATTTTGAATAAAATGGAAATCGAAAAACAAGATAGATATTGGAACGAACATAATTTCGTTTTCAAGGACGGTGATTTATTTTACCATGCAAAAGGAGCGACACCTCTTGATGATAAATTTATGCCGGATATTACGGGACCAAGATTGATTCCTTTAAATATGTCAGAGCCCGTTTTGATTGTTCAGGGAACAACCAATGAGAGAAACCTTGGTTTTGCGCCACACGGAGCAGGAAGAAATTTCAGCAGAAGTCAGCATAAAAAATCTTTGGCTCATAAAACAATTGAAGAAGTTTTTGAAGAAGAAACCAAAGGATTAGATATCCGTTTTTTCTCGAATGAAATTGATATTTCTGAACTTCCGACTGCTTATAAAAGTGCTAAAAATGTAAGAGCGCAGATTGAAGAATATGGACTTTGTGAAGTTTTGGATGAAGTGATGCCTTACGGATGTATTATGGCGGGAGATGTGCAGAAAAATGCGCCCTGGAAAAAGAAGAAGAAAAAATTTAGAAAAGCTTAATTGTTGGTTAATCGCAAAGGCGCAATTTCTGTAACAATTATGCTTTTTAAGACGCAAGGATTTTATCGAAGATAAAATTTTGTGAATCTAATTTGCTGAAAAATCTTTGATTTTCTTGCGCCTTAAAAAAATAACTAATTTAAAATCTTTTCGTGTTTGCGTTTAACCAAAAAATAATAAAAACTAATAACCGAATCTTGCAGGTGTAAAAGCCTGTAAGGTTTATGAAAACTATTCATAAAGGTAGGAACAGTAGCTCAGATGGTAGAGCAACAGATTACTTTTCGCTTCCGGCAAATAAAGTTCCTGTAAACTTCAAAGTTGTGTGTCGCAGGTTCGAGTCCTGCCTGTTCCTCTAAATTAACAATTAAGGCAAAGAAAGTTCCTATATGTTTAGAAATTACTTTCCGCCTTTTTACAAAATTCTAAGGCAAAGGGAGTTCCTATAATTTTTGGAAAAATACTCCCCGCTTTTTATAAAACTATAGGTAAAAGGAGTTCCTATATATTTCATTAAAAGAACTACTCCTCACTTATTTTTTTAAACTAAAAACAATGAAAACATTAAAATTATTCAACGCTGTTTTAGCTAAAGAATCTGATGCAAAAGCATTTATTTCTGATGATGGTTTTATTATTGAACCTAATGCAATTTGGGCTAAAAAAGAAATTATTTCTTACTACGCTAAAGAAAAATTGAACGGAAATGATTTAAATAAAACCTTTCACAAATCATGGCAGAAAATAAAAGACAGCTCTAGAATTGATCTGTTTTTTGAGCAGATTACTCACTATATTTCCACGTATGGAAGTAATTTTCAGAGTGAAATTTATATTCCGAATGAAATATTGAATGTTCCTGACTTAAAGTTGAATTTTAAAGTAATTAAAGCCTACACAAAAGAAGAAATGACAGAAAAATGTCTTTCTCTTTTGAGATCAGGTATTGCTTTAAAAGAAGAAACCATTGATGATTTGCTGAATATTTTGCATAACGAACTGGAATATGATTTCACAGGAAAAGAAAATATCAGAAATAAAGAAGCCGTGATAAAAATTGCCGACCGATATGATATCTATCCTGAAAATCCGGTTGAGTTTTTCCGATATGTGATTTATAAAACAACAAAAGAAACACTTTTAATTAAAAATGATGATTTAATTAATAATATTAATCAAAGTAAATTCAATCCAGCCTATCTTTTTGAAAGCTTTGGATTGGGAAAAATGGCGGAAATTTTCAACCGTTTCAAGCCTTTATTTTTAGCCTATAAAAACAAAGCTCCAAAAACGATTAATAAAATTTCGAAACTGTCAAAAGTTTATCATCAGCCTTTAATTTCAAATCCGCTGAATAATGCTACTAACATCTTGCTGGAAAACAGCGATTTGCACTGGTTGGAAAATGCTACTCCATTTGCTTTATTTAAAGCTTTATCGGCTTGTTATTCAAGAATGTACGGACAGGACACTTTCGTTTTTAGAATCAGAAACGGTAAATCGTGGACGAAAAAATCAACCTCAACTTCTGTAAATGAATTAAATTATGATTTTATCTTAAATTACTTAAAATCAAAATATAATTTTTCAGGAAAGAAGATCTATTTTCCTGAAGATGTGAAATTTGCTTTACCAACTTCCGAAAAAATGTTTGTGGGAAATATCCCGACAGGAACAAGATTTTATGGAGATAGATTAGCTGTCGGAATTTATTGGGAAGATGCTTGGGGAGCGAATGACCTTGATCTTTCCGGATTAAATATCGCAGGAAAAATTGGTTGGAATGCAGCTTATAATCAAAATGAAGGTCAGCTGATGTACTCCGGAGACATGACTTCTGCGCCAAATGGAGCTGTAGAATATCTTTACGCCAACAGAGGATTGGCTGCTCCAACTTTGATAATGAATAACGTTTTCAGCGGAAGCAGCGAATGTGGTTATAAAATTGTTATCGGAAAAGGTGATACTATTTCTTACGATTATATGATGAACCCAAATAATCTTTTTGCTGAAGCCAAATGTAACTCGGTTCAAAAGCAGACGATTTTGGGAATGTTTATGCCAAAAGACGGAAAACAATGCTTCGTACTGCTGAATTTCGGAGCCGGACATTCTCATGTTTCAGGAAATAATGAGGTTTCAATTATGGCGACTAATGCTTTGTATCAGCAATGGTTCGAACCGATTTCCTTTAATCTTCTGATGCAGGAATTAGGAGCGGAAATCACTTCTGAAAAAGAAGATGCACACTTTGATTTTTCTTTGGAAAACCTGGAAAAAGATAGTTTCATCAAAATTTTTAAATAACTTTTTTACTGTCATTTTTGAGTTAATCTCGGAATGGCAGTTTTTATTTTTTTAATGAAAATGATTTATTAAATAAGTGTGCTGAAAACTTAATTCTAAAAAAATATCTAAAAACTGACAATTTGACTTTTTTAATGTCAAGCGAGATACAAAAAGAATCTCCATAGATACTAAAAGAGTCTTGCGACACTCTCAAAGAATATAATTTGATATAAAAAGAATCTCGCATGACACAAAAAGTATCTCCGTTGATACTAAAAGAGTCTTGCAACACTCTCAAAGAATATAATTTGATATAAAAAGAGTCTCGCGAGATATAAAAAGTATCTCCGTTGATATAAAAACTATGAAATAAGATTATAAAAGAGTCAATGCAGGCATCTGAAGAATACTCACCTTATTTGAAAGCTCTAAAATTCTCCAAAATTTAAATCATCACAGACAAAAAAACACAACGTAAAAACATTGCGCACATCTCGTTTTACTTTGCAGTATAAATTAAAAACAATGACACCAAAAATATTAGAAAAACTAAGAGAAGTCGAAGAAAAACGAAATATAGAAATACTTCTTGCCGTAGAATCCGGAAGCAGAGCTTGGGGTTTTGCGTCTCCTGATAGTGATTACGATATACGTTTTATATATAGACACGAAAAAGATTGGTATCTTTCACCGTGGGACAAAGATGAAACAATAGAATTCATGACAGAAGATGATATGGATGGTTCCGGATGGGATTTGAGGAAAACTTTTCATTTGCTTTTAAAGTCGAATGCGGCTTTGTTAAGTTGGTTCTACTCTCCAATCGTTTATGTAAAAAATGAAAAATTTTATGAATTTTTTAAACCTTTGGCAGATGAATGCCTTTCTCCGATAGCAGTTTCCTATCATTATTTAAGCATGAGCAAAAAGTATCTGGAAGTTTGCAGAACCGATGAAGTAAAATTGAAATCTTATTTCTATTGTCTTCGAACCACTTTGACAGGAAAATGGATATTAGAAAAAGGAACTGTTCCGCCAGTTTTGTTTAGTGAACTGCTTGTTTTAGTGGACGATTTTACAAGAACGAAAATAGAAAATTTAATCGCTTTAAAAGCTACAAAAGGAGAATCTTATTATCATCCGAATGATTGGGAATTGTTTGGATTTTTGGAAAAAATAATATTGGATAATGAGGAAAAAGCGAAGGGTTTGAAAGGTGGAAATACGGATAAAACTGAAATGGAAAGGGTTTTTAGAGAAATATTAGCACTATAAATTAGAGTAAAAATATGAAACAATTATCTGAAAGAGCTTTACAGTTTATTGAAAAATCGGGAAGAAATAAGGAATATGAAATAAGCTTAGATACTTTAGAAAAGCATTTGAGATTTTATGACATTCAAAACTATTCTGAAATTATACGTTTTCAAAAAAATTTTTCAGGGCTTAATCTTCAGAATATTGTAATTCATATTTTTACTTCTAAACAAATAAAAGAAAATAAAGGAGTAAATACATATCATTGGAAAGGACAAACCTTGTTTTCTATAAATGACAGTCTTTATATTGCAGAAAACGGAGAAATTGCCATTAGAGATTGTGGTTGTGATTCCTATGACTTTTATTTTTATTACGAAAGTTTTGGAACATTTATCGAGCAACAGGCATTTTTTGAAAAACATAGATATTATAAGAAACTTCCTGCCATCTTCTATGAAATTCAAGATATAGAAGCATTTTCAAAATCTATGTCCGATTATGATTTTTTAAAGGAGTGCTCAGATAAATATAATCTTGTATGGAGAAACGAGGTAAATCTTGTCCATGCCACAAACTCTTCAGACATTTGGGATGTTGTTTTTGATAGTATTTCAGAACAAAACCGTTATGATTTAATTAATAAATTAAAAGAAAAACATTTAATAACATGAAAAATATAATCGCCCTGTCTCCCATGTACACGGAAGACAGCAACAACCTAAAAAAAGCATCCATCAACTCACCTTATGAACTGAGCCGTTTCAATGCAAAATGGAATGTTCCTGAAGAATTTCGTGAAGATGTGATTGCAGTGTATGGCGAAGACATTTATGCTGAAATTGTTGCTGAACAATGCAATTTGACATTAGCAAAGCCTGATGATAATTGGCTTTCAAAAATTTCGGAAGAATTTACAAAACGTAAGATTTCTTACGGTCAATTGAATGATTTTGTACATGAAGAAAATATTTTCATTAAATGTTCCGATTTTAAAAGTTTTAAAGCTGGAGTTTTCGATAAAGTCACGAACATCAAAGGTTTTGATTCTTTAGATTTGGACATTACAGTTTTCACTTCGGAAGTTGTGGAATGGGAACTTGAAGTAAGATGTTTTGTATTGAATAATGAAATAAAAACCTATTCTTCTTATTGGCGAAACAATGCTTTCGATACCAATCCGCTTTCTGAAACAGAGCAAAACGATCTATTTAAGTTTTTCAAAAACTTCATGAAACAGTATTCTCAAACGCTTCCAAAAGCAATTGTTTTAGATTTCGGAATGATCAAAGGAAAAGGCTGGGCTTTAATTGAGGCGAATCCTGCTTGGTGTTCCGGTTTGTATGCTTGTGATGCGGAAAAGGCCTTGGAGGTGGTTGTGGAGAGTTGTTTGAAAAATTAAACGATTACGGAAATCCGTAGTCGTTTTTAGATACATTCATACTATATTTACAATAAACTAATAACAATCTTGAACTCATGATAACAAAAATTGAGCTTAGTCAAGTTGCAACTTATAAGAATCCTGTCGAAATAAATGATCTCAAAAAAGTAAATTTCTTTTTTGGCAATAACGGTTCTGGAAAGTCTACAATTGCTCGTCTATTTTACAATCTTTCTCAAAATGAAGTTCTTTCAAGTCCCTTCAATAATAGCTCGATTGATGGTTTTAATCGAATTGAAGAAGAAATAATTGTATTTGATTCCGATTTTGTGCAAAATAACTTTTATATCAAAACTGAATTATCCGGAATTTTTTCATTGGATGAAAAGAATGAAGAAATTGATGAAAATATAAAAAATGAATATCTAATTGTAGAAAATATTGAAAAATCAATTTTAGATAAAGATGAAGAAAAACAAAAACTTAATGTTTCAAAAAAACAAGATTATGAGAATATTTTAAATGAATGTTGGACATATAATAAACAATTTCAAGAAAACTTTAACAAAATAAAATTAAAAGGGAAAAGAGAATCTTTTTATGAAAAGCTTGTTGAAATAAATGAAGCAGAAAATTCCTCAAAAAATATAAATTATATTTCTGAAAAATATAAAAAATACTATTTAGAAGAATTAGTTAAAATAGAGAATAATATTTCTGTTAATTATTTTAATGAAATACTTGATTTAGAAAAAGAGCTTAATAATGCTTTAGAAGAAATCATTATAGGAAGTAATGATGTTCCTATTGCTTCTATTATTAATGAATTGAACAATAGTCCTTGGATTCAACAAGGAATTAATTTCTTGGATAAGGAGAAAGAAATTCAAGATTGCCCTTTCTGTCAGAAACAAACAATTGATAAAGATTTATTAGAGCAATTTGAAAGTTATTTTGATACTACAAGAGAAGAAAAAATTAAAAATCTTAAAGATTTATATTCAGGTTATATCAACAAAGTTTCTTCTTTTAATTCAAACTTGAAAGCTTTGACAGATTTAGATTTGGTTAAGTTTGATGTCTTAAAAATACAAAATCAACTAACAACCATTTTGAATAAAAATGAAAAAGAAATTCAAGCTAAAATTGATAATCCTAACGAAAAGAAAAAGTTAGAAACTATTGAATTATTTAAAATCGAAATTGAAAAAGTCAACGAAAATATTAGAATTCATAATAAAGAAATTGACAACATAGAACAAAGCCAACAAGAATTAACAGATGAAATATGGAAATATATTTCTCATCAGGTTAATGATAAAATTAATTCCTTTAAAATCACACATAATAACAATATACAAAAATTAGAACAATTAAAAGCAGAAATTGATACTTTTAAAAATCTAAAAATTGAATCAAGAGATAAAATTAAAGAGTGGCAAAGCCAAACAATTAACACACAAAAAGCTGTTGATAATATAAATGATTTGCTATTAAAAAATAATTTTACAGGATTTAAAATTGAAAGAAAAGAATCTGAGAATAATATAATTAAATATTATATTTTGCGAGAAGGAGAAACTTCCGAAAACCACATTTTTAAAACCCTAAGTGAGGGAGAAAAAAATTTTATAGCCTTTTTATATTTTTATCAAATGTGTTTAGGAACTAATGATACGCAAAATTCTACAAAAAAGAAAATTATTGTAATTGATGATCCAGTATCCAGTATGGATAGTCAGGTTTTATTTTTTGTTTCAACTCTTATAAGGAAATTAATTGCGCCTAGAGGTGGTACTGGAGGAGGAAGGATTTTTAAAAATGAAAATATTGAACAAGCATTTATCCTGACTCACAATAGTTATTTTTTTAAAGAGGTTTCTTTTTATCAAAGACTAATCTATAAAGATGAAGTTTTGTTTAAAAAAATTTCAAAAAGAGATAATATAACATTTATTGAAGACATTGGATATTCCAATATTAATGATTATGGATTATTATGGAGAGAAATCAAAACTGAAAATTCAGAAAAGATTACTATTTCTTTATTAAATAATATGAGAAGAATAATTGAAAGTTATTCAAACTTTATGGGATATATAAATGGAAGTAATCTTTGGAGTTTATTAAATAATTTAGATTTGGATGAAGAATCTATTGAATACTTAGTTTGTGTATCTTTTTTATCAAATATTAATGATGAAAGTCATAAAGTATCAATTAATGATGAAATGTATTACAATAGATTATGTGATGAATCACGACAAATTGCTATGACTAGTTTTAAACTTTTTTTTGAAAAACTGAATGGATCTTCTCACTATGAAATGATGATGGAAATATGTTAAATTTAGAATCCCTTAAATCCCGCAACCTTATCCTCTTCGAAGCCATCTCCGGAAGCCGCTCTTTCGGACTGGCAACAGAAAACTCGGATACAGATATTCGTGGAGTATGTTATTTACCGAAAGAAGATTTTTTTGGTTTAAATTATATTCCGCAGATTTCCAATGAGACCAACGACATTATGTATTACGAAATCGGAAGACTGGTTGAATTATTACAGAAAAATAATCCTAATATTTTAGAAATTCTGGCAAGTCCGGAAGATTGTATTCAGCAGAAAAATCCGTTGATGGATTTGCTGAAACCTAAAGATTTTCTATCTAAATTATGCAAAGATACTTTTGCGGGTTATGCCATTTCACAGATCAAAAAAGCAAAAGGATTGAATAAAAAAATTCTGAATCCAATTGATAAAGAAAGAAAATCCATTCTCGATTTCTGTTATGTTTTGCAAAATCAAGGTTCAATTCCATTAAAAAAATGGCTTTTTGAAAACGGAAAAGTTCAGGAAAAATGTGGTTTGGTAAGCATCGACAATACCAAAGGAATGTTTGCTCTTTTTTATAACGAATCAGGAGATTTACATTATAAAGGAATTATTCAGAATGAAGAAGCCAATCAGGTTTCTGTTTCGTCTGTTCCGAAAGATGAAAAATCTGTTGCTTATCTGTTTTGCAATCTTGATGCTTATTCAACTTACTGTAAAGATTACCGCGAATATTGGAAGTGGGTTTCGGAACGAAATGAAGACCGTTACAACGTCAATCAACATCACGGACAGAATTATGACAGCAAGAACATGATGCACACAATTCGATTGCTACAGTCTTGTGAACAAATTTTTAAAACCAACTCTTTAAACATCCGTGTTGAAAACCGTGATGAATTATTAGACATTAAAGCCGGAAACCGTTCTTATGAAGATGTAATGATGAAGGCTGAAAATTTAATCAAATCTATAGATTATTATCATTCAATTTCTAAACTCCCGGATTTGCCGGATTTGAAAAAGACAACAAAAATTTTAATCGAAATCAGAGAAAATCTGTACCAGAATTTATAAAAAATAAAAGAGCTTCGATGGAAGCTCTTTTTATCTGAATATTGTTGTGTAATTATCTTACAAGCTTAATATCAATTGCAGAAAAACCTTTTGGAGATCTTTCTTTTTCGAATGATACTTTGTTGCCTTTTTTTACAAGTTCTGTACAGTTGTTGCTGTGGAAAAATATATTTTCCTTGCTTTTATCTTCTGTAATAAACCCGTAACCTTTCTCACTGAAAAATGTGATGATACCGGTTTTTCTTATTTCTTCTGCTTCGATAGGAGCTGCACCCAACTGAATGTTATTGATATCAAATTCTTCAACATTACTGTTATCTGGTGGTGTAGAAGTCAACTGACCGTTCGCATCTACATACATGATCATATCATCAAGGCTTTTACCCTTGTTGTTGCTCGTTTTACGTTCTTCACGTTTCAGAGCTTTTTCTTTTGCTTTTTGAACTTTTTTCTTGAAATTTTCTTTTTTAGAGAAAGAATCCGCCATATATTTCTTTGTATTAATTTCTATTTTTTATTTTATCTTAATCATTCATGACCGTTAAGAATATTGCTTTCCGGTAATTATTCCAGCTATTAAGCCATGATTAATAAATACTATTAAAGATTTTCTGAGTTCTTTTATTAATGTGAATGCCATTCATTTAAAGAATAAGCAAATAAAAAATTGAAACGGAAGTAAATAAAATGTTCTAAACTATCACAGAAGTAAAGACAGAGATTTCTTTTAATAAGTAAACAAAGGTACGGAAAATAAGCTTACAAAACAAATTTATCACAATTCAAATCCCTGAAATTCAATTTATTTTATTTTTTTTCTTAAAAGGTGTAACAAAATAAAAGTTCGAGCAACAAATTAATTGATATATCAATAATTGATAAGTCATTTTAATATAAATACAATTCTGAGAAATGGAAAAGTTAGATTCAATCATATTTTACAACATCGATAAAGCCATCAGAGCGTATAGAAATTATGCCCAAAGACAATTAAAAGCAAATGGTTTTACGATCACGATCGATCAATGGCTGATCATCAAAGCGATTTTGGAAAATCCGGGAATTACACAAAACGAAATTGGAGATCTTGTTTTTAAGGACAATGCTTCAGTCACGAGAATTATAGAATTGTTGGTAAAATCTGAATATATCACCAGAACTCCGAATCCGGATGATCGCAGAAAAACCAATCTTGAGGTCACGAAATCAGGAAAAGAAATCATCCAAAAAGTTCAGAATCTGGTAGAAGACAATCGAAAAATTGCATTGGAAGACGTTTCTGCGGAAGAACTGGAAATCATGAATTCGGCTTTGCTTAAAATATCAAAAAACTGCCTTAATACTAAAAAATAAACACAATGGTACGAATATTTTTAATCGTCTTTTTTTGGCTTCTCTCAGCATTCAGTCTATTGACAGCGCAAACGACACAGAATTTTTCTTTATCAGGAAAAATAGATTCTGATAAAGTAAATCAGATGGAAATTAATTTGTTCAATTCCGAGAACAAACTGATAAAAACTGAAATCGCAGACTCAAAAGGAAACTTCAGTTTCAATGATTTGGCTTCGGGAAATTATTCCTTAAAAATCAATCGAAACGGAGCGGAAAATTACAAATCTGAAAACATTTCTGTAACAGGAAACACTACTCTACCTTCGATTTCATTGAGTGAAAAAGTAATTGAAGGCGTGACGATCACTAAAGCAAAACCTTATATCGAAAGACAGGACGGAAAAATGATACTGAATGTTGAAAACAGCATTGTAAGCACAGGAAATTCGGCATTTGAAGTTTTAGAAAAAGCTCCGGGAGTAAAAATTGACAACAATGACAATATCAGTCTTCGCGGAAAAGGCAATCTGTTGGTACAAATCGACGGAAAAAATACTCCAATGAACGGAACCGATCTCGCGAATTATCTCCGCGGAATTCCTTCAGCAAGTGTCGAAAAAGTAGAATTTATCACCAATCCTTCATCAAAATATGACGCAGCAGGAACTTCGATCATTAATATTAAACTGAAAAAAGATCAGAGAAAAGGAACAAACGGAAGCATTTCAACAGCTTTGGGAACCGGAAAATATATCAAAAACAACAATAGTTTCAGCATTAATCACAGAAATAAAAAGGTGAATCTATTTGCAAATTACAGTTTTGCTTACAGAGAATTTTACAACAAATTGCTGCTTGACAGAAGTTTTTACGAGAACGGAGATTTTAAACAGGCTTATGTTCAGGATAATTTTCTGAAAATGAATTTCCGGAATCATATCGCCAAAGTCGGGATGGATTATTATATGAATGATAAAAATGTTCTAGGATTTTCAGTCGGTTTTATCAGCAACAGATTCGATCCGACTAGTAATAACAATACTTCAATTTTAGACAATAATTATCAGCCTGCAGGAAGTTCGAACACAACAAGCAATAACCGCGACCATTGGAAGAACGTTTCTTTCAACCTTAATCATAAACTCAAAATTGATTCATTAGGTTCAGAATTGACGACAGATTTGGATTATATCAATTATTCGAACACTTCTTTGCAGAATTTTATCACGAGTAACTATGATGTCAATGGAAATCTTTCCACCTCAATGCCTAATCCTTATCATTTAAAAGGTGATCTTGGTGGAAATCTGAATATTTACTCCCTGAAATCCGACCTTACAAAAGTCTTCAAAAAGAACTGGAAATTGGAAACAGGAGTTAAAACAAGCTTTGTAAAAGCCGATAACGATCTTCAGTTCTTTGATGCAAGCGCAGGAAATTTAGTCCTTGATGAGTCTAAAACGAATCATTTTATTTACGAAGAAAATATTAATGCAGCGTATGGAAATTTAATTAAAAACTGGGAGAAATTTAAAGTTAATTTTGGTTTGCGAGTAGAAAACACGAATGTTACAGGAAATCAGATTACGACTAATCAAGTCAATAAAAAGAATTACACACAATTGTTTCCAAGCGCCGTTTTTTCTTATGACCTGAATGACAAAAATACAGTTGAGCTTAATTTCAGCCGAAGAATTACAAGACCGACTTATAAACAGTTAAATCCTTTTAAATTTTATCTCGACCTTACAACATATCAAGCCGGAAATCCGGACCTGAACCCGCAAACAACCATGAATTATGAATTTACTTACAGCTTAAGCAATAAATATTTTGCAACGTTAAGTTACAGCAAAACGAAAAATAATATCACAGATGTTTTAAAACCTACTGTTGAAAACGGAAAGATCGTCGTTGTTCAGGCTAATGAAAATCTGAGTTCTGCATCCTATTTCGGGCTGAATCTGATTGCCCCCGTAAAAGTGACAAAATGGTGGGATATGAACAACAATGCTAATTTTTATTACGGAAGTTATACGGGAAATATTTCTGATACCTACATCAAAAATCAGGGGAATTTCACTTTCGACCTCAACAGCAATAATTCTTTTAAACTAGGAAACGGATTTACTGCTGAACTGACAGGAAATTACAAAGCAAAAGAAGTTTATGCCTATATGTTCCTGAAACCGATGTGGTCTTTAAATATCGGAGCTCAGAAGAAATTTAATAATAACAGCACGCTGAAATTCTCTTTCAACGATATTTTCTTCACAAGCAATCCCGAAGCAAGAAATATCTATACAAGCTACATAGAAAACTTCATTGTGAGAAGAGATACGCGCGTTGTTACGCTTTCTTACACTTATAATTTTGGTTCATCCAAAAACGGACAGCCAAGAAAAACAGGCGGTGCGGATGATTTGAAACAGAGAGTTGGGAATGGATAAAATTATATTAAACTAAAGAATAAAAACCACCGAACTTTCGGTGGTTTTTATATTTAAAATCTGTTTAAACTAATTTCAGAATTTAACCACAAAAGCCGCAAAAGAAAATCATAACGCAATGATTGAATATTCAAAGTTTTCAAAAGAATAAAATCAAAGATTTTTTAAGATGAATAATAGTTTGCACAAAATCGGGAGACTTTGCGCAGCGGGGGAAAACATATTATATTTAAATTATTTTTAGTCATAATATTTAATTTCTCTAATCCATTTATATAGATCTTTTCCGTCTACATTTTTTATAACTTCCGTCCAATTTTTTTGTTTATCAAATTTGTATTTGAAAATAATTTCAGTTAGTTTTAAGTCATTTTTACCTTTCCCCCAAGTATCTAAGTAAAAAAGCTTTCTATTTGATTATTCTTATCTCAAATTGTTCTTTTACAGGAATACCATAGATTTTGGCAGATTTTTATGTATTAAGTTCTTTGTTTGAAAATATCTTCAGTGGCTTTTTTAGTTGTCTTTATTTTTTATAAAATTCAGAATCTCGTGATAGTTATATTTTTCAATTCGCTTTTGAAAACTTCCGTCGGGTCTGATTGCAATATAATTACCATATTCAAAAGGATATTTAAAAAATAGATCTTTGATCTTGCCTTCTTTATCTTCATAGACATTTTTTACATCACTTTGATAGCCTTTTTCTGTCATGAAAAAGATGAAGACCTTCTTGTTCTTTTCACGAAAAAAACCTGTGTAAGAGCTATTTGAAAACTGTTGCTCAATTATTCCCGCATCCATATTTACGGGTCTAAAAAAGTAACAGATGGCAATAGTATATTCTTCATCAATTCCTTCATCAGTCAACTTATTAATATAATCTATAACTTCTTTATGTATCTCTTTGGATAATACGCCTTTTTCTAAAGCTCGAAAAATCATTGCTACTTCTGTGTTTGCATTTTTAATATCTGAAAAATATCCTTTTAAATAACCAGTTTTCCTACCAAAATCTCTTTTATCGAATTCCTCTTTTGTTATCTGTTTTTGGTTTTCATCAAAATAATAGATTGTCTTTTTTTGTGAAAAGCTCTTGAAGCCAATTAATACAATTAACACGAATATTATTTTTCTCATTGCATTTTGTTTTTTTAATTATTTTATTTTAATCTTGCTTGTATCTATATTTTTGTCTTTCAGAGCTCCGTTCATTTTTACTTTTATGAGATCTTCAATATAAGTTCCCATTAATGGTACTGCAATATTTCCGATAAATCTATAACATGGAGCTTCATACGTTTGAAGTCTTTCCGGATATTCTTCATCGTCAGGAATTTTTGTATTAATTCTTACAAAAGGATCAAATTCTATAGGCTGTATATTTATTGAAGCATCTTTTTTATAATCGGTATAATTATCAAATTTATATGGATCACCTGGACTTGCCCATCTTCCGTCTTTTGTTTTATATACATCGAAAAATTGATATTTTTCCTGATAGAGTTTTCCACAATATTCACCAACGAAAAGTAATACCTTATCATAGTATTCAATCATTGGTCTGCCGAGATGGCTATAAGATTTAAATTCTATTGTATCACTAGGATAATGACCGTAAACTTCATCAATAATTTTATATTTATATTTCATAGCTCCTCCATCTAAGGTAACTACTCTGCAATAATATGGATCTTCTTCATATCTTTTGGATATTTTTTCTCCTACAAAAATGTATAGATTAGAAGGTTGTTTCTGTTCACAAGGCACATAAGGAACACAATGTTCAGGTTCTAATTGTACTTTTATTTTTTTCTTAATAATATCTGCAACTTTGTACTTTTGAGTAAAATATTTAATACTGTAAAAATATAGAGTATCAGTAAGTTTTGCTTTTATTTCATACTTACCTTCTTTATCCGCATGAGTAATGTAGTTTTTGTTTTTATATAATTTTTGATAAGTGTCTCCATCATCACTCCAACTTTTAGTTGCAGATCTCATTTTACTATACTTATATAAAGTATCATTAACCGCAATCATTACAAAATTTCTACTTTTAGTAGTGTCCTTTGCAATTCCTTTAACAAGAACTTTCTGAGACTTGCAAAATATTGATAAAAAAAGAAGTGTAAATAGAAATATGTTTATTAATCTTGTTTTCATAATATAAGTTCAAGAGAGTAAACCGCCAAATAAATGACGGTTTATAATTTATTTACTCAGAATAATCATGACTATCATATCCTTTTACTCCTGTAAATTCTATTTTCTCAATTTTAAGATTAGCAAAAAATTGTTGAACATTATATGTCCAATCTCCACGACTTTCAACCATTAAATTTTGTACTTGACTTGGTATTTCATTCTCAAATGTAATTATAACCCTTGGAAAATTAAAATCATTGTCCGATGCAACACTGAGCAAACTTCTATCAAAAAAGAATAATTTCAACACATAATATTTTGTACTTGGGGATATTTTTGTATCCTGAAACCATCTTACTATTTCCACATTTTTATTTTTTAGCTTAGTGTTAAAGTTGGAAAAATTATGACCATAAAACTGTGTTTTATTAGGAACTATAGAATTTAATTTCGGAACAACATCATTATAAAAAGTTATATAATCGCTTGTCGTTTGAGCTTTACAATTATAAATAAAAAATAGATTTATAAATAGTAAAGCTTTTAATAATATTGATTTCATAGATTTCAATCAAAGAAAATTAAACTGCCAACTTTGGCAGTTTAATTTTTATTTTAAAGAATTATCCGTACTATCATAACCATTTAAACCAATGAATTCTATTTTTTCAATTTTCATATTGGCAAAAAATTGTTGAATATTATAGGTCCATTGCATATTATTTTGTTCAGCCAAAGTTTCAATTTGTTTTGGTATTTTATTCTCAAAAGTGATTGATATACAAAGTAACTGATAGTCATTATCTGATGCGATACTCCACATTTTCATGTTTGTTAAAAATAAATTCAAAATGTAATATTTTGTTCCAGGATTTATTTTAGTATCATAGTTTAATGATATTATATCTATATTTTTATTTTGTAGTTCATTATAGAAATTAGAAAAATTCTGTCCATAAAATTGTGTTTTATTAGGAACTATAGAATTTAGCTTAGGGGCTATATCATTGTAAAAAGCGATGTAATCACTTGTTGTTGCTGTTTGTGCTTTACAATTATAAATGAAAAGAAGATTTATAATTAATGACACTTTTAATACTAATGATTTCATAGATTTCAATTAAAGAAAATTAAACTGCCAACTTTGGCAGTTTAATTTTTATTTTAGAGAATTATCTGTACTATCATATCCATTAAGTCCAATGAATCTAATACTTTCTATTTTCATATTGGCAAAAAACTGTTGAATATTATAGGTCCATTGCATATTATTTTGTTCAGCCAAAGTTTCAATTTGTTTTGGTATTTCATTTTCAAAAGTAATTGATAAAGATGGCCATTGCAAATCATTATCTGTTGAAATGCTCCACATAGTAACAGGAGCAAAATATAATTTTAAAATATAATATTTAGATCCTGGATCGGTTTTAGTATCGTAATTAAATATAATAACATCTAAATTTTTATTCTGTAGTTCACTAATAAAATTAGAAAAATTCTGTCCATAAAATTGAGTCTTATTAGGAACTATAGAATTTAATTTTGGAGCCACGTCATTGTAGAAATCTATATATTCACTTGTCGTTTGTGCTTTACAATTATAAATAAAAAATAAATTTATAATTAAGAATGTTTTTAATATTGTTTTCATAATAATTTATTTAATTAGGACATTTTGAAACTTTGGCTCTTTCATCATTAATATTAGGAATTTTTTCTATGGTAGCATTAATCTTTCTAAGATTTCCATTAGCATCTACTTTGGCTATATTTATTCCAGCATTCAATTTTTCTAGCATGTATGCTAAACCTACAGCTCGAGGATTATAGTTTTCTCCTGACGTATCTATTGCTGTACTTTTATTATTATAGATATATTTCATCTTATCAATTTCCTTTGCTAATTTACTCCCTTCCAAAAAACCATGATTATTTGGATCATAATTTTTACTTCTTGGATTATCTATCAAAAATTGAGCGGCAACTGCAGGATCTGTTACTACCAAAGTATAGGATTCTGTAGTAGTACCTGATATACCATATACGAATTTAACAAGAAAATTAGAATTTGCCGTCACACTTTCAAGCATTCCATAAAAATCACCCGCAGAGGGTACAGCAGGATCTCCCGAATGGCTGTGTCCGTCTCCTACATATGTTTCGTTTGGGTTTAGCCATTCCACGGGTACTATAGAGTAATGTTCGAAGCCTATTTTAGATGGTGTTGCACGGTATGCTTCGGTTGTGTTATCCTTTCCTATTGCCAACGCCCATTCTTTGTCCAAAGGTGCTTTTGCTTCCAAATCATTTTTCATGTTTATTCCCGCTTGGCTTTTTAGAATGTTATTAGCTTTATCAATCGCAGGTTTTGCTTTTGCACAAGGATCTTCAATATCAGGAACCTCCGTAGTTCCTGTACCTGTTCCACATCCCGGAGCCAATCTGTAGAATACAGTATTTAATGAACAAGGATCTTTTTGGGGCTGTGGTCCCGGAGTTCCTCCGCCGCCACCGCCTCCACTGCCACCTCCGCCACCGCTTGGGAAAGGATCATCATCTATCCATGTAGCGGTTGTTGAGCAGGAAGTTACTAAAAAACAGTGAATAAGTCCTCCGCAATTACAATTAGCATAATCACAAATTGAAGCACTTTGCCCATGTACACAATAATGATATGTTGTACAAACAGTAGTGTATATAAACATTTTGTTTTGCTCTGTCCCTTTCTTGGCATCCATTATATTTAGCCTATTGTATTCTGTAGAACCTTCATAAAGATCTTTCGGCAGATTGGTAAACTCCTGATGTCCGAAGGTAAAGAAATCCATCTGAAGGAAAGTATCCATAAGAAGCTTTCTGTTTTCTTTAGGGTAGTTGGCATTATAGACGTATGCTTTCAGGTAATCATTGGTAAAATCCTGCACATGAAAGACGGAATTGTTTTCATCAAGTTTCACAATCAGTAGCGAGCTCAGCTCTGTTTCATCTGCTGAAAGCGGTACATACAAAACGGTTTTATCACTAATGTCTAATACCTGCATTTTGTCCCAAATCGGCATCCCTTTTTGATCCGGCATTGCAGTAAGAAAATCTTTTTCACGGTTGTACGCTTCCAGAATTTCAACATAGTCTACGCCTGTTTTTGCGTTTGTGGAAGATGTTGTGTGTTTAAAGAAATTCGCATTGTTTCTTTGAGGTTCGGTTTCGCCTTTGGCGAAGTCTTCATTGTGACAGGACCATAGTAAGGTCAGAAAGACTGTCAGTATAGACAGCCTGAGAATAATTTTTCTTCTCATAATTTGTTTTGTGTTTAAGAATCGTAAATATATAATTTTTTCTTAAATAATCACTACGAGGTGATCATCATGGGAACAAATTTGATAAAAAATACAATATGCTGAATACAACTTTGGTTGTAAAATCTCTGAACCTTAGTTGTATTTTCTTTTTTTTCTTACTTTAGCATAAAATATATACAATATGACTTTGGGAACCAAGCTTAATAAGTTGAGAACGGGTAGAAATCTTACACAGGTACAGATTGCTGAAAAACTTCATGTTTCTCAGAACGCTTACAATAAGTGGGAAAGTGACAAAGCGAAGCCGGCAATGGAAAACTTAATGAAGATTGCAGATTTTTATGAAACTGATGTATATGAGCTGTTAGATGAAAAGCCTATTGTACAAAATAATACAGATAGAGCGGTAGGAAATATTCATAACAACAATACTGTAACAATAAATAATACATTTTCAGAAGAAGTCATTGAAAGCATATTGAAAAACCAACAAGACATTACCAAACTTGTAGAAGCACAAAGCAAACTTATTGAAAGTCTTCTGAAAAAATAAAGTTTAAAAATTTAAACGAACCATAAAAAAGCCGTAGAAAAATTTTCTGCGGCTTTTATTTTTATGAAATATAGTTTTAAGTGCCTATATTAAATCTTACTTACTTTTTTGCATTAGTATAAAATGAATAATAATAAAAAATAGGATACCTTTCAAAAGTTTCTGATTTACCTATTGTGTATGCATCATGTTCATATATATTTGAAAAATCAAGAATAAGAGATTTTTTTTCCGGGGAATTGAAGATGAACTTTATTAAACTGCTTACAGCAGTTTCCGTCTCATAGGTAAATAAAAGTTGTTTACCGTCAGGACTGTATACTTTCTTATTATAGATTCTCGCATTCAGCTTTTTATCTACACCAGTATCGCTACATTTTACCTTATACATCAATGTTTCTTTGCCATTTTTCATAATGTATACATCTGCATTTTTATAGCTTTCATCATACTTGAAAATAACAGCTTCATTGATTTTCATAATCATGTCTGTGAATTTTTCTTCATTAGGTATCGGCTGGGTTTCAGTACCTGCGGGCATTTCGATTGGTCCTGATTTTGAAGATGCTGTCGGTTTCTTTTTTTGTGCATTTGTAGTAATCCCAAAGAATACCATTGCAGTGACAACTGAAATAAATTTGAAAATTTTCATGGAATATTTTTTTGCAATGTTATGTAAATTATTTTAAAATGATCTTATTGTGTATTTAAAATTCAATCATGGGTGATCGTAATTAAAGCTTACGGTTTTCCCTAATCTTTTAAAACAATAAGAACCTGCTCAAATTTTATTTAAAATGCTATTTGTCATTCTGAATGGAATTTTGCGAAGCATTATGAAATGAAGAATCTCTTGAAATTAAGACGATAAAAGATCAGGAGAAACCACATCTTATTACTTATATAATAGTAAATTGGGTAGATATCATCTTCCCTCTTAAGCTTAAATGTCTAAAAAATCCAGCCATTCCTGCAACAAATCCTTAATATCTGTCAAAGGAAAAGTATAGGGTTTCTTTTCAATTCTGAAATTGGGATATTCAATATCCAATTCAATATGTTCCAATACCATCGACTCATAAACTGTCCCATCGAAATTTGTTGTATTATTTAAAAAGAAATTTACAAATAAAAGATGTATTAAGTTCGGAGATTTTACATAGCGAGAGTTTAAGGAGCTATTCCTATATTAAGTTTTTACTCCAACCTTTTAAATGCTGTTTCGGCATATTCTTTCTTAAGTTCTTTATTTATTATTAGACTTATATCAATATTTTTAAACAAGGTATATTTTTCAACTAATGGCTTAAAAAACTTATTTCCATTTGCATGTAAGCAATTGTAAAACAATAAAACTTGCTCAGAGCTCGAAAGTTGTGATCTTATTATTGAAATATAGAATCTTTTATTAATATCGTCTGTATTATCTATTAGCTTAATAATATGGTAAAGTGTCCTAAAATAATGACCTAAAATATTTTTATGATTGAAATAAACTAAATTATAAAATGATACAGCAAACATCCTATCAATATTTTTTTCTGTAATTCTTAAATTAGGATTTTTAGTCAATTCAACACCACCTATTTTGATATTTTCATTATTTATATGATTAGCTGCATAATCATTATATTTTTTTAGTAATGTATCGAAAACATCTCTTCCTGTTACATTATAATTTTGGTTAACATAATTTGAATGTTCTACGATATTTGTAAATAATGAAATCATTTGAAAAAATGTATTCTCAAACTGTTGCTTACTTAAAGTTAAGTTTTGAGTCTCAAATTCTTTTCTAGTTCTTACCATTTCATCCCTAGTTAATTCTAATTCTTTTCGTTGATATTCTAATTCTTTTTTTTGCATTAAAATAGTAAGAATAATACCTGCTAGAGCTAACCCAGAAAATAAAGAGTTAATTGCACCAAAAGAATCACCTATATTATTAGGATCTTTGTCAAAATGAAATCCATAAAATACTAAATAGGAAATTAGCCATAACACAATGATTCCTATTGTTGTAAATACACTTATTGTTTTTAAGTTTAAATCTTTTTCTTTATTATTTTCTGACATGAATAATGGTTTAGTTTTCAACAAATATAAAAAAATCAATTACGAATTTTTCATTACATTTGGAAAAAAAAGAAGATGAATATAAATCTTATATCATTTATATCTGAATACAATAGAGCTAAAATGATCAGTATTTACGAACCACTTGAGGTGTTAAAAAAATTATCTGAAAGAGATGGAGATGAATTGGCAATTGCAAGTTTAACTTATAGATTAGAAATACTTAATTTTGATGAAAATGCATTTGAAAAAGCCCTTGCTAATACAAATTTTAATTTGGAAGAAAAATTAAAAACAGTAAATGGCGTAGAAATCACTACTAAAGATTTTTTGAAAATAATATCAATGGAAATTGGAAAAGAAGTTGCAAGATATTATGATGGAGAAGTTGAAAAAATTTAAAAATATAGGAATTTCTGATAGAGTAGATTATAATCAATTCTAATAAAATCAAAACCCTCGCCAACACGCGAGGGTTTTCTATACAAAAAACTTAACATAATACTTGAAAATTTATGTTCAAGAGATTTTCAAGTTTTCTTAATATTTTAGAAGGGGTTTAAATAATTTTTATAAATGATTACAAATCTTTTAAATTTTCTTTTTTCATTTTATTCATCGAAGATTTAAAATTATTTCTTGCGTTATTAGATTCTTGATCAGCAGTCATATAAATATTTTTATCCATTAAATGGAGTGAACTTAAAATCCTTTTTTCACAAGAACTGGAATAGCCGCTCATTAGCATATACATCATACTTAAGTTTTGATTCGTATTTTTCCAATTCTTGGTATAAATAGTTGATGGTAATTCAAATGATTCCCCAGAAATATAGCACCTATCTTTACTTTCTCTTTTACTTAATTCTCCATCACCATATTTAAGTTCTAAATCATCAATTAACAGCTTTTCAGGACTAATTATATCTATGCTATATAAGATGGATTTGTAAAATGATAGTACAATTTTTTCGATATTATATTTTTCATTCAATTTATAATTCATGAACGAATAAACCGAAATATTTGGAGAATAAGATGATCTAGAGGGACTTTTATATGTTTCAGATTGATTTGGAAGCAGTTTCTTGATTGTTAATTTAGATCTTATAGGATCATCACATTCATAATTATCACAATTAAAGATAGTGGTTGTATACACTTGAGCAAGAGAATCAACTTGTGATTCTTTAAATTTACCAAGTTTGAAAATAGAAATGCCTTCTATTTCTTGGGAGAATAGAGATGTTGAAATACAAAGGAAAATAATAATTAATTGTTTCATGGTTAGATATTTTAGCAAATATAAAAAGATTTATAAATCAAATAATACGGAATTCAATAAAGAGAAATTAAAGAATCAAAAAGCCACTCAATAAAACGGATTTTGCAATCCTTGTTTAAAACTCTTTACTTCTCCATCAGAATTCTCATCCCAAAACTTAACATAATATCCTAACTATCAAAATAATACCCCAAAAATTCATTTCAATTCAAAATAAATTTTATATTTGAAAAAATTTTTAAAACACAAATACATATGTCTTCAAGATCAGAAGTAGGACATGCCAAAAATGTGGCAAACCTACAAAAACTAATTCAGCAGGTTTCCGTTTATTCCCTTTACAATCCTCCGGTTCCGGATCTTACCGTTGCAAATCTCCAGACTCTTTACAGTACTGCAGCCGCCAAATTAAGCGAAGTCGAGGATAAACGCAATGCCAACAAGAACGCTATTGCTTTACGTCAGATAGCTTTCAAAAACCTCAAAGCCAACTGTACCAGAATCATCAACCGTTTAGAAATTCTCGGTTTGACGCAAGGAACAGTCAATCAGGCAAGATCTCTGAACCGCACTATACAGGGCGCACAAAAGAAATCTGCCGCAACACCCGAAGAAGGTAAAGAAGCGCCAAAAACCATTTCCACTTCCCGACAGTCTTTCACCCAGCAAGCCGAAAACTTCGGAATTTTTGTTCAGCTGTTGGCAACCATTCCTTCCTACACTCCCGATGAAGAGGAATTGAAACTAACCAATCTTAGCACGTACAAAGATTCATTGTTAACCACAACTCATGCGGTAGACCAAACCGAAGCTGAGCTCAACGTCAAGCTCATGGAAAGAGACAAAATATTATATACAGAAGGAACCGGGCTCTATTCCATTGCCCAAAACGTAAAAAAATATGTAAAAAGCCTTTATGGAGCTACCTCCCCTGAATATACAACCGTTTCAGCCATCATATTTACCACCCGAAAATAATATTTTACACTCTAAAAAAATATCAGAATAAGAATATCTAATATTCTTTCAAGGTAAAGTTACATTCTTACGATGTAACTTTATTTTTTTGCAATGTGATTTTATATTGGCACGATGTAAATTTATATTTTACCGATGTTGAGTTATATTTTTGCGATGTTGTGTTATATTGGCACGATGTAAACTTATATTTTAATGATGTTGAGTTATGTTTTTACAATGTTGTATTATATTAGAATGATGTTGAGTAATATTCTGGCGATGTTGAATTATAATTTTAAGTTGTAAAATAATATTCTTTCGTCTGCAAGTTATATTCTTCTATCTGCGAGTTATATTTTTACGTCTGCAAACCATATTCTTCCTTCTGTAGATTCTATTTTTTCATCATGTATCTTATTCCATTCAGTATTAGCGATGTCATCCTGAGGCTCTCGAAGGATTCCGCAGCTAGAATTGAAGAATCATAGTAAAAAACACTCAGTATCAACGATGTCATCCTGAGGCTCTCGAAGGATTCTGCAGCTAGAATTGAAAAACCATAGTTTATTTAAATAAAAAAACACTCAGTATCAGCGATGTCATCCTGAGGTTCTCGAAGGATTCTGCAGCTAGAATTGAAAAACCATAGTTTATTTAAATAAAAAAACACTCAGTATCAGCGATGTCATCCTGAGGCTCTCGAGGATTCCGCAGCTAGAATTAAAAAACCATAGTTTATTTAAATAAAAAACACTCAGTATCAGCGATGTCATCCTGAGGTTCTCGAAGGATTCTCATGATAACAAAAAAGACCACCGAATTTCGATGGTCTTTGTATAATAGATTAAATAATCTTAAGCTTCAGCTGAAGAATTTTCATCTCCTGCAGGTCTTTCACCTTCAGGTCTTCTTTGTCCTTCAGGTCTGTTTGGTCTTTCAGGTCTACCCTGTCCTTCCGGTCTACCTTGTCCTTCTGGTCTTGGTTTTCCTTCAGGTCTTGGAGGTCTTGGTAAAAGAACTTTTCTGGAAAGTTTCATTTTCTTACGGTCATCATAACCCATGAACTTCACTTCTACTTCATCCCCTTCGTTATAAGGAACTTTGTCTAAACGAGCCCATTCGATTTCAGAGATGTGAAGAAGTCCTTCAGTACCTTTTGCAATCGCTACGAAAGCACCGAAATCCATTACTTTCACTACTTTACCTTTGTAAACTTCACCTACAACAGGTACGAAAGTAATTTCGTTGATTTTTGCAATCGCCTCATTGATCTTCTCTCTGCTAACACCGGAAATTTCGATTCTTCCGATTTCACCAACTTCTTCAATCGCGATAACAGTATCCGTATCTTTCTGCATTTGCTGAATGATTTTTCCACCAGGTCCGATTACAGCACCGATGAAATCTTTAGAGATCTCCATCATTACCATTTTCGGAGCGTGAGGTTTCACATCTTCTCTTGGAGCAGCAATTGTTTCAGTGATTTTATTTAAGATATGGATTCTTCCGTCTTTAGCCTGTAAAAGTGCTTTCTCCATAATATCCATAGATAATCCCTGGATTTTGATATCCATCTGACAAGCAGTGATTCCGTCTGCAGTTCCCGTTACTTTGAAGTCCATATCACCTAAATGATCTTCATCTCCTAAGATATCAGAAAGTACCGTGAATTTCCCTGATTTTACGTCAGTTACCAATCCCATTGCAATACCTGAAACAGGTTTTGTAATCTGAATACCCGCATCCATCAAAGCTAATGTTCCTGCACAAACTGTCGCCATTGAAGACGAACCGTTTGATTCTAAAATATCAGAAACGATACGGATGGTGTAAGGATTTTCTTCAGGGATCATATTTGCCAAAGCTCTTTGAGCCAGGTTTCCGTGACCAACCTCTCTTCTTGAAGTTCCTCTTAAAGGTCTTGCTTCACCAGTTGAGAATGGTGGGAAGTTATAATGTAAGAAGAATCTTTCGTCATAGTTTACCATTACGCTGTCTACCATGTTCGCATCTTTTACCGAACCTAAAGTTACAGCCGTTAAAGATTGCGTTTCACCTCTTGTGAAAATTGCAGAACCGTGTGCTCCCGGTAAATAATCGATTTCGCTCCAGATCGGACGAATCGTTTCAGGATCACGACCATCAAGACGGATTTTATCATTCAAAATCATCTGACGCATCGCTTCTTTTTCAACATCGTGGTAATATATTTTTACGAAAGGAGTTACTCTTTCCAACTCTTCAGCATTCTCAACATATTGAGCTAAAAATTCTTCACGTACCGCTTTGAATTTTTCTCCTCTTTCTTCTTTGCTAGAAGGCGTTTTTGCTACTTCGTAAACTTTATCATAAGTTTCTTTCCACACTTTTTCACGGATAGCCTCATCGTGATTTTCGTGGTTGTATTCTCTTTTTGGGAATGATTTTCCTACTTTTTCAGCTAATCTTTCCTGAGCTTCAACTTGCTTTTTGATTTCAACGTGAGCGAACTGGATCGCTTCAAGCATTTCTGCTTCAGAGATTTCTTTCATTTCACCTTCCACCATTACGATAGAATCTTTAGTTGCTCCAACCATAATATCAAGGTCAGAATTTTTAAGATCTTCGAATTTTGGATTAATAGAAAGTTCACCGTTGATTCTTACTACTCTTACTTCAGACATTGGTCCGTTGAAAGGAATATCTGTAATGGCAATCGCCGAAGATGCAGCAAGACCTGCTAAATCATCAGGAATTGACTCTCCGTCATAAGAAATTAATGAAATCATCACCTGAACTTCCGCATGGAAATCTTCTGGGAATAATGGTCTCAAAACTCTGTCTACCAAACGCATCGTTAAGATCTCCTGATCAGATGGTCTAGCTTCTCTTCTGAAAAAGTTTCCTGGAATTTTACCGCCTGCATAGAATTTTTCTCTGTAATCTACTGTTAAAGGTAAAAAATCTACACCAGGATTGGCTTCTTTATTGGCTACAACTGTTGCTAAAAGCATTGTTCCGCCCATTTTTACGACTACAGATCCGTCAGCTTGTTTTGCTAATTTTCCTGTTTCAATTGTGATTTCTCTGCCGTCTGCAAGAGTAATCAGCTCTGTAATTGCTTGAGGTACACTCATAAATTGTTTTGTGTTGCACTCCGTATTGAGTGCTTTAATTAATTATATTTCGTCTAATTTTCGTTTGCAAAGATAATGCATTATAATGATTTATCGAATTTCAGATATAAATTATCTTATAATCAGGACAATTTTTATTGAACTCATAAGTTATTTTCAATTGTTTTGATAATAATTAATAAAATCAAAAAAATAAGCATAAAAAAAGCAACTCCTTTCGAAGTTGCTTTTATTTGAAAATCTCTGTAGATTATTTTCTTAAACCTAGTTCAGCGATGATAGCTCTGTATCTTGTAATATCTTTTTTCTTAAGATAATCCAATAAGCTTTTTCTTTTACCTACCAATTTCACCAAAGATCTTTCAGTATTGAAGTCATGACGATTAGCCTTCAAGTGCTGAGATAAGTGGTTGATTCTGAAAGTGAAAAGAGCTACTTGTCCTTCAGCGCTTCCTGTGTCTTGTGCAGATTTACCGTGCTTTGCGAAAATTTCTGCTTTTTTTTCTGTTGTTAAGTACATTCCAATATTGTTTAATGATTATTATGTAACGGGTGCAAAATTACGACTATTTTTTGATTCCACAAACATTATTGATTCCATAAATCAATTTTAATAGAAAAAAATGTTAAATATTTCTTAAAAAAATTATGCTATCCCACTAAAAGGCAGTAATTTTGCATACGAATTAGTGATGAGAAAAATTATAACTTTTACAGCCCTTACTGCTATTCTTTTCGTAAGTATTTCTTCTTTAAAAGCACAGAAAAATACAGGAGATAAGATAAAAAAAGTCCTGTACTTCAATCCCGAAGTAGATCCCGATATTGAGGAAATCAAGGAGCCCACCAATACAGCTTTCTTTAGCGCAGTTTCTGATAATTTAAGTGAAAGAAAAAATAAAATGCTGAAAACAGAAACCCAGATTTCTTTTGATAGCATTGAAAAACAAACAATTGTAGATTATTGTGTTAATAACGATGCAGATTTTGCCATTGTTCCAAGGGTAAAATATTTTAAGGTCGGAATCGGGAAATATGTTTTTTCCAATCAGGTTATTGTAAGCATGAAACTTTTCGATGCAGAAGGAAATCTTCTTACAGAAACCGATTACGATACTTATAAAAAGAATATGCGATTATTAGGCTCTACCGTAAACTCTGTAAAAATCGGAACAAACGGGGCCATAAAAGGAATTCTAAAACAACTAAGAAAAATCAAGCCATCTTCAGAAGCCGGATTTTAATAACAGTTCAATGTTCTAGTTTTAATTAAATACACAAAAAACTTCCTTACCCTTCATCAACACTGCATAAATTCATTATTCAGATATTACTTTTTTCTTAAGCTTTTACAAAAACGCTATGCATTACACTGAATTTCATCAATTTAAATTCATTAAATAGTGAATAATATAAATTATTTTTATTAATTTAGTTGAAAACAATTCATCCCAAACTATCTCAATTGAAATTTCTTCGACACTCGCAGTTTTTGTGAGTGTCTTTTTTTAATTTAAAATTAAGAGTTTAATAAATTCTTAAATTTTGTCGATCATTGGTCAATCTTAAAAATTTGGGTTATTTTTGCAATACTTAAAAAATGACGTTTTGAATTCTAGAGACGAACTTATCTTCAACCCTGCCGACATTGCCGAAACTCTTAGCGAACTTCACGCTGACGAGAGGCTTTTGGCATTTTTGAAAGTCCCGAAAGAATACAAAGCAGAAGTTTTTTCTCATCTTGACCCTGATTTTCAAGAAGAAACGATCAGAAGTATCGGAAGTGATGAAGTTTCCGAAATCCTGAATGCGATGACTCCGGATGACAGGACTTCCTTATTTGAAGACTTTCCGGATGAACTCATCAAATATTCTATCAATCATCTGAATCCGCAGGAAAGAAGAATTGCCCTGAAATTATTAGGCTACAATTCTGATTCTATTGCGCGACTGATGACTCCTTATTATATACAGATCCGTAAAGAATGGACGGTAAAAAGATGTCTTCAACAGATCAAAAAAGTCGGAAGTAAGGTAGAAACGATGAATTATCTTTACGTTGTGGACGAAAGAAACCGATTAATCGATGATATTGCTTTAGGAAGTTTATTATTGGTTGAAGAAGACACGTTGATTTCAGATATAACTGATAATCATTTCGTTGCCATTACAACAATAACATCAAAAGAAGATGCTGTACAATATTTTGAAAAATATGACAGAGCTGCTCTTCCGATCATCACAGAAGCCGGAGTTTTGGTAGGAATTGTTACCATTGATGATATTTTAGATCAAATTGAATCACAGAATACCGAAGACATTCAGAAATTCGGTGGACTTGAAGCGTTGGATCTTCCTTACACTCAAACTTCGCTGATTGAGATGGTAAAAAAAAGAGGAATGTGGCTGATTATACTTTTCTTCTCCGAAATGCTGACCGCTTCTGCAATGGGCTTTTTTGAAGATGAAATTCAGAAAGCTGTTGTTTTGGCATTATTTGTCCCATTGATTATTTCCAGTGGAGGAAATTCCGGATCACAAGCTGCTACATTGATAATCAGAGCAATGGCACTTCAGGAAATTGGCTTAAAAGACTGGTGGTACGTCATGAGAAAAGAAATTTTCACAGGATTATTACTTGGTGGGATTTTAGGAATTATTGGATTCTTAAGAATTATGATTTGGCATAAAGCAGGTTTCTTCGATTACGGAATTCACTGGGCTTATGTAGGTCTCAGTGTTGGCGTTTCATTAGTAATGATCGTACTTTGGGGAACATTATCCGGTTCGATGGTTCCTTTTATTCTTAAAAGATTAAAACTCGATCCGGCAACATCTTCTGCTCCGTTTGTAGCAACTTTGGTGGACGTAACCGGACTTATTATCTATTTTTCCGTAGCAGGACTTTTCTTAACGGGTAAACTTTTGTAATTTAGGCAAGATCTAAAATATTACTATGAAAGTTGTTTCTTTGGTTCCCTCGATTACTGAGGCTTTATTTGATTTGGGTTTAACAGAAAAAGAAGTTATCGGAAGGACAAAATTCTGTATTCATCCTGCAGAAAAAGTAAAAAATGTCACCATTATCGGCGGAACTAAAAATATTAATATCGATAAAATTAAAGCATTGCAACCTGATTTAATTCTTGCCAACAAAGAAGAAAACATCAAAGAACAAGTTGAAGCTTTAATGAATGATTTTAAAGTAATTGTTTCCAACGTTGAAAATATTGAGGACAATTATTATCTCCTTAAAAATCTTGGAAAAATCTTTAATAAAGAAGATCGTGCACAATTATTTAATCTGAAAATTTACGATGTTCTCAATCAAGCTAAAATTAATTCAAAAATAAAAGTAGCTTACCTCATCTGGAAAAACCCTTATATGACAGTAGGTTCAGATACTTTTATTCATAAAATTCTGGGTGAAATTGGTTTTGAAAATATATTTAAAGACCAAAAACGTTATCCTGAAATTCAGACTGAAGATTTGGCTGAAGCTGATATTATTATGCTTTCTTCTGAGCCTTTTCCTTTTAAAGAAAAACATATTGAAGAATTGAAGGAATTCTATCCTGACAAAAAAATAATGATCGTAGATGGAGAAGCTTTTTCCTGGTACGGAACGCATATCGCGAAATGCGAAAATTATTTCAAGGAATTAATTTCTAAAGTTGAATCGATTAAAATTTGATTGCTTTTAATTAAAAAAACTCTGATTCAAATGAACCGGAGTCTATATTTTAAACCACAAAAGCCTCAAAAATGAAGAAGAATAAAATCTAAAATTTTGTTCCTCAATAATGACACTCTTGATAAACTATTTACTTTTGTGACTTTTGTGGTTAGAAATTCTTACTTATAAAATTTTTGAAACCTCGTTACAAAGCCATTCCAACAATTCTTTGTCTTCGGCTGTAAAAGGATCAATCGTGTGAGAATCAATATCGATCTGACCAACATTTTCCCCGTCTTTGAAAATCGGAACTACAATTTCTGCTTTTGTATCGATTGAACAGCTTAAATAATTATCCTGCTGATGAACATCAGGAACTACAAATGTTTCATTCGAAACAGCAACCTGACCGCAAATTCCTTTTCCATAAGGAATAATATCGTGATCTGTCGGTGCTCCAACGTATGGTCCCAATTTCAACTCGTCTTTATCTCCATTTTTAAAATAGAAACCCGTCCAGTTGAAATAAGAAATTTCCTGATCTAGAAGATGACACACTTTTTCAAGTTTTTCTTCTGTATTATGTTTAGGACTTTCAAGGATAGACGAAAGTCTTTTCTTTAATTCTGACATTTTAATATATGTTTTAAGAGAATTGTTTAAGCGAAAGTTCTTCTTTATAACCGAACATTCCACGTTCTTTTATCATTTCCGCAACACCTTCCGGAAGCTGGTTTTCCCAACCTTTGATATTGCAACCTATCTTTTTCAAAATATCTCTTGAATAAATTTCCAAAAACTCCGGATTGTAATTTGTAATATCTACAATACGATCATTATGTTTGAAATATTTATACAATTCTTTTAAGTTTTCTTCAACTTTTAAAGTATCAGAATTCAGTAATTCATGAGTTTCAGGATCTTTGTAAGGGTAAAGATAAACTCTCATTCCGTTTCTGAAGAATTTCCCAAAAGCTTCCAAAATTCCTCCTGAAAGATCTTTATAATATTTCTCATCGAAAACCATCAACAGGTTATTCACTCCCATTGCAACACCAATATTTCCGCTTGTGTATGACGCAAAATAATCGATCAAACGATAATATTCTGAGTAATTTGAAACGATAACGGTATAACCTAATTTAGCAAGAACATCTACCCTATCAAGGAAATCTCTTTCGTCAATATCTCCGTCTGCACGAAGGTTTGAAATGGTAATTTCGATCAAAACTTCCGTATCATCCTGAATACAAGCAGAATCTTTAAGGAACATATCCATACCATTTTTCAGCATATCGATGTTCACTTTCGTTACAGGTCTGAAACTTCCTCTTACCGCAAAAATATTTTTCTTGTACAAAATATCTGCAGGGAGCATATTGTTTCCTTCTGAATTAAAAATCACAGCATCTGTCATTCCGTGTTTTACCAACTGTAAAGACATCAATCTGTTATCTACGTACTCGAATGCCGGTCCACTGAAATCGATCATATCAATTTCAAGATTGTCTTTTGCAACATCGTCGTATAAAGATTCAACTAAATTTCTTGGATTATCGTAATAATGGAATGCACCGAAAATAAGGTTTACTCCAAGATTCCCTAAAGTTTCCTGTTGTAAAGTAGCATCATTTTCTTTGAATTTTACGTGAATTACAATTTCATTATAATCCTCATTTTCTTTCACCTGAAAACGAATTCCTACCCATCCGTGACCTTTTACAGTTTTATCAAAATTGATTGTGGTAACGGTGTTCGCGTAAGAAAAAAACTTTCTGTTTGGGTTGTTTTCTCGGGAAATCCTTTCTTCGATCAAAGCAACTTCATATCGAAGCATTTTTCGAAGTCTGTTTTGGGTAACGTATCTGTTTTTTACCTCTTTTCCGTAGATCGCATCACTAAAATCTTTGTCGTAAGCAGACATTGCCTTAGCAATTGTACCCGAAGCTCCCCCTGCTCTAAAAAAGTGTCGAACAGTCTCCTGCCCTGCTCCAATTTCTGCGAAAGTACCATAAATAGTAGGATCTAGATTAATTGTTAATGCTTTTTGTTTAGGAGTTAGTTTCTGATACATTAGGACATTAAATTTTTCGTAAATTTACCAAAATTAAACCAACCTCAAAAGAAAATGAAGTTGAAATTTTTAGGAACGGGAACTTCCCAAGGTGTACCCGTGATTGGTTGCACTTGTGAAGTGTGTACTTCGAGTAATCCAAAAGACAGTCGTCTGAGATCTTCTGTGATAGTGACTACCGATGAAAACAAAAAAATCCTTATCGATTGTGGACCAGATTTCAGGCAGCAAATGCTTGTAAATAAAGAACATAATGTAGATATTGCACTTCTTACCCACGAACACAACGATCATGTGATCGGGCTAGATGATATGCGTCCGTTGATCTTTAAAAGTGGAAAAAATATTCCCCTTTACTGTTATAAAAGAGTCGCCGATGAAGTTAAAAACCGTTTTCCATATGCATTTGCAGATATAAAATATCCGGGAGCTCCGGCTTTTGATCTTCATGAAATTAAAAATAAACCTTTCACCGTTTTAAATACCGAAATCATTCCGATCGAAGTGATTCATTTTAAAATTACAGCTTTTGGATATAAATTTAAAAACCTTGCCTATATTACAGATGCAGGATTTATTTCAGAAACTGAAAAAGAGAAATTACAAAATCTTGATGTCTTAATTTTAAACTGCATCAGAAAGTTTGATCCGCATCCGGCACATTTTATCCTTCCAGATGTGATTAAGTTATTTGAAGAACTAAAACCTAAAAAATTATTTTTGACTCATATCAGTCATCATTTAGGTCTGCATGATATTGAAGATAAACAACTTCCATCCGGAATGCACCTTGCCTACGACGGTTTGGAGATAAATTTTTAAAAAATTTTCTTTAAAAAACTTTGGAGTATTAAGAAATGTTCATATATTTGCACACCAATTAGAAACAAGGTAACACACTTGCCCAGGTGGCGGAATTGGTAGACGCGCTGGTCTCAAACACCAGTTCTTAGGAGTACCGGTTCGATCCCGGTCCTGGGTACTAAAAGCCTCTGAAATCATTTGATTTTCAGAGGTTTTTGATTTTTAGGGTGGTCAAAAAGGTGGCTAATTTTATTATTTAACCTTAGGAACCTTTTGTTAAATTATATCTTCGAGTTACTAACTATTAATACTATATATAAGTCTATAGTATTTTATAAATTTTATGTCTTCCGTATGAACTTACTCTTATGTTTTAAACTTTTGCCACATGAAAATAATAAAAATATTATTTTATGAGATTTTTTAAGTCTATTCTAAAGTTATTCCTATATTAATTGCAAGCTTGTCCGTAAGCCCAATTTAATCTTAAAGAACCATTCATAAAAAGGAAAAAGCCAAAATGGCAGATTTTCAATTAACAGTATGCCAAAAATTCCTCTATAATAATTTCATAGTTAACACCTATATTAATGTGAATTTTGATGTTTTTTAAAACTTTTTTTGTTTTTTGTTCTAAACAAATATATTTTAGGTTTGAGATTTGTTATTACTGAAGTAATAAAAAAATAAATATCATGGCACAATATGCTATATCCGGTGTCTGGAAGGATACTAACGGAGTAATTACAGATTATGCGGTTCACCTTTTAACTGAGCGCAATACACCAAATACATTCGATGTTGCTAAAGCTGAAAAATATTCCAAAGCTGAAGCTATTAGGTTAGTAAACAATCATTATGTGCGAACGGCAATTTGGGATTATAATAGAAAATTGTGGAGCTTAGGCGCAGAAGTAAGTGTAGTTGATAACTATTTAAGAAGTGATGCTGATTCAACTGTTAGAGATAATCTTGAGAATCTTTTAAATTATTGGAATATTACAATTGGCTGTAATTAGAATGAATGTTTTTTTGAAATTAATTAGAAAATAATAGGAATTTGTCTCACAACTAAATGATGGGGTTGGGAATCCTCTATTTAAAAACCAATCTCTGAGGGAGGGGATCAATAAAATTAACAAAAGAGTCCGTGCTCACTAGTTGTGAGACGGGCTCTTTTTATTTATGAATAAAGTTGCTCAATTTCATCCGCTTTTTGATTGAAATGCTCTTCTATTCTATTTTCAAAAGATCTGTTAAAGTCAGTAATATATTGATTATTATTTTCAATGAGGTAATTTGTAAAAATCATTTTTTTATTAGCCTCTTCTATTATTAATTTCTTGTCCAACATTTTGGACTGTATATCAATAGTTATCTTATCATTAACTGGCTGATATACATTACTATCCATATTAGAACTAAATCTAATTGCTTGTGGCGAATAATTAAATAATTCTGAATTACCTGTTGTTGTTGCTTCTACAGTTACAATAAATACATCTACAGTTTGCCCCTGAAAAGGGTTTTGAAAACTCGGAGAAACTTGAATAGTTTCTGATCTATGATTTACGATCTTAAAATCACTAATTGTTACTTCTTGCCACAATAGTTTTCGCTTTACATTTTCAAGCTTTAATTCTCTATTTTGAGGAGTATTTATTTCTGAATGTTTAATGCTATTTATTTCTTGTTTCAGAAGATCATATAAATATCCTGGTAATTCGAAATTGATTGTTGGTAATGTTGTTCTGTCTTTCATGGTTTAATATATTTTATATTGCTATTATAGGAATCAATTAATTTATTCAATCTAAAGAAATTAGGACGTTAAAATCAATACATATGTTTTTCATATCGTTTTTTTTTGAGATTTAATATTTATAAATCACCAAATATTTTCTTAATTTAAAAAAAAAATAATCATTAAATAATTCACCGAATTTCTATTTCAAAATTGGTTAACATAAGTTATTATCATATAGTCTTATACAGAATCAAATTCTCTCTGATATAATAAGCCTTCGATGAACCAGATAAAATCATTATATCTAAAAACTCTAAAAAATCAGTCAATATTTTTTTGTTTTCTTTAACTAATTTGAATTTTTCTTTAAATACTTTCATTATTAACTTTTCGCCATAGTAATAGTTATCACCGTCTACCATGCTTACATTATTATCCTTCATATGTTTAACCAAAACAGCGATTCCTTGAGGCATCAAACTTTGAAAACCAATTCCTGATAATAATTGTAATAAAGCATCAACATGGGCATAATTTAACTTATCAAGCATATTAAAATATTTCTGTGAAATCTCATTCGGTTTTAATATTGTCCAATTATCTGCTTCTGTTTTCCACCATTTACTGTAGAATAAAAATTCCTGTAATAAAAAATGCTTTGAATCCTTTACCTGTAAAAATAATTTGTTCCAATAATTCCAAAAATTTTCTTTCATTGAAATATCTTCCGAATGCCTGTCTATTTTGAAATACAGGTCTTCGATTATTTTTTTTATAAATTCAATTCTTTTATATCCTATTTCTTTTGGATTAAGTTCAATGAGATTTTGAAAGAAATTTTCATTCTTTTGAGTAAAATTATATAATAGATAAGTTATTAAAGAATGCCTTATGGTGACCTCTATTTCATAGTAATGTTCGGAAGAATATTCCCGATTTTCAGATGTATAAGATTCATATTGTGCATCAAACATAGACTTAATAAAGTCATATGAAAAATCATAATCCTTGTCCACTGGAAAAATTCCCAACACTTTTTCCAGCTCAAAATAAGAATATTTAGTGTAAGATAAATTTACAAGCTCATAAGGTGCTTTATTATTGTCAACAAAATTCAAGATGGTATTTTCTTCATTTTGTATCAACTGTAGCTGCTCTTCCGAATAATGAGCCCCCTTCCTGTATTTCTTGAAAAATTCAGCATAAAGAATAATAGCAATAAAACAATTATAAGCAAATTGATAATCATTTTCCCAAACATACTTTTTGAAAGAATGGTAAAATTCTTTCATGTGATGTTCTTCCTTAATATGAAGATCTCTGAGAAAAAGAAATATCATTAATTCTACCTTTTCTAATTGCTCTTCTGTTAATCTTTTTTTATGTAGTATTAGTTTTGGCAGTGAACTATACACCGAGTCATAATCATAAACACTCACTTTAGGCATTAAACTTTCAAAACTAAAATCATTTTGGTTCTTTTTATTATTATAAAAATCCTCTGCCATTTTTAAGATAGTTTCTACACAAAAATTAAACTCTTCATCATTTAACTGATCGCAAAATAAATCCAAGCCTAAAGAGACTAATGTACCTAATGGAAAAACATTTATCTTGAAATATTCAATATCTGCATAATGATGATTTTCATTTTGATAATAATTAAGGGATTCCTGCCAAAACTCGTACGTTTTATTGTTCTCTTCAAGATTTTTGTACGTTTGAGAAATCCACAAATGATACTTGGAAGCTTCATCATAATTTTTTTGATCTTCCTCATTTTTCTTCATTTCCTTTTCCAAGGAAGTATCTGATGTATAATTTGGTCCAATTTGTATAACTTTTTGTCCTTCGTATTCTACCTGTTCTATGATTTGTTTTCTGATATCGATTTCCGCTAATAACTTTAACAAATAGAAATCTTCCTCGGTATTGCTTGCTTCAAGATAATCAATCATTTCAAAGAGCTTCCCGTTAAAATTACCATATAAAATCTGATATTGCAGTAAAAACCCTGTCAGTCCTTTATGATATTTTTGTCTGTGTTCCCAGTTCAATGCATCCAAACGCTCTCTATCACATAATTCACCAATAGCATCACCAATACCAAAACCATAGAAAGAATTTTTTGAATAGTCATTTAACCATCTATTTCTATCCCAGTCAAAAAATAACTTATCTGATAATAACGGTAAAAATTTATCCCCCACTTTTTTAGGATATGCCATTGTGATACTCGCCAATACGGATAGAAGAATGACGTTGTCAGAATTTTTATATATCTTGTCAAAGAATGTCTGTGAAATTGTATTGACATTCTCTGATTCTATCTTTCCTAAATCGTACAAATATTTTTCCAAAGACACTACGACCGACTGCAACAAATAAGGAACCGTTATTTGTCCGCCACGATTGATAGACCATAAATAATTTGAACCTTTAATCTGATATTTTTCATCTTCATATAATATTTCAATGTCTGTAATATCATCCGAAGTGGTCATAAATCTGCTTTCCTTCAAAAAATCTGATGCAGTATATTTGCCGGAACAATAGTTTGTAAAATCTATTATAAAGTTTAAAGCTTTCCAAGGATGAGAATGAAGCAGTTTTAAAATAAAAGTTTGGTAGGCACTATGAGGACAATATTTAAAATCATAGCTGTTGATTAATCCAAAATGAAAATTCACATCTGTACCGCTATAATCTTCATCTTGCTCTTTCTTCCAGACAGACTCGGCTAAAACTATGAGCTCTTCAGGAAAAAATTTTGGCAATGTTCCCGAATAAAAATAAGACAAGGCATATTTTATTTCGCTACGATTGTCATATAATTCCCCCTCTTTAGCTTCTTTTATAAGACTTTCCAGCATAGTTCTTACTTCATCCGGAATATATTCACCCAAACGATACAATAGCTTTGTTGAGCTGTTTCTTAAGGAGCTTATATTTCCAATATTGAGTTCTTCATCGCTTTTATTATCATTTTCTAAAATGTCATAGAGTAATAATCCTACCAATCTTGCAGTTACTTTGTTTTCTTTAGCTGAATTGAGTACTATTTCCCAATCAAGCAACAGCCGGACAATTTGAATATGTATGGAGATTAGATTTTTACGTTGCTTATATAAAAAACTGATAACAATGTCCCAACCAATATTGTTAGGAACCTGATTAGAGTCTTTACCACTTATTTTTAAAAGATGTATAAATCTTAAAAGAAGTTCACAATTATTTTCTAATAATTTCTGTTCATTTTCATTAAAATATTTTAAACAAAGGTCTGATTTAATTATTGCGGTTAAAATCTCATCTTTCCAATAACTTTCGACTTGTAAAGAATTTGTCGTGTCGATAATGAAATCATAAATCCAGCTGGAAGATTCCTCAATTTTAGATTCTGTCCATAATCTAAAGCCTCTTCTGATTGCTGGTTCGTTACTTAATTTTGTATAAAAATCTGTAACATCTTTACTATCCAGATATAAATTATCTATATATTTTATGAGTCCCCAATCCTCGAAAATATCGTGGGATGGAGCATATAATTGATTCTCCTCATATAAAACACCATCAGATTTGAGTGCTGTTACACTGTCTAAATCAAACTCATTGACAGAAGTAAGTAATGTGAGGTTTTTAGCTCTTTTTACAGCCACATCTATAAACGCCCTACACCTTTTCTCTTCACTCTTCCCTCCAACAATGTTTTTCCAAAGCTTATTTTTAAATTCTATCCTCCCTATTTTAGAAAAGTCATTATCCGATAATGAGATTAGCTTATTGGCTAGCGATAGATATTTAGGAATCCGCAATAGCTCATTGAGATTTACATTTTCAACAATAGATTTTAATGCCGGAATATTATCAATAAAATATTGCAATTCCTGGTCTGTAAGCTTCGGAACCTCTATTGTATAAGAATTATGTAATTGCTCTACTTCAAAATAATTTAATTTTAATATTTCTAAAGCATAGCTTCTGCAGGATACCATTAATTTGATATCCGGATTTTCTTTTAAGATGTAAAGTAGCTCTCTGAATGCCTCGCCATCTCCTTCCATTAGTTTCTCAAAACTATCGACATAAATTAGTTTATTAGGAAATTCAGGAAACTCATTAAAGACATCCTCAAGACTTAAATCAATATTACAATCTTTTAATGTATTGAGGAGAGAACTTTTCAATAACTGATCAGCAGCAAAAGAAATAATGCAAGTATTATTCAAAGATTCTAAGATATGCTTTGCATATGCAGACTTACCAGAACCTGCTTCTCCGTCTATAAAAACAAATTGCTGCCTACTTATAATATCATTTAGGGGCAAATCCGTTAAATTTCTTTCAAGGGAAACTCCTGCAATATCTGGCTGAATTTTATTGAGAACATTTTTAGTCTGTTTTACTATGCTCTTTATTTTTACACTCTTATCATCCGGATTAAAAATGATTTTAACGATAAAATTATTATCCCCATTTATAAAATCTCCACCATTTGTATGAATGGTGGAGTCACTTATAATATTCTTTTGTATATCCACTTACTAAGAAATTTGATTACTATCTCCGTTTATGAAATTTCCACCACCCGTATTTACATTTCCTGTAATCACATTTTTACTGTTGGTGATTGTATTTTCAACTTTTGGAAGTTTTTCTAAAATTTCTGTTAAATTATTTTCAAATTCGGGATTGTCCTCAATGGAATTTTCGATTATAGCTTTAATAGCATTTTGCTTTTCTTTGTTGTCAGGTTCATTGATTAATTCTTTCAATGCATTTTTAGGTTCATCATTCTTGAAGAATAAAGATTTTAACCACTTAATGCTACCCTCAGTAAGTTTTTCACTACTTGTATCTACAATTTTTTCTGCTCCTTTTTTTGCGAGTTCTATTAAAAAAGGATATAAGACGGCAATAGTTGTTGCTGTTAGTAATGGCATAATAATATATTTTAAATGTGTTCAAAATCTCAAAAACTTTCTCCTATAAAATAAGGCAATAATTATATGAATCATAAAGATACAAAATTAAATTACGGTTCCTATGACAGAGGTGAAAAATTGATATATTCCATACATAAACATCAATTAAATAACACAATCAATAATTCCTGCTTTTATTGAAAAGATAATATTAGATCAGATATTTTCTTTTTTAAAAATCATTTTATCAACTTACTTTTTTTCAACCCCATCCAACAACAACCTTATATATCCTCTTATTATCTTATCATCATTAAATAACTTATAATTAAAAGTCAGGAACAGTACGAAACATATCTTCAAAAATTGTTTTTTAAAAAAATATACTATTTTTACCAACGAAAAAACAGGATTTATAAAATCTGAACAGCTTAACCGCAGGATTTCTAAAATCTGAACAGTTTTTTCATTTTGAGTTAAAATTAACTCGTAAAAATCCATCTCTAAAATTATTTGAGATGGATTTTTTTGTCATAAAGATTACAATTTAAATGATTAATTAACTAAAAATTTATGTGTTGTATTTTCTGTTTTAAGATAATATACACCTTTCAATAGATTATCTATTAATATTGAATTGCTTTTTAAATTTGATTTCTTAATCAGTTTTCCTTCACTATTATAAATAAGAACTTCATTTACCTTTTTATTAAGATACAGATATTCACCATTTTTAATTGGATTAGGATAAATTGAAAGCTGAACTACCTTATCAATTTCACTAATTCCCAAATTTGAATAACATGTCCAGGAAAGATCATCAATAGCAACTCTTTGCCCCGTATTAGGATTTACAAGTTTAATAATGATATTTCCTGCGATATTTATATTATCAAGTGTTGTTGTCACAACTCCGGAATTAAATGGTATCATTCCAACCTGGATATCATTAATTTTCAGAATAAGGTTTCCCGGATTTCCTGCAAATTTTAATTGTGTAGTGACAGTAAGGCTTTTGATCCCTTCTGTTATAATCGAACTGGTTAGATTTCCATTCCTGATAACAATAGCTTTATTATTAATTGTTTGATCGGTTCTCGAATCAGAAGCCGTCCATGTAATATTATTATTTACCCAGCTATTTGTTTCAAAAGAACTGGAGCTTGCGGGAATATTTTCAAAATCTTCTGATCCGCAAGAAAAGAACATTTTAAAATTCTGACCACTAAATTTATGATTGATTGAGTTGCAATAAAACACATTAGAAAAAATAAGTAATACACTGGTAATTAGTAAATTGATTTTATTTTTCATTTTTTAAAATTTTAAATTAACATTATTTAAGGTTTGTTTTTTAGATATAGAAATCCCTGTTCTGGAGAGATTCCAAAATTTTATGCTGTAGCACAGCTGTCGTAAAAATTGTTTGATTTAGCTAGTAGCTTCAGAAAAGCTGAGTATTAAGCCTGGTTAGCTTATTTTTCCTGTTGCTATTTCGTTTAGTCCAGATTCGATAAAAAAATACGGTTTTCTTTTATTTTCGAGTAATATTTTTTTTAAAAACCCGTATTTATCTTTTCTTAGTTTAATTATTTTAATTCTCTTAAAAACAATAAATGACATGTAATGTATTTTATAGAAACTTTTTCCCAATTTTATTTCATTAATACAGTCAGATAGAATATTTTCTATTTTATTTCTTTTAGTATATGGAATTCTTAAAAGATTTTTATTTTCCTTTCTAGCAAACCGGTTTTTTATTTCGTCTCTTTTTACAGCTTCTAAAAATTTATTCAAATCATAATGTGGGGGTTTGGGTTTAAAATGATAAAGTCCATCATATTCAATAAGTAATTTTAAACTTTCAATGTAAATGTCTGGTCTTAATTTTTTTTTGTGTTTTAGCTCGGGAAAGACAGCAATATTATTAACAAAATCTAATTTATATTTTTGTGAAATTATCTCTACAATTTTATTTTCATAATAAGAATTATTTTTACATTCCTTACAAAAACCACCTTTAGAATAGATATGCCGATCATAATTTGTGAAAAAAATACCATGTTCGGGACATATTACAGGAATCTTTTTAAAGTTCTCTAAAATGGCGTTATTTATATCGTTTAAATTATAAAGATATTCAGGATGAATCTCTTTCCCTAATTTTATAAATTCTTCTCCAGTATGTTTTATTTTTAATTTTTTTAAAAATAAACTTCTACATTTATCACAAGGAATTGTATTTGTTTTACTTTGAATAATATCAAATTGTTTAGGCTTTATTCGTTGATTTATGTGGGTTTTACAACTAAAGAAAATAAATATTCTTCCTTCTTCTCTTTCAATTTTATGAATAGGGAAATTTTCAAAATTTTGAATTTTATTTTTTATTTCTAAAATTATTTCTTCGTCAGTTTTTCTAGGAGATCTTAGCTCTTGACATATTTTACAAGGTTTTCTTCTGTGCAGATCTTTTGTTCTAAATATGTTTTCCTCTAGTAAACCATGCTTAATACACTCAACATGAGCATAGGTTCTTTCTTCATCATCATTGTAAATTATATCCCGAATAAAGTACAAACCTTCATACTGTTTATTACTATTAATTTTTTCTTGAAATCTTTTTATTTTCCCGGGTTTCTCCTTTTCTCGTTTTCTTTCTCTTCCACAATCCGGACAAGCATCATTTTCATGGAGAAAATTACTTAAATCTTGTGAAAAAGGCTTTTTATGCTTAAAACAAAAAGCTTTTACCTTTATTCGCCTTTCCGATTTAAAAGTATCGTCCACTCGAAATCTATTTGGTGTCTTTTTATCAATTCTATTTTGTATTTCTTGAACTGTGAGTGCTTTTCCCATTTCCTATATTTTTAATTAGCAAATTAGCTTTTTTAACCATCCGATTAATTTTTGTCAAAAAAGATTTCAATTATCTTCTGTATTTCCAAACAAAGCCTTGTCAAGTTCTTTATAATCTACTTTCGGCTTTTCCGCTGTTGTTTTAACTGAATCTTTTGTTATTGCAATTGAGATCAAAAAGATCATTACAATTAATAGGGTTACAATGCCCCAAACTGAAATTTTGCTCTGTAGTATTTTCATAACTTTTTTTGTTTTTTATAATTATTTAATGATTGTTTGATTTATAGACTTCTGCTTGAAAACTTAAAGTTTCTTTCATTCTCTTCAAGCTCAGCCGATGAATTAGTTTCTTCATCTTCAATTATATTGATTCCGCTAAACTCTTCAGAACTATTATCGGGAGCCGGATTCATTTGCCTCGATCGATCATGCTTGCATTCATTCTTATTAATTTCGCCCTTGAAAAGAGAAATAATTTCATTGACTTCATCCCGAACTTTTTCGTAATAATCAGTAATGACGAAATCGGGTTGGTTTTTAAACTGACTGTCTATCTGATAGGCTAATTGCTTTCTTTTAACAGGTAAAAATTTCTCATGAATATAAGCTTCAGAACTTTCGGCAACTCTTCCAATGAATTCACCAACTGGCAACTCCATAAAAACTGAATTTCTGAAAACGTCTCTTTCTTGCACAGATCGGCTTTGACCAACGTTTCTTTTAAATGGATTGAGAAAATGACGTGAAGTATTGTTACTTTCAAAATATTGATCTTTTTTACCAAACTGTTTACTGAGAATATCTGCAGTATGACTACTGGAAACCTGACCGTAAAAATGATTCAGACAACTCGCAAATAACACATCTGCTTTTTCTTTTGTGTAACCATCCGTAAGTTGTGAAAGATCCTGACAGAAAAACATACTTGCAATTTTATTACTTCTTCCTGTATTAGGAAGAGTTTGGATATCATTAATAAAAACAGTTGGAAATTCATCCAGTAGTACAAAAGAATGGTGTTTACGAGGTTGATTCAATTGTTTTGCAGCAACGGAGATAACCAAGCTGCACAAGGGAGCTAACGTAGTTGCTATGGAAGGATTATTTCCCACCGTTAAAACAATTGGGTTGTCCGGATTATTAATATTTAAATCAAAATCCTCCCCTCCGAAAATATACATGAACTCCGGAGTATTAATTTGTGCTACTGCACCCTGTAATGATCCAACTACTCCCGCTAATTGTGAATTTGCTTCGCTCTCTAGAGCTGTAGCAAGCGACAATATCATTGCCTTGGTTTCGGAATTTGAAGATAGTAAAGCAATTAAATCAGTGTGATTTGTCGCAATTAATGCTAGAGTATGCGGAAGATCACAATATTCGGGATATTCTTTCTTTAGAAACCAAATACAGGCTGTCAGAAGATCTGTTGCAGAACGTGACCAAAAATCTTCTTTCTTGATAGATTCTTTCATCAAATTTTTGGTGATGGCAGAAGCGTACTCCCTTGCATACGCTGAATGAGGTAAATATTTCGGATTAAAAGGATTGCATCTATGGCTTTTAAGTGAATCATTAAAATTCAAAACATAATGCTTAACACCTGAATCTGAATAGAAAAGCTCTATATCATTTGCTAGTGCCGGATATTTAAAATCATAACAGATACCTGAAAACTGTTTTTGTGCTAACTCTCGTATAAATGGGACTGCAAAACTTTCAGATTTTCCTGCTCCGGGGCCGCCTATCACCAAAATCCCACGAAAAGGATTAGGAATTTGAACGGTTCTTTTTTTAGTTTGCAAAGTTAATCCCTGAAATTTTTTCTTTGAATCTCTCAAAAATGAAAAGCCCGTAAACTGTTTATTAATATACCCGAACGGATAAAAAATCAGTTTTTTATAAAAATTGAAAGGTGTTTTCAGTGGCGGAATTAAAGATTTTACAATCCAGAATTGAATCAGAATGTAGAAAAGCTCTGCATATCCGAAACAAATTCCTACTACTAAAAATTTTAATCTTGCCATGAAACTTGCTTCAGAAGATACCACTACTGAAAATCCGTACTGAGATATATTGTAGAAGAATGAATTAATACCTATAATCTTTACTCCTAGCATATACAATAAAAATAGAGACATTGCGACAATGATAAATTTTATCATTAAAATTGGATCTTTTTCCATGTTTATTATTTTTTATAGGCTTAAGCCCTGGTTATTTTTTTTATTTTGTTCAACAGTTTTTTTAATTTCATATTGCTTTGCAAATTCCTGCTTTATCGCTGTTTCTATTACTCTTTTTCTTTCTTCTATTGTACCGTTTTTAATCGCATTACAATATTCAAAAGATTGTTGATAGTTTCTTTGAAAGGCAAACTTCTTATCAAAAGCATCTTCGGATTTTTGAATGAAATTTTTACGGTCAAAACCTCCTTTCACCTGTCCTCTAGTTGTATTTTTATGGTTTGTCATTGGAGAAAGTTTCATTCTTTTGTCTAAAGATTTTCTGCTAACAACTACATGAACATGCATATCAATATTATTTTTCATATTTCTTTCATGATGGATCTTAGCGTAATACATGATATCTTTTGCCTGTAATCCTTTTCCAAAATTTTCTGCATATTTTTGCATCACTTCGTTTCTTACATAATCTTTCAGAGCGTTGCTTCTTTCTTGGGAGGTTTTACCAATTTGTTCTAATTCTTTTTCTGAAGGACTCACAGTAATGACAAAGAATTTTGCATCTTCTTTTGTCAGCTTTTGTTTATTGTTGTCAAGAGATTCAATTACTTCAGTTGAAGGAACTCTATCTTGGTCATAAGAGAAAAAGTGTTCAACCTGTTTTCCCTCCTTCATTCTTTCCAGGTCTTCATGTTCTAAATAATCAACTAGGTTTGATGAACTTCCGGAATTTGAATATTTACCACTTTCACCACCCTGAATTTTAATGTTCATTGTGATTACTTTGATTTAATAATTTCAAAGAATTTTTAGTTTCCATAGCAAAAGAATTAAACCCTCTAATGAACTCATTAAAATGTTCAATTTTCAGAATTTTTGAAAGATCATTTTTAATTCTTTCCTCACTCGAGACAATTGCTTCAAAACTTGGACGTATAGTTTCTTTCTCCTGAGTTTTTATAAAAGCAACAATCTGATCTATTCTTTTTATCACTTTTTCAAGTTCTGCTTTTGGAGATTCATGTTTAACCGGATCCAATCCGGTACGTTCAAAAAAATCTAATGAAACTGTAATAAATTCTTTCTTCGAAAGTCCTTTTTTTCTTACAAAGCTCTCCAGTCTTTTCAGGTCTTGTTGAGAAATAGCAATTGTTGTATTTGGCTTTTTAATAGATTCCATTATATTGATTTATATGTAATAACTTCGATGAATAAAGCTCTACAAGAGATTTATATATCCTTGATATATACTTTCAAAAAGATTAAATATTGTAATTTATTGACGGTCAGTTATTTCCCCGAAGGGGCAAGATGAAACAGTGGCTCTGCCCAGTTTCGTCTTGCTGGATAAATCCACCCTTATCAGCCACGAGAAACTCATTAAAATCCTTGTAATCTTTATATATAAAACTATAATCTACTGCATTGGAAAACGAAGACAACAATTCATCTTTTGTCTTTTTTCCGGCAAGATCATTGTCAAGAAAAAGTAATATTTCCGAATAGTTTTGAAGGTAATTTTTGGCTTTGTTTAACATCGAAATTGAATTCAGAATTAGAATATCTTCTTTCAATTTTTCTTGAAGTTCGATATAAGAAAGCGCATCAAAAAATCCTTCAAAAACAACAATTTTATTGCTGTCATTTTTAATTATCGAAATATCTTTTTTCAAAAGTGAACCTTTATAAAATGAATTTCTTAGTTCCCATCCTCCGGATAAATTTTCGAATCCAACAGCATACAATTTTTTATTATTGATCGTAAATTTTATCTCTTTTAAAAATCTGAATGATCTTTGAGTAAGACCTCTTTCAAATAAATATTTTTTCAGATTCCAATTTTGAATTTCCGCAACATCAGTGATGTTATAATTTGGCTTTTCAATTTCCGTCTGCTGATGAAAAGAAGAAAAACTTTTTTCGGATGCCCAGGAGAGAATTTCGTTGATGGAATAATTAAAATATTTCTTTAAAAAATCGATGTTATTTCCGCCAACACCTTCAGAGTGTAAATACCATATGTTTTGGCGCTTATCGAGCTTAAAAGATGCTTCAGTTTCGGTTCCGAAAGGATTGAGAAACCAAGCTTCTTTTTCATTTTGTTTTTTTGGAAGGTGTCCGAGAGAAAGGAGGACTTCTTCCAATTGTACTGAATTAAATTGTTTACAGTTCATTTTTTTATTTTGATCAGCAAAAATTCCTTTTAATAAAAAAGAGAACTTTTAAATACTTTTAATATATATTTTAGTAATTCCAGCAAACCGTTTGCAGGTGGTCGTTTGAGTTAAAAATGACAGGAGTGCAATACCGCAATTGACAGGAGCGCAATACCGCAAAAACAAGAGTGCAATACCGCAAAAACATCAATTATGTCCGAGCGGAATACCGCAAACAATGGGTGAATTCACCAAGATTTTTCCTAATTACTACTTTTCAGCTAAAAATTTGATGTAGAAAAGAGCGCAATACCGCAAACCTGACGATAAAAACTAGAATTTTAACATTTCCTTAACTTCAGAGAGTGCAATACCGCAATTTGAGAGAGCGCAATACCGCAAATACAGGAGTGCAATACCGCAAACTAAATTATATGATGACTGGATATGCATCCGGAAATCTTTTTCCGGTTTCTGATTCCCGGTAAACTTCAATAAGAAATTCTTGTAATTTCTGAAGGAAATAAATCCCTTTAATATTAGTAGAAGTTTTTCCTCTACTCCTATTTTCTTTAATGAATCTTTTGTAAGCTTCTTCTATTTGGAGCCTTATCTTTAAAATATTAGAATAACTATACAAGAATCTGGTTAAGTCAATATTTTCTAAATAATATCGTTGTTTAAAATATCTTATCCTTCGATTTATAAGTCTAACATCATTAGCTTTCTCTGTTAAAAGCCCTTCTTCAATATTCTTATTTAAATACGGGATAATTGAAATTGCATCATGTTGGTATTTATAATTGAATGATAGATGATTTAATTTATTGAGGTTTAATCTGATTGGCTTCAAAAACTTAATGCAGAAATCATTTGAATTCTTATAATTAAGATTAAACTTCTGATTAAAAGTCGAGAGTTTCAGAGTCGTACCGTTCTCAGGAATCTTCGATAACCATATTGCAAACAAAACGTGTTTGTTATTTCTGATTTTATAAACCAATTCATACATAACATGATTATACTCTGTCAAGACAATCAATTTTTTAAGCCAAAAACTACTTATTAAAAAAGATGTATATCCTCTTTCTTCATATGTTGGTAAAGAGATCAGCCCTCCAAAAGTTTTAATATCCTTACCTGCTATATTTTTTGATGTGTACCAACCCATTCTGAATTTTGTAAGATATTCATATGCTTCAACAATTTGTTTACTGGATCTTTTTTCTGAAATCTTTCTATTTCTGATTTTCATCGAGATAAACACATTATTTTCAGTTTCGAATTCTTCATCAAAAAGAGTGAGTTGCCTCACCTGTTTTTCAGGCATAAACTGATCATTTCTAAGAATTGATATTATATTGAAAATAATTCTTAACGCATTTATGGGTATATCCGTTGCTTTATTATTCTGAAACAAAAAGTCATCTGCAAATTGGTTACCTATTCTTATAAATTCAGCCTTCTCAATGTCATCATAGCTTTTCTTAACAATTTTTCTACTTTGATCGGAAACCATATGTGTCATTTTTAATTTCTCCTTAACGCTTTAAAAATCCTTTGAAAAATTGAAATTGTTTTTGAAAATAATTTCTCTAACGTTTCAATAAAATTTTCTCTGTAATACTTGTCTACGAAATTTTCCTGCACTAGAATGTTACAGGCTAATCTCCGAAGATGGTGTCTTGATAGTTCCGGATTTCTTTGAATAGAATTCAAAAATTCTTTCCTGGTTGTATTATTACGTAAAGAATCTAGCTGTTTAATCAATTCGTGTAATTCGTTCATTACAATTCTGACTATTTACGATTTCTTCTACCGTATTCTAGAAGCTCTTTTTTCGAATAGTAAAACCTCCCACTGAAATTATAATGCGGAAGATTCTTATTTTTTCTCCAGTCAATAATTGTAGGAATAGAAACATGTAGAAATTTTGAAGCTTCAGTCTGAGAAATTAGATCTTCAGGTTGGCTTTCTTCATTTTTTAAAGGAGCTATAAAATTATGAGCCTTATTAAGAATAATCTCAACGGCTTTTTCTAAATCACCTTTAGAATGTGAATAAAGTTGTATTGACATTTTAGTAAACTTTTATTGGTTTTTCTAATGCCAAAGTTCAAGTTTAAAAAGACAAAAAAATAAATTCCGCTAAAAAACGGAATTTAAAAACATTGTAAAATAATGATTATCAGATGAATAATTTTACACTATAAAATTTTTATCGGACTAATGAGTTTAGCTCGTATTGTATTTCTTTGTCTAATTTAAATCTATCCATTCTATGAGCTCTATCTATAGAAGTATTTTTATCTTCTTCTGGTTTATTAGCAAAATGTGTTAATAAATACTGTAAATCAGAAATACTGTAATCAAACTCAATACTTTTATAATTTCCGAAAAAACGCATAATATATTTTATATTTTCAACAGTCAGTTCATTGGTTGTTGGAAATACTGTAATAGATTCATCAGTAATAAACTTAAATAGATCTTTAAAGTCTTTTTTCAGTCGTTTGTTACCGTACAAGCATTTGTCAATAAAGCCATCAAACAATATAATAGTCTTTTTAAGATCGATATTCACTTTAAGTAAATTTCTGTATTTACTACTATTTAGCATATTTTTAATATTATCCTTCAATAAACTCTCTTCTTTCACTTCATCACCGTAAATAAGTAATTCCTTATAACCATAAATACTATCGTAAATATTAATATCATCATCAAAATAATATTTTTCATTATAGTTTTTTACAAATTCCAAGTCAGGTAATTCAAAATCTATTGAAACAATGAAAAAAGTAACATAGTATTGAGGATCATATTTTCTCAGTTTTCTTGGAAAAAAATATTTGTCTAGATATTTAAACAATTCATCATTTTCATCTGAATACCGTAATGCACGACTTCTAAAATTAAAGAAGTTATAACACTTAATATAGTTACATTTAGTTCTCGAAGTAATTTCTTCAAAAACCAAATGAATTTTATTATTAATAATTTGAAAATTATCAATAATTTTATTTTTATCGAAAAAATTGAATTTCTCTGAAATAACATTCATATGACTCTCTAATTCTCTAGTGCCTTTGAATAAAAAAGGATAAAGATTGATTACATCTAAGTCATTAAAAGCAATATCATAGTTTAAAAATTGTGATCTTCCGTAATTAGAATGATCTTGATATCGTTCCATTACTAGTCTCATTATTTTATTAAGTTCTATATTAAAAAACAAATCAATAATACATATGGAGCTATCATTATCTGTGAGTCTGTATTCAATATTAACATCTTCAGGAAAAGAATGATCTGGGGGGATGACCCTACCATACTCACCATATACCGGATCAAATATTGAACAGTTTCCTGTCATATAACCATTTGTTTCTATCATAAATAATAATCCCATGACTGATAATAAATGAGCTGAATGCTTATGAAGAATTTCATGATTTCTATTTATAAATTTTTCATGCTCTTTAAATAAAAAGAAAAATTTTTCTGAAGGACCTAAATATGAAATTTCTTCATATTTTTCTAAAATTGAATATGTACTTGAATCCTTTTCTAAATAAGTCTTTAAAATATTAACAGATTCAGGTGTAATATATTTTAATATAGTTAAATCGTCTATTTCCATGCTTTATCCATTTGATCATCAGTAAATGCTTCAGTAACTTTCATATATTTATCCAGAACAGCATCTTTTTTAATATTTGCTATCTTCTTAATTGCCTTCGGCTCCATACCCAACAGTAGAGAATTTGTGATAAATGTTTTCCTGGCTGTATGGCTTGTAATAAATTTACATTTGGGTTTTGTCAATGATTTTTTTTGATTGCCAACAAACCAATGTATTGTGAAAGGCTGTGTAATTTCGGCTTCCTCACAGCATTCTTTAATATAATCATTGAATTTCTGTGATGAAATATGTGGTAACGGCTCGTAAATAGTGCCTTTATACTTATTCAAAATCTCTTTTGCGTATTTATTTAGCTTAATAGCATGATTTTGAGTTTTAGTTTTTTGAATTGATAAAATAATGTGTTCTTCAGAAATATTTGCCAGGTGAAGCTTTGAAAGATCGGAAAATCTTAATCCGGTAAAACATCCCATACAATAAAAATCCCTTACGTGGCTTAATCTCTCGCTTTCAAATTCTTTATTATAAAGAACCATCAGCTCGTCAAAAGTAAGATAAACGATATCGATATCATGTTCTGAAGCTTTGAAATCTTCGAATTTCCGATTTTCGTTATAGCCTTTTTTAATACTCCAGCGAAGCATTGTTTTAATTACCGCAATAATTTTAGCGAAGTAGTTATTTTTAATCTTCTTTTCAAAAAAACAATACTTGGATAATTCTTCAAAAAAATAGTCGTCAATACTGTCAAATTCAATTTTGAAATTTTTGTCATTTTGAAATTCTTCAAGGAAATTTTTAACCGTATTTTGGGCTTTTGTTGTATTGTAGGCTTTTGAAAGTTTACCACTTTCTATAAATTCTTTAAAACAATCAAAGAAGTCAAAGTGAGCAGTTTTAATTTCTTCTTCACTATCATACTTTTTTAAAAATAGTTCTTTGGAGAACTCAAGCTTATTTGCCCGGAAAAAGAAAAATATATCATTGATTTTCTCTTCAGCTTTCTGAAGTTTATCATTCAAAAATTGGTAATTATTACTTGGTTCTTTTTTAGCATTCGGTTTAACTCTGGAACCACTCCAATATTTTTCCAATACTGAAACGCCAACATTTTTCCTTATTCTTTCTCCTTCAGCTCTAACAACAAACTGAACGGGTATTAATCCATTTGCATTAATTTTCTCTTTTCTTAATTCAAAACTTACTTTCATTTCAATTAAACCTAAATTAAATAAATTAAAGGGTGGCTAAAAAGGTGGTTTATTTTGAAATTAAGTGAATGAAAAATCAGACAAAATTCTATTTCAAAATTCTACACTATTCAAATATACTGATATTTAGATAGTTTAAGAACATTAAAATTAACTAAAAATATACGGTAGTTCGGTCCTGGGTACAGAAAACCTCTGAATTTTTCAGAGGTTTTTATTTTTTAATATATTCACTAAGTATTTTATTGATAAATAATATATAATTTGGTGTAAAATACTTAATTACAAGAAAACACAATATCTTTTAACAGCAGCTGGACAACCCGGAACAGACATATAAGTTAAGCCTGGTCCCGGCTCTAGCTGACAATCAAAAGACTGCATACTGGCTAGACATTCTGGAGTATATCCTCCTTGTACACTTCTTAAATTCTCTCTTGATAGTTTTTTTAGATTTTTCATAATAATTAATTTTTTGTTTAGTTTTTCGGAGTCTGTTTTTATTTTATCCCAAATTAGTGAATTTAATTTATAAAACAAGAATTATTTTAACTTCTTTATCATTAATTAATTCAACAAGATAGATCAAACAGATTTTACGGGTTACAACGGAGGTGAAGTTGAAGAAGCTGGAAAACGTGTTGCGAAATATGCACTTATTGATCAGAACGTACCAAGCGACAAATTTTTCAGTGAAGAAACGAATCCTGAAACGGGTGAAGTCGGGTGGTAAAATAACAAAATTATGCAGAGGTAAAATTATTATCTCTGCATTATAATTTTAAAAACTATTTTCCAATTTAGTTTACTTTTCATTTTTTTCTATCCATTTATATAAAGTTGTTTTTGGAATATTGTAGTCTTTTATGATCTGTTCTTTGGTTTTTTCTTTATTTTCAAGCATTTCGAGCATAAAATCGATAATCTCTTTTGTATATATATTTTTTCGGAAATGAGGAATTTTAGCCTTTCCGTCATCTTCATTTTTAGCATTCCGTTTCAATGGCGGAGCGTACAACATCAAATGCTGTGAATACAGTCTGAAAAAATCATATTTTAAAAGCTTGCTCCATTTCAAGAGAATATCAGTCCTCAGATCGTGAGAATTGAACATATTTTCAATGTCATCTTCTGAAACGTCAAAGAAATTACATATTCGAAGCATCTCTATTTTATTTTCATCTACAATTTCGGTAATTAATTTTCCAATATGTATTTCTTTCAAATTCATTTGCTTACAATAATTTTAATCTATCCTTACAATGTTTATTTTATAAGTAGCTCCCGTCATATTTCCTGTCGAACCATACATTAATCCATAAAAAGAAATTGTCTGACCTGCATTTAATTTGATCACTGCTTTTGCATTTGCATTTTGACCGACCATACTCAATCCATTTTCAGGCGGAACAACTTTGGTTACATGAAAAGCTGGTGAAAAGGGCAAATTAATATACGCATAAGCCGAATAGCCATCTCCATGATCTAATGTGGCAGATCGTTGCGGATATAAAATACTGAGTGTTACAAAATACAATCCTGTTTGTGAAGCTGTAAAAGCATTTCCGCTAAACTCATTAAGATTATCAAATTCTTTTATGGGAGTACTTGTCGCATTTGTACCGTAAATTGTATTATTTACAGGCATATCCAGATTTCCGGAAACACGAACGGCACTTACAGTATTAAGATTTTGTCTTTTAACAATTCCGCTTGAAGTAGAAACAAGATTTTCCAAATTTGAGGCACCTGATCTTATTCCTTCTATTCTTAAAGCATCAGAAACACCGTTTCCTTTAATATGAAGCATATTTGTAGGTGAAGAAGTATTTATACCTACCTGACAAAAAACCTTAATTCCTACAAAAATACTTAGATATACTATTTTTTTCATTTGATTTTAGTCTAAACGTGTAATATGGATATCATATTGGGCTCCTGCAGAAGCATCTGCTCCATAAGATTTAGCCTGAAAACTCAATTGCTCGGAAGCATTCAATTTAATTATAACCGTCGCCTCGGAACTGTAAAAATCAGGAACTCCATTGTTTTCCGGTAATGCAATTTTTGCAGAATTACTTTCTATAATTGTTCCGTTCTTTAAAATGACAGCATATCCTAAATAACCGTCACCTGTGGTTTGCTGCATAAAATCGATTGTAAAAGTTGCCAGATACAAACCCGCTTGAGTTGCTGTGAAGGTATTTCCGCTAAATTCACTAAGATTATCAAAATTTTTCACAGGAGTTGAGCTTACATTTGTTGCATACAAAGTATTGTCTGCCGCAAGATTCATACTTCCTAAAACTCTTACACTGCTTATTGTATTAAGGTTTTTAAGTCTTGTAACTCCATTGGAATCTGCTACCAAAGTCCCCGCCGTATTCTGTGCAAATAGAAGATTTTCTATCCGCAAAGGATCACTGGTTCCGTTTCCTTTGATATGTAAAGTGTTTGTAGGATTTGGCGTATTGATTCCGACATTTCCTGTTTGTGCATACATATACACAGAAGTCATAATCTGTATGGAAGTAAATAATTTTTTTGTCATTGTTTTTTTCTAAAAATTGAAAACTAATTTTGAAATTTTTTAAAGGGAAAAAATTCATCATTTGTGTTATTTTTCATCTGTTTTTGTATTTAAAGAACCGCACAACTCTTGCTAATGTATTTTTATACATTAATTTTTGTTGATCGTAGATTTCTTTGGGTTAAGCTCTTTTATTGGGAAATTTAGAAGAGCTAAAAAGTATATGTGAAATTTGTGTTTTAAAAGCTATTATAAACTTTTCAAAGACCAGGTAACGATATTTGCCATCAGAATTCCAACTCCGGAATCTGTTCCGTTCGCAGCACCTGCCCCGCATTTCATAGGAGTTCTTCCTCTTACTCCGCCAATTGTTGGTGTAAGACACGCAGGTCCTACAGTTGGCTGTCCTCCATAAAATGGAGCTCCGTCGGCAATAACGAAAACATTTTTATTTTTAATTTTAAAAACTCCAACTTTAGAATTCGTTTGAGGTATACCATTTACTAAACCGTCCGCTGCAATAACCTGAATGTTTGAACTTTGACTTAATTTATTATAAGCAAATGATGACGAACCTCCTGCATGATCTACAAACCTGTGAACACCTGCCTGAAGTTTTCCGAAAGGACCATTCACATAAGGAGCATTAAGCGGATCTGCCGTTAAAAAATAACACGGATTTGTAGTGTTTGCATCTCCATTTGCTCCGACAGAACCTACAATATCTGCGCTCGTTAAAGTAATATCGCCAATCAACTGATTCAATAAATTCAATTTTTGAGTCTGGTTAAAATTTTCTGTGAAAAAGTACAGGTGTTTTTTAGAAGTATTGGCAAAAGTCACCATTGCAGTTACTTCAGCAGCAGTTAAATCGACAAACGGACGATAAGAAACTCCGATGATGTCATAACTCTGAAAATTGGTTGTAGCAAAATTCGTATACTGAACTTTATCCGGAACTAAAGATGAGCCATCTGTTCTTACTGTAGAATAAGGAAACGTTCCGAAATTATCCGTCGAATTAAAAAATTCACTAAACTCAGTAGTAGCAAAAGTATACGTTGGATCTTGTTCATAAGACATCAGTTTTACACCGGAAAGTGGCTGCGTAAGAGTCGTTGAGCTTCCTCCTCCACTTCCTCCACAGATAGAAATCCATTGTGCACGATTCCAGAAATCATAGCATTTGGTATCTGTATTGTAGATCCATAATCCGTCTACTGCGGCATCCGTCGTTCCCGGATTGATGGCATCTCTCTGCGCAGTCGTTAATCTTGGGAATAAAACACCTGAATTATTATTTTTAGAAATAATATCCAGTGTAGATTTCATGTTCGGATTGGGCGTATTAATACCCACTTGCGCAAATACAATACGTAAAGAAACGATTGCCATTGCAGATAATAACTGTTTTTTCATCCGTCAAATTTTTAAATGGTTTAGAATTTGGATTGTTTTATAATAAAATATTATGATAAGTCGAAAGTCAATAAATTTTTTCAATCGTTATGTGATTCGATCTATATTGTTAAATTTGTAACTTTATTTTGCAAAATTAGTTGATAAAAGCAATCATATTTCTCAAGTATAAGTAAAATTTTAAATTTCACTCATATTTCATAATTAACTAAAAACCAAATAATTAAATAAATCAATTTAAAAAAAACACTGAGATGATTAATGATATAAAACCAAATAACAACTCTGTAGACTCCTTAAAGAGGAAACTGATAGAAAAATATATCTATTTTATGTCTGCAACATTATTTGGATATTCCACGATATTTTATTTTCTCTTCGAGGATTCTCTTTTTGCGATAAGCACACTTACTTATTCTATTTTAATGCTTCATGTATTTTTAATTATCCGCAAGAATTACAACATAAATACACTCATACATCTCTACCTTACCTATGCTCCATTATTTGCAGCTTATATCATGCTGGATTTCTGGAAATATTCTGCGGCAACCTGCATGTGGCTTTTGCCGGTACCTATTGGTGCGTATGTTTTTTTGTCTAAAAAATTTGTTTATATCTATTCAGCTTATATTTTATTGATAATCATTTTGGTAAACATTTTAACCAAATACTATGATTTCAATTATTTCAGTTTCAAAGACGTAAAATATATGGTAATTTCTGATACATTCGTAGGACTTATCAATATTTCCGTGGTTGCTCTTTTACTGTATTATAACGAAAAAATAAGAAAAATAGAGATCGAAGAAAGTTTCAAAAATACCATGAATCCTTTAGCAAATCTTGAAGATCAGGAGCAAAAAATGGATGATGAAGATACTGTAATTGATATCGAAGATCCTGAAGAAGCCAAAAATTTTGAAAACAGCGAAAGCTTAGAAAAATACATTGCTATATTTGATGATATTAAAAAAGTGGTTGAAAAAGATGAGTATTTTAAAAATGTTGATTTTACCATTTCTGAGCTTTCCAATATATTAAAGGTCAATAATTTATATCTATCAAAATCAATTAAAACCAATGGATATTCCAATTTCAATCATTATCTGAATACATGCAGAATCGAAAATGTAAAAAAATTGATCCAGGAAAATGATATTAATAAAATTACTCTGATGTATATTTACACAGCTGCAGGATTTTCCAACCAGTCGACTTTCAATAGGGTTTTTAAACAAATTGAAGGAATAACTCCATCAGAATACATCAATTCTCAACCTAAAGAAAATTAATCGGATACATAATAATTCCGAATATTTTTTGTGCAGTCTTTTAATTTAGAATCTGTTTAAATTTACAATACGCAAAAAAATACTTGCGTCTTCTTTAACAATTTATCTATTTTCGCTCTTCCAAAAGATTTAAATAAATTTTACATCAAGATAAACTAAATATGCCCACCAATGTCTCTCACAAATTGATTCCGATGACAGATTTTGTTATTGAGTATTATTCAAATGAAGGATATGCCGATCTACAGACATTAAGTCTGATGAATAACTACGCTAATCTCTTAAAAAAGGAATTGGTATTGGGTATGTTTGTTCCTGTGGATTCTGCCGGAAATATCCTGAAAGAACCCAAAAATTACGAAGCATGGAAATCTCTTGCTCACAATAGCAAAAGGAGAGAAACTGACTCTGATAACGAAAGCTTTGAAGAACACAAATCATATCAAAAAGCGGAAAGAAAATGTCTTTTTGAAGGATTTAAAATTGCTTACAACGGTTATTCAGTGGTAAGGATTGTTGCCTCATACAATGATTCTATAGAGCTGTCATTCAATAAAAATGACAAAACATTTCAGAACTTCAAAGATATTGAATCGTTGACTCACTTTGATGAAATCTACCTAAATAATGCCGCTTTGAAAAAGATAGGCATCACTAAATAATTCATCGTATAAAATGATGAAATAAGGCAATAAAAATAAAACAGCAAGGAACGATCGCAAAATATTTCCCGAATTTTGCCAAAGCTTTTGCATATTTATTATTAAAACCTACCGATTGCATCGATGAATAAAAGCCGTGCCAAAGGTGAAAACCCAATAATACAAAAGCACAGCAATACAAAAATACACGGATCGGATTTTGAAATTTGTGAACCAATTCTGTGTAGTATCTTGTCTCATTCGGAGCATTCATTTCTATAAATTTATAGTTCAATTCCTGAAACCAGAAATCATACCAGTGTAAGCAAAAATAAGCCAGAATCACGGCTCCGGAAATGATCATATTTCTCGAACTCCATGAGCTGTTTGATGAACTTGAATTAGACGCATATTTTACAGGTCTTGCTTTACTGTTTTGAATTTCTAAAATAAAACCCATCACAAAATGAAAAACAACCCCGAAAATCAATATCGGCTGTCCAATATATTGCACCAAAGGATTGTAACCCATGAAATGTGAAATCTGATTAAAGAGATTTTCACTAATCACTGAAGTAAAATTCAGCGAAACATGCAATATCAGAAAACTGATGAGAAAAAAACCGGAAAGTCCCATCGCTACTTTCCTCACAATCGATGAATTCATAAATTGCTTTGCCATAATCTTAATTATTAGTTGATAATTTTTATAATGACAAACAGGAATTTATTTTTGGACAGCAAGTCGAAAAATAATTAATAAAAATCCATATAAAATCAACGAAATAAAAAAGTTAGAAGACCGAATTATTCAAATTATTGTTCTTTTACAGCTTTTCCATAAATTTCCAATGCTCTTTTTCTGGCAAAAACATGTTCAACAATCGGCTCAGTATTTATATCTTTTTCGGAAAGCCATTGTTTGATATATTTATGATCTTTATCAAATTTTTTGGTCTGTTCAGAAGGATTAAAAACCCTGAAATAAGGAGCAGCATCACAACCGCAACCCGCCGCCCATTGCCAGTTTCCGTTGTTGGAAGACAGTTCATAATCCAGTAGTTTTTCGGCAAAATATGCTTCTCCCCATCGCCAATCGATCAGCAAATGTTTCGTCAGAAAACTTGCAACAACCATCCTCACTCTGTTATGCATAAATCCGGTTTCATTCAATTGTCGCATTCCTGCATCAACAATTGGATATCCTGTTTTTCCTTCACACCAAAGTTTGAATTCTTTTTCATCATTTCGCCATTGGATATTTTCATACTTTTCTTTAAATGAATGATGAACAACTTTTGGAAAATGATATAAAATCTGCATAAAAAATTCTCTCCAGATCAGCTCACTCAGCCAAGTTTCATTATGTTCTGAAGCAAACTGCACACATTTTCTAATAGAAATTGTTCCGAAACGTAAAGCAATTCCCAAATGTGTTGTATGATCTAAAGCCGGAAAATCTCTGTATTGACCATAATCATCAATAATCGATTTCTTTAAAGTAGGTTTTGTAAATTTTATTTCAGTTTTTTCAAAACCAATATCTTTCAAACTTGGAAATTTTGGAGCTAAGTATTGTAAGAATTTAGAAAAATCTGTTGTATAATTTTCAATTGTATTTGAATGTAAAACCTCCTTCCATTTTTTTGAATAAGGTGTAAAAACTGTGTAAGGCGTTCTATCTTTCTTTACGACTTCATCCTTTTCAAAAATCACCTGATCTTTGAAACTTTTAAAACCAATATGATTCTTTTGAAGAAAATTTTCAACCTTTTTGTCTCGTTTTATAGCTTGAGGTTCATAATCTTCATTGCAAAAAACCGTTTCAACATCATAATCTTTGGATAGTTTTTCAAAAATATCTAACGGTTTTCCCTGAAAAACAGTCAATCCGCTTTTATGATCTTTTAATTCTTCGTGAATTTCACTTAAAACCTGATGAAAATAGTCAACTCTCTTGTCTGATTTATTTTCTAATTTATCCAAAATATCTGTGTCGAAAATAAAAACCGGTAATACTTTTAGACCTACTTTTAATGCGCGATGAAGACCACAATTATCCTGTAATCTCAAATCTCTGCGAAACCAGAAAATATTTATTTTATTCTTAATTGTAGACATGCTGAAATTTATTTATTGAAACGATCTTCAAGAATTTTATATCTGTAATTAAAAATATGTTCCAATTTACTTTTGACGAAAAGTTTGTGAGCAATTTCTCCCAGAAACCCGAAAGGCAATTCATAATCTACTGTATCTTTCATCAAAACGCCATTTTCATTTGCGATAAATTCGTGATGATGATGCCACAATTTGTACGGTCCTTTCTTCTGAAAGTCAGTAAAACTCTTCTGAAAATCAACCTGAATAATCTCCGTTTTCCATTTCATTTTAATTCCCAATAAAGGAGAAACGAAATAATCAATTATCATTCCTTCAAAAATTTCATCGTTTTCAAAATGTGTTAACACAATGAATTTCATATCTTTTGGAGTAATTTTCTCAAGATTATTTGCCGAAGAAAAAAATTTCCAGGCGGTTTCGATGTCACAATTGAGTTGTTGTTCACGGAATAGTTGATGTGTCATTATGATTTAAGTTGATTCAGATTGGATTTGTTACATGCAAAAATCAGACTAAAAAATTTTAATCCAAAACTTATTTATACTTTAAAATTTACGCTTAATTATAAATCCACATCAAAACAGGTTTCTTAGAATTTTGAAGCATCGGATCAATTTCCTTCATCGTATTATTGGAAATCGTAGGACAACCCCATCCTTCGGGAGAACCTTTTGGAAAAACTTCATTATCGCTCATCAAATTCCATGAATGAAAAACGATAACCCTTTTCAAAGAATTGCTGTTAGTTTCTTCCAAACCATGCATTAAATATTTCACATGAATTCCCCAATCACTGTAACTTCTACCCTCCAATTTATATTTTCCTAAAGAAGAAAGATGACTTCCGTCTTCATTACTGAACTTAGGACTATCTTTGGATTCGTCACTACTCCACTGGTTTGAGCCACAACCATGACCAACCAAATATTGTTTCGAAACAGTATTAGTTTTAAAATCCCAAACGAAAAAACGCTTTACGCCGGAATGCAAACTCATATCAATCAGAATACAAAAATCTGTATTGAATTTTTTTGATTTACAGAATTGTAAAGCCTCTTCAGCTTTAGCTTTTATTTTATTTGAATCTATTTCAGGCTTCTTTTCAGCAACAATTTCAGAAGTTTGTTCATTCACAATACGATCTTTCTTTGATTCTGTTGTACATGAAATCAAAAGAAAAACAGAAAGAATTATATTTAAAAAATTCACCGAAAATTATTTGTAATGCTGGAAAATCCCTGAATCTGTAGGCGTCCAAAATGCAGCTTTTTGTCCGGAAGCTTTTAAAGCATCATTCGCCCATGTGTTGCACGTATTTAGAAAACTATATTTTCCCTGAGCATCATAAAATGCATCATTATTACCATAAACCGCATCGGTAGGAATCAAAATATAATTTCCGTTTTCGCCTTTATCGAACTTTTTATCAACAAATTTCACCAGATCTTTATATTGATTTTTGCTGATCATAATTATTTTGCAGTCATCACCTTCCTTCATTGTTTTGTAATATGTACAATGCATCGCAGATTCGCTTAACCAGAAAGCCGCTTTGAAAGCCGTTGAAAACTTCAGATCTGCCCAAGTAGGAGTGTCGAGATAAAAACCTTTGTCACCCCAACCAACACCGACAAAATTATAATCTGTCTGTTTAGATTTTATATTATTAAAAGGAATTTTTGTGCTCCAATCCTGTAAATCGTTCTTTACAGGCATTACAATATCCGTGTGAACTCCGTTTGTATAAATATAGATAGGAACTTCTTTTTTCTGTCTGTCATCTTTCGCAGAAATTTCGATAAAAGGCAATAAATATCCCATTGCAACGTACAAAACAACAATTCCTACAATGACTCCTAAAGTTTTAAGAATAAGAAACAGCATTTTTTTCACAGTTATGTTTTTTAATGATGGTTAATAAAATTTAATCTACAATTTCTAGTAAAAGTATTTGTTTTAATCGGAATTTTCATTAAATTTAAATACAAAATATATCACAAATATGCACAAAAACACGAAATCAAACAAAAGATTTAAAGTTAGAGTAAAAATTGCTCCAAAAAGAGTACAAAAAAGACGTTGATTTTTGGTGAGATTTAATCTTCCGAAAGTCAATTTTTCTTTTTAGGAAAGACTTTTCATAGTTTTTATTCTTAAAAATCTTCACCTCCTTGAAGCTAAAAGTTTAAGGAATGGTCGACAACCCACTTTACTCTGGAACTTCAAAAACTCCAGATAAGGGTTTATCACCAAAAATTTCAATTATTTTTCTCTGAAGATTTCTCCAAAAATTCAATATTTCTTTTCAGCCCGGCAAATTTTGTACGTTTTACAGGCGATTTTCTGAAAATTTCGGAGAACAGTTCCTGAGTTAGTTCTTTCCATTCTCCTTTTTTGAAGTTTTTCAATGCTTCATTTGGCTGGAATTTAGTTTGAAGATTAGGTGCTGAAAATCTGTTCCACGGACAAACATCCTGACAAACGTCGCAGCCGAACATCCAATCGTCCATTTTATCTTTAAAATAATCGGGAATAGCGTCTTTTAATTCGATTGTGGCGTAAGAAATACATTTACTTCCATCAATCAATTTTTCAGAGACGATTGCATTGGTAGGACAAGCATCGATACATTTTCTGCAGGTTCCGCAATGATCAGTTGTTTCATGATCCGCAATTAATTCCAAATCGCAAATAATTTCTGCTAAAAAATAAAATGACCCGTTTTGTTTTGTAATTAAATTAGCATTTTTCCCAACCCATCCAATTCCCGATTTTTTTGCCCAGCTTCTTTCTAAAACCGGCGCAGAATCTACGAAAACCCGAAAACCAAACTCACCGATTTCTTCCTGTAATTCTGCAACCATTTCTCGAAGAATATCTTTTATCACTTCATGATAATCTTCTGCATAAGCATATTTGGAAATTTTGAAATTTTCCAATGTTGAAATTTTCTCTTCAGGAAAGTAATTATAAGAAAGCGATATCACTGATTTTGAACCTTCTACCAATAATCTCGGATCGAGTCTTTTATCGAAATAGTTTTCCATGTATTTCATTTCTCCATGAAAATTATTCTTCAACCACGCTTCTAAAGGTTTTGCATCTTCTTCAAGAAAATCTGCTTTCGAAATTCCACAGCTTTGAAACCCAAAACTATTTGCTTTGGATTTTATTAATTGTGAATATTTTTCTGCGTTTGAATTCATGATTTTACATTGCAAAATTAAGATTATTTTATAATTTTGCCGACGTTTAAAAAAGACCATCAATTAAAAGGTCGTAGTTATTATAAAACTAACAGTGTACCCATGAAAAAAATCATCCTGTTGACAGGAATTATTTCGGCTTGCTTTTTCAATGCTCAAATTAAATTTGAAAAAGGTTATTTCATTGATAATTCAGGACAAAGAAACGAAGTTTTAATCAAAAATCTTGACTGGAAAAATAATCCGACAGAGTTTGAATATAAAACAAACGAATCTTCGAGTATTAACAAAGAAAATATTAAAAATATTCAGGAGTTCGGAATTGATAACGAACGAAAGTATATAAGAAAAACTGTGATGGTGGATCAATCTGTTGAAATTTTGGATAAAATATCACAGGAAAGAGCGCCTGATTTAAAGGAAGAAACCGTTTTTCTGAAATCTTTGGTGGAAGGAAAAGCCAGTCTCTACTATTATGAGAATAGAAATATTCAGAAATTTTTCTTTAGTGTAGATAATTCTGAGATCAAGCCACTTATCTATAAACCTTTTTATCTTAACAACACACAGATTTCTTATAATGAAGATTATAAAAATCAGCTTATTGAAAATCTAACTTGCGGTATTGATAATAAGAATATAAAAAAAATAAAATATCAGCCTAATGATCTTTCGAAAGCTTTTATGAATTATAATATGTGTTCCAATAGTACGAATACCGTAAATTATAATCAGATAAGTGAAAAAAAAGACCTTTTCAATCTAAACATAAGACCTGGAGTTAATTTTTCATCATTTAAAACTACTTTTGCCTCCTATTACAATGTTGCAGATGAGGTAACTAAATTTGATAGAGAAGCTGCATTCAGAATTGGTTTAGAAGCTGAATTTTTATTGCCATTTAACAAAAATAAATGGGCGATTTTCGCTGAACCGACGTATCAGTATTACAAAACAGAAAAGGAGTCTATTGCCTACGCAGGACAGTTTTTTGAGGCAAAATCGACAAGAAACGTTGATTATAAATCTATTGAAGTTCCTTTCGGAATAAGACATTATTTTTTCCTGAATGACAAATCGAAGATCTTCCTTAATGTTGCATACGTTTTCGACTTTCAATTAAACTCGAATATACAGTATGATTATCAGACTTTAAAAATCAATTCAGGAAATAATTTTGCGTTTGGTATCGGATATAAGTACAACGATAAATTCTCGGCAGAATTCCGTGCTACAACAAACAGAAACCTTTTACAAAACTATAACAACTGGACTTCAAATTATCAGACAATGTCTCTGTTATTGGGATATACTTTGTTTTAGGAATAAAAAAACCTTATAACAATCATTTATTATCATTAAAATTTTCCGTATTTTCGTTTAACATTTTTAATCATAAAAAATAAAACAGTTATGTCTTTATCAGAAGTTATAAAATCAGGAAATTATGAATTAATCGACGTTCGTGAACCAATGGAGTTGGAAATGGACGGAAATATAGAAGGTGCTAAAAATATTCCTCTTGGAGAAGTGGAAGACAGAAAAGACGAAATTCTGTCGATCGAAAAACCAGTGATTTTATTCTGCAGAAGTGGAAACAGAAGTGGAAAAGCTTTAGAATATCTTAATTCTCAAGGTTTAAAAGACGGTCACAACGGCGGAGGCTGGGCTGAATTGAAAGCAAATCTGGAAGCAAATCAAGGAACTTTTTAAAGTTCCTTTTTTTATCTAAAAATTTCACTGATGAGCTTAAAAGAAAGATTTTCACAAAACTGTATTTTATTCACTAAAGATCAAAATCTTATTGAAAATTTATGGTCTGAAATTGAGAAAAATTATTCTGAAAAAGACAGACATTATCACAATCTTGAACATCTTGAAAATATGTTTTCCGAGCTTGATTCTGTAAAAGATAAAATTTCAAACTTCGAAAACATTTCTTTCTCAGTATTTTATCACGATGTCATTTACGATGCAACTTCAAAACTGAATGAAGAAAAAAGTGCTGAGTTTGCTGAAATCAAATTGAAAAAATTAAATCTAGATCAAGATTCTGTTGAAAAAATTTCAGAGCAGATTATCGCTACAAAAGCACATCAACAATCAGAAAACAATGATATAAATTATCTTTTGGATGCTGATCTTTCTATTCTTGGAAAAGATTTGGAAACATATTTAGATTACACCCGAAAAATTCGAAAAGAATATTCTATTTATCCGGATCTTCTGTACAGACCAGGAAGAAAAAAGGTTTTACAACATTTTCTAGAACTGGAAAATATTTTCAAAACAGAAGATTTTAGAGAAAAATATGAAGATCAGGCAAGAAAAAATATTTTATTTGAGATTGAAAGTTTAGGTTAAAATAAAAAAGTGAACTCTGATTATGAGTTCACTTTTTTATTTTTTTTAATTTAGAATTCTATTTATAAATTCAATTGATCTGTTCAAAACCACCTTCGGATTTTCTTTGTGTGGAGTATGTCCAATATTTGGAATAATAAATTTTTCTGCGCTTCCGCTCACCTGCGAAATTGTTTTCTCAACCTGATCCAAACTACCATATTCATCGGCTTCTCCCTGAATAAATAATAACGGACTTGTAATATTCTTCAATAGATATTCGATATTCCAAGATCTGAAGCTATCGCTGAGCCAGATTTCTGTCCATGCTTTTACTATCATTTCAACCTTATTACCGTGATACTTGTGCAAACGTTCGGGAAGATTGGTTTTCTTATAAGCTTCAAAAGCATCTCTTACACCTTTTACAGTCACATCCTCCACGAAAATATGTCCGGCTTCACAAATGGTAGCTTTTACTTTTTCAGGGTATTTTGAGGCCGTAATTAACGCAATGGTTCCTCCGTCGCTGTGACCAAAAAGAATCGTTTCTTTGATATGTAATTCATTCAAAAGATCATTTAACAAATCGGCTTCTGCTTCCATATAATTGTTCCCTCTTTCATGGGTAGTCATTGGAAAAGATTTTCCGTAACCTAAACGATCATAAACCAAAAGATTACATTGTGCAGCTTCCGCTAATTTTGCAGGAAAATCTCTCCAAAGTTGAGTGCAGCCTAAAGAGTCATGCAAAAACACAATTGTTGGTTTATTTTCAAACGAATTGTTGTATTCTATATAAAATTTTTTACCATTTACATCAATAATCCTACCTTCCATTCATCTAAACTTTAATTATAAACTTGGATTATTTGCTGCTTCAAATTCTTTTAATAAATTTTGAAAAACTGTTTCCACAGGCAAAACATCATCAATCAAAGCTGAAACCTGTCCGATTTCCAGTTCACCATCTTCCATATCACCTTCGAACATGCCTTTTTTTGCTCTAGCTCTGCCTAAAGAAGCGATCAAAGATTCTTTGTTTCTCCCGACATTATAGATTTCTTCAAGCTCGTTAAAGAATTTATTTTTTACCATTCTTACGGGAGCTAATTCTTTCAATGTCAAATGAGTATCACCTTCCTGAAGCTCAGTAATTTTATGTTTCCAATTGTCATGTGCACTTGCTTCAACCGTTGCGGCAAAGCGAGAACCGATCTGAACTCCATCTGCTCCAAGAATCATGGCGGCTTTTATCTGTGAGCCTAAAGCAATTCCACCTGCTGCAATCAATGGCTTTGAAATATGTTTTCTTACGTTGGGAATCAGGCAAAAAGTTGTCGTTTCGTCTCTTCCGTTATGACCACCTGCTTCAAAGCCTTCTGCAACAATAGCATCAACTCCTGCATCTTCACACTTCATTGCAAACTTTGTTGATGAAACTACGTGAGCTACTTTTATTCCTTCTTTTTGAAGAGTTTCTGTATAAGCTTTCGGGCTTCCTGCAGATGTGAAAACAATTTTTACACCTTCCTCCAAAATAATATTGATAATTTCTTCCAAATTGGGGTAAAGCAAAGCGACATTTACACCAAAAGGTTTATCGGTAGCCTTTTTACATTTTTGAATATTTTCACGTAAAATATCGGGATACATACTCGCAGAACCAATTAAACCCAATCCGCCACAGTTAGAAACCGCAGAAGCCAGCTTCCATCCGGAATGCCATATCATTCCCGCCTGAATTATTGGATATTGAATATTAAATAGTTGTGTAATTCTATTTTGACTTTGCTGCATTTCGTGAAGTTTTTTAGCCGAATTAAAATCTATAAAATTGCTCATGTTGTAAAAATACTAAAAACAGTTCTTTTCAGTGAATAAAAAATATGGAAAATCGTTTAAAATAAAGGTTTATTAAGATTTAAAACTATCTAAAGTCTCATCAATAATCGGACTTATTTTTAAAAAATTCAAAGCCAAATCAATGATATCACTTTGAATGGTTTCGATATTTAAATTGATCCACCCTTCCATTAAAGTTAGTGGTCCAAAATTTATATCTACATTTTTCCAGTCTTCCTTATATTCAATAAATTGAGTTCTGAATTTTTCAGCAAAATCTCTACTTGAAATTTTATAACCTTTCAATTCACGAAGTTTTAAAGCGTGAATATTATAATACATTTTTCCTTCTTTAATAGTTTTATCATTTACCCAAACCGAAAAAAATATTCTACTTTTTGAGTTTAAGGGAGATTGAATCTCATTTGCCCATTCAGGTTTATAAATTTTCAAAGCAACAGATTCTAAAACTTCTTCAACAGATAATTTCAGACCAAGATCATCAAATTGCCTGAAAGAAATATCTTCCAGTGCTTCTCCAAAATTTCTCCTGTAAAAATTATAATCCATTCTTTACTGTTTGTATCAAAAATAATAAGTTTTTATAAATTTCAGACATAAAAAAAACCTCCAGAAATTCTGAAGGTTTTTTTTATTATTTTTTGATCGAATCTTTTTTCCAGCTTCCCTTGAAATTACAAGAGTTGTAGCGGCTGTCGATTGAAATAAATGTAGTTGGTAATTTTGAGTTCACAAACTTTTCAACCATTTCGTTTCGTTTTTTGTTGAGAGCCAACTGTTTTATTCTGTCGTAATCCGTTTCCAAAGTAATCTGGTGTGCAGGAATTACATCTTCAACTTTTACAATTTTTACAACTTTTCTATCTCTTTCGTCCTTATCATCAAAAGCATTTGTAATATCTCCTTTGTTCAAACCTGCCAATTCGTAGCTGATTGTTCCCGGAACTGTTTCTCTTTCGATTTTACTAGAACCATCTGCACCAGGAATTACCCCTGCGTTGAATTTTGTTCTTTTATCATCAGAAAACTTGAAAGCTGCATCCTTGAAAGTTATTTTACCACTATTGATCAAACCTCTGATACTGTCAAGCTTTATTCTCGCTGTTTTCACCTCATCGTCGGTTGGAGTTGTCATTAAAAGAATATGTCTTGCTTCATAGATCTTACCCGATTTTTTAACCAATTGAATCAAGTGATATCCAAACTCTGATTCTACAGGCTCCGAAATTTCTCCTTCCTGAAGGTTCAAAGCTGCAGCTTCGAAAGGTTTTACCATTTGACCTTTAGAAATATTTTTCATCAAACCTCCGTTTGAAGCTGTTCCTGTATCTTCAGAAAAAATTCTCGCCTGACTTTCAAAAGTTTCTCCTCCCTCAATATCTTTCTTGATCTTCTTCAACTTGTTGACCAGCTCCTGTTTATGAGCTTCTGTCAATTTAGGAAACATCATGATCTGAGATAACGAAACCTCGTCTTTGATCTCCGGAAACTGAGATTTGTACATATTGTAAAAATCAGTCACTTCATTTGGTGTAACGTCTGCTTTATCAGTAATTCTCTGATATTTAGCCTGCCCGTAATATTGATCTGCATCGATTTTTTCGATGGCATTTTTCATTTCGTATCCGTTTCTGAATTTATAAGCTGTTAACATTGCTTTTTCGTCAGGAAACTGAGAAAGTAACTGTTGATATTTTGCATTTGCACCTTCTTTAATCTGTGCAGTACGGTTTTCAATCAACGTATCTTTCTTTGCTTCGTAAACAAGAAGTTTGTTATTTAGAAGATTTTCCAAAAACTCACACTTATCTATATTAGAAGCTCCCTGCTGTTTTGCATAGTTCATCTGTTCGTTCACATCAGATTCCAGCACGATTTCATCACCAATTACAGCAGAAATACCATCCACTAAATCTCCTTGTTTCAGCTGTGCATTCATTGTATTTGCACCAAACAACATGATGAAAATTCCAAAAAGAAAAGTGATCTTAAGTTTATTTGTCATTTTACTATTTTAAACAAGTTGCAAATTTAGAATTCTTAATGAATTACACTAAATTTTTTATTATAAATATTTCTTAAAAAGACGTATTTATTGTAGTTCTACGTCGAAAGTTGTCAATTCTTTGAATTGTCTTAATCTTCCGAACATATCAGATTCGTTAACTTCCTGAATTCTTTCTGTTCCGAATTTTTCAACGGTGAAAGAAGCCATTGCAGAACCAACGATCAATGCAGACTTCATCGTCTCGAAATCGAATTTTCCTTTTTTAGCCAAATAAGCTGCAAAACCTCCTGCAAAAGTATCTCCTGCTCCAGTCGGATCGAAAACATCTTCCAAAGGCAATGCAGGAATCGCAAATACTTTATTATCATGGAAAAGTAAAGCTCCGTGCTCTCCTTTCTTAATGATAACATATTCAGGTCCCATTGTATGGATTTTCTTAGCTGCTTTTACCAAAGAATATTCTCCTGAAAGTTGTCTTGCTTCCTCGTCGTTGATTGTGATTACGTCTGTTTTAGCAATCATATCCATCAAAATATCCAATGCAGAATCCATCCAGAAATTCATTGTGTCCAGAATAACCAGTTTCGGACGGTTGTTCATTTTTTCAAGAACTGAAAGTTGTACTCCCGGGTGAAGATTTCCTAGCAACAATATTTCCGCATCCTGCATAGAATCTGGAATTTTCGGATCGAAATTTTCCAAAACATTAACTTCAGTTGCTAATGTATCTCTTGTATTCAGATCGTTGTGGTATTTTCCTGCCCAGAAGAAAGTTTTTCCTTCTTTTACAATTTCAATTCCTTCAATATTTACGTCTCTTTCTGTAAACATATCAAGATATTCTTGTGGAAAATCTCCTCCTACTACAGAAACGATTCCAGATTTTACACCCAAAATAGATGAAGTGATCCCGATATAAGTCGCTGCACCTCCTAAAATTTTATCAGTTTTTCCAAATGGCGTTTCGATTGCGTCGAACGCAACACTTCCTACAACTAAAAGTTTCATATTTTTTTCAAAGTATATTTTAAAATTAATTTTTCCATTCAAATGTGTCGAGCAAATGTTTCATATCTTTTTTGATATAATCCACTGCAGGAGCCAAAGAATCCGGCTTCGGTCTTGTGTTAAAGTATAAATAAGCAGTCACGAAATGTTTCGTACTATCCGTAATGTAAAATTGAAGATTGGAAGCACTCTGTCCTTTCAGTTCATAAAAATTCCCGTATACCTTTTTTGCAGGATATTCGAAAGATTTAGTGTCGATTGCGCTTGCCTTAATTGTGTGTTCGTAAACCATTTTTTCAGCTTCCTGAATGTGTGACGCAAAATCGTTTTGTATCGGATAATACGTTACGAATATTTTCGCCTTCATTTTAGGGTAGTTCAAGTAATACCAACAAGGCTTTTTAGCATCTGTTATTTTCGCAAAATCAGAATATTCAAATGTATAGTTACAATTGTTTTCAAATTTCTGATATTTCGGTTTGGGATATTCCAAACGAAGCTCTCCATAAGGTTTGGGAGTCGTTTCTTTATTACAAGACACCAAAAGTAAGGCAACAAAAATAAAAATGGCGTTTTTAAACATTTTGCAAAAGTACAAATTAGATTTCAGATATTGGAAGACAAATTTCAGGATTTCAATGAGTTTATATTTGAATTGATAAACTTAATTTGTTTTTAACGCAAAGAGCTATCATATGTCTTTAATTTCGAAAAGGTGCTTCATACTTTTTAATTGCATTGCTATCATTCTGACGAAGGAAGAATCTGTAATAATCATCATTAATCAATTTCAAGGTTGTCATTCAGAACGAAGCAAAGCATCTAAATAAGCCCAATAGATTTCTCCTTCGTCGAAATGACAAGCTGAGCATTTAATTACAAAATCCTATACGCTGTATGATAGTTTTCAATATAATTTTCCAAAGGTTTCGGGAAGGATTTTTCGTGAGAATCTTCAACGTTGGTGACAATGAAGTCATTTTTAGCAATAAAATCTTTCCAGACTTCTTCTGAATCAACCTCAACATTAAAAATTTCTATGCTTAAATTTTTGTGTGTAAGTTTATGATTAACCGTTTTTACACTTTTAATAAAAGGAATTAATTCCTCAGAAATCTCAGGCGGAAATTCAAACAATTTTTTCCAAATGAAATCATCTTTTCTTTGTTGAATCAAAAATTCTCCGTTTCTGTGAACGAAATAATATTTCAAATCTAAATCATTTGCTTTTACTTTTTTCGTTTTAACAGGAAATTCAGAAACTTTGTTCAATGAAAATGCTAAACAATTTTTATTTAAAGGACATTCATGACAGAGAGGATTTTTCGGTTTACAGATTTCCGAGCCCAAATCCATCATCGCCTGATTGAAATCTCCAACATTTTCGGGTAAAATCAAATGAGCTAATTCAGAAAAATAAATGAAAGCTCTCGAATTTGAAATATCAAAATCATCAGCAAAAATACGGCTTAAGACACGGTAAAAATTTCCGTCAACCGCAGGAATTTTCCCATCAAAACAAATACTTGAAACTGCAGCAGCTGTATATTTTCCGACACCTTTTAATTTTAAAATTTCATCGTATTCATGAGGAAAAGCTCCATGATAATCGTTCATGATCTGTTGAGCTGCTTTATGAATATTAATTGCTCTGGAATAATATCCTAATCCTTTCCAATACAGTAAAACCTCATCTTCCAGAGATTCTGCTAATGTTTTCACATCCGGAAATCTTTTAATGAAATTATTATAATGATTTAATCCCTGATTGATTCTTGTCTGCTGAAAAACAATTTCACAAATCCATATTTTATAGGGATTTTTTGTCTGCCTGAAAGGTAAATCGCGAGCGTTTTCCTTGTACCAACTTAAAAGCTTGTTACCGATTTGTTTAAAGTCTGAATTTTCTATTTTTTCCAAAAGTTTTCTTCTTCATTTTTAGATGTTTCGACAGACTCAGCATGACAACGCTACAATATTCTGCTATAAAACAGTTAGTATTAGAAATATCATGTTGAGCCTGTGGAGACATCCGTTTATTAATGCAAAGATAAAATTTTATTTATCAGCTTTCACGGAATAAACAGGCGCTGCTTTCAACCATTGATATTTTAAATTCATTTCTTTGGCAATAAAACGATAGCCTTCAAGTTTTTTAAGATAAATATAAGAAACAGAGTCTTTTTTAAACTTTAATTCCTGATTTGCAAGAAATTGAAAAGGAAAATCCACAATAGAATCTCTCGTCGTTTTCTCAACTTTACCAGAATGAACTCTATAGATAAAAATAGCTTTTCCGCGACCAGAAGATTTGTCGATAAGTTTAATATTTGATGAAGAAACAACCATATCACTTCCCTCAAAACACTCCTGAGGTTTCATAATATAGGCTTTTCCCTCCTGTCTTTCATCTGCAAAAAGGTCAATCGGATGATCTTGCTGAAGCTTTTTCTCCTCGCAACTGAAAATCACAAGAATTATTGGCAAAAAGTATAGCAACCTGCCTTTCATATTCATAATTTTTAATGATTTGGTAGAAAAAAACCGATGAAAAATTTGCATCGGTTTTAGTATTTTAATTGGAGTTAAATTAATCCTGAATGTATTCAGCATCCCATTCGTTTCCGTCGTCTCCTTTGTGTCCGTCCAATTTAATAACGAAACTTTTAGTAGGAAAATAAGGCGTCAAACGAATATCCAGCCAAACTCTGTCTTTGTTCACTTTATCCTGCTCAAAACGAACAATTTTGAACTTTTCGATCAGCTTATCTGCACCTTTGATACCGTCTAAGAAAGTAACGATTTGTCTTCTCAAGTCATCCTCGTTTCTTGCATTCCAGTTTTCGAAAGCTCTTCTGTTTAGGAAATCAAGCAAAACTTTCGTCACATAATCGAATACACGAACCACGGAATACGTCTGAAGTCCGATATTGTCTCCTGTAAATAATGTTTTTGCAGAGAAAGCCATAATTTTACCGTATTCGTTCACCATCGGAACCAATCCCATTTTTTCCAACTGAGAGATTTCACTTTTCTTCAATTCGAATTTTACGGCATCAACTTCATTAATGTTACCATGCTTTTTACCTGCAGCAACCTGAGACATCAGTGTTTTATGGATTTTCCCAGCCAATGAAGTTGAAGGCGGAAGTTCTACGTTTTCCTCTTCACCTACTTCTTCGGCTCTTCCACGACCAACCAACCAATTACACGTCATAATTACATTACTTCTGTGCAATTCGCCTCCCGTAAGGTTTGCAGAATGGAATAAATCTACAACGTCGTCCGGTTTATCAAGATTTGCGAAATCCGTAACCATCATCACTTTGTTCTCGTTACAGATCTTTGCCCATTTTTCAATGACCTTATTTGATCCCAAATATCCAGGAATTGCCAAAATTGAATAATTATCTCTAAGATCTAAACGATCGTAGTAATTTTTAAACTCATCTGCAATTGCATCAATGAAAATTGGATTATCCAAATCTGAAACCTGATCAAGACTTGCATTAACAATACTTACATTGTCAACTTTGTCAAGCTCGGTATTTTTGTAGAATTGAGCGACAGTTCTATAGTTTGTTTCCAACTGACGAACTGCGTCAAGAGTATTTTTTAAATTTGATTTTAAATTTTGATCCGCAGATTGCGCTTTTGTTTTGCATGTATCCGCCATTTTATCAGCTGATTCGTTTCCTTCCAAAAGATTCATCCAAAGATTGATTTTTTGAAGAAGCTCTTTTCTTTCGTCTGATTTATTATTGTCCGTAAGGAAGATTTCCTTTCTGGCTTTTCTCGTCGGGTTCATGTTTGCGATGCCGTCTACAACGGATTCTACAAAACCAAAACCACCAATTTTATTAAGTTCGGCAAGCGGATTTCCTTTCGGTTGTCCTGCGTGTTGCTGCTGCCCTTGTTGTTGGTTATCAGCTGCCTGTAATTTACTATCCATGATTAATGTAAAGTCTTTAGATTATTTTTCAAGTTCTTGTGCCACTTCTTTCAATACTTCTACAAACGCAGCTCTTGTCTGATCGTTTTCCAGCATATTACGCAGAATTTTATTCGTTTTCAACTGGCGCACAATTTTGTTATATTGTTCCTGCTCCATGCTGAGTTGCTGTAAATAATCTGATTTCTGAGTAAGACTTTTCGGGGTGAAGTCCGCAAGATTTTGAAAACGGAACTCCTCTTCCACTACATTACCGTCCTCCGTTTCGTGTTGTACCGCCACAGAAGGTTGGAAATGTTTGAAGACGTCATCCACAGTTTTTAATCCTGTTACAATTTCAGGAACGTAAGATTCATCTGTTGTAAGCTGGCTCACAATCAGCGACTTATTCTCCTGGATTTCCTGGATAGCTTCATTAGCGTCTACTTTTACTTCGTTTCCGCCAACGCCATAATTAAACATTGCCATATTATTGTTATTTTGAGATTTTATATTTTGGTGTGAATCGTATTTATCAGCATCAAATAACTGACCAATCCAATGTTTAAATTTAAAAAAAAACTGTAACATACAAAATTTTGTTAAGAATTTTCTTGAAATATTTAATATTAGTAGTTAAATATTAATCAAAAATCGATATTTAACGATGTCACTAAACTAGGAAAAATTAAATAAAAAAACGCATCATTTCTGACGCGTTTTTCGTTTCTAACAATTTTTGGCTTGTCTTACCAAATTTTTATTCTGTCTTGTGGGGCTTTATACATTTTGTCTCCCGGTTTGATATCGAATGCTTTGATGAAAGAATCCTGATTTACCAATGGACCAAATGCTCTGAAAACTCCCGGAGAATGCGGATCTGTCTTCACCTGATTGGTCATATATTGGTCAGTAGATTTTGTTCTCCAAACTGTTGCCCAGCTCATGAAAAATCTCTGATCCTGATTGAAACCACTGATTAATCCAGGATTTCCATGATCTTTAAGATACATTTGAAGAGCATCGTAAGCAACCGCTACTCCACCTAAATCTCCGATATTTTCGCCACTTGTAAATTTTCCGTTTACGAAACTTCCTTTTACAGGCTCATAACCACTGTATTGAGCTGCTAACTGACCAACTTTTGCATCGAAGTTTTTACGATCTGCATCTGTCCACCAGTTATTTAAGTTTCCATCTCCGTCGAATCTTGAACCGCTATCATCAAATCCGTGAGAAATTTCGTGACCGATAACTGCACCGATTCCACCGAAATTTACTGCTGCATCAGCTTTTGGATTGTAAAAAGGTGGCTGAAGAATCGCAGCAGGGAAAACGATCTCGTTGTTTGAACCGTTGTAATAAGCATTTACCGTTTGTGGAGTCATTCCCCATTCTGTTTTATCAACTAGTTTTCCAACCTTATCTAAGCTTCTCTGATACTGCCAAGCAGAAACATTCTGAAGATTTGAATATAATGTTGCACCCGCATTTGGAGATTCTACTTTCAATTGAGTGTAGTCTTTCCATTTATCAGGATAAGCGATTTTTACTGTGAATTTTGATAATTTATCCTGAGCTTTTATTTTTGTTTCAGGAGACATCCAATCCATATCGTTGATGTGGGTTTTGAATGATTTTAAAATGTAATCAATATACATTTCCATCTGAGCTTTTGCTTCAGGAGTAAAGTATTTTTCAACATATAATTTACCAAAAGCTTCACCAAGAACACTGTTTACCAAAGAAAGACCTCTTTTATCCATTGGACGTTGTTCTTTTTGACCTTGTAAATATTTAGAATAGAAATCAAACCTGATCTGTTCTAAATTTGCATCTAGGTTGCTTGCATTTCCATTAATTAAGTGATACTTCAAATAATCTTTCAGCAAGGGAAGGTTCTTTTGAGTAAGAAATGAATCCATATTCTGGTAATATTTCAACTCGCCAACGATAACTTTATCGGTATTTACTCCGGCTTCTTTCAAATATTTCGGAAGGTTGATATTTTTAACCAAAGCTGGTAATTCTTCTACCGTTTTTGGATTGTATCTTAAATTGGCATCTCTGTTTTGCTCCAAAGTCAATAAATAATTAGCTAATTGCTTTTCAAAATCAACAACATTTTTTGCAGCTGCATCAGAATTTTTATATCCTAAAACTCCGAATAATTTTCTAACATAAGTTTGATATTCTGCTAGTGTTTTTGTGTTGGCTTCATTTACTTTCTGATAATAATCTCTTCCTAAACCAAGATCAGGGCCTCCAAGATATACTGCATTCATTTTAGAATTCTTCATATCTGCGCTCACTCTCCATCCATAGAAAGAATTGTCACCTAATTTTGTTGCTTCCAATAAGTATTTTTGAAGATCATTAATATTTTTAATGGCATCAATTTTCGCTAAATCACCTTTAATTGGAGCTAAACCATCTGCATTTCTTTTATTTAAATCCATAAAAGAAGCATACAAATTCTGAATTTTCTGACCTTCAGAACCTGTTTGATATTTTTCAGATAAAATTTTATTTAAAATATCTAAAGAAGCATCATCTACATTTTCTCTCAATGCATTGAAAGATCCCCAACTTGCTTTATCCGAAGGAATCTGAGTAGTTTTTACCCAATTTCCGTTTACAAAGCTAAAAAAATCATCCTGCGGACGAACGCTTTTATCCATATAAGATAAATTGATTCCCTCTTCTTTTGCTTCCTCTTTTTTCGGTTCTACAATTTCAACTCCTTTCATTGTCTCAGGTTTTTGAGTATTGGCCGTTTTCGTTGTTCCACATGAATTTAAAAATACCAAACCTGAAAAGGCAAGTATTCCGATATTTAGCTTTTTCATTAAAGATTGTTTTTTGATTTTACACAAACTTACCAAATATACAAAATTATGTTAATTAGATATTTGGTAAATATTCAGAATGGCGTTGAAATTTTAATAAAATATTGGAAAATGCTTCGAGAACCTCAGCATGACACCGTTGAAATTTAGTTTTAGTGATGTCATGCTGAGGTTCTCGAAGCATTAGATCAAACAAAAAACCGCTCATTTCTGAACGGTTTTACTATTTTTAATCTGATGATTACCAGATTTTAATTCTGTCTGCAGGAGCTTTGTAAAGTTTATCTCCTTGTTTTACGTCAAATGCTTTGTAGAAAGCATCAACATTCGTTAAAGGACCGAAACTTCTGAAATATCCAGGAGAGTGCGGATCTGTTTTCACTTGGTTTACCATGTATTTTTCACTAGATAAAGTTCTCCAAACTGTTGCCCAGCTTAGGAAGAATCTTTGATCTTGCGTATAACCGCTGATTGATCCCGGATTTCCTTTATCTTTTAAATACATTTGAAGTGCATCATAAGCAATGTTTACGCCACCTAAATCTGCAATATTTTCACCGTTTGTGAAAGTTCCGTTTACATTAGTTCCTTTTACCGGCTCATATTTATCATATTGAGCTGCAAGAGCTTTTGTAGCTTTTTCGAAGTTAGCTTTATCTTCTGGAGTCCACCAGTCAACCAAGTTTCCGTCTGCATCGAACTGTGCTCCTGAATCATCAAATCCGTGACTCATTTCGTGACCGATAACTGCACCAATTCCACCGAAATTTACAGCAGCATCAGCTTTAGGATTGAAGAAAGGCGGTTGAAGAATTGCAGCAGGGAAAACGATTTCGTTGTTTACCGGGTTGTAGTAAGCATTTACCGTTTGCGGAGTCATTCCCCATTCTGTTTTGTCAACAGGTTTTCCGATTTTAGCTAAATCTTTGTTGTATTGCCATTCTGCAATGTTCTGAAGGTTAGCATATAAGTTTCCACCTTTAGCTTCAGAAGTGATATTTAATTTGGAATAATCTTTCCATTTATCAGGATAAGCAACTTTTACTGTAAACTTATTAAGTTTTTCCATTGCTTTTACCTTCGTCGTAGAAGACATCCAAGCCAAATTATTGATGTGAACTGCGAAACTTTTCTTTAAGTAATCGATCAATTCAACCATTTGAGCTTTAGCTTCAGCCGGGAAATATTTTTCAACATATAATTTTCCAAAAGCCTCTCCCAAAGATCCGTTGATCAACTCATACCCTCTTTTGTTTAAAGCTCTTTGTTCTTGTTGACCTCTTAAATATTTACCATAGAAAGCAAATCTCATGTCACCCAATTTTTCGCTTAGGTAAGAAGCACTTCCGTGGATCATGTGGAATTTCAAGTAATCCTTAATTACAGGAAGATTCTGAGCATTCACCAATTTGTCGAAATCTTTATAATAACCGATTTCTCCGATGATCACTTTATCTGTACTTACCCCAACTTTCTGAAGGTAAGCCGGAAGATCAACACCTTTTACCAATGTCTTAAGTTCAGCCATTGTTCTTGGGTTGTACTGAAGTGTATTATCACGACTTTGTTCGTTCGTAAGGTAAGTTTTTGCAATACTTTTTTCGTAATCTACGATACCTTTTGCAGCTGCATCAGCATTTTTGTATCCTAATTCTTTCAACATTGAAGCTACATATTTTGTATATTCTGCAAGAGCTTCAGTGTTTTTTTCGTTTACTTTCTGATAATAATCTCTTCCTAAACCTAGAGATGCATTTCCTAAATAAACTGCATTCATTTTAGAATCTTTCAAATCTGCATCTACTCCCCATCCGTACAAAGTATTATCGCCTTCTTTCGTTACAGAAGTAAGATAATTTTGAAGATCCGTAAGGTTTTTTATAGCATCAATTTTGTTGATATTTGCTTGAATAGGCTTGATTCCGTCTGCATTTCTCTTCGTCATGTTCATGTACGTTGCATACAAATCCTGAATTTTTTTACCTTCAGTTCCGTCTGCAAATTTGTCCTTCAAAAGAGAGTTCAAAATTGTCATTGAGTTATTGTCTGTATCATCAGCCAATTTGTTGAAACTTCCCCAAGTTGGTTTATCAGAAGGGATTTTGGCAGTTTTCATCCAAGTTCCACTCACGTAGTTATAAAAGTCATCTTGTGGACGAACTGATTTATCCATCAAGCTAATGTCTAGACCTTTGTCTGTAGCTTGCGCGTTCACTGTTTGTGAACAAATCCCTGCTAATAAAAACAAAGAAAGCGTTAATTTTTTCATTATAATTACAATTTATACAATAAGTATATCACTTATATTATTTGTTACTTTTTTATGAAAACAAATTTAATTAAATATTAAGAAGTTGCAATTTCTTTTACATTTCCGGTTCTTTTTAAGAATCCCCAAGACTGCATTTCGCCTTTCAGAGCCTTTCTTAAGCTTCTGAACAATACAATGTACATCAACCATCTGTAGCCAAATCTTTGTGGAATCACGTACAGAATATTCACTAATTTTTCTTTCTGCATGATAAATGCTATTAAAGCTAAAGAAGCATCCACTAAAAGAAATAATAAATAATAACTAAATATTTTCTCGCCGTTTCCAGATAAAATCCCGAAAAACATAATAACATCAGCCAAAGGTGAGAAAAACGGAATGATATATTGGAATAACAAAATATTCGGCATAGCCCAAAGTCCCAAACCTTTATATTTTGGATTAAGGAAAGTCTGTCTTTGTTTCCAGAACATCTGCATGATTCCGTAAGTCCATCTGAAACGTTGTTTTAAAAACTGTTTTACACTTTCCGGAGCTTCGGTTATGGCAACAGCTCTGTTTTCATTAGCAACAGTATATCCTGATCTTAAAATTTTCACCGTAATATCGCAATCTTCTGCCAAAGTATCGGAAGAATATCCTCCAACCTCATCAATTACAGATTTTTTGAAAGCACCAATTGCTCCCGGAATTACCGTAATCGCATTGATATTTGCATAAGCCAATCGATCAAAATTCTGACTGGTTGTATATTCAATAGACTGCCATTTTGTTAGCCAGTTTACCGTATTTCCAACTTTTACATTTCCTGCAACGGCTGCGATTTTTTCTTCTGAATTTGAGTTTAAAAATCTTGCAATTAAGTATTTTACAGCATTTTGCTCCAGTTTTGTATCGGCATCAATACAGACTACATATTCTGCATCGGTTTGAGAAATTCCGAAATTTAAAGCGGTTGCTTTTCCGCCGTTTTTCTTTGTGAAAATTTTCAACTTAGGATGATTTGGAAACTCTGCTTTTGCTTTTTCATAGGTTGAATCCTTACTTCCGTCATCGACCAAAATCACATCGAAATTCGGATAAATCTGTTTTAATAAATTATGTAAGGAAGAAATAATATTCACTTCTTCATTATATGCAGGAACAATAATCGAAACTTTCGGATAAGACTCAAGAATAGGGAAATTTTCCAGCTTTTTCTCTTTTTTTCTTTCTTTAAAAGCCCAATACAGCATGATGATTAATCTTATCAATCCCAATCCAATAAAAATCGTAAAAAGTGCCACCAGAAAATGACTGATTCCATAGATAACCGTTGCCAAAACCAAATTAAGCTGCATCACATAATATGATCTCGTTTTCGGAACTTCCGGCATCAGTTCATTTTTATTTTTATGAAGAATGCTTGCTAAGTTTGTAAAATGATACCCTTGTTTTTGTAAAGTCGGAATCAAAATTTTAAGCGCTTTAATAGTTTCTTCTCTCGTTTCCCCACCTGCGTCATGAAGAAGAATGATATTTCCTCTTTCGGCTTTTATTCCTGCCATTACGCGTTTTACGATCTCATCGGCTTTTATTCCCGGTTGCCAGTCTTCAGGGTCAATGCTTTCACCGATATCCAGATAATTTTGCTGTCTCGCCAAAGCTACCGGAATTATTTCTTCGGAAGTTGTCGGTTCAGAATCAGCATTGTAAGGCGCTCTGAACAAAATTGTACTGTGCCCAGTAATACATTCGATCAACAATCTTGTGAGTTTCATTTCAAGTAAAGCTCTTTGCGGACTTACTTTTGCCACATTTTCATGGGTAAATGTATGATTTCCAATTTCGTGACCTTCACGGTAAATCCTTTTAACTAAAGGAAGATTTCTCTCCGCATTTAATCCAACCAAAAAGAAAGCTGCCGGAACATGATATTTTGAAAGAACATCCAAAACTTGAGGAGTATAGGTTTCATCCGGACCGTCATCAAAAGTTAAAACTAATTCTTTTTGAGGCGCTTCACCATATTTTTTTACTTCATAAGAACTTGGATACGTTACGTAATTTTCATCTGTAATGATCTTTTCTTTCGGATCAATTTCAAGAGCAATTTTTCCGTCGTGTGGTGTATTTAAGACATCCAAAACTTCACCATCCCCAATATAATCGACCATGGTCTGACCTTTAACATTTTCAAGACTTTTTAAGTTTAATTTTGATAATCCTGCAAAAGTCAAATCTTTATCATAAAAATTCCACACACGGCTGTCTTCACTTCCCAATCTCCAGAGCGCCGTTCCTGCCAAAGGATATTCCGAAGAAAAACGCATCGTATTAAAAATAGACGCTGCATCATTGAAAAATACAGTGTGCGTATTTTTTTTTGAATCTGTGTATGAATAATTTAAATTAAAAGTATTATCATCAAAATTAATCACCGCTTTACTTGCACTCGCTTTCGTAATCGCCTGCATATACGTCACAGAAGTATTATTGTCTTTGTTGGTACTCCAATCGTAACCGTAAGCTCCCAATCCTAAAATGATCTTATTGGGAGTGGTTTTTTCTAAAATTTTATCTGTTTGTGCTTCGATCCATTTTTGGGATGAAACAGGTCCTGCATCGCTGTCCGCAGAATATTCATCATAAGCCATCAACACAAAATAATCAACATAAGGATTCAGTTTCTGAACATTATAATCGTCATTATCGGTCATAATATCCATCGAAACCAGCAATTGATTTTGTTTGAAAGTCTCGGAAAGTTCTTTCATGAAAGCAAGCAACGGTTCATCAGAATCGAGATTCATATCCTCAAAGTCGATATTGATTCCTTTGAAATGAAGTTTTTGGCATTGTTGCGTTAATTTTTGAATAAGCTGCGTTCTTTTCTTAGGATCTTTCAATACTTTTCCCAATCCTTCAGAATGAAATTCCTGTTGAAAATTATTACTCAAAATCGGCATTGCTGCAACACCTGTTCTTTTAATGACTTTATAACCTTCCGGATCGACGTTGGTTTTCAGATCTCCGGTTTTAGGATCAAGAAAAAACCATTCTGGAAAAACCAGATTGATATGTTTAATATTTCTTTTCAAAGACATCAAAGACTGCGGATCCCACGCAACATAAAATGCAGAACGGATTCCTCCCGGAAATTGTGCCCAGTTTCTGTTTTGATTTTTAAGTCTTTCTGCTCTCGCTTTTTCAATTTTAGCAAGACTTGTGTGAATTGTTTTCTCGGAAATAAAGTTTCGGAAACCTTTGTATTCTTTAGAGATTTTGTTTTCCTGAAGATAGGGTTTATTTGCTGTAATAACGGCTTTATAGTCTTCCTTAAAAGGAATTTTCGGACTTTTATCCAGTTTCATCATCAGACCTAAAGCCAGAAAAAGCAATACGGCAACGAAGATAAAAATACGACTTCCCCACTGTACGTTTCTCCAACGTTTTTTGTTGTCTGTCTGAAAAATCTGTTTTGAGTTTTCCACGATTATAATATTTTTTGAATGGATTACAAAAAGCGTGAAAAAGTACTTTAGATTTAATTAAAAAAATATTAAAATCACAAGTAACATTTAATTATTAATAAGAATCCCCACCAAATCCTGAATAATCTTCTGTGAAACAAAATTCATAAAATCCAGTCTTTCCAAATGAGGCATGTATAATTTTGACGTGACTTCTTTCTCATCAACTCTAATTGTATAAAAAACCGTTCCTACATCTTTCCCATCCTCTCCTTTTCCGGGACCTGCAACTCCAGTCGTTGACAAAGAAATATTAGTATTAAATAATTTCTGACAGCCTTTTGCCATTTCAGAAGCGACCTGTTCGCTTACAACTGTAAATTCTTCTACAGTTTCTTTTTTTACTTTTAAAATATCGATCTTTTTCTCCGTTGCATAAGCAATCATTCCGCCGAGAAAATATTTTGAACTTCCGGAAACCGAAGTGATCATTTTTGCCAATTCTCCGCCTGTACAGCTTTCTGCTGTTGAGATTGTCAGTTTCCTTTCCGTTAAAATTTCGGCTAGAATTTTTTCAATTTTATCTTCGGAAGTTGCAATGACATTATCTTTAATTAAAGGCAGCAATTTTTGAATTTCTTCTTCTAATTGCTGTTGCAAAATGGTTTCATTTTCTCCGGTTGCCGTCAATCTCAACTTTACACGAGTTCCGACCGGAAGATACGATAATGCTAAATTTTTAGGTAAAGCCAGTTCCCAATCTTCGATCATATCTGCCAAAATACTCTCAGGAATTCCGACCACGGAAACGATTCTTGTAGAAATATAATGTAAACTAAATTTTTCCTGCAAATACGGAACAATCTGATCTTTTATCAACGGTTTTACTTCATAAGGGACTCCTGGAAGGCTAAATAATAATTTCCCGTCCTGCTCCATCATCATACAAGGCGCCGTTCCGAAATGATTCTGAAAAACTTTAGATTTTGTAGGTACAAAAGCCTGTTCACGGTTTCTTTCCAGGATTTCCAGACGTCCGCGTTTTTCCATGTAGTTTTTAAGATGATCAAAAGTAACCTCATCCAAAGCAATTTCGTCATTAAAGAATTCGGCAATTGCTTTTTTTGTTTTATCATCTCTTGTTGGTCCTAAACCACCCGTTGTGATAATGAGATTTCCAACTTCAAAGGCAGATTGAATCGTTTTTTTGATGGTATCAATTTCATCTGAGATCGTAAAGATTTGTGAAACTTTAATTCCAATGTTTTTAAGTTCGGTAGCAATGAAATTTGAATTGGTATCAACCGTATTTCCAGAAAGGATTTCGTCACCAATAGTAATCAGAACAGCATTTTCCATATTTTATTTTCGAAAAAATTCTTTTACAAATGACGGGAAATTCTGCATGACGGACAATATAAATTGATTTTTTCTATTTTTGACAGAAATTGTTTAAAACTATAATTAAAAATATGTCTAAATATGACGATGCTTCATGGCATTATGGAGGAGATTTTCCCGAAGGACTTCCTGAAAAAAACGGAGCAACACACACCGGAATGTTCCTGAATTGGTGTATTAATAATGATTTAATCTCCGAAGGACTGAAAGAAGATGCCACAGAAGAAATTGAAAAATTAAAAAGAAGAGAAATCACAGGTGCAGAATTTGTGATGGATGCTTTGGATGGAAAATTTGCCGAACATGACCTTAATGATTTGGGAAATGCTTTCGCAAAAGATTATTATAAAGATGACACCGATTTCGGAAACAGATTCAGTTCATTTGCTGACGATTACGTGAATCTTTTTGATACTAAAGCCGAAGAAAATGATTATGAATATGAGACTTTTTATCATATCGAAGACACTTACGAAAATTATGATATGATGAAGCAAATGATTGATTATCGTTTTGAAGAGTGGAAGGAATATAAAAATTTGAATTAAAATATACAGTTTGTCATTGCGAGGAACGAAGCAATCTCCAATTATTTAAATTCAAAAATGAATAAAAGATTGCTTCGTTCCTCGCAATGACTTAATTATGCTTCACCCAAATTAATTCATCCGTATTGTAGCCAATTTTCTTTGCTTTTTCTAAAAAACGCTGACGAATACTTTCAGGAATTTCTTTTGTTCGGGATAAAATCCAAAGATATTTTAAGCTGTTTCCGACCACAAGAGCATATTGATAATCTTCGTCGATATCAACAACATTATATCCCGCCCATATCGGTTTGAAAAATGAAACTTTTAAACGAGCTTCTGTCTTTTCATTCACAAATTTTGCTTCACCGATGGATTCTTTCCATTCTTTTTTGACGTAATTATAACCTTTATTATCAACGCGAATTGTTCCGTTTGGATTTTGTGAGTAGGTTGCAGTTACATTGTCTATATCTTTTTCGAATTTGTAATCGAAACGGGCAATTTCATACCATTTTCCGAGATATTTTTCTGCATTAAAATTTTGAACTGCCGTTGCTCCTTTCGGAATTCCAACCGAACAGGAATTGAAAATGAGTAATCCCAAAACACCTAAAGAAACAGGAATTGCAATTTTTTGAAACGTTTTCATAATAGAATATTTTTTGTGGTATTATGAAAAGTTCAAAAATAGTGCCTTAAAATTATTAGTGATGATTTAAAATTTATGAAAAAACCTTTAAGAAATTATCTTTGAAACTTCCGGAAACTTCGATTTCAGTGTTATCGGAAAGTGTTGCGGTTCCGCTTTTATGATAAGATTTTACAAAACTTGTGTTGATGATATGTGAACGGTGAACTCTTACAAAAGGTGTTTCCAGCAAATCATCGAAATGTTTTAAAAACCTGCAGACCATTTTTTTTGAACCGTCCGTAAGATAAACCTGCGTGAAATTTCCATCTGCCTGAAGACGAACAATATCTTCGGTTTTCACGACATCGAAACCTTGTAGGGTTGGAAGAATTAATTGTTGCTTTTCGGGTTTTAATTTTAAATTTTCAAGGAGAATTTTGTTTCGGTTGAGTTCTTCTTTTTTTTCAATGCTTTCTGCCACTTTATTTACAGCCAAAATAAGCTCCTGAATATCAATTGGTTTTAAAATATAATAACTTGCCGATTTATTTAACGCCTGTAAAGAATACTGTGAAAATGCCGTAATGAAAATCGTTTCATAAGAAAATTCTTTCGTCGCTTCCAACACATCAAAAGCATTTCCGAAAGGCATTTCAACATCCAAAAAAACCAATTTTGGTCGTGTTTCTGCGATCAAAGGAACGGCTTGTTTGATATTTTCCGCTTCACCCAAAATCTCAATTTGTGGACAGTATTTTGTGATGTAATTTCTCAAAACATCTCTTGCAATGGTTTCATCGTCGACGATTACGGATGTGATTTTCATACTTTTTAGTTTTTAGATGGTAGATTTTAGGTTGCAGTGAAGGAGAATTAAAAATTGACGAATCATTTATTCACCAATTTATAATTTATTTCAACGAAAACGCCCTGCATATCTTTCTTATCAGTGATTTTACATTGAATTTCCTGATGGTACAAATCATTCAAAAGAGTAATTCTTTCCAGCGTATTTTTCATTCCGCGACCTTCTCTGTTCTTTTGATGTTCAGTCTTTAATTTTTTGCTTTCCTCAATTCCGATTCCATTGTCTTCAATCGTAATTTTCAGGTGTTGATTGTCTTTTCCAAAGCTTAATTTCAAAAATCCTTTCGTCGTTCTGTAACGAAGTCCGTGCCAGATTGCGTTTTCGAGAAATGGCTGTACCAACATTCCCGGAACTTTCAAACTTTGTGTATTTAAGCTTTCATCGACATCAATTTCATAATCAAATTTATCTGTAAAACGTGTTTTTTCTAATGCTAAATAATTCTGAAGCAAATCCAGTTCCTGCTGAAACGGAATAAAATCTTCCGTAGAATTTTCCATCACGCCTCGCATTAATTTTGAAAACTTGGTTAAATATTGATTGGCTTCCAGTTCATTATTCGTTGCAATAAAATGATTGACAGAATTTAAGCTGTTAAAAATAAAATGCGGATTCATCTCACGACGAAGCGATTGCAAGGCAATTTTTTTATTCTTGATCTGAACTTTTTTCAAGGTTCGGAAAATGAAAATTATTAATCCGATTAATACAATCAAAGCTCCGATTAAGCTGTAATTAAAAACATTCTTCTTGCGTATTAATTCATCTTTTAACTTTTTTTCCTGCTCTAATTGAGCAATTCTCTGCTCTGTATCTTCCAGAATTTTGTTATCAACCAGACTTCTGTCCTTTGAAACCAAATCGGGCAATTTTCCAAGAAAATCTCTGTATAACTGAACAGATGCATCTGTATTTTTGGAAACATTATAAAGGCTGTCTAATTTTTTAACGCTCTTTTGAGCTTCCAGTGTATGACCTTTATCAAGAGCAATTCCGTAGGATTTTTTTAATAAATTAATCGCTTCTTCAACATCATTTTTTTTAATATAAATATCCGCTAACTCCTGAATCTGATTAACTTTTTCCTGAGAATTATCTTCGACAAAATCTTCCTTCAATACCTTTTTCTGAGCTTCAATCGCTTTGTCAAAATTTTTATTTTCAACATAGAAATTGGTGAGTTTTTTATTGATTTCCAATGCTTGTTGAGGTGCTTCTTTTTTGGAAATTTTATAGGCGTCATTCAAATTTTTTTCTGCTTTTGGGATGTCTTTCTGTTGGATATTAACATCCGCCATCTGGCTGTAACTTGCCGCCAAATCGCCTTTGTCATTTTCTTTTTCGTTAATCTGAATATTATTCTGAATCGCTTCTGCTTTCATTTCCGCAGAATTGGTAGAAAGCCTTGTAACGTCGTTAGAATTAACCATTTTATTTCTGGAATACCCGACTTCTGCCGCTCTGCTGTAATTACTGATTGCCGGAGTAATTTTGTTCTGTTTTTCCTGAGATTGAGCTAATTTTCTACTCGCTTTTTCGATATTGGATTTATCATTTAATTTCTCGTAGATATTTTTTGCTTTCGTGTAATATTCTTCGCCTTTCTGAAAATTTCCGTCATTGAAAAATGTTTCACCGATATTGTAATAGGAATCAGCTTGTGCACTCTCATCTTTGTTGTCAACCGCTTTCTGTAATTTTTTACTTTGAGCCTGAACTTCTGATGCAGTATTTACTGCCTGAGAATATACATTATTCCCAAAAATCATTACTAACAGGATCGTAAAAAAGCGAAACATTTTCATAAAACAAAGATATACATATATATAATTTGCCCAACAACTATTCACCAAGTGAAATTCATCGCTCACCAAGTTTACCTTTTCCTACCGCGATTATGAGGCTAAGTTTGTCCCATAATTCAAATTTAACTATCATGAAAGACATTACATTATTGGCTTCTGTTTTATTTTTTCAACTTTCGTTTTCACAGGTTTCAGGAAATATTAATTACAGAAATCAGACTCAATACGCTGATAATAATATTAGTATTGCAACCCCTGTTCTCAACGAAAACGTCATCAGTGTAAAAGGATTAGCCAATGTAAAATCAGACCAATACGTTGCTATTTTCAGTATTACACAAATAGGCGAAAGTGCAGAGGAAGTGAATGAACTAATGGATAAACGTATTAATACTTCTTTGGTCCAGATAAAACTCAATAAAGCTGTCGAAACTTATGTTGATATGATTTCTTTTGTGCCTGTTTATCAATACAATGTTGAGAAAAAACTTTTCAGTAAAAAAACATACAATGAACTTCCAGCCGGTTTTGAGCTTAAGAAAAATTTACATATTAAGTTTACCAACCCGTCTCAGCTTAATGATTTCATCTCGATTTTATCTAAAAATGAAATCTATGATCTTGTACGCGTAGATTATTTTTCCAGTACCATCGAAAATATAAGGAAAGAACTTATGAATAAAGCAAAAGTGGCATTACAGGAAAAAGTGAAAAATTTCGAAACAATATTAGGAGAAAGTTTTACTGCGGCAACAAAAAATATCAGTGACGGATACAGAATTACCCTTCCCACAGAAATGTATAAATCTTACGAAGCTTATAACAGTTCTTCATTGGCATTGAATAAGATCGCAAATGTAAATCAAGTCAATAAAGCAACAACATCATATTATCAACCAGTTTTAGATAAAGAATTTGACTTTGTAATTAATCCCGTGATTCATGAGCCTGTAATTCAGGTAATGTACGAGATAAAACTTACGATTAATCGAGAGAAAGAAAAGAAGAATGAAGCTAAAGAAACCAACAATTATATTTTGGTTACTCCCAATGGAGAAGTTAAAAATTTAAATCTTCTCACAAAACCTTAATATTAATTGAAATTCAGTTAACAATCAACAGATTAGCATTGATTAAATTTGTAAACACACCATAACTATGAAAAAACATTTTTACTTTTTATTCTTGTCTGTTTTATTTCTGAACAGCTGTTCGTTTCTTGAACAAAGCGATTTTATTGAAACCAAAATCATTTCGAGTGATCTCAACGAAAAAATCATTTACAAATATTATCAAACGGGAATCGGTAATTATAAAGTTGATTTTTATTCTGTCAATAAATCCGATTCTACCAAATTATTTGAGCATTATATTAACGATGCGCTTTTCACTTCAAACACTTATAATATTTCAGAAAACGAAGATGAACTTATTATAAGAACAAAGCTTTTTTCCGAAGTGAAAAAACTCGTCACCCGAGGCGGAAAATCAATTATTTTGACTAACAGATAAACAGTTCTTTTTGAACTGTTTTTTTATTTTAAAGTGTTTCACCAAGTCAAAGTTCCATTTCACCAAGTCTCCCGATTTTCAGTTTTAAATCTTAGTAATTTTACTCTAGAAGTTTAAAATTAAAAAAAGGAAATTATGAAATTGAGACATTTTTTATTGATGGGACTATTAATATTTGGAAGTCTGATCAATGCACAGGAAATCAAGAAAAATTCAATCGAAGTAACGGGAGTTGCTGAAATGGAAGTGGAACCGGATGAAATTATTTTCAATGTCGGAATAAAAGGCGATAATAAAAACCAGCTTGCCGACAACGAAAAACTACTGTTTGAAACATTGAAAAACAACGGAGTGAAGAACGAAGACATCAAATTCAAATCGATGTACCAAAATATTTACTCTAAAACTAAAATTTTTACGAAAAGTTTTCAGTTTAAGGTGAGCAAGAAAACGGATATGAGCAATTTGTTTGAAGGACTTAATCAAAAGTGGGTAAACAATATCAACATTGCAGAAATTAAGAATACTAAAATCGCTGACTTCAGAAAAACCGTTAAAATCAATGCATTAAGAGCCGCAAAAGAAAAAGCAGATTATCTGTTGGAAAGCATTGGTAAAAAAGTCGGGACCCCTCTTGAAATCACAGAAATCGAAGATTATACAAGTGATATGATCGTTCCGATGGCTTACAGAAGTAAAGTAGCAAATGTTCAGCTTGAAGCTGCCGATTCGAACGTAGATTATTCATTCGATAATATCGAAAACATCAAGCTTAAATACAGCATCAAAACAAAATACGAAATCCTTTAAAACACAAAAATCATGACAACTATTAAAATTTTAGCATTAACATTGGGAGCAATGACTTTTTTTAATGCTCAAGGTCCAATTAATCACGGTAAGCCTTTAATCAGAAGAAATATTGTTCAGAATGAACCTTCAAGATCATCAATTAAAGAAAATAAAATTCAGGTTGCCTTGCTTCTAGATACTTCAAACAGCATGGACGGATTGATCGATCAGGCAAAATCCAGACTTTGGAATATCGTAAATACGTTGACTACTTTAAAATACAACGGGAAAGCTCCACAAGTAGAAATTGCCTTGTATGAGTACGGAAATGATGGACTGAAAGATGAAAATTACATCCGCCAGGTTGCGCCACTTACTCAGGATCTGGATTTAATTTCAGAAAAATTATTTGCTTTGAGAACCAACGGCGGAAGTGAATATTGTGGAGCGGTAATTCGAGACGCTTTCATGAATCTGAACTGGGACGGAAATGATAAAAGCATGAAGCTAATCTATATCGCAGGAAATGAACCTTTTGATCAGGGAAAAATTAATTATAGAGAAGTGATTTCTGGTGCAAAAAAGAAGAATATTTATACCAATACGATTTTCTGTGGCGACAGAAATGAAGGAATCCAAACTTTCTGGCAAAACGGAGCTTCGTTGGGAGATGGAAAATACTTCAATATCGACAGCGACAGAAAAGTAATTTATATTGAAACGCCTTATGACGTAAGAATTTCCGAATGTAATGCAAAATTGAATGACACTTACATTTATTACGGAAGTCATGGTTCTGAATATAAAAATAAGCAAATTGCTCAGGATAAAAACGCGAAAGTACAGTCTGTTTCCAATGCTGTTGAAAGAACTGTCGCAAAGTCTAAGAAAAATGCTTATAAAAATGATCATTGGGATTTGGTCGACAAAGCTGAGAAAGATCAGGGCTATATTTCAAACATTAGACAAGAAGAATTGCCTTCTGAATTAAAAGGAAAAAGCAAAACGGAAATTCAGAAAATTGTTACTCAAAAATCTGCTGATCGAGATAAAATCCAGAAAGAAATTGAAGAATTGTCGAAAAAACGTCAGGATTTCATTGATACAGAAATGAAAAAACGCGGAAGTTCAGATTCTGATGATCTTGGAAAAGCTATTGAAAAATCTGTGATCGAACTTGCTAAGAAAAACGGATACACTTCGTAATTGTTAGAAATTGTATTGGTGGCTAAAATTTTTGAAGTCACCAATTTTTATATCTAAATGTGATGTCTATTAAAAATTATAACCAAGAAAACCTTTTTAATAGTTGTGAGGCGTTATTTCCATATGGAAATAACGCCTCCTCAGTTTCAGGGTTTCGGCGGCTTCGCCGCCGAAACCCTGAAACTTCACTAATATTTGCTCTATCTTCCAAACTTAAAATATCTCGAAAGCAGATGTTTTTTACCTTTCATAAAATCGGAAGCCATTTCCATTCCCGTCACAGAGAAAGTAATTCCGTTTCCTCCAAAACCCAAAACGAAATAAGAATTTTTAAAATTTTTATGCTCGCCAATATAAGGAAGTCCGTCTTTCGTTTCCCCGAAAGTTCCTGCCCAAACAAAATCTGTATAGAAATGATAATCAGGCTTAATTTTTTTCAACGTTTTCAGAATTTCTTTTTCCTTTTTATGTAAAAGTGAATCACGCTTTTTGGCATCATAAAAATCTTCGTCTCCTCCACCAATTAGCAATCTCGCATCGTCGGTTGTACGCATATACATGTAAGGTTCATCGGTGTTCCAGACCAAAGTGTTGGTAATATTTTTAAATTTATCGTGATCAATCTCAGAAACAATGGCGTAAGTACTTTTTAAATTAACAAAGTTTTCTTTGATTAAATTTTTACTTTCATATCCGATACAATAGATAATTTTTTTAGCCTTGATTTGAAATCCGGAATCGACAGTAATTAAATTATATCCTTTGAAATATTCGACCTTTGTCATTTCGGTTTTATCGAAAATTTGTAAACCTTCTTTTACATTTAACTTAAATAATTCATGTGAAAATTTAAATGCATCAATACTTGCTCCCTGTTTTGACAAAATTCCGCCAAAAGTATTTTCAAAACCGAATTGTTCTACAATTTCATCTGATTCCAACCATTTTACATCGAATCCTGCATCTTTTCTTGCTTTGAATTCTTTCTTCAACCATTCGACATCTTTCTTTTTCGAAGCATAATACAATGATTTTTTTCTCTTAAAACCTGAAGTTGATTTGATTTCTTTTGAAAGCTTTTCAATCTTATTAATTGAATCGGAGCATGCTTTATAACTTTCAACAGCTCCTTTTTCACCAATTTGGTCGATCAATTCAAAAAGAGGAGTATCAATTTCATATTGAAGCATAGAAGTTGTCGCTGAAGTACTACCGTTACAAATTTCACGTTTATCAATAAGAATAGTTTTATAGCCTTCTGTTACCATCTGATGAGCAATTAAACTTCCTGTAATCCCACCTCCGATAATTAAAACATCGCATTCTTCATTTGATTTCAAGGATGGATAAGATTCGATAAGACCGTTTTTTAAAAGCCAAAAAGGTTCATTAGATTTAAGATCCATAGTAATATTTTTCTCAAAATAAACAAGAATTGCGCCTTTCATTCATTAAAAATTAAATAATGGTTTAATTTTTGTTATCAACCTAAAACCAAACCACAAAATATTCAATATATGATAACGATTATTCCAGAAGCTCCGGAGAATGTTGCGGCTTTCAGTGCAACGGGCGAAGTGACGAAAGAAGATTTTGAAAATCTTGTATTTCCACACGTAAAAGAAAAAGTAAATGAATTTCATGAATTGAATTATTTGCTTTATCTAGACACAGATCTGGATAATTTTACAATGGGAGCATGGTTTCAGGATGTACTTTTAGGATTAAAAAATTTAACAAATTGGAACAGAACCGCCATTGTGACGGATAAGGAAGGAGTACAGAATTTCACTGATATTTTCAGTGTTCTGATGCCGGGAGAATTTAAATCTTTTCCAAAAGAAAACCTGTATAATGCACTTTACTGGTGCAAAAACGGGAATGAAGTAGAAGCGTAATGCTTATTATAAAAACAAACGAGTGAGGCTGTCTTTTTTAAGACAGTCTTTTTATTTACCTAAACATCAATCAATTAAGTATAAACACTTAATTATCAATTTAGTACAATATACTGTAATTATTTCCCTTTTGTGTGACTACATTTGTAATGTTAAACAAACAAAAACTAAAAATCATGTCAACATTCAAAATTAACATCATTGCGGGACCACTTTGGAGCAATGACGAGGCACAAAAATTAGCTCCGCGTATCGCAGCAGCACACTTAGGAAAATTCACAGGACAATGGTCTACTATTGTTGAGGGTGAAATGAGTGTAATCGAAGTTGAATTAAACACTCAACCAACAGGAAACAATGAGTACACTTTAGACGTTTTAGCCGGTCCTATCTGGAGCGACGAAGATGCTAAAGCAATCTGTCCGGCAATCTGCGCTTCCTACGGAGGTACTTGGAACGGACAATGGACAACAGTTGTAGAAGGTCAAATGAGCGTTTGCGGCTGTGTATTCAAGTTCTAAACTTAGAAGAAATTAAGAAAAAGGCTGATTCTAATTGAATCAGCCTTTATTTTTATTGATCACAAGAAATACATTCCGAAGCAATTTCTTTTTCGTCTGTTTTTTGCGAACTGTATAATTGTTTGTATCTGAAGGCGATAACTAAGCCGATAAGTGTCATTCCTACTCCTACCAAAGACGGATAATTAAATGTATATCCTTTTTCCAGAGGAATTCCTCCCAAAAATGCTCCCATTGCATTGGCACAATTAAAAGCAGCCTGCATGAATGCCGCAGCCATCATTTCACTTTTTGGCGCAGCTTTCATCATCATAATGTTGATAGGCGCTGCAACAGACATCGACAATGCTCCACAAATAAACGTTAAAGCCAATGAAATGTTTTGATATTCTGAAAGGAAAAATACTCCCGCCAAAGAAATCATCATTAAAAAAAGTAATAAAACACAAGTCTTTTCAGGACTTAATCTGTCTGATAAATATCCTCCGACAAGATTTCCTACGACCATTCCGGCTCCTGCAAGAATCATTACATAAGCCATCTGACTTTCTTTAATTCCCGAAACAACTGTCATTAAAGGAGTTATATAACTAAACCATGTGAAAAGCCCTCCAAAACCGATTGCTGTAATCATTAAAACCAGCCAAGCTTGTTTTTTCTTAAGGAATTTCAGCTCTTCCATGAAATGTGTATCTTTATTTGCATCCAGCATCGGAAGCCAAAGTTTCAGAAACAATAAGGCAAGCAATCCGATTACTCCGACAATCGCAAAATACCATCGCCAGTGGAAAGTATGTCCAATGTAAGTTACTAACGGAACCATTGCAAGATTAGCAACAGTAAGTCCCGTAAACATTAATGAAATATAAAATGCTTCTTTCCCTTTTGCCGCCATTCTCGTCGCTACAACAGTTCCCACTCCGAAAAATGCTCCGTGAGGAAGCCCGGAAAGGAAACGAATAATCAGCATTGTGTTATAATCCGGTGCTATTGCAGACAAAGCATTGAATAATGTAAAAATGATCATTAACGCCATTAAAACTTTTTTAGGCGGAAATTTTACCGAATATCCTATTAAAAGTGGAGCTCCAACGACAACTCCAAAAGCATAAGCTGAAATCAAATGTCCCGCTTCGGGAATGCTGATCTGTAAACTTCTTGCAATATCAGGAAGCAATCCCATAATCGTAAATTCGGTTGTTCCGATTCCCAAACCGCCTATTGCCAACGGTATTATTCTTTTATCTATCTTCATTTTTAGTTCCTTTGATTGTTTATTTGAATAGAATAATTAATTCCATCTTTTGAAAGTGCAAAATTCGATAGAAATAATCATTTATACTTTAACAGAAATGATATAAATTTGCTCTGTATTAACCTTTTTAATTAAATTTAAATTAATTATTAATCAAATGAGAACCTAATGAAGATTCAGAAAGAAATAATCCAGTTCGACGAAGGTAAATCTTTCAAGCTGTTTTCGCCATCATTAAAAAACTGTTTTTTCTGGCATTATCATCCTGAAATAGAGCTCGTTTACGTAGAAGCTTCAAACGGAATCCGCCATGTCGGGAAAAATATTTCTGATTTTAAAGAAAGTGACCTGCTGCTGATTGGTTCAAATGTTCCGCATCTTAATTTCGATTATCGGATTCAGACAGAATGCAAACAATTGGTGCTGCAAATGCGTGAAAATTTTCTTCATGAACTTATTTTTCCAATTCCTGAATTTGATACTATTAAAAAATTGTTGGAACGTTCTTATCTTGGTTTATCATTTTCAGGAGAAACTAAAAAAATGGTGGTTGAAAAACTTCATCGGATTAAAGATGAAAATTCTTTTAGTTCTTTTATCGGCTTAATTGAAATTTTGCAAATTCTAGCCAATTCAAATGAAGTGAAAGAACTTAATGATGAGGACACAAGAATTAAGTGGTTTTTAAACGACAAGATCCGAATGGGAACTATTTACGATTATATTCACGAAAATTATGATAAAAATCCGAATGTAAATATTATTGCTGAAAATGTGAATCTAAGTACTCCTGCTTTTTGTCGCTACTTCAAAAAACAAACGAATATGACGTTCACCGATTTTGTGAACAATTACAGAATCAATCAGGCTAAATTGCTGCTTCTGCAAAATTCCTGCATAACAGATGTTTGTTTTCAGGTGGGTTTTGAAAGCCTTTCTTATTTTAATAAATTATTTAAAAAATATATTGGTGAAACGCCTTCTGCATTTAAGAAAAAGCATTTGAGTAAAGTTGAATAGTTTTTTCAACACTTCTTTGTTATTCTGACGAAGGAAGAATCTATTTTTTTAGCGCAATAAACGCAAAGATTTATTTTAAATTATGCTGTATATTTTCGTTCGCAAAGGCGTTTCACTCAGCAATGAAACTTACCGTTCAGTTGTCATTCCGTAGGAATCAAAACGAATATTAGATTCCTACGGAATGATAAACTCGATGTTTTAATAATGGAGATTGCTTCGTCGCTTCGCTCCTCGCAATGACCATAAAAAAATCGCTCCAAAAATTTGAAGCGATTTATATGTTTTAATGAATATGTTTTTCAGCGTGATAAGAACTTCTCACCAAAGGCGAACTTTCAACATGTCTGAATCCTAAACTTCTTGCAAAATCTCCGAACTCATCAAACTCTTCTGGTGTAATGAATTTTTTAACAGGAAGATGTTTTTTCGTCGGCTGCAAATACTGCCCCATTGTAATAACATCAACATTGGCATTTCTGATGTCTTCAATCGTTTGGAAAACTTCATGCTTTTCTTCACCTAAACCAAGCATTAATCCAGTTTTTGTACGATTTTGCCCTGCCTCTTTTAAATATCTTAATACTTCAAGACTTCTTTCGTATTTTGCCTGAATTCTCACTTCTCTTGTCAGACGTTTTACTGTTTCCATGTTGTGAGAGATCACTTCCGGTGCTACATCAACTAATCTGTCAAGGTGTTTTGTTAATCCTTGAAAATCAGGAATCAGAGTTTCCATTGTTGTTCCGGGAGAAATTCTTCTTACAGCATTCACAGTTTCACCCCAAAGAATTGAGCCCATATCTTTCAAATCATCACGATCAACAGAAGTCAAAACAGCGTGTTTGATTTTCATTAATTTAATTGAACGGGCTACTTTTTCAGGTTCATCCCAGTTTACGTCAAGTGGTTTTCCGGTTTTTACTCCGCAAAATCCGCAACTTCTGGTACAGATATTTCCTAAAATCATGAAAGTTGCTGTACCTTCTCCCCAACATTCTCCCATGTTTGGGCAGCTTCCGCTTTGGCAGATTGTATTTAATTTATATTTATCAACCAAAGTTCTTAATTCTCTGTAATTCTTACCTGTAGGAAGTTTTACACGAATCCATTTTGGTTTTTGAACGGTTGTATCTTGAACTAAATTCTCCATTTATTTCTCAAATTGAGGTTCAAAGTTAGTGAATTTTTTATCGAAACAATCAAAGACAGACATTGATGAAACAGATAATTTCGTAATTTTAAGCATCAATATTTTTTATGAAGACTACATTTTGCTTTCTATCTCTAATTTTCAGTACATTTTGTTTTGCTCAAAAAGAATTTCAGCCAAAAGGTTCTGCCGTTAATGAAACTGTTGACGGAGATTTGGATGGTGATAAAATTCCGGAAAAAGTAATTGTTTATGATATTAAAACCAATGATGATTCAGGAGACATTCGCGAAATCCAGATTTTGAAAAAAGTTAATAACAAATGGACACTTTTAGAGAAATCCAAAAATGCAATTTTAGGAAGTAAGGATGGCGGAATGATGGGCGATCCTTACATGAATACAACCATTGAAAAAGGAATTTTAATTATTACTCATTATGGCGGAAGCAGCTGGAAATGGGGGATTACAGATAAATACAGATTCCAAAACGGACATTTTGAGCTAATCGGATATTCTGGAGATGGCGGAAGAGAAGGAGATTATTTAACGACTGTTGATTTTAATCTTTCAACAGGACAACTTAATTATGAAAAAGAAGTTCAGAATGTTGCGGAATATGGTCAATCTAAGAAGGAAACCTTTATTAAAAAAGGACTGAAAATTAATCTTCAAAACAGAAATCAAGACAAACAAAGAGAAATTATACTTCCAAAAACTAAGGAAAAAGTTTATTTATAGACATTTTTCTTTTGTTCTTCGAAGATTTGAATCTTGACAAGACTCATTAATTAATTATCTTCAAATTCATTATTTTTTAACAGCTCAGCTAAAACTTTTTTAGCGCGCATCACACGAACTTTTGTATTAGCAACAGAAATTCCCAGTTCTTCAGCGATTTCTTTAATACTTTTTTCCTCAAAAAACCTTAACTTAATAATATCCTGATAATTAGTATCTAAAGATTCAATGGTTTTGATGATCTTTTTCTGTTCTTCATCTGAAATCATCAGTTCTTCCGGAGATTTTGCGTACTGATTTTTTACTTCATCCAAATTTTCTGTAGGATCCTGATTTTCGCGACTTCTTCTTCTCCAAAAATCGATAATCGTATTTTGGGCGATCGTTAAAATCCATGTTTTAAACTGGAAATGCGGATCGAACATATCCAATTTCGACAGAACTTTTGAAAAAACATTTACTGTAATTTCATCGGCATCATTTTCATTATGAACTTTCTTCATCACAAAGGAAAAAACATCAACCCAAAAAATATTAATGAGTTTTGTCTGAGCTTTCTGGTCTTTTTCCTTCGCTTTCCCGATAAGCTGGAATAATTGTTCGTCGTTCATTATTAACAAATATAATTTATTTTGATGAAAATTACAAAGAAAGTCGGAATTGGCTTTTTTATATAAAATTTCTATTGATACCCTAAGTTTTAGCCCCGATCGAAGCATTTGTTTAAGCTCATTTTTTTGGTTTCGGCGAAGCGGCAAAGCCGCTTCGCCGAAACCAAAAAAATAGCGAGTGCGGAGAGCGGGAAATAGCTCCTAAAAAATTAAAATAATTACAAAAAAATAAATTCGTTCTTCGTCAGAATGACCGATAAATGTCTTATTTGCCTTTTCAGCTTTCTTCGACTTATTCCTTTGAATTTATTATCTTTGCAACTTAAAATTTTAAAGAAAATAATCAATGAATTCCTTTATAGAAGAACTAAAATGGCGTGGTCTTTTTGCCGATATGATGCCCGGAACCGATGAACAACTGAATAAAGAGGTAACAACTGCGTATATTGGATTTGACCCAACAGCTGATTCTTTGCATATCGGAAGTCTTATTCAGATAAAAATCCTTGCTCACTTTCAACAGCATGGTCACAAACCAATTGCTTTGGTTGGAGGTGCTACAGGAATGATTGGAGATCCGTCCGGAAAATCTGCGGAGAGAAATCTTTTGGATGAGGAAACACTTTTGCATTACGTAGATTGTTTGAAAAATCAACTTTCAAAGTTTTTGGATTTCTCAGGAAACGAGCCTAATAAAGCAGAATTGGTGAATAATTATGACTGGATGAAAAATATTTCTTTCCTTGATTTTGCGAAAAACGTAGGAAAAAATATTACCGTTAATTATATGATGGCGAAAGATTCTGTAAAGAAAAGACTTTCAGGAGATGCCGGTGTTGACGGGATGAGTTTTACTGAGTTTACTTATCAATTAATCCAAGGGTATGATTTTTTACATTTGTATCAAAATAATGGTGTGAAACTTCAAATGGGAGGTTCTGATCAGTGGGGAAATATCACGACAGGTACAGAATTGATCCGCAGAAAAGCTCAGGGAGAAGCTTTTGCATTAACGGTTCCTTTGATCACGAAAGCTGACGGTTCGAAATTCGGAAAGTCTGAAAGTGGTGAAAATTACTGGTTAGACAAGAAGAAAACTTCGCCTTATAAATTCTATCAATTCTGGCTGAATGCAACAGATGATGATGCTGAAAGATTCATTAAATTCTATACTTTTTTAGATAAAGAAGAAATTGAAGCTTTAATTGAAGAACATAAAACAGCTCCTCACGAAAGAAAACTTCAGAAAAAACTGGCTGAAGAGGTTACAGTCTGGGTTCATGGAAGAGAGGAATATGAAAAAGCTTTAAAAGCTTCAGAAATTCTTTTCGGACGTTCAACTGCGGAAGATTTAGTAAGTCTTGATGAAGAAACTTTTTTGGAAGTTTTTGATGGTGTTCCTCAAAATGAAATAGCAAAATCTGATGTTTTGGGAGTGAATATTATCGATCTTCTTTCAGAAAAGTCAGGGTTTTTGAAATCTAAAAGTGAAGCTACGAGAGAAATTAAAGGAAATGCCATTTCTATCAACAAAGAAAAAGTGAATGATACTTTTACAGCCAACGAAAGCGATCTTATTGATGGTAAGTTTTTATTACTTCAAAAAGGTAAGAAAAGTTATTTTATTGTAAATGATTATTAATTTTTTAAATAAAATATAATATCAGGGCGCGAAATTTTCAATTTCGCGCCCTGATCTTTTCACACAAATAGAAATAAAAAAAAGACCATCTTTTCAGATGATCTTTATATATTTTAAAGTATAATTTCTTATAATTCTAAGAAGCTATAAGCAACTGCTGCACTTACTACATTTGCTCCGTTACCAACAACAGTCATAGTTTTAGCGATCTCGCCATCTACCCAAATATTAACAGTCAGTTTAGAGTCTGTATTCGGAAGAACTGCATTTGCAGCAAAATTCAACTGAGACTGGCTAGAGCTAACGAATTGCTCTCCACTTGTCCATGTAAAAGTTGTAGGATTGAAAGTTGTAGCCTGAGCTGTTCCTATCTGAGTTACAACAGCTTTAAAAGCACCCGTTCCTGTACCAGTTCCGTTATTGATTTTTGCCTCAAACTGAATAATATGATCTGTAAATTCGTCATCATCATCCTTTTTACAAGAATTAAGAACAGAAATTACTGAAAATAATACGGCGAATAAAAAAGAAAGTCTAAGTAAACTTTTTGATTTGTAAAATTGCTTCATTTCTCCAAATAGATTTTTAATGTTTCAAATATAGGTTTTTTATCAATATAAAAATAACTTTTATGAAAATTTTCCAACAAAGATTTCTAAATAATATCAAATCAATAAACGTTTATAACGTAATTTATGTTCAAATATTTGAAAGATTTAAGAACTATTAGACACAATGTCACAATATTTCGAATGGTCTCATTTTTACATTATCAAATCAAAATAAATCATTATTAATTATCTTTGCTTTATGAATTTAGATTACATCGTAAGAGAACCCGAAAATATCACTAAAAATACCTCTATTCTTTTTATACTTCATGGCTACGGAAGTAATGAACAGGATCTTTTTAGTTTCAGAGAAACACTTCCTGAAGACTGGATCATTGTAAGTTTCAGAGCACCGAGAGAAACACAGTTTGAAGGATTTTCGTGGTATGATATTGATTTTAATAATCCTGATAATTTTATTGATGTTCCGCAAGCAACAGAATCGTTGAACAGTGTTTTAGAAAATATTTTAAAAATTGTTAATCATTACGGAATTACGGAAGGTAAAACTCACCTTTGTGGCTTCAGTCAGGGAGGAATTCTTTGTTATGCTTTGGCATTAAAATATCCGGAAATGTTCAATTATGTAGCATGTTTAAGCAGTTATCCTGAAGAAAAATTATTGACTGATATTGTAAAGGATAAGAAAAAACTGGAAAGACTTCGTTTCTTTGTTTCTCATGGAAGTGATGACGCTGTGATTCCTTTCGAATGGGGCAAAAAAGCTGCCGATCTGTTATATGATTTAAACTGTTATTTTACATTCAGAGAATATATGAGCGGTCATGGAGTAAACCAGAAAAACTATATGGATTTGATGGATTTCTTTTCAAAATAATTTATGAAAAGTTAAACAATTATTTTAATTCGTTATAAAATACATAAGCATTCTCAATTTTGGGAATGTTTTTTATTTATGATAAGGATAAATTTAGTAAATTAATAAAATGAAACTGAAGCATTTTTTATGGATATTTTTCTTAAGCATTTTTGTGAATGCTCAGGATTCATTTGAAGTTCAGGATGCTAAAAAAACAGTGATTCCTTTTAAATTAATTAATAATCTGATCTTCATTCCGGTAAATATAAACGGTGCAGAACTCACTTTTTTATTAGATACGGGTGTTGCAGAAACATCGATCTTCAGTCTCGAAAATCAGGATCTAAAATTACCTAATATTGAGAAAATAAAATTTTCCGGTTTGGGCGGAGCAGCAAGTATTGATGGATTTCGCTCCGATAATAATATTGCGAGAATAGGGAAAAACTACGTCAATTATTCTATGACAATTTTTATTATTGTCGATCAGGATTTTAATATTTCTTCTCATGTCGGAATTCCTGTGAATGGAATTATCGGTTATCACTTTTTTAAAAATCATCCCGTTCAGATCGATTATTCCTCAAAGAAAATTACCATTTACAATGACGAAACTTTATTTAAGAAAAAAATAAGAAACTTTGATGCACTCAACATTAGCATTGAAAGAAACAAACCTTATCTTTTTGCTGATGTGGAAATGACCAATGAAAAGAAAAGTTCAAAATTATTAATCGATCTTGGAAACAGCGATCCTCTCTGGCTCTTCCCTATTCTCATTAAAGATTTTGTGTACAATCGTCCAAATATTGATGATTTTCTAGGAAGAGGTTTTAATGGTGATGTTTATGGAAAAAGAAGCAGAATTCACAATTTTTATCTGGGAGATTTTAAATTTGAAAAACCACTTACTGCGATGCCCGATGAATATTCTATTCAACATGTAAATATGGTGGAAAGTAGAAAAGGATCCATTGGCGGTGATATTATGAGACGGTTTACTGTGGTTTTTGATTATGCCAATCAAAAAATATATTTAAGGAAAAACGGAAATTACAACGATCCTTTTCATTTCAATATGAGTGGACTCGATTTCAAGCAAGATGGACTCGAATGGACAAAAGATGTAGTCAATCTTCCCGCAAAAAACAAAGACAATCCCAATGGAGGTGTTGAAGTTATTAATAACAGTCTGCAGTATAATTTTGTGTTAAAACCTATCTTTTCTATTGCCGGAATTCGTAAAGATTCGCCGGGCGCTAAAGCCGGATTACAAAAAGATGACAGGCTAATTAGCATTAATGGCAAGAAAACTGCAGATATGACATTGAATAAAATCATGGAAATGATGAAATCTGATGAAGGAAAAACGATAAATATTTTGATTGAAAGGAAAAATAAACAAATGACTTTAAGTTTTACCCTCGAAGATCCGATACCTTACCAAGAACAGGAATGATATGAATACCGAAGAAACGACTTTAGATAAAATAAGAACCAGACCAAGGTTTAAAATGTTTACCCATTTAACCAAAGAAGAATATGCAGAAAATCTAAAAAAATATCTTGCAGAACACAGAGATGAATTTTCAGGAAACATCAATAAAGAAGTTGCCACAATCTGTGTTGAAAGTGTATACGAAACCTATTGGAAACCCAGATTATCTTTAAGAATAGAAATTGAAGACGAAAAAACTGCGATACGAGGTGTTTTTGGACCCAGTTCCGCAGTTTGGACTTTTTTTATGTTCTTATATTTTTCTTTTTCGATTCTCTGGATGACTTTTTTCTCCATGTATTATGTTGAAAAACAGATCAAAAGTCACGAATATCCTTGGGCGCTTACAGCATCTTTTGTGATGTTAGCTTTAATTGCACTTACTTACGCTGCCGCAAGATTTGGACAACATAAAGGCAAAGGTGAAATGCTGAAACTCAGAAGATTTGCAGAAGAATCTACTTTACAATTTGAAAAATTAGATGATTAAGGAGCTACAGTTTTCGGAGTTTGGGGCATTTGTTCCAACACCGCTCTTGCAGCTTTGATAGAATCTACCACTTTTTCTCTGTTATCCTGTTCTTTTAATATTTTTTCGATATTCGGCTCGATCATCTTTGTCATTTCTTCTACAGAAACGCTGTTTGCATTTGGATCATCCAACAATTTTTTCCAAGGTTTTCTTTTTCCCCAACCGTAATCTCCATACACCAAAACTGCTGTTCCTCTAGCTTTGGTCGTTGCTCCACCCGGATTCAAAACCCAAGTATCTGCATAACCATATAACCATTTTGCGTCTTTCAACAGTAATCTTAAACAAGAGTGCGATGCAGGATATCCGGGAAGGTCGTATTGATGCCATCCGATTCCGTCAAGATTAAAAATATTGAAATTATACGGTAATTTCCACTCGCTGCTTACCGTAGAAATTGCTAATTGCTTTTTCCAGTTCGCGAAAGTAAGACCGGTTTTTGTTTTTGCCGCTTTTTTCCCCATACTTGTCGGTCCCCATTTTACCAAACTTCCGTTTGAATAAACTCCATAAGCCTGAATTGGGTATGAAAATACAACAAATTTCTTCACCGGACTTAATACGTCCAATTGCATTGGAAATGGCGAATATTCCATCAATGTTGTATCAATTTTCGCGGGAACGACCAATGTATCGGCATTCCATTTATTTTTGGAATCCAGTCTGTTTAAAGCAAAAATTGCATAACGTTCTTTCTCCGTATATTTTTTATTAAACACTGAAAACAAAGAATCCTTCATTTTCTTATCTTTTGGGAAGATAAAAGCATTGTAAAAACCATCTTCCTGCATTGCGGGAGGCATAGATTCTTTTTGTATAACTGAATCTTTTTTTGCAACTACCGAATCTTTTTCAGAATCCTGCTCTGTAACAGAAGATGCAGTGTCGTTGATTTTATCACTAATTTTGTCAATTTCTTTTTTACAAGAAACCACCATTAAAGCTATAAAAAGTACGTATAAAAATGATTTTTTCACAAATATGTTTTTCATAAATAACTTGAGTCTATTAATTTTTTCTACTCAGTACAAATATCAGACCTAAAATCGAATTATAAAAATACTTCATCAAATTACCGTAAAAATACGGTAAAACCCTAAGTTAAGGCGATACAGCCATTTTTTGAGAAATAATAAAATCTTTTCTTGAATTCCCTTCTTCTTCATTAATTTTAACTTGTTTTAAAGGCTTTCCCTGATATTTTTCGTAAACAGAAAGATGATTTTCATTAAAAATGATTTTCTCCACAGAATAAATTTCTTTCGGTACATTTCCTCCCAACCAAACTTCATCAGGTTTTTGTTTCCAGGTTACTTCGTAAAGAACTGCATCTTTTGGATAATTGGAATCTGAATTTTCTTTAGCATAATTAAAAGCAATCTCATTTCCATATAATGTCGACATCGTGTTATTTTTTGGCTGAATTGAAGACGTTATTGGCTTCATTAATAAAGGATTTTCCGATAATTCATCATTTTGCCGAACGGATGCATTAACATTTAAAAACTCTTTTGGTTTTTGTTCACACGAAACCATTAATACAAATGCTAAGAATAAAATTATATGATTTTTCATTATTTCTGAATTTTTTTAAGTTGAGAAATTAAATATAAAGGCGATGTAAAAACATAATCCCGATTCGCCATCGGTTTATGACATTCAATACATTCTTTGTCGAAATCCGGCGTGTCTCCGTAAGGTTTTAGATCATTTCCTTTCCATCTTCCCCATCCCCAACCTTTTGTTTTCTCATATTTTTTAGCATCTTTCACCATAAATTCCACCTGAATAAATTCTCCCGTTGTAATGCTCCCATCTTTCTGCATTTGCTCTTTCCAGGCTGTTTTTGCGAAAGCCGTTCCGTCCGGCCAAGGATTTGTATTTTTCTCCTGAATTGCTTTTAACGCAATATCATTTCCGAAAATAATCCGCATTGTTCCGTTATCAAAACGGTCTGTCGTACTGATAGCTTTCCAATTTCTGTAATCGGGAATATACTCCAATCCGTTTGGTGAAGGTTTTACAGTCGGATGTTTCAACTCTCCTTTTATCCATGAATTGTATTGCTTTCCGGAAGAATTTACCTGCGAACTATCCGCAACTTTTCTTGGCGAAAGTGACAACGCATAATTTTTAAGAATTTCAACCTGTTGAGCATTCAATTTTGCTGAATAATGTACCGCCGCATAACTCGGAATCGGCATTTCGCCTGACAAAACTTTATTAATGGCATAATAAATCGTAGAATTCTGCTGTGGTTTCGGCCACGAACTCCAATTTGAAAAATCCAACGCGGCACGACCTTCTTTGATATGTGAATTAACCAGAAAATTAGCCGGTGTAATTTTATCATACCAACGTAAATTCGCTTCCGAAGAATGGCAATCGAAACACGAACTCCTTAAAATCGTATTGACCTCTTTTGGAACATTTACAAGATCCTGAGTTCTCATTCCATGATCAATTTTTTCAGGGCGAGAAAACTGCAATCCTACAAATCCCACCAACAAAACCAAGATCAATTTATTCTTATTTTTCATGAGAGAATAATTTTAAAGTTTATTTTAATATTGGATCAAAGGTAAACACCGTCAATACTTTACCTATTAAATTTAAGCATAAAACGGAAGAATAAGACCTTAAAAGCGAATATTTTCTTGTGAATAATTGTTTATTTTTGAATTTAATTAGAACCTATTTCCTTTTAATGAAAAAATTCAATCTTTATACAGTCACATTTTTTGCAGTCAGTATTGTTATTTTAATGATCAGTTTTTTTTCATTTCAATATTTGTATACTTCTTCAAAGGAAGATCTTTTCAACAGTAAATTCGAAGCAGGAAAAAGAGAAGCCCGCGAAATCGGAAAGTTATTGGAGTTACAATTAAAAGACGGAATTTCAAAAGAAAATGTGATTCAAAATCTACAAAACAGCATTGTAAATACTGATACACAAAGCGGATTTATTTGTATGTACAATCAAAACGGTATTGAACTTTGCCACCCGAATCCGGCTTTAATCGGTCAAAAAATTAATAAAAATAATTCCGGATTTACTTCCGGTGATGAAAATAAAAGTGATTTTATTGAAATTTTAAACTCAGGAAAAGAAAATACAGGAATTCGGAATTTTAATAAAAACTCAAACCGAGCTTCAGAAATTGTGAGTGTATTTCCAGTCGTCGGTAGCAATTGGATGGTTGCTTCTCATGCTAATACGGAAGTTATTGAACAGCAGATTTCAGATTTATACTTAAAATTTTTAATTGTTTTCCTGATTGCAACTTTATGCATTTTAGGAATAAGTTTTTTATTGATCCGAATGATTTACAGAAAATATGAAGCTCAGAAAAATGATGAAATTAGAAATCTGAATGATGAAATTAATAGCTTAACGGCTATGAATACTCAACTTAATATTATTCATGAAAAATTAAAATTAAGCGATAACCATTCACTTAATGAAGATTCAACGGAAAATTCAAAAAAGAGAATTATCACTTATCATAAAGATGAATTGATTTCTCTGGAAAGTTCAGAAATTGCTTATTTTTTTCTCGAAAATAATATTGTTTATGTTAAAACTAATACAGAAAATCAATATTCTATCAACTCCAGTTTAGACGAATTGATCAAAACTTTGGATTCAAAAATATTTTACAGAGCGAACAGACAATTCATCATTAATGTAAAAGCGATTAATAATATTCTGGTTTATGGTAAAAATCAATTAAAAATTGTCACAAAACCTGAAAGTGATGAAATAATATTAATTAGTAAAAACAAAGTTGCAGAATTCAAGAAATGGCTTGAACAATAATTAACCTTAAAATTTTACAACATTCTTATCCTTTCTTCTTCCAAATCGATTAGAAACAGCTGTTCTCTAATCACTTCTTCATCAACTTCCTTATCTTTATTAAGCTCAGAAAGATAATCCCTCTGAAATTCCAACATTTCTATAAAAATATTTTTAGTCTTTTCATTCATCCATTCTTCATCATTGGCTTTCATCTTATCTTCCCAATGATCAAGCATTTTTTTCATTCCGCTATGATCGTGGAGTTCGTTGTCATATTTATTTCGAAGAAATTTATAGGTTTCTGCTCTCAATCCGCTTTTCATTTTTCGTTTGGTAGATTCCTCTAATTCTTCCATCGCAGAGCTGTCGAAAAGATTTCCGTGCTTTATAAAATATGGCAAAGTAAGTCCCTGCATTAAAAGTGTGAGAAGAATGACCACGAAAGTCACAAAAAGAATCAGATTTCTATGCGGAAACTCTGCTCCATTTCCCAAATGAACAGGAATTGTAAGCGCTGCTGCTAAAGAAACCACGCCTCTCATTCCCGTCCAACCCAATAAAAGAGGGAGGAAAAATCTTCGTCTCCTGCTTGCCTGTGAAATCTGAATGACATCTCGCCTAAAAATCATGGTCGCAAGCATTGCTATGTATGAGCTTACAATTCTAACCAAAATTAAAACTCCTGTCACTAAAACTCCGTATCCAATTGCTGTTTCCAAAGGAATTCCTTTTGCGCGAAGTCCCTGTGTAATTTCCGGAAGCTCAAGACCTATAATTAAAAATACAACTCCATTTAAAATAAAAGTAAAACTTTCCCAAACACTATATGCGCGAATCCGACTGGTACTGTTTAAAAATTTTAAACGCTGATTTGACATTAATAAACCTCCGGCAACAACCGCCAATACTCCCGAACTATGAAAATATTCAGCCACCCAGTACAAAATATAGGGTTCAATCAATGTAAAAGCAATATCTGAAGGCGCATCTGTCGGCAACCTTTTATGAGCCTGAATAAAAATCCAACCCAAAAGCAATCCAATTCCCACTCCGCTGAAAACCATCCACGAAAACTCAGTGATAGCTTCATGCCAAATAAACTGCCCCGTTCCTACAGCAATTAATGCAAACCGGAAAATAATCAGCGAGGAAGCGTCATTCAACAAACTTTCCCCTTCAAGAATAGCAGAAGTCGATTTTGGAATTTTCACAAACTTCATGATTGCTCCTGTACTTACTGCATCGGGTGGAGAAACGATTCCTCCCAATAAAAATCCTAACGCCAGAGTAAATCCCGGAATAAAATAATTCGCCGCAATTGCGACTGACAAAGCAGTGAAAAACACTACTAAAAAGGCAAAACTGGTGATAATTCGCCACCATTTCTTCATTTCTTTAAAAGAGATCGTCCAAGCTGCTTCACATAATAAAGGCGGCAAAAATATAAAGAATATCATGTCCGGATTAATCCTAACCTGTGGAAGCCCCGGAATAAAGCTCACAGCAAGCCCTGCCAAAACCAATATGATCGGATAGGCAACTCTGAGTTTTGTCGCCAACATTTCCAAAAGCACGATCACAGCGATCATCGCCAATAAAAAAGGTAATATACTATGCATTAAAGATGAGAGTATTTTGATAAATAAAATTTGAATCAAATAAATACTTAATACTCAAAAGAAGATATTAAATAATTATTTTCCACATTGTTTTTGATAAAAATAAGGATATTTTTAAAAATGGCAGATAAATTAAATGTCTTTATCTTAACTACCCAATTTAATTTTACATTGCATAAAGTATTCTACACAATCGCAAATAAGAGGATCATTTGTTTCTGAGCAATAAGTCTGCATATCATTTATAAATAATTCCTGAATTTTTTCCAAGTCAGATAATGATTTTTTGCGTGAAAAAATTTCTCTTATGTAACCTTTTAAATCACTGATTATATATTTTCTTTTAGTACAATTTTTGTCAAACATAAAGGGAAAAACCATTTCCATCCACACCATATTATGAAAAAGTAAATCTTCGTCTTGCTCCATGAGAATTGCGTTTTCGTCATAAGCCCATTTTTTAAGATTTATTTTCAATTCATCTTTATTGTTCCAATCAAAGTTTAATGTGTAGTCCATTTGGTGTTTTTTATGTTTAGCTGATCTCAAATAATAAATACAATTTTGATCTTAATTGAGATAACTTTTCAGAATTGTATTTAAATGTAGATAATCAAATATAATAGTTTTTCACCTCGCTTTTCTATAAATAATATAATAGTAAAATGGAAAAAATTTATAATATATTGCCACAGAAAAGCAATAATGTTTGTTCGTTTATTATTTAAAATAAAAAAGTCTCCTAAAATTTAGAAGACTTTTCTGCGATCCGGACGGGACTCGAACCCGCGACCTCCGCCGTGACAGGGCGGCATTCTAACCAGCTGAACTACCGGATCAATTTTATTTTAAAAGTAAATTGAGAAAACTTTTGCGATCCGGACGGGACTTGTTCTTATTTGAAAAACGCCCTATCCATAAGCTTTATAACGTTCTCTTATTTTTAGGTCACCGAATAGGTCACTTTTTTAAACAAGATTAAGATTGTTTGTTTTTACTGGTGCAAATATATGTGTTTTTTTAATTGTTGCAAATAAATTTAGGATTTTTCGTTTCAATCAATCATATATCTCAGATTATCAAATATAAAAATATTCTACAACAAATAAGAAAGAAGTAAATTATCATATAATATCTTAAAGTTCAAAAAAACATTATTTATTATTAAGATAGTTTTTCTTTATCTTCAAGAGTTCCTTTTTTTGTTCATCTATTAAATTTTCTAATTCATCAAACATAAATTTTATTCTCTTTGAATTATCATCTGACATCTCAAAATCATTTAAATCAATTACTCCTTTACTAAAGTCATTATCACTCATAACATCAACAAGCTCAAGAAAGTTTATCTCATCTCTACTAAGAAAATTTTTATTTTCCTTTAGCCACTCTTTATCTTTACTTAAAATGTCTTTGTGTAAATTCATCTGAACAACTTTACTGAAGATTTGCTCCGAATTATTTTTAACTAAGTCAACAAGTGAAGCCCATTCGTTATTACGAGGTAATGAATTATATTCAAGCCAACGTGGTAATATGCTTACTTCTTTTTGTTCTTTTAAAACCTCTAATATTTCTATAATAGGTTTTAAATTATCCAGAGGTTTTGTAATTGGTAGATTTTCCTTTTGAGACCAAACTTTTAGTATAATATCACAACATTCCTTTTGCAATATTTTTTTTTCTCCTTCAGATTCAATGTTATCTATATTTTGCATTAACTCAGCAAGATAATGGGACATCCATCTTGCTAATGTATTTGTGGAATATTCCAGGTCGAGTTCCTTTACTAATTTTTCACCCAATTTTATAATCTGTTCCTCTGAGTGTTTTAACTGTGCCATCTGACTTAATTAAATAAAGTTTAACTTGATTTCTATTATCACTATTTCTTTCTCGGTAGTTTCTTTCCTCTAGTTGTCTATCGACTATACAGCGAATTATTAAAGATTTCTGTTCAAGTTTTAGGAAATTCAAAATAAATTCACTTTTGACTTTAAAAAAACAACCAGAAGTCTCTGTATCCGTATTATATTTTCTGTAATTATCATCCGTTATTTCATTCCAATTTTCATATATACTTACTTCATTATCTTCAAAGTATCCCCTTGTATAAATGTTATTGTATTTTATATTAAAATAAGAATTTACAATATCCCCAAACACAAAATATCCTTTAGAGCTATCAGTAAACAATGAATCATTAGTATCAAGACCGTCATATTCACTTCGACTTTCCCTTAACCATCCCTTAAATTTAAAATCTACTTCATCTATCTCAGAGTCGTCATTATCACTATCTTTTTCAAGAGGAAGGTAATAATCATAGCTATCCTTAGTTGTATTCAAGGCCCGCAATAGAGCTTCTGAACCCCTATTTGAAACTAAACACGAAGTAAAAGTTATTGTTTCTTGATTTTCTCCTGTATATTTTTTGATAGCTCCATACACATTTAGAAATTCGTTCTTATTTTCTTTTGAAAAACCAACATTTTCATCAAAATATTCTTCCGGAATTGAATCTCTCCAAAGTAAGTTAAAACTTTCTACATTATTTTTCCAGTAATCTAACTTTAATGGAATAGCAGTTCTTATATCTGATAACCAAAAGTCGTCAAAAGCGTTTGCTTCCGAATTTAACCAACCTTCCCAGCTATCCCAATAATCAGAGTAATCTGTTTTCATAAATGGTTCGTGCTCTAAAAAGAAATTTGCTGCACAATACATTGCATGGTATTCAAAATAAGTAGATAAATCTTCTATTTCCGGATTACTCCCGTGATCATTTCTTGTTAAATACCAATCTCTATCATAAAGTTGACTTCGAAGATAATCATCATCATTAGGCTTACCAACATAACCCCATTTTTCAGAAATAAATTGATCTGCAATGTCGGCAACGTCATATTCTGATAAATTAAAAATATCTCCAATTCTGCTATACCAATATGGTAAAGTATCTATAGAGTCAAAGCGGAATTTCCATTTTTGTTTAGATTTACTTGAATATCTTCGTTGTTGCCTACTGTATTGTTTTTCTTCTACATAACCTAATTTACTTTTGTTAATACCTTCAATACTTTGCAATTCAATATCCGTAAATATAGACTGATCGAATTTGTAAAGATTTAAACAAGATTTCTTGATATAATGTCTGATTAAAACGTGAGGCAAAGCTTCACTTTTAAGCTCTTTATAGAAAACATCTTTAAAAGGAATTAGTATTTTAGGATTTTCAATTGAGATTCTGTCTATTGCAATCCACAAATATAATTTAGCAGACATCCAATAATAGATATAATCCTTATTCTGAAAAGGAAAACAATCCTTTTCATTTTGTTTGTCTAATAATACTTTAAGTATTCCTACATTATTAAGACTTGCCAATCTTCTGATAGAATGGATAGCCCTCCAACGCAGTTTTTTATCTGGGTGTCCTAGAATGAATCTTAGCAAATTTGCAACGTTTATATCAGAATCTGCTGGAGTATTTAAATCTTTAGTCCAAACACCATCTGCAACCTCAGGTTTAATTTTAGAGTTCCATCTTTCTAAAACCCACGATAATAATTGTTCATTTTCATCTGGGTTCAGCTTACTTTTAATCAATTCAAAGGAACTGTAAATTGACTCGTCAGTTAATAAATCTACTTTTTGCGGTAAGATTCCTACAAGAGCATCTGCTAATTGAATATTATCAATATTAAACAAACTGGCAAACTCTCTTAGTGACCAAATATTTAAAGTATTTCCATAATCAAAGTGCTGAAGTTTTGTAGATATTACATTATTAAAGTTCTCCTTTTTCCAAATTTTCACAGCCGGATAGTAGTCCCATTGAGTGAAGGCTTTTTTTAAAGTTATCTCAAAAGAATTGAAATCCAATAAGCTTGGATCGACCTCCACCAGTACTGATAAAAATAAAGTGTATTCATCTGGAGAGCATTTATTTAAAATGTCTGCGAAAAGATTTTCAATTTTCCATCGATGATTATAAGTCTCGATATTATCTAAAACAATTTGATCAATAGCTTTCTCTATTTCTTTTGTTGAGGTATAGTCCAACTTGTTCAAATCAATATTATGAGCAAATTCCTCTTTTTTGAAGCCATTACTTGTATATGTGTTAGTTTTTTTGTCTTCAAGTCTATCTAAAAATTCTGTATAATTTTTTATTTCATTTACAATATTGCTATCAATAAATTTCCCAGATTTAATTTCATCATAAATTTTTCTTGTGAAATGTTTGTCTTTATTTAGTCTTAAATTTTTATACTCTGAATCTATATATTTGCTTTTTAATTCAGAATTACCTGTTTGGTCAAATTTCTGAATCAATAACTTATAAAGACTTTCCAATTCTTTAAAATTATAATTTGTTTTTAGAAGGGTCATTGAACCTGCTACAATATGGTTAATATACCCTTTCTCAACAGCTATTTTAATTAAGGAAGTAATCTCTTCACCAATTCTAACAACATTTCTATGATGCCATCTGCAAATTGTAGCAAACATTGAAGGCGTATCTATGTTGGCAATTCCCAAGAGTCCTTCCCTATATGGAAAGTGTTTTTTGTCGTAAGAACCCAATTTTATATCACAATATTCAACAAAACGTGCATAGTGATAAGCCAATTGAGGATTAGGTTTATTAATTCCTATTTCCGATAAATAATAAATACATAATATTTGAGAAAAAGCTTCATAATCTATCTCTGAAGTAGCTTTTATAGCCTCATCAAAAAAATATTGACTGAAAGCATTATCAATCTTACTGCTAAAAAGTAAACACTTAGTATAGTTATCTGTCGCTTCTTTCGCTGATAAATCAGAATCCTTAATTATTTCATCTGATTCAGCTAAAATTTTAAATGAGTTTTTGATTAAGTCTTCAATTAGGATTGTCTTGCTTAAAACTTCAAATCTAAGTTTTAACTTATCTGTTTGATTATCTAAAGATTTTATGATAAAATCAATCCGCTCGGCTTTCTCTTTAAAAAATAGAGCAATCTCTGCCAGCTTTCCTGATAGAAATGTTAACCTATCATTTATCTGATAACCGTACTGATATTTTAATTCATAATCGCTTCCAATATTACTGCATATTGTCTCAAATTTCGATAGACATTCAGATTGAGTGATTCGCTCAGTCAATAAATCAGAACGTAATTGGTATATTCTAACTGCATATTTATAGAAACTTACAAACTCTTTTTTATCACTTTCTATTGATTTTCTTTTTTCATAATCTTTAATTTTATCAATATTTCTAAACTTATCCGGAAAAAAAGATTCTATAGTAGCTTCTGAATTGTTTAGGGAAAAAATTAAAGTTTCCTTAGCTAAAGTTATATCCATAGCTATTTCTTCATCTTTATCAGAATAATTATAAAAATAAGGAATTCTTTCCAAAGGTTTTATGATTATAAAAGCTAGAATATCCAGTATTATTTTTGGATTTGTTTTACGTTGAGCTAAAATTCCACAAAACTGAATGATAAGTTGTTGAAATCTCTTACTAAATTTTATTCGTTTTTTTATTAGGATATTTAATAAGTGATTGGTAATAAGATTTAAGTCAAAATTGATTGGTTGGTTATATTGAAACAACTTACAAATAATAAATATTTTAACATCCGTCCTAAAACTTGGATATTGCAACCACTCACCAATATTTTCTTTTGTAGAAAAACTAATCAGATTTTCTACTAAATAATTACCTGCCGACAGTCTGATTTCTTTTGGCTTCCATCTATTTATTGCTCTAATTGCTTTACGTACACCAGATATTCTTAAGACAGTTTCTACTTCGTAGGCAATATCAAGACTGTTAATGGGATAATCATTAACTCTTCATTTTTTTTATTGCGTCTCCAATTTAACCACTCATCGGCTGTTTTTAAATGTTTTAATGCAATCTCTTTGGTTTCAGGTTTACGTGAATATATTCCTGCCAATTTTAAATGAAATGCTCCTGCCCACGGTTTTTCGTCTGAGTTTAATTTAAGTCTGGACAAAGACACTTCATCTCCAAATCTAGAGACTAAGTCAGGATAGGTTATAAGTAAGTTGGATAAGGCCTTGTCTGTTTTTAATTCTTCAGCTACAATAAACAATAACTTGAAATACGTTAAATTATCCTGAAGGTCGTAACTTATTTTTAAAGCTAATTTTGCTCTATTTATGTAAACTTCTTTATTTCTAATCGGGTCTTTTGGGAACAGTAATAATTTTCTATTTAGAACAATATCCAAAAGCTCTTGTTTGTATTCAGCATTAAATAAAAGACTTCCTAGATTAGTTGCAGCATATTCGTCAGTTTCAGATTTAATTATAAATATTTTAGTAATTTCTTGTAATTCTTCCAAGGTAGCATGATACGTCTCCCCAATATAATTTTCAAAATCCTCATCTCTGAAGCTAAATAAATCGTCTTCTAAAATCAACCCATTCCAAATATCAGAAGATAAATCTTTTAGAAAATCTATCTCAACTTTCATTATTTCGGATAAATAACCAATAGGTACAGGTCTTGGCAATGATATCAGCAATTTAAAAAACTGTTCTACTAAAGGTTTTTTATCTTTTCCAATTCTACTTACAGCTTGATCAATTTTATCAAGTATTAAATCCCCTACAACTTTTCCATTTGGTTTTAGATAGTTTATGATTTCACTTATTCCCTGAGTTTTCAGATTTAAGGAATAAAACTGTACTCTTGGGATTCCTTTGGTATATTTATGAAACTCTGCAATCTCTTCGCCAGTAATATGTGGAAAAATTTTTTTTGCAAATAATGTTGTTTCCTCAAAGCTAAATGGTTTTAATTCAACATCGGTATAATTATTGGGCAGATTAAGAGATTCTTTTCTATAACTCCTTGATGTTACAATAATATGACAACCACTTGGAATTTCAATATTTACCAGATCTTCAATAAAACTTTTTTCACCATTATTTTTTGCTGCTGTAACACTATTATCTGCGGCATCGATTATAAACACTAAAGAAGCACTTGGATTTCTACTTCTTAAAATAGCAACACCATCTCGGATTCTTTTTATAAGTTCTTTTAAATAAATGTCATCCGATTCATTTTGTAAAAGTAAAAATTCTGTTCCTACTTTTTTTGCTAATTCGTTTGCTAACTGAAGTATCGCGTTTCTGTGAAGATGTCTCTTATCTTCAGGGGTTTGATATTTTCCTGCTCCATAACAATCAAATAAAATACATTCAGAATATTCAGGTAAACTATTTTTTATTTGATGTGTAATCGTAGACTTTCCTATTCCTGCTCCTCCGTGGATGCAGATTGGCAAATAAGAAGTATTGTTTTCTATGATTGATATGATATCACTTAATTGTTCTCTATGAATTGCGTTAGAACTATTTTCAAAATTTTGGGTAACTGGAAATAAGTTTTCAATACTACTAAATCCAAAATTAGCAACTACATCTATGAAGGTCAGTGTTCTTTCTTCACGTTTTTCAGGCATCATTTTACTCCAAATCATTTGGAATAAAGAATTGAATTGGTTTTGAGATTTTATACTTGCACTAGCTATAGAATTAATAAGTTCAAATTTCAGTAATTGCCTTGAATTTGTTCCACAATCTTCAAAATCTAATAATCTTATAAAATCAGTAAATTCATTTAAGTTAAGTCTTGATGCTTTTTTTAATTTAGAAAAAGGATCTTTTGAAATCTCCGGGAACTCATTCAAAACAGCATTAAAACTTATCGATCTTTTATTGCTTACTAAATAATCTTGGATTTGAGCAATTTGCTTTAAATGGGAAGCATTGATATTTCTATTGCTTATTAATTTGATTTTTATTTTCTTAATTATCTTCTCTCTTCCAAATTGATCTATAAATGTTTTAAATATCGTTGCTAACCTATGAATAATTGACCCTTCATAGGAATTTGATTTTTTCCCCTCATAAAGTTTAGAAAAAGTGAAATTTTCTTCCACTCTTCTTGTACTATATTTTAACTGAGAGATCGTAATTGAATCCGCACTTTCAAAATCACTTCCTCCAAAATACTCTGTTAAATCAATCCCTAAGAATTTTTCTCCAAATGGATCTATCGTTTTAGATAAATTCTTCTCAAATCCTTCAATTGTAATAGCCTTTAAACTTTGATTGTTAAAATTTAATAATTCCAAAGATTTCTTAATAGTCCATAATATATGAAAGTCATCTCCTGCACTTGATAAATCAGCATCCGAAATTGTCTTAGCCATTGAAAAAATTTTAATGTAAATGCTAAATTAGGACATTTGGTGGATTTTTATGCCTACTATGCATCTGAATCTATTTATCAATAATTAGCAAAATTATTTTTTTTCATAAAATTACAATTTGGTACATTCAAGTATATTGTCACCTAAAAATGGCAACTATATACTTGTATGTACCTAATCAATAAAATACTATTTGTTTTACAATCAATTTCATAATATATAAAGAAGTAAAATTGATTTTTCAGTGTAAAAATAAGTCTGATACATTTAAGTATATAGTAACCATAAATTTATTACCACAAATGCTTCGAAGATGTGCATTGGTAGTTACATTTTTAACCCCAGTTTTTAGACAGGAAACCTCATCGTCAATGTATTTTTAATTTCAGTAGTTTAATATTCTTTTACCGAGAAGGAAGATATAAATTAATTGTTTCTTCACAGATATTTATAAAATTTTTCAAAGAAGTTTTCATATTAATAAATTCATATTTTTCACCATTAATAACATCTATTTCATACATCAATACTTATTTCTTATACTTCATAACGGTAATTCCATTTGTCCGTTTAATAGTTGATATACTACTCCGTTGGGAATTTAGACATATCCATATAGAAAACTTCCCAAGTGTGTCCGTCGAAATCTTCGATGGTGCGTTGTACCATAAAGCCGTAATCGCGCATTTCATTGGGTTCTGTTCCGCCTGCTTTTATTCCGCTTTCCATAATCGTGTTGACTTCTTCTAGACTTTCCGTCGACATTGAGAAAATTCCCGCTACGCTTGACTTGGTGTCTGCAATGGGCTTGGTTACAAAGCTTGAGAATTTTTCGTACGATAAAAGCATTACGAAAATATTGTCACTCCAAACCATACATTTTCCCGTATCATCAGAAAATTGAGGATTATTAGAAAAGCCTAAAGCAGTATAAAAAGCCTGAGACTTTTCCACGTCTTTTACTGCGAGATTGATGAAAATTTGTTTTGCCATTTTTTATAATTTAATTGTATTGAGGTATATCTAATAGTTCATTCAAATTTAAGTCAATAAAGAATTCTGAATAAATATTTTTTAATAAATATTTATCTCTCCAATTAATGGATATCTGCCAGTATTTTATCAATGTCAGAATAATAGACTTTTACTTTTGTAATAATTTATAGGCAACTATATACTCGTATGTACCTAATCAATAAAATACTATTTGTTTTACAATCAACTTTATAATACATAAAAAAGTAAAATTGATTTTTCAGTGTAAAAATAAGTCTTGTACATTTAAGTATATTGTCAACTTAATAATTGCGACCTATAAACAAAGTAAAATAAGACTTCTGAACAAAATTTTTACTTATTTAGGATTATAAATTTGTTTCAATAAAAAACAAGTTTAAAATGACACAGAACAATTATCAGGGTACGTTTCAGAAATCAGTAAATTCAGGATTCAACGCAGCTTCAACCTCAACAGAAGTTATTGAGGGTATCAATCTTAATGGTAAAACCGCTATTGTAACGGGAGGTTATGCAGGAATCGGATTGGAAACAGTAAAGGCATTGGCATCCGCTGGGGCAACTGTCATCGTTCCAGCAAGAAATGTTGAAAAAGCAAGTAAAAATCTTGAAGGAATTCCCAATGTAGAACTCGAAAGAATGGATTTGATGGATCCGGCATCAATCGATTCTTTTACCGAAAAATTTCTTTCGTCTAAAAGACCATTGCATCTTCTGATTAATAATGCAGGCATTATGTGGGTGCCTTTGCAAAGAGATAGCCGTGGCTATGAAAGTCAGCTTTCTACCAATCATCTCGGACATTTTCAGCTTACTGCAAGGCTTTGGAAAGCATTAGTTGATGCCAATGGTGCAAGAGTAATCAATGTTTCCTCTTGGGGTCATCATTTTTCAATGTTCAATTTTGAGGATCCCAATTTTGAAAACCGGGAGTATCAGACTTTATTAGGTTATGGTCAGTCGAAAACAGCCAATATCCTCTTCTCATTGGAATTAGACAACAGAGGCAAGAGTTTTGGTGTCAGATCTTATTCACTTCATCCAGGTGCAATAGTGGAAACAGATTTAAAAAGACATTTGACTTCCGAAGAATTATCCGGTTTAGGAGTGTATGATAAAGATGGTAATGTTATTAGAGATGCTTCCAAAGGATTAAAAACACTTGCTCAAGGCGCTTCGACAACTGTTTGGGCAGCGACGAGCGGCAAGCTAAATGAAATCGGAGGTGTGTACTGTGAAAATACCGACATTGCTGAAATTGATAAAATTGCCAATGAAAATCACGAACATTTTTCTGAACGAATGAATGATATTGAAAAATTATCCGGTGTTGCTGCTTATGCTCTCGATGAAGCAACGGCAAAAAGACTATGGACAATTAGCGAAAAACTTACCGGAGTAGAGTTTAATATTTAATCTTATCTGTAAAACAAAACACGCTTTTAATAAAGGATAATTCATATTTAAAACCTGTCAGGACAATTTAGAAAATGTTACTCTGACAGGTTTTTTGTACATTTGAGATATAAAGGTATGACGCAACAACAACGAAATAATTATGCTGAGATTGTGCTATCGTGCATAGAAGAAAAATACTTCAAGAACGAAATTGTTTTGGAAGATCATTCTTTTGTCAAGATCATATCCGGTGAAATGAAAATCATTCAGGCAGATAGCACTTTTAGTTTTGGACCCGGAGATATGTTGTTGTTTCCCCGGAATCAATTGAGCACAATCATCAAATACCCTAAAGACGGAAGATCATATAAATCTGTAGTGATGACACTGACTGAAGACAGGCTGAAAAGGTTTTATACAAAAAATCCTATTAAATGTACAGAACAAAATAAGCACAGAATTCTTTCTTTTGAAAAACATCCTTTACTGGAAAGTTTCTTCACGTCACTACTTCCCTATTTTGATTTGGAAACAGAACTTCCTGAAAAATTATCTGCTTTGAAAATTGAAGAAGCACTTACCATTCTTCGCACAATTGATCAAAGTATTGATAGTATCTTGTCTGATTTTTCTAAACCCGGTAAAATAAATCTCGCCGATTTTATGGAGAAGAATTTTATGTTCAATATGCCCATTGAAAAATTTGGTTATCTAACGGGAAGAAGCCTTACAACCTTTAAAAAAGATTTTAAAACGGCTTTTCAAACCACTCCTCAGAAATGGCTTACTCAAAAACGTCTTGAGCTGGCTCATTATCAATTAAGCGAAAAAAAAAGAAGACCTGTTGAGATTTATTATGAGACAGGCTTTGAAAATCTTTCTCATTTTTCGTATGCATTTAAGAAACAGTATGGTTATTCTCCGACAGAATTACTTAACAGTAAAAATTGAAATTCTATAACATAAAAAACAGCTTCAAATTATTTTGAAGCTGTTTTCAAATAATTTACCGACGCTCAGTTTTTATAACCACATTATTCAAGCTTTAATGCCAAAAAATGTGAATTTTAAACCTAATTTAAACAACGGTAAACGGCTATTATTCAATTATTTATTTTCTATTGCCTATCTATACGATAAAATCTTCCGGCATCAGTTATCGCATATAATGCATTATCAGCGCCTTGAATAATATCTCTAAATCTTTGACCTTCTCCTACTAACAATCTTTCTTCGCCTGTCACCTGATTATTCTGGATAACTAATCTGATGATATGAGTTTGAGTAAGGGAGCACAGGAAAAGATTATTTTGCCATTCTGGAACTTTATTACCTGCATAAAAAGTCATCCCACTTGGAGATACAACGGGATCCCAGTAATATACAGGCTGCTGCATCCCGTTTTGTTGCTGAATTCCTCCTCCAACTGGTTGACCACTATATTCGATTCCATAACTGATAACCGGCCATCCGTAATTGGCTCCAGGTTGAAGTCTGTTAAGTTCATCTCCTCCTCTTGGACCGTGCTCACACTCCCAAATATCACCAGTAACAGGATGAATGGCTAAGCCCTGAGAATTTCTATGTCCCATAGTAAATACTTCAGGACGTGCTCCTGGTTGTGAAATCACAGGATTTCCAGCAGCTGCATTTCCATTGGTATCAATGCGTATAACTTTACCAATACTACTGCTGGCGAATTGAGCTTCTATTCTAACATTATCTGAGAAACGATCACCAAATGTCACCAACAGATTTCCTGTCGAGTCGAACATTAGGCGGGAACCATAGTTACTTGTAGGACTTGCCGGCGTAGTTGAAGCATAAATAACGACAGGATTTTCGATCACTGTTTCATTATTTGAAAGCCTGCCTTTTCCCACCGCAATAGCAGTTCCTCCCGTGACGTTTCTAACATAGGTCCAATAAACCATACGGTTTGTAGAAAAGTTAGGATCTACACAGACATCCAGCAACCCACCCTGTCCGGAATTATTAACAGTTGGGAATCCAGTAATTGGTGCACTAGCTGTTCCTGTTGAAGTTAAAATCCGCATATTACCTACTTTTTCTGTTACGAGAAAACGACCATCCGGAAGAGCTACAATACCCCACGGCGCAGATAATGATGAATTGAGAATTGTACTCTGGTAAGGTGTTGTGGTTTGCACACTATTTACTCTGGTTTGCCCGACAAATGCTGGTGCATAATTCGTATTTGCTTGACCTGTTTCTACTGGTGCTCCTGTTGCCGGATTTTGGTTTACAGGATCTTGTTCATCCGCAATATCATCTTTAGAACAAGCTACAAAACTTAACATAGCCACCGCTACTGAAAATAGTTGAATTTTGGTTTTCATAAACTTTATTTTGGATTGGTTTTAATTATTTATAATATTCCTCGTCCGTGACTGGCTGTAACCATACAACTGCCCCTTTGTCATTATCTGAAATTGCTACGTGCACCATCTGACTCTCCGGACTTGCGCCGTGCCAATGCTCTACATTTGGCGGACATTTTACAACATCACCTTTACGTAATATTTTTTTTGGATAACCTTTTTCCTGATAATATCCAATGCCATCAGTAACCAAAAGAATCTGCCCTCCCGGATGAAGATGCCATTTGGTTCTGGCTTTCGGTTCAAAAGTTACGTTACCCACATTTGTATTCAATGATTTCTCATTCTGACCCAACATCTGTAGCCAAACAGAACCTGTAAAGTTATTGTTGGTCACCTTTTCTCCTTTAGGAAAAATATCTGATCTACCGATAGCCGTATTAGATTTTGTACAGCAGCTTGATACCATTAGTACTGACAAAAGTGAAATAACTATAGATTTCATATTTTATTTTTAGTATTAATAAAAAGAGGGTTTATCCCAATTGGTATCAGGTTCGCTAACGCCAATACTTGTTTTTAGAAACTGACCACTTTCATCTTGCAGAATATCCGTAATCAATTGTGAAACAGCCTGTCTTGTTACCTGTGCTCCTTCAAACGGCTCACCTTTGTATGTAAGATGATAATTGCTGTTTCCCGCCTGATTATACAACCAAGTAAGCCTTAGAATTGTATAATCAAATTCCGGAATTTCGAATAAAGCTGTCGCTTCTTTATGGCTTTGAATACCGGTTGCGCCAACCATTCTTGTATTCCATTTTCCGAAAGCTCCGGGAACTTCATCATAAATTCCAAGGATAGAAGCAAGAATTATTCTTTTAGTTCCCGATTCTTTCATTGCTTTGGCAATAGTCTCAACACCTTCTCTGCTGTTCATATCATTCAGATAAATGGCATCGACATTTTTCATTGTACTGACCAATAATTCATAGTCGGTAAAATCACCACTTATCATAGTAATTTTTTCAGATTTGATGTTTAATCTTTGTGATGCATTTCGGGCAAACAATACCAACTCGTTGTCGGTTTGCTCCAGCAAATCTTTCGTCAGCATTCTTCCGATTTGTCCTGCTGCTCCTAGTATTAAAATTTTCATTTCTAAATTTTTTAAAGATTTTTCCCGAAAAATTCAGTCAGTTTTTTAACAGCTTTTTCTACATATTCAGGTCTCCAATAAGTTTGAATATGTGTTGCACCGTCTATAATGAACAGTTCTTTATCTTTTGTATTAACTGCTTTCGGAAAAGCTTCATCCGTCATATATTTCGTATCGGCTTTGCTTCCTGCTATCATCAATAAAGGCTGATTAATCAAATCCATATTGTCTGCGGCGTCCCAAGTCATTAAATCTAATAAATTACTAGTCGGATATAAAAAAGTCGAATTTGGATGCGCATTGGTTCTGTAATAATAAATATATCCTTCACGATAAAGGTCAGTACTGGTTTTCTGGATTTCTTCATCGGTAATGCTTGCCACACCGGAATATATTATTTTACCACCTGCGGCTTCCTGTGCTCTTGCATCAGAAGCTTGTTTTAAGCGTTCTTGAATAGTATTCAATCCTGAATTCATAAATCCATTACGTCTAACTTCACCTGAATTGAACATACTTAAAGTAGCAACCGCTTTAAATCTTTTATCTGACTGAGTAGCTTTCAAAGTATAGCCTCCGCCACCACAAATTCCGAATGCACCGATTCGATTGGTATCAACTCCGGGATATTGAGAAATAAAATCTGCCATCCCGTGAATGTCTTCTGTTCTATAAACAGGTTTATCGGTATGACGGGGTTCTCCTCCACTTGCACCTTGATATGAAGCATCTGCAGCAATAGTGATATACCCCGCTTCTGCTAGTCGTTGTGCGTAAAGTCCTGCAGTTTGTTCTTTAACACCGCCATTGGGGTGCGCAACTGTTATGGTAGCATATTTTTTTGAAGGGTTATAATTTGCAGGTGTGTAAACATTGGCTGCTATATCAATTCCATTTAATTTGTAAGTTACAGGATGGATATTTACTTTTCCTTCTATATTTTCTGTGATTGCATCATCGTAAACCAATCCGAAAGGGTTGTTACGTTTGATAACTTCTATTTTTTCCATTTTTGTTTTTTTTGTTTGGGCATTAATACCTGAGCTGACCGCAAGTATGATTAATGCTGTTACTGACATTATTATCTTTTTCATTTTTCAATTTTTTGCAGTTTATTTGGGATTAGGATTATTTTTTAAAACCTCATTTAAAACTGTTTTAACTGCACTTGATTTTTCTTTATTAATTGTAGAGCTTACAACAGAAACAAATTCAGTCAATTGCTCTGGCTTCCATCCAACCTTTAAAGAAATACCTAAATGAGATTGCAACATTGGTTCTGCATCACCAATGGCGCTGATTACAGAAATCGTCACCAATTCTCTTTGAGCATAAGTCAAAACATCTCTCTCAAAAATATCGGCGAACAGATGTTCCTTTAGAAATGTATCTATTGCCGTTGCAAATGCTGAATAACCCGAAAGTTTGTCTGGTTGTTTTGTTTGGGTAAGTTCACCAAGAATTTCCTTTCCTCGTTCATACTTACTTTTGTTATTTTCTATTGTTGAAGCTTCTTTTCCAACGACATCCTTAATGCCTTTTACCTTTCTTTCATCAAGAACTTCCATAAAAGTTTGTAACCCTCTGATGCTTCTTGGAAAACCACAATAAGCATACGTTTGAACCAAAATTTCTTTTATTTCATTAATGGTCAATCCTGCATCAAGTCCGGAATTTAAGCTACCTTTTAATTCCTGTAGTTTACCTTGTGCTGTAAACGAAGAAATGGCAATGGTACTTTTATCTTTTTCACTCAAGCCATTGCTTTGTGTTGGCAATTGTTGTGCTTTCATATTAGTTACAAAAAGCGAAATACTTATTATCTGGATAATTAGAACGAAATACTTCAATTGTTTCATTATTTTACTTTTAAAGATTAATTCAATGGCTTTATTTCGATATTCCGATTTTAGTCAGCCATTCTTTTACTTTCTTTTCCGCTTCAACTTTCTTCTTTCCGTCCATTACGAATAAAATTCCGTCACGTTCTATTCCTCCTTTTATAGTAAATCCTTCCAATACTTTATTATTTGGAGCTAATTTTTTCACTGTTTCAAAACTGCTTCCGATTCCGTAACCTGCATTGGTATTAAATGGAATAATTGTTTTTCCTTTAAAATCATTCTTGCTTAAAAAACTTTTCATAGGTGGAGGCAATTGCATTCCCCAAGTGGGAAATCCTAAAAAGATAACATCATATTTTTCTATATCCTCAATCTTTGTTTTAAGCGGAGGCAAAAAATTGGCTTCATTTTCTTTGGCAACCTGCTCAACGATTGACTTATAATTTTCAGGATAAGGATTTTGTAATTCCAGTTCTACTAAAGTTCCACCAACATTTTGATGAATGATTGCTGCAACTGTTTTTGTATTTTTTGTTCTCGATAGATAAACAATCAATACATTTTTGTCTTTAGATATTTCCTTTTTTTCGGACATTGATTCCTGAGCTTTAGAACAAGATGACAATAGGAGAAGTACTGCACAAAACCATACACTATAATTTTTCAACTTTTTCATATCTCTTATTTTGTTATTACAAAGTTCAGGAAATAGCATTTTAAAATCGGTAGACAGATTACGGATAATGCAACCAATGTTACTTATCCAATTTTTTCTCTTTCAACCATTTCGACATCAAATCAGCTACTTCTATATTATTCAAATCTGAAAATGGAAAATGTGTATTTCCTTTGAGACCAACTTCCGGAAGATGGACAACAGTTACATCCCCACCATATCTATTAACAACATCCCGCCATAATCTCGCCATTTCCAAACGGGCTCTCCATCCGTCTGCGCCTGAATTTTCAGACTGTTTTTCTGGGATATTATCTCCGTAATAAATCACAATTGGGATTTTAGTCAGCTTCATAAAATCTTGCATTGGCACAGTTGAAGCTTCTAAAGCTCCAGCAGAACTTGCAATTGGTTTTGGCGCTTCTCCTTCAGGAAATAAAAATCCGCTTCCGGGTTCGTATGAAACAATGGCTTTCACATTCTGATTTTTGATAGCCGTTATCCAACCCATTCCACCAGAATGTGAGTGAGTAACCAAAATTGCAGGACCTATTTTACTAAATAAAGCAGAAGCAGCATCTGTTGTCACATTAATATCAATCGTCCCAAGATTTGGAGTCATCGAACGGAAATACTGATTAAGTGTAGCCGAATCACGTGCAAACTGTACATTGTCGTAATATTTCGGCCATAATCCTACACGAAAAACATTGAACCACTGCTGCTCATCGGGAACGGGGTCAATTTTTGAAGAAACTGTACTCCTTCCTGCATTTCCGCGTCTGGGTTGGTCAATGATGTAAACCGGGAAATTTCTTCGCAAGAAAATATTTTGGTAGCCTTCTCTTCCGTCCGGTGTTGTTTCCCAGGTTTTAGAAAACTGCCCGATTCCGTGCCACATTACCAAAGGATATTTATGAGGCTTTACAGGAATTTGGTAGAAAACATAGGCGTGGTCGCCGTGATAGGTTTGTCCTTCCGCAGTAGGTTTGGAAGGATTAAATGTTCCGGGATTGGTAATTACTGTTCCACCCACGGCAAAACTTCCCTGCTCAGCAATCATTAAAGGTTGCCTTTGAGTTTTTTGAGCTTGAATATTTATCGTATTGAGAAACAATAACCCGACGAGTGCGATTTGTTTTAAAATTCTAACTTTCATATTTTTATTTTTCGGATGTCATTAATTTGGTAAAAGACAATGAACCCAATTTCCATTTTTCATTCTCTTTGATGTAAACTTCTGTTACCATAAAGGGATTCGTAACTTCATTTCCGCCGACTACCGCCAGTAATGTAATTCGGTTTAAAAGAATTGCCGTGTTTCCTATCAATTTTACAGAAACATCGTGGATGTCTGCTTTTTTGTACCAAATACCTCCACTTTTAATGATATTTAATTCCTGCTCTTTTCCCCAAGCGCCACCCATATGAACAAACATAGACTTGGCATCAAATAAATCAGCGAGTTCTTCTGATTTTTTGTCAGCCATCCATTGCCATTTTTGTTTGGATAGATTGATAATTTCCTGTTCAATAGGATTTGCTGAGTTTTGTGCAGATAATAGATTCATATTTACAAGAATTAAAAAAAGGCTAAGAATTAGATTTTTCATAGTGATGGTATTTGATTGTAAAATTTTATTTTAGAGATTATATATTGGGATTCTACTTCCCTACTCTCTCTTTTAAATGCTGTGGATATCTTTCTCCAACAACTTTAATTGCAGAAAGAGCCTCTTCGATTTCAGATAAATCCTGAGAAGTCAGTTTCAAATCAGCTCCACCAATATTTTCGTTTAAACGATTTAGTTTAGTAGTTCCAGGAATCGGTGCGATGAAAGGTTTTTGAGCCAAAAGCCAAGCCAAAGCAATCTGAGCAGGCGTAGCTTCTTTCTTTGTTGCGATTGATTTTACCAAATCTACTAAAGCCTGATTTGCCTTTCTGTTTTCTTCTGAAAATCGAGGGACGATATTTCTAAAATCTGAGTCTTCAAATTTTGTTTCTTCATTAATCGCTCCCGTTAAAAAACCTTTACCTAATGGACTAAAAGGTACAAAACCGATTCCAAGTTCTTCCAATGTCGGAATGATTTCTTTTTCCGGTTCACGATAAAATAAAGAATATTCACTTTGTAATGCAGTTACCGATTGTACTGCGTGTGCTTTGCGAATAGTTTCCACGCCGGCTTCCGAAAGACCAAAGTGCTTCACTTTCCCTTCAGAAATTAAATCCTTAACAGTTCCTGCAACATCTTCAATCGGCACATTGGGGTCAACTCTATGCTGGTAAAATAAATCGATGTAATCGGTCTGCAATCTTCTCAAAGAATCTTCAACTACTTTTCTGATTCTTGCAGGGCTACTGTCCAGACCTTTTGTAGAATCCCCATCCTCAAACCCGAATTTCGTTGCAATCACAACATCTTTTCTGAATGGTTTCAATGCTTCACCTACTAATTCCTCATTAGTAAACGGTCCGTAACATTCAGCGGTATCAAAAAAAGTTACACCATTTTCAAATGCGGCTCTTATCAATCGAATGGCTTCTTGTTTTTCAGTCACTTTTCCATAACCAAAACTTAAGCCCATACATCCTAATCCCAATGCGGAAACTTCTAATCTATTATTTCCTAATATTCTTTTTTCCATTTTCACTAAATTTTATTTTGTTTTTAATGGCGCTTCCACATCTGAAAACTGTTGAACAAATGGCGGTAATCTATCTCCAGCAATTTTAATAGCATTCAATTCTTTGCTTAATTCCTGAAATTCAGTGCCGGAAAACTTAATATTATCTGCTCCTGCATTTTCAAGCATATGTTCCATTTGCGTTGTTCCCGGAATGGGTACTACCCAAGGTTTTTGATGAAGTAACCAAGCCAATGAAATCTGTCCTGGTGTAGCATTTTTCTTTTCAGCCCAATTCTTAAGAACTTCTACCATTGCTAGGTTTTTAGTAATATTTTCAGGAGAAAAGCGGGTTTCTCCTCCTCGAATATCTCCTTGAGCAAATCTTGTGTTCGCATCAATTGCACCCGTCGTAAAACCTACTCCAAGCGGACTCCAAGCCACAAAACCGATACCCAATTCTTCACAAAGTGGCAATATCTTTTGCTCCGGTCCTCTCCACAACAACGAATATTCATTTTGAATCGCTGCTACAGGATGAATTTTGTGTGCGCGTCTTACGGTTTCAACGCCCGGTTCTGAAAGTCCGTAATGAAGAACTTTTCCTTGTTTTATTAAATCCTCTATTGCTCCCACAACATCTTCGATTGGAACTTCAGGGTCAACACGATGCTGAAACAACAAATCAATTCTGTCGGTTTTGAGACGTTTTAAAATTCCTTCGACCACCAATTTGATATGGTCCGGTTTACTGTTTAATCCCGGTAAACGAGCTCCAGTCTGCTGATCGATGTTCCAGCCGAATTTTGTTTCAATGACAATTTTATCTCTAAAAGAAGATGTTGCTTCTCCTAAAATCTTTTCGCACTCAAAAGGTCCATAAGCTTCTGCCGTATCAAATAAAGTTACCCCATTATCAAATGCTTTCTGAATGATATTGTGCATCTGTTTTCGGTTCGGGATAGTTGTCTGATAGGTTCTGCTCATATTCTGAACGCCTAATCCAACGGAAGAAACTTCCAGAGATTTCCCTAGTTTTCTGCGACCACTCAAAAGACCTGTCTGGTTTTCGTTTTCAGTTAATTTATCATTTGTTGGAACGGCTCCCTTTAACAAAGAATCAAAAGGCATTAATGCGCCTCCCACTGCTACAAGACCTGCAGTTTTCAAAATATCTCTTCTGTTCATTTTATTTGGTTTTTATTGATTAATAGAATTATAAATCTAATTTTCTTTCGCTAAGCCATTTTACCATATTGGGGTCTCTATGGTCGAAAAATAAGCTGGAAGCAGTATCTAAAGTTGCGATAGCATCCATATCTTCAGAAGAAAGCTCAAAATCGAAAATGTCGAAATTCTCAGCCATTCTTTCTTTTCTTACAGATTTTGGAATAACAATTACATTTCTGTTCGTCAGCCAATTCAAAATAACCTGAGCCACCGATTTGTTATATTTTTCTGCTATTGATTTTAAAACCTCATTATTAAAAATATCATTCTTTCCCTCTGCGAAAGGTCCCCAGGATTCTATCTGAACATTATTTTCAGTTAAGAATTTTTGAGTTTCTGTTTGTTGATGAAATGGATGTGTTTCTACTTGATTGACTGCCGGTGTAAATCCACCGTTAGCAATCAAATCTGCAATTCTGTCGGGGTGGAAATTTGAAACTCCTATTGCTCTTATTTTTCCTGCATTATACAATTCCTGCATTGCTTTCCAAGAACCGAATACATCTCCATAAGGTTGATGAATAAGGTATAAATCCAAATATTCTAATTGAAGTTTTTTCAGCGATTTTTCGAAAGCCTTTAAAGTATTTTCATATCCTGCATCCTGAACCCAAAGCTTTGTCGTTATAAAAAGTTCTTCTCTGGCAATACCGCTTCTTTTAATTGCGTTTCCTACTGCCTCCTCATTTCCATAAGATGCTGCTGTGTCAATCAATCGGCAGCCTGTTTCAATAGCTTCTACTACTGCCTTTTCACATTCTGCCAAATCTGCTACTTGAAATACTCCAAATCCTAAAATCGGCATTTCTACGCCGTTGTTTAATATTACTTTTTTCATTTTTTTTATTTAAATTATTATTGCTTCACAAAGAAGTAAAATTTGTTAATCAACTTGTTATTGCAAATTTCCAACCTATTGATATGTATAATGGTAGATAGATTACGGAATTGATAACCAATATTACTGTTTCGGGACAGAAGATAAAAAAGAGGTCGTTTTTATATTTAGATTTGCATTACAAAATGATACCGTTATGAATCAGTCCATCTATTTTGAGACCGTCGATGATTATAATAAATTCAATAATCACGAGACACTTCATCCTTTGGTAAGTGTGATAGATTTTTCAAAAGCGCATAAAAGAACAGGTTCTAAAATGTACTTTAATTTGTACTGCATTTTTCTAAAGGATGTAAAATGTGGTGATTTAAAATATGGCCGAGCAACTTACGATTATCAGGAAGGAACATTGGTATTTGTTTCTCCGGGACAGGTTGTTGATGTAGAAAATAAAGTCGATATCTACCAACCATTGGGACACGGATTGGTCTTTCATCCAGACTTGATTAAAGGAACTCCCCTCGCTAAAAGTATTTCAGATTACGGTTTTTTTGACTATCAAACCAATGAAGCACTTCATCTTTCCAAAAAAGAACAACAAATGGTGTTGGAAATGTTCGCTAATATTCAGTTTGAACTTAATCGACCTGTGGATAAACACAGCAAGAAAGTTATTACCTCCAACATCGAGCTTTTTCTCAGTCATTGTGAACGTTTCTACGACCGCCAGTTTATTACGCGCGAAAATGTCAATAAAGGAACATTAGAAAAATTTGAAGAATTACTCAACGGCTATTTTTCTTCTGAAAAGCCAAACTCGATTGGACTTCCATCTGTTGCTTACTGTGCGGATGAACTGCATTTTTCAGCCAATTATTTTGGAGATTTGATAAAGAAAGAAACAGGAAAAACAGCACAAGAGTTTATCCAAAATAAGATTATTGATGTTGCAAAAGAAAGAATTTTTCATGTTGATAAATCCATCAGTCAAATTGCTTATGAGTTAGGATTCAAGTATCCACAGCATTTTATTAGGCTCTTCAAGCAAAGAACCGGTGTCACTCCCAATGAATACAGAAGTTTGAATTAGAAAATGATTAAAAAAACAGGTCAATAATATACTCTAATGTAAAATTATAAGTTTTTATATTAGAGTATATTGCCACCTTAACTAAATCAATAGTGCTACCTAATTCAGATAAGACAAACTCTTAGATTCCTTATTTTTATTAAGAGAAATTCCCCAAAAATAGATTTTCAATATAGCGTCTGTATATTTATCTCTTTGAGCTTTATTGATACTTTTCCTTCCCAGTCGCTTTATGTGAGTGCGTAAATCAAGGAATTTCCGTTCAATATGATTGGTTTCTCTTCTTTTAGTACTATGAAGATGCTTTGGAATTAATTTAGGATAGATATTTAAGCGATCACTGTATATCTTTTTTGGATTTGCAAAAAGCAAAGTATCTGTAATACATTTTATCGTTTTGGTTGTTCTTCTACCAAGCTTATAATCAATTACTTTCTTTGTTTCCCTGCAATAAGCCGCAACTACCCACCGTTCATTGGTTTTACTTTGAGTGTATGTTTTTAACTCATCAATTTCGACTGTAATATTCTTAGGAATTGGTGGCTTAACAACTTTAGAAGCAATCTTTAAAATCTTTTTAAGTACAGTTGTTTTGCTGACATCAAGTAATCTGCTAATACCTCTAATACCAACTCCTTCTTTTATCAGCTGTTGAATATTATGATTAGTACTTTTGTGATATGCACGATAAGAATAGTTCCCAATGAACTTCTTTTTACATTTTTTGCACTGATAGCGCTGTTTATTTTGTGATGTTATTCCTGCCTTGATACAGTAGCTGTAATTACAGTGAATACATTGATTTCGCCGTTTATTCATAATGATTTAAAGTAAATTAGTAACTCCACATCTGAACCATCAGCTTTTGGACTAATGTATTCCGGAGTCGCTATTTTGCTTTTTTAGTCGGCAAAAATAAAAAACGATGACCTATAGTACATCGTTTTTTTTATTATATCTTTGTAGAGTATTGATAATCAATGAAGTTAATTAAAAACTCCACATCTGTACCATTACCATAGTTGCGATCCGGACGGGACTCGAACCCGCGACCTCCGCCGTGACAGGGCGGCATTCTAACCAGCTGAACTACCGGATCAATTTTATTTTAAAAGTAAATTGAGAAAACTTTTGCGATCCGGACGGGACTCGAACCCGCGACCTCCGCCGTGACAGGGCGGCATTCTAACCAGCTGAACTACCGGATCAATTTTATTTTAAAAGTAAATTGAGAAAACTTTTGCGATCCGGACGGGACTCGAACCCGCGACCTCCGCCGTGACAGGGCGGCATTCTAACCAGCTGAACTACCGGATCAAATTTTTATTGTTGTTTCCTAGTTTGGAAGAACTCGTTTCTTTTTTGTGATTGCAAAAGTACAACTTTTTTCGTCACCTGCAAATTAATTTCAAAAAAAATGCCTTCCAAAGATGGAAAGCATTCATTATCAAATTTATTATTTTTATAAGTGAGCGCTTAATTTTTCAGCGATCACTTCTTTCGGAGCTACTCCAACAATTTTATCAACAACCTCTCCGCCCTTAAAAATTAGAACTGTAGGGATATTTCTAATACCATACTGCATAGAAATTTCCTGATTGTTGTCTACATCTACTTTACCAACTACTGCTTTTCCTTCGAAATCGTTTGCTACTTCTTCGATGATTGGTCCCAAAGTTCTACATGGTCCGCACCATACTGCCCAAAAGTCTACTAATACTGGTTTGTCTGATTTTAAAACCTCCTGAAATGAGCTATCTGTAATTTCTAAAGCCATTTTGTTTCTTTTATTTAAATTAATATTATTCTTTAATGATTATCCTTAATTTGGATATTCAAAATTACGCTTTTTGAGTAATAAGACTATCTATGCTCAACATTTGTATTTTCTATAACGAAATCTTTTGAAATTTCTTTCAAAGCCGTTACCAAAGCATCGATATCCTCTTTTGTTGTTAAATGACTGAACGAAATACGAAGTGGTGTACAATGATCCATTTCATCTTCAGATAAAACCATCATCATCACCATTGAAGGTTTTGAAGCTCCCGAAGAACATGCGCTCCCTTGAGAAATAGCAATTCCTTTCATATCTAACTGAAGTCCTATCAAAGGGTTTTTATATGGCAATAAGGCACTTAAAACCGTGTAAAGACTGTTTTCCTTCTCAGAGCTTCTGCCGTTGAATTTAATTCCCGGAATCTCTGCCGTAAGCCTTTCTGCAGCATAGCTTTTGATATCCTGCATGTGATTTGTGTAAGTTTCAAGGTTTTTAAGAGAAAGTTCCAATGCTTTTCCTAACCCTACAATTCCTGCAACATTTTCAGTTCCAGCTCTTAAGCTTCTTTCCTGAGGTCCTCCTGTGATAATTCCTTTCAATCCGCTTGATTTTCTGATGAAAGCAAAACCAACACCTTTCGGTCCATGGAATTTATGAGCACTGCAAGACGCAAAATCAACCTGAATATCGGAGAAATCCAAGTTCATATGAGCCATTGTCTGTACCGTATCTGAATGGAAAAGTGCATTGTTTGCCTTGCAAAGTTCTGCAACTTTTTTAATATCTATAAGATTTCCGATCTCGTTATTGGCATGCATTAAACTTACCAATGTTTTCTTGTCGGAAGCCTTTAATAATTCTTCTAATTTATCAAGATCAATATCTCCTTTTTCGTTTGGACGGATATAGTTTACCTCTACTCCTTTTCGAGATTTCATATCCAAAATACTTTCAGAAACACATTTGTGCTCCAAAGGAGAACTGATGATTCTTTCAACTCCAAGATGTTCTACACTGGATTTGATGATCATATTATTTGATTCTGTCCCGCAAGAGGTGAAAATAATTTCAGCGGGTGTCACGTGAAGATAATCTGCCACCTGTCTTCTTACATTTTCAATAAGAATTTTTGCCTCCTGTCCGAAGCTGTGCGTTGAAGAAGGATTCCCGAAATTCATTTTCATGGTTCCTACCATAGCATCAATAACTTCGTCTGAAAGCGGTGTTGTTGCAGCGTTATCTAAGTATATTTTATTCATTTTTACTTTGAATATATTAGTTTCTACGGAATATGTAATATGTGCAAAAATGAATAAAATAAACTGATACTTCAAAAATCAAAGCATCATTTAATTCTTACATTTTTACTTCTCAAAATTAGTGAAAAAATTGATAATGACCTTCATTTGCCCATTTCAGCATCGGCTTATCTCCTGAAGTATCTCCGAAAGCTATGATTTTATCGTACTTATGATCATTAATTTCAGCTTGTATCCGGACTAATTTTTCCTTTCCGTTACAGTTTTTTCCGATGAAATTTCCTGTAAAAACTCCGTTCTGGAACTCGGCTTTCGTAGAAACTAGCTGCATTTTAAAAGCTTCGGCAAAAGGTTTTGCCCAAATATCTAGAGACGCAGTTACCAATAGACTCTTCGTATTATCTCTATCTATATTTTGAATAAAGTCCAGTGCATTTTCCCTGACAATTTTAGGGTAATGTTCTTCAAAAAACTGTTTAGATTTTTTTTCAATTTTCTCCTGAGTTTGTCCCTTCAGAATAGAACCGATGAAACTTTTCTTTACCTTTTCGGTTTCGGCAAGCTTTAATTTTAATAAAACAAAAAGCGGCACATGTCTCAAAAACTGTATCTGGAATTTTATTGGATCATAGAATTTAAGATACATAAACATGGTATCCTTATAAGTCAGAGTTCCGTCGAAATCAAAACAATACAATTTTTTCATTTCCGTTTTTATCTAAATTTTTAATTAATGCAAAGGTTGCAAAAATATTTTAAAGCTTTAATTTTTTAAATATAAATTCAGGAATATTCCTAATAATCATCATAATAATTCCCCAAATCGGCAAAACATATGCTACATTTTTCTGCTTTTTATAAGCTTTGAAAATACAAGTTGCAGCCTGTTTCGGGGTTGCTGTCAATTTTGGATTTAATGGTAAACCTTCCGTCATTTTAGTTGCCATAAATCCCGGTTTTACAGTCATAACATGAACTTTTTTATCAAAAAGATAATTTCTCAATCCACTTAAATAAGCTGTAAAAGCTGCTTTTGCACTTCCGTAAATAAAATTGCTCTGTCTTCCGCGATCTCCCGCTACAGAAGACAAACCAATGATTGTCCCAGATCTTCTGCTCTCGAATTTCTGAGCAAAATGATTCATCACAGGGACTAATTTGGCGTAATTAATATCAATAATTCTCTCCGTATTTTTATTGTCATACAAACCTTCTTCTGTTCCGTCGCCCAAATATCCAGTTGCGCAAAATAACAAATTTGAGTTAATACTTTCAAATTTTGTGTAATCAATTTCTTTCATTAAATCAAGCTCTATCACTTCTGCCTGCTGAAGAAATTTCACATCAATATGTCTTGCAAATCTTTCTGTCGTTTCTTTGCTGGAGGTGAAAAGATAGATTTTCTCAAACTTTTCTCCCTTCTGCAATGCTTCTTCTACAAAAGCCTGTGCTACTTCCGATGTACTTCCTAAAACGATCATTTGCGTTAAATATTATTTAAGATTCTTTTGTGCTGTAAAGACACAAATTTTGAACTCTGCGTGTTTTTCAGATAATTTGTCAGAGACGATCGGCTCATGCTGTCTTTTGTAAGATAAATTCTTCCTCCAAACTCCTGAACGATCTGATCCAACTGATCTACCAGTTTTTTTAATTTTGAATTAACTTTAAAATCCAAAGCCAATGTATATCCTTCAACCGGAAACGAATTATACGCTTCAGGATTGTGCTTTCCAAACAGTTTTAAAACCGCCAGAAACGAACCATTGCCACTATTTGCGATAGTTTCAAGGATCTTTTTCATTCCTTCTTTTCCTGTTTCTTTAGGAATCACCATTTGATATTGGATAAAACCAGACTTTCCGTAGATTCTGTTCCATTCATGAATAGCGTCCAAAGGATAAAAAAATGTTTCGTAATCGATGAAATTCTTAACCTCTTTTTTTGACTGCTTTTTATAGTACAAAAGATTAAAAATTTTAACCGTCAAAGCATTTAAAACAAATCCCGGAAAATAAAAAGGAACTGTCGGTTCAAATTTTTTCTTTAATCTTAAAGATTTTTCTTTTAAATTCTGAGGAAGCTCATGTTGAAAAGCATGTTCTCCTCTCATTAAAATACTTCTTCCTATATCTTTTCCTTTTTGAAGGCAATCGATCCAAGCAACAGTATATGTCCAGTTTTCACTTTCGTCGAATAATTTAAAAATTTCATCTAAATTTTCGGCTTTAATGCTTTCCTGACGAATGTATGCAGATTCAATGTTTTTTAATTTAAATTTTGCTGTAAGAATAATTCCCGTTAATCCCATTCCACCAATGGTAGCCCAGAATTTCTCGATGTTTTCTTCTCTTGAGCAAGTGATGATCTCACCGTTTTCGGTCATTAATTTAAATTCAATCACATATTCCGAAAAGCAACCTTCTGCATGATGATTTTTCCCATGAACGTCTGATGCAATTGCGCCTCCGACAGAAACAAATTTAGTCCCCGGAGTTACGTAAAGAAAATACCCCTGCGGAACAGAAATTTCCAGAACTTCTGAAAGTAAAACTCCCGATTCGCATTCAATAATTCCGTTCAGACGATCGAAACTGATGAATTTATTTAATTTTTTTGTTGAAAATATATGTTCGCCCAATGAAGCATCTCCGTAACATCTTCCGTTTCCTCGTGCGATAACTTCATTGTTATTAACTACAAATTCTTTTATTTTTTTGAAGCTGTCTTCAGACTTCATTTCCTTTTCCACTATGGGAAAATTGCCCCAATTGGTGACTTTCTGTATAAAATTCGGCTTCATTTTTTAAAGTAAATTTGAATTAAAAATGCAGCCACCCATAACAATAAGGTAACCTGTATATATCTGTCTCTATAAACAATTTTGGTAGGAGATTCCGTTCTGTTGTATACCAAAGTCTGTTGTAAGTATCTTAAAAAGGCAAAAACAACAAAAATCACAGTATAGAAAACTCTCGAATGAAACCTCGCCTGAACTTCCGGTGATAACGTAAACATCAGGTAACAAATAATCGCCAATGTTACAGAAATAGAAAGTGCAATATCTGCAAACTGAACGTTGTACCCATCCAAAGCTTTTCTTGTTTTACCAGAAACCTGTGCATTGATCAGTTCTCCACGTCTTTTTCCTATTGCTAAAACTAATGCCAAAACAAAAGTCAATAAAATCGCCCACTGAGAAATGCTGATTCCCGTCATATAACCTCCTGCCAAAACTCTTAAGACAAATCCAACTGCAATGATAGAAATATCAATGATCGGAACGTGTTTTAATTTAAAAGTATAAGCAAGATTCATCACAAAATAGAATCCTACAATCGTAGCAAATTTCCACAAACTTTCGTGAAAATATGCCTGAGCAAAAAGAACAAGTGCAATATTTACTGCAATAAGACCGATAAAAATTCCAATTGCCTGTGGTTTTGAAATGGCACCACTCGCCAAAGGTCGCCGTCTTTTTTCGGGATGCTGTTTATCTGCCTCGATGTCGTTGTAGTCATTTAAAATATAAACGACACTCGCTGCCAACGAGAAAATAATAAAAGCAAAAATACTTTTGGTAAGTAAATCAAGATTCTTGATATTACCTGAAAAAAATAGAGGAACAAAAACAAACAGGTTCTTCACCCATTGCTCCACGCGGAGCAGCTTAAAATATTTCTTCATTTATGTTGTTTCAAATGCAAAAATAATGATTTCAAAAATATCCACCATAAAAATACAAAAATAACCGCTATTGCGGTTATTTACGAAAATATTTATATGTTAATTAATTATTGCCCTTGTTGAGCGTCATTAATCATTTTTTCATTCGCAGTAATGGCAAACTCTACTCTTCTGTTCTTAGCTCTTCCTTCTTCTGTATCATTCGTTGCAACCGGCATACTTTCACCTTCTCCCAAAGCAAATAATCTGCTTGAAGAAATACCTTTTCCTGATAAATAAGCTTTTACAGAATTTGCTCTTCTTTCAGAAAGCTTCATGTTATAATCATCAGCACCTTTACTGTCTGTGTGACCATAGATGTTGATATTTGTATCAGGATTATTGTTAAGAACCTGAGCCAATTTATCTAAGTTTGTAATTGATGCAGCCTTTAAATTAGAAGAATCAAAATCAAAATTTACGATACTTTCATTTAAAGTAATTTTAATACCATCTCCTACTCTTTCTACTTGAGCTCCAGGTAAAGTTTCTTTAATTTCTCTAGCTTGCTTATCCATTTTATTACCGATCACGTTACCTGCAACACCACCGATAATACCTCCTAAAACTGCTCCTAAAGCCGCGTTCTTACCTTTCCCTACGTTATTTCCTAAAATCCCACCGATTACAGCTCCGGATGCTACACCTACGGCTGTACCTCTTTGCTGATGATTAGAATTTTGTACAGCCTCACAACTTGTAAGTAATAAAGCTGATGATAAGAAAAGTGCTCCTATATATGTTTTTGTAAATTTCATCTTTTTATATTTTTTTATTAAATTATTTCATTCCAGTTCTTTCGAAGTTGTAAACAACTCTTACATTTTCCCCGTCAAAAGGAATGTTTTGTTCAAGCGAAAATTGATCTGTAGTTTGATTTGTCAGTGTTAAAGTATATCCTGCTGTATTCTGCTTTGCTTTTGTACCGTCAGCAATTTTTTTGAAGTTAAAAGTATTTCCGCTTACTACATCGATTTTAATTGGCTGATTAAATCCTGCTCCACATGTTCCTCCTCCATTTACTGTATAAGCTCCTGTCCAGTTATTTGGAATCAATCTCCAATGACTTCCTACAAAACATTGTGCATCTACACCATCATCAAAGGGTTTAACCTTAAAATTCTTATCATAATTGATGCTCACAATCTGCCAGTCTCCTTTCATTTTAAGGAATTCTGATCTTTGGTTTTGGGCTGTTTTTGCGTTATTAACGGCGGAACACGAAACTGCAAAAAGCGCTGTTCCCAACATCCCTGCAAGTAGTAACTTTTTCATTTTGTTGTTTATTATTTTGTTAGAATAAAGTTACAAAAAACCGTGCCAAAATTGAAAAATAAAAATAAAAAAAGTCCGAAAATTTCGGACTTTGTATGGTTCTACCTTAAAAACAGGAAGATATATTATTTTTTAACAGTCTTTTTTACGGATTTTTCAGCCTTCTTTACAGAACCTGATTTTCCGTTATAAAAATTTGTGTAAGCATACTCTGCTGCCTTTTTCAAATCAATTATACCTCCAGCCTGAGAGAAGTCTCCAAACTGATTCGCTGTACTTGGATTGCTCGATTTCACTAAAGATTCAATGACCTGAGCCGGAGTTAAAGTCGGCATGTAAGCCAATAAAACTGCCGCCGCACCTGCTACAACCGGAGAAGCCATTGAAGTTCCCTGTAAATATTTATACTCATTATGAGGAACTGTAGAATAAATTTCTTCACCTGGAGCAAAGACATTTACCATTTTCTTATTGAAATTAGAGAAACTTGCTCTTAATGCGTCATTTTTATTTGTACTTGCACCCACAACTAAAACATTATTTACAAATGGTTTTTCATCTGTTACATTTTTAAAGTTTGTAGGATAAGCTAAATGTTCTGCAACATCTTCGTTTTCGTTACCTGCAGCTTTTACCAAAAGAACTCCTTTATCCTGAGCATATTTAAAGGCATCCCAAACTACATTCTTACCCGGAGAAACTGGTTTACCAAAGCTCATATTCAAAACTTTAGCACCATTATCAACAGCATATTTTATTGCGTTTGCAACATCTTTATCTCTCTCATCACCGTTAGGAACTGTTCTTACAGACATGATTTTAGCCACTTTTGAAGCTACACCATACTGAACTTCTTTTCCGTTCGGAAGACCTGCAATGATACCAGCAACGTGAGTTCCATGCTCTGCATCAGTACCTTCATAATGATTATTTCCATAATTTTTCTCAGAATAATCATCATAATTATCTCCTACAATTTCTTTTCTTGGATCATAAGAAAGATCATATTGTTTTGATTGAGGCTCGAAATAATCAAGAGCTTCTTTCATTTGGTCTTTGATTGATTTTTCGAATTCTGCAGAAGACTTTCCTTTAAAATCAGGGCTTTGAGAAACCTGTGTTAAAACATTTAAAGCAAAAGCATCTTTCTGATCTGTTGCTTTGATTGAAGCTATATTTTCAGGAGTTACAGATTTTCCATTCAGCAATTTTACCATATTTGGAATAGCATCATTGATCATCGTATAGGTCTGAAAACCTTGTCTTGCTTCAACACTTTTTTTTGTAAAAAGCTCTTTAGACTTCATATACATTGCAAATTCTTCAGGCATTTTAGCTTGATTTGCTTTGTTTTTTGTAGAATCATCTCCCTCGAAAATCGGCTTATATTTCGCAACAACTCTCGTTACCTCCATATTGTCGATTCCGATATCTCCGTTTTTCCCACCAATGAAATTCCATCCGTGAATATCATCGATAAATCCATTTCCATCATCATCTTTACCATTTCCAGGAACTTCATTTGGATTTGTCCAAATATTTTTCATCAATCCCGGGTGATCTACCTGAACTCCGCTATCTAAAACTCCTACCAAAACTGTTTTTGGTTTTAGACCTTTAGATTCTAAAAATTTATATGCATTTTCTGTATTAATACCATAAACTTTCGTTGTAGCAAAATCTTTATGATACCAAGTCATCAAATCTTTATCTTCTTTCGGATCAACACCCGCTTTTGATTCCTGAGCGTAAGAGAAACCAAATCCCACTAAAAACACAGCAGCTAATAATACCTTTTTCATGCTAGTATGATTGTTTAATATTTTTAATATAAGTCAAAGATTCCGGTCCTTTGTTACAAATTAAGTCTAAAATTGATAAATCCTTTAAAAATCCCAGTTTATCTGAGAAGGTTTGATAATATTCATCCATCTCAAATTCTGAAGGGGTTTTTGCTGAAAATTTTTCTCTAAAATTAATCTCTTCCGGAATTTTGATATATTCTTCATTCAAAGAGTATGCCTTTTCTGTTTTTAAAATCTGCTGAATGATTTCAAGCCCCTTTAAATTAAAATCTACTAAATATTTTTCATTCAAATCAAATATTTTTCTGAATTTATCTTCATAAAACTCAAAATAAGGAGAACTTTGATACGCTGTTTTTATAGATTTCCAATGAAGATTTCTCCAATCTTCGCGGTGAGAAATTTCAATATCTTTAAATGCTCTGCTTCCGTTATGAGCAATAGGAATGATTAATGATAATTTTCCGTTTGCTCCATAAATATTGGTTCTGTTTCTGTACGTCTGTTTTGGAAAACTTTCAAACTGCTCAAAAGAAATTTCATTTTCAGGATCTAAAAACACTGAAAACCATGAAATTGGCGGTAAATAAAATACCGGTAATAATACGTTCTTCATATTCATAATGCAAAAATGAAGTATTTTTTCAAACACTTCATTCTATTTCTAATTTATTTTAATTTATAAATCTTCTTCTGTTTTTTTCTTTCTGAATAATTTCATGAAGTACTCCCATCCGAAGAATAAAATAAGAATCATTGCTGCAACCCACCAGTAAGAAGTTTTGTTGGCTTCACCTGTATTTGTAGCTTTAAACATCCTTTCCCAACGAACTTTAAACGGAGCCTGATAAGAAGAACTTGCGTCTTTGAAAGCTCCCTGCAAGCTCATCCAGGTAAACATCGGCTTTCCAACGATATTTTCTTCAGGAACAAAGCCAAAGAATCTCGCATCCAAGGAAGCATCTCTATTGTCTCCGATCATCATATAATAATCCTGTTGAATTGTATATTGATTCGTTTCTTTTCCGTTAATGAAAATTTTTCCGTTCTTGTTCTCCAAAGTATTATGTTCGTATTTAGAAATAACCCATTGATACATTGGAAGAGATTCTTTATCAATAGTAACAACATCACCCTTTTTAGGAATTTTCAAAGGACCATACCAATCCTGATTCCAAGGTTTGTTGATCGGGAAAATAGATTGAGTTGTATCAATACTTTTTGTATACGCTGTTTTATCAGCATTTAATTTATATGAAATCGTAGCGGAATCTTTTGGATAAATATTTTCTTCCATGCTCACTACGCTCGGCAATGTTTTTATTTCCTTTGCCGTTTTATCAGTAAGACCCTGGAACATGTAGATGAAACCTTTGTCACCTTGCATTTCTCTTACAGGTAAGAATCCATAAGTGTTATATAAACTTGGAATATCTAACTGAGTTCCCGTATTTACCGTATAAGCGTGCTGAACTTCCTGATCACCCAAAACCGTTTCAGGTTTTCCGTTTACAAAAAGTCTTCCAGCTCTCATTTCGAAAGTATCACCTGCAACGGCAACACATCTTTTCACATAAGGATCTTTTCTGTCGATCGCTGTGTGTACTGAATCCTGAGGATAGTTGAAAACAACGACATCATTTTTCTGAGGTTTGTTGAATTGTAAAATTCTTGAATAAGGCAATTTTACAGCATCAACATAAGATTTTGGATCATCTTTTGGGTTTCCTTTTTCACCGGAATCAAAAATTGTTCCCTGTAAGAAAGGTATTGCTAAAGGACGCATCGGAAGTCTGTAACCGTAGCTCCATTTATTTACGAAAAGGAAATCACCCACCAATAAAGTTCGCTCCATAGATCCTGTAGGAATCCCGAAAGGCTGCGTTACAAAAACGTGGATAATTGTAGCGAAAACTACCGCAAAAGTCACTGATCCTATAAAAGAATCTTTCTTTTTTGCATTTTTTTCTTCGTCTGTTAAGAACAAATCATTTTCATCTTCTAACTCTACATCTTTACCATAATTCACCGTTGCCATATAAATGAACGGAAGAATTACCGTAAGTAGCTGATCTTTGAAAAGAGTTTTACCAAATTTTTTCACCAAATATAAATGAAAAACAGACATCATGATTGGTCCCACGATTGGCAAATAGGATAAAATTGCCCACCATTTAGGATGTTTTGTCTCTTTTAAAATAATGAAGTAATTGTAAAAAGGTATAAAAGCGAATAACGGATTATACCCTAATTTCTTGAACAGCTTCCAACTGGAAATCCCCATCAATACTGACAAAATGAGAACATAAACTGTATACGTTAAAAAATAATTCATAAATTTTTGTGCCTAATCTATAATATAATTGATGAATGATAAATGATTAATTCACCATTCATTCTTATTAGTTTGCAATGTATGGATTTTGTTACAAATTAAAGTCCCAAAACATCCTTCATTGCGAAATTTCCTTTTTTATCTTTGATCCATTCTGCAGCGACTACTGCTCCCAATGCAAAACCGTTTCTGTTGAAAGCTGTATGCTTGATTTCAATTTCATCCACTTCGCTTTTGTAAAAAACGCTGTGAGTTCCCGGAACCTCATCTTCACGGATTGCAAAGATTCCCAGTTGATTGCCTTGAGTTTCTTCCAATTTCCAAGCGTCAAATTTTGGATTGTGTTTGAAAATACCTTCTGCAATGGAAATCGCGGTTCCACTCGGAGCATCTAATTTGTGAATGTGATGAATTTCCTCTAATTGACAAGAATATTCATCCACATTTTTCATTAGATCTGCTAATTTTTCGTTTAAAGCAAAAAATAAATTTACTCCCAAACTAAAATTTGAACCATATAAAAAAGCTGTTTCATTTTCAACAGCCAGTTTTTCAATTTCAGATTTCTTTTCCAGCCAGCCTGTTGTACCGCAAATTACAGGAATTTTGTTTTCAAGACAAGCCTTGATATTTTCGTAAGCTACTTCTGGCAAAGAAAATTCGATAACAACATCTGGATTGTTAAGATTTTCAGCAGTTGGGGTTTCTTTTAATCGGGCAACAACTTCATGCCCTCTTTTTGTGGCAATTCCATCAATGATTTTGCCCATTTTACCGTATCCAACTAATGCTATTTTCATGTACTTTTTTATTTAATTTTATAATTTAACGCAAAGCCCGCAAAGATTTCCTTTAAAATTGTCGTGTATATTTTCCGTTCGCAAAGGCGTTTCACTCAGCTAAGACTGCATTAATTATTTTTTAAAATCTATAACTTAAACTTAAGCCCGTTTTTGGAGGAGCAATTCCATACTGATCCTGAATCATTGTAGGACTGAAAGTCAGATCCGGATCATGACGGCTTTCATACAAATGTGCGTCTACAACAGCATCTACAATGTTCAAAATATAAATTATACCCGTAATTGCGATTGCATAATCTCGTTGTCTCTTTGCTCTGTCTTGTACGTTTCCTAGTGCCACTTTATCCAGCCAAGGACGACTGTCAACAAATTCATTAGGTGTTCCGTTCAATTTTGCGATGTAATATTCTCTGTATTTTTTATACTGATTATCATTCCAGACCGCAATACCAACACCCGCTCCTACAGCCCCCAAAACAATAGGAACTTTCCAGTATTTTTTGTTGTAAACCTGTCCTAAACCCGGTAGTACAGCCGAATATAATCCAGCTTTTGTAGGATTTAGTTTTAAAGTTTTTCTTGTTGGTCCGTTTGCTTTTTCAAGATCTGAAACAACTTTTGCTTCAGTCTTTATATTCTTTTTTTCCACAGACACACTATCTTTCGGATGATGTTCCACCCGAATCGTATCATTAGGATTTACCTGTGAATAAGCAATTGCAAACAGACACAGAAAAAATGTGAAAAGTATTTTCTTCATTTATTTAATGTGAGATAAAATATATTCCAGCTCATCTTCATTTTTGAAGTCCAGAACAATTTTCCCTTTTTTACCATTTGGAGCAGCTTTGATCTCAACTTTTACATCTAATATATCCGCAATCGTCTTTTGTACCCTCTTATAATTATTAGAAAGCTCAGCTTTTGCTCTTTTTGCAGCCGGAGATTTCGGATTTTTTATTGCTGTGGCGGCTTGTTCAGCCTGACGTACATTCAGTTTTTCTTTAATAATTAAATCAAATAAAATCTGCTGATGTTCTTCACTTTCAAGACTGATGATCGCTCTGCCATGTCCAGCAGAAATCTCACCACTTCTGATTGCATTCTGAATATCTGGATTCAACCTTAACAATCTGATAGAGTTTGTGATCGTACTCCTGTCCTTTCCAACTCTCTGGCTAAGATTTTCCTGAGTAAGACCGATCTCATCCATTAATCTTTGGTAAGTCAATGCAATTTCTATCGCATCAAGATCTTCACGTTGGATATTTTCAACAAGAGCCATCTCCAGAAGCTCCTGATCATTTACCAAACGGATATAAGAAGGAATAGACTCTAATCCTGCAATTTTACTCGCACGGAAACGTCTTTCTCCAGATATAATTTCAAACTTTTCGCCATCTTTTCTTAAGGTAATAGGTTGAATTACACCTAAGTTTTTAATAGACTCTGCAAGTTCATTTAATGCCTTTTCGTCAAAATAAGTTCTTGGCTGGGTCGCATTGGGATAAATATCTTCTAACGAAATCTCAACAATATTCCCTACAAATTTATCTGCTCCCTCATCAGTCGCAGAATTGATTGTCGCTTTGGATTCAGCACTTAGAATTGCGCCCAAACCACGTCCCATCGCTCTTTTTTTGTCCTTCATATTATGCTTTTAGCTTTAGCTTCCTGACTAGTCGCTTTTTAATTCTTTACTAATTTTTCGTTTTTTAATAAAACCTCTTCTGCCAACTGAATGTATTGTATAGCTCCTTTACTTTCAGCATCATAATTCAAGATACTTTCTCCGAAACTTGGTGCTTCACTCAATCTTACGTTTCTACTGATAATAGTTTCGAAAACCATTTCAGGGAAATGTGCATTTACTTCCTCCACAACCTGATTAGACAATCTCAAACGACTGTCGTACATTGTAAGCAGCAAACCTTCAATATCAAGATCTTTATTATGGATTTTCTGAACATTTTTAATGGTGTTCAATAATTTCCCAAGACCTTCCAGAGCAAAATATTCACACTGGATCGGGATAATAACGGAATCTGCTGCCGTAAGAGCATTTACTGTAATTAAACCTAAACTCGGTGCACAATCGATGATAATATAATCGTAATTATCTCTTACACTTTGTAAAGCTTTTTTCAACATGTACTCACGGTTTTCCTTGTCAACCAATTCAATCTCCGCTGCGACTAAGTCGATATGAGAAGGAACAATATCCAAATTCGGAGTAGCTGTTTGTTTGATACACTTAATGGTCTCAACACTGTGCTCCAAAAGATTATAAGTAGAATACTGAACATCTTCAACTCCCAAACCAGAAGTTGCATTTGCTTGAGGATCAGCATCAATAATTAATATTTTTTTCTCTAATACCCCCAATGCTGCTGCTAAATTTACGGCTGTTGTCGTTTTTCCAACACCTCCTTTCTGATTAGCGATACCTATGATTTTTGCCATTATTCGAACTTTAAGCTTCAAAAATACACATTTTTCCTTGCTCTGAATGAATGGATAAAACGAAATTTGAGTTAAAATATTGTTAATAAGCATTTTAGCAATAAAAAAAATTATCCACAAAAAAAATTCTTTGTGGATAACTATTCAAGATTTGTTTTTTATGTTATTCTTCAAACTTCATGGACATTGGAAATTTGAAGTAACTTCTTACAGCTTGACCTTTAAATTTAGCCGGAACCCATTTTCCTTTAATAGATTTGATAGTTCGCATTGCTTCATTATTAAAATCAGAATTTTTTCCATCTGCTTTAATTCCTGAAATCGTTCCGTCTTTTTCTACAATAAATGTAATTGTAGTTTTCAATACTCCATCAGATTCAAATCCAGAATTATCAAAATTATTCATGACTTTATTTCTGAAAGAATCAATTCCTCCCATAAAAGTAGCTTCTACATCTACCGATGTTGGAATACCATTAGGATCTTCAACTTTATCTATTATTTTAGGAGGAGGAGATGTTGAAATTGGACCTGTGTTAATAGTCTGAGGTGGCACATAGGTATTTGTAGGAGCAGTTTCTCCGTCAGAATTATTTTTAATACCAGCAACAGCACCTTCAATTTTTTCTACAACTTTTTCTTTAGTTACATGAGTTGTAGGTTCTGGAACTGTAGTATCCTCTGTTTTTAATTTAGGAGCCGTCGTTTGCGGAAATGGTTGAACTTTTGGAGGAACTATTACAACATCATCCGGAATTACCGGATCTTTAATATTAATTACAACTCCACCGTCATCTTTAGATACCACATCATTTTTAAAAGCATTAATCAAAACTGGAGTCAAAGAAATTGCAGCCAATAAACTGACTCCTATAAAAAATGCTTTTGTTAAAATTTTATCTGATTCGTTTCTTAGAACGTATGCACCATATTCTTTATTACGGTGTTCGAAAAGAACTTCGTTGAAACGAAATTCTTGATTTTGGTTTATGTGTTTCATCACTAGAAAATATTTAAACTGTTAAAATTTTGATTATTAGTTTTTATAATTGTTATCGATAAGCATTGTTTCAATATCAAAACATTTGCCAAAAAATTGTTAAAATCGCAATATTTTGAAAATTTTTATAATAATACTAAAATTTAACTATGTTTTAAATAATAAATAACTATCTATAAGCATATTACACATTCTTATTTTTCAAAAAATAATTTGGTATCATTCAATAATATTCAACAAAATTCAAATTATCGTAAAAACCACATTCCAAAATAGGAAAATCACTGACTAATTCCTTGTGAGACTGAAAGATATTTGTATCATAGAAAATCGGGAACGCTGAAAACCGAAAAGAGTAAGCAAACAAACACCTTAAAAAAACTTATATTATGCCAACATTAACTCAAGAAGCAAGATCAAACTCATTAATGAGTATGCTTTTAAAACAAGTTTACGATTCTATTACAAACGGAGGAGATCCGGATTCTATCGGCCCTAATGATTTTATCGCATTCGACCCGATCGGAATTACTTTGACAGAAGATACTTTCGATTATGCGTTAAACGGACTTTTCGGAAATGCTCCGGCTCCAAAACCATTATTAGACGGAACAGGAAAACCAATTTTAGATGCAAACGGAAATCCTAAAACAAATCTTGAGGAATTCCAAAACGCAATGAAAGACAGCAAATTCCGCAAATATCTTCAAATGGAACAGTTTTCTGCAATGGTAGACGCAATTCCTTCTACTCTACCACCACTTACAGAAAATGGAAACGGAAGAATGATCACGATCTTTAATGATTCTTCTAAAAGAGTTTCTAAAGTATACGAAGATCTGATGCAGTGGTCAGTCGTTGTAGACACTCCAATGGATCCTAAGGTTGAAAAAAATCTTGAAAAACTGAGAGACAAACTTTTCAAAATTAAAGTCGTAAAAAACCCTGATTTTGATGAAAATGCTCCGGTTGACGATCTTAACAAACCTGAATTGCACCAAACTTTCGTTGCGCCAATGTATTCTAAATATATCGAATATCAAATGAAATATTACGATATCGTGGATGCCAACAATTCCATCAGAGTAGACGCAGACAACGGAGATCCGGATGCAATGGCAACGTTATCTATCGACGGCAAAAATATGAAGAAAAGAGAAGATGCCGCATTAAAAGCCTGGCAATCTCTTGGATACAAAGAAGCGGTGGAAAGAATTCAGAATTATTTAAGTGAAATTGAAGAAAAACACATGCTTGTCATTAAAAAACGTCTTCAGTCTGAGTTCAGAAACAGCCAGAGAACGAGAGTGATCGATTATATCAACTATTCTCCGTCTATTCCAATTTCTGCAAATGCATTGAAAGAATCTAAAAACTGGCCGACAATTTCCATGTATGAAGGAAGTGCGCACAGCGACTATTCTAAAACGATTCATAATTGGAGCGCAGGAGCAGGCTTTAGTATGGGACTATTCAGTATTGGAGCAAGAAACAGCGGAAATACGGCGAGAACATCGATGAATACAGATTTCAGCAACCTTAAAATTTCATTTAAACTTGGAAAAGTAAGAGTAGAAAGAGGATGGTTCAGCGAAGAATTTGTTGAGTCTAAATACTGGAAACTTCACGAAACTTCTCCTCAAGCATTAAACGGAGACATCATCAGTGATGGTCAGGGAAAAGGATTGATGCCGATGATCGTTACGGAATTAATTATTGCAAGAGATGTAATGTTGGACTTCAGCGAAAACGCAACGGCTTACAAAGCAGCAAGTACAAAAATCAGCACTGGAGCGGCAGTGGGAATCGGACCTTTCGTATTTGGTGGAAGTCACAATTATGAAAACCAAAATTCTCAAACTGATGCAAAATGGAGCGGTAAAAAATTGCAGTCCAACGGAATTTATATCATCGGATACAAATGTCATGTGATTCCAAAATCTCCAAATCCAAACCCAGACATCAAAGTTTGGACAGACGGAAAATCATAATATTCTTCTCATAATAGGGGTAACCGACAGAAAAAATCTGTCGGTTATTTCAAAAAACTTTGATGTGATATTTTTGATCTGATGTTTTTTGAACACAACGTCACTTCGAGTAGATTTTTGAAAAAAAATCGTATCGAGAAGTTGATCTAGATAAAAGTTCTCGATACATTTCCTTCATTTCCTTACGAAAAACACTCGAACCGACGTAAAGACTTCAATTGCTGGTTTTACATTAAACTTAAAAAAACTGAAAACCAAAACCAAAACCCAACAACCAGCAACAATCAACTAATAACCAAAAACCAATTGCCATGAAATATTTTGTTGCCGTTTACCAGAAATTGAGAAACATTTATATCTCTCAAAGTTCGATGGAAAATGATTTACCGATGATCTGCCCTTCTCTGAGAGTGTACGAAAATGAGGAACTGGAATTATTAAAACCTCCAAGTTTATTAAATGATGATCAGAAAAAGGCGCTTTCCATTATTAAAAAACAAAACGTGGCGTATGAACTCAATTCTGTTCCGATTTCTCCGAATTTCTGGGATCTCAATCCCAATAATGCTTTGTTTGATATTTACAGAGATATTTTGGATAAAAACAGTTTAAAAAATTTAGAGGAAAGTTTAGATAAAGTCGTTGCGAGTCAAAGTGCGATTTTATTTGATTCAAAAGGAGCCGACACGAAAGAACTGAAATCCTACAAAAAATATCAGGAGGTTCACGAAACCGCGGTTAATAATGTAGGAACTCACCTTGAATTATTCGATGGATTGGATACTGATGAAGAAAAAACAAACTGGAACGATCAATTAATCAACCTTAATAATCTAAAAGCACTCGCTTTTTCTGAATGGAAAGTGAAAGGCAGTAAAGATTTAATTGAAAAAGAATTAAGCAGAGTTAATAAAAATTCTGATGCCGATTTGTATCTCGCAATGGCTCAAAATGCAAAAAACACTTTTGAAGCCGCCGAAAAAACCGATGTCATCAACAATTCTTCGATTCATGATATTAATTTTATTCCTTATGATTTCATGGAAAATGAATCTGGTTGGAACAATATGAGACTTGAGAAAACCGAACTGGAAACTTTACACGCCGAAGCCAAAAGCTCCAATGAGAATCTGCCTTCTGAAATTCTTTCCATTGATTATGATGAAAGTGTGATTTTAGCAGTGGAATTTGATTATTCATTTGTTCATTTAAAAAGAAACTGGTTTAATAAAAATTTCATGCTTTCCGAAATGTTTGAATGGAAAGAACCTAAAAAAATATCCGACGGACAAACAATTTCCAGTGATTTTAAATTATCTGCATTTCCAAAAACAATGATGTTGATTAAAAATTTAAAAATCGTTCTCGATCCGTCCATCACCAATGATACTGTAAATAATCCGAATCAACTGATTTATTTTGGTCCTCTGATTATGAAACAACAGCTTTTCGTCAACAAAACCAATAACCAGAAATTCCTGAAAGCTGTAACCAATGTAAGAACCATAAAATCTGATCAATTAAATACCTTAACCAGAAAAACCGCAACTTTAGATGCTGCAAAAATATCTACTCCTGAAGATGCCCCAAAACCTGTTCTTCAACCTGTAACGGAAGCTCCGAAAGTGAATCCTATTTTTAACAATAAAATAAATATGAATGTTTTCGGAGGTGTAAGAAATCTACGATCTGTAACTCCTGTTGCGGCTCCTGTTCAACCTCAACCGACTACCGTAAAACCAGTAACTCCGATTATTGCAACACCGATAAGAACTCCCGGAATTTTTGTTCCGATCCGACTTCCTATTCAGGTGCAGCCGACTGCGGCAAATGTACAATTCAAGGTTTTTGATAAAATAAATAATGATCCTATTTATAAATGCGCAATTTCCATTAAAGGAACAAACAATAGTAGGATTTTTGAAATTGAAACCAATGAAATCGGGATAATCAGCCAGATGATTCCTGTCGGAGAATACAGTATTGAACTGAGAGTCGATGATTATGCTGTTTTGAACCAAAATTTTAGTGTTGTGAATACAAATCCCGTGAATCTGGAATACAGACTTCAAAGAGAGGAAGTGAAATTCAAGTCTTTCTTTTTGATCGGGATGATTTGTGAGAGAATGCCGAAAATTCCTGTGAATTAAATTCACTTAAAAATACAAGAATCAAAAGAAATTTAACTTTTGACTAAGAATGACAAACTTTGTGGTTATTCTAAAATGTTGAAAGGAATGACTGCAACTCTAGCCCCGATTGCAGTGGAAATCCTTTTTTGAAAAAAAAGATTGCAGCGAAAAGCGGGAAATAGCTCCAAAATAAAAAAGAGACCATCAAAACTGACAGTCTCTTTTTATTTATTTAAAAATATTCCTTAGAATAATTCTTTTCTGATAATGTTCTGACTTCTTTCAGGACCAACAGAAACCAAGTAAACGTTGATTCCCAAATACTTCTCGATAAATTCGATGTATTTCTGAGCGTTGTCCGGAAGTTCGTCGTAGCTTCTTACTTTTGTAAGATCTTCGTTCCAACCCGGTAAATCTTGATAGATTGGTTCGTAGTTGTATAATTTTTCTGTTGAAGAAGTGAAATAATCGATGATTTTTCCGTCTTCAGTTTTGTAATGAGTAACGATTTTAAGGTTTTCAATTCCTGTAAGAACGTCTAATTTCGTAATTACCAAGTTGTTGATTCCGTTAATCATACAAGCATGCTTCAAAGAAACAAGGTCTAACCAACCTGTTCTTCTTGGTCTACCTGTAGTTGCTCCGAATTCACCTCCGATTTGTCTGATGCTTTCTCCTAATTCATTGTCTAATTCAGAAGGGAAAGGTCCGTTTCCAACTCTTGTACAATATGCTTTTGCAACTCCGATAAGGTTCTGTAATGAAGTTGGTGGAACTCCTGCTCCTGTACAAACTCCTCCAGTTGACGGAGAAGATGAAGTTACGTATGGATACGTTCCAAAGTCGATATCCAACATCAAAGCTTGTGCTCCTTCGAATAAAACGTTTTTACCGTCTCTGATAGCTTCGTTTAATTCTAATTCAGTATCAACGATTCTGTCTTGAAGCTGTTTTCCGATTTCTAAATATTCGTTGTAAATTTCTTCAACGTCTAATGTCGGTTTTCCGTAATATTTTTCAAATAGAGAATTCTTAATTTTTAAGTTTTTCTCGATTTTGTCTCTTAAAATCTCAGGATTCAGAAGATCGATCATTCTGATACCAACTCTTGCAATTTTGTCTTCATAACAAGGTCCGATCCCTTTTTTCGTCGTTCCGATCTGCGTTCCTCCGTGCTCTTCTTCACGGTAAGTATCCAAAAGAATGTGGTAAGGCATGATGACATGCGCTCTTCTGCTGATGAAAATGTGATCAGTTCTTAAGTTTTTGCTTTCGATCTGATTCACCTCCTTAATGAAAGATTTAGGATTTACCACTACTCCGTTGGCAATGATACACTTCCCTTTGCACTGAAGAACTCCCGATGGAAGAAGGTGCAAAACGAATTTTTCATCGCCTACATAAACCGTGTGACCAGCGTTGTCCCCTCCCTGGAAGCGTACAACGTAATCCGATTTTGCCGATAAAACATCCGTGATTTTTCCTTTACCTTCATCTCCATACTGAAGACCTACAACTACGTAAGTTGACATATTTTACTTTTATTTTAGATTCATGCAAAATTACTTTTAAAAAATTGGGTGGGCAAATTTGTGGTGGATTTTATTTTATAGACAAAGTTTAACCATTAATTTTTAATCCTTTTTCGACGAATAATAATTAAAAGAAATAATAAAGCGACAAAAGAAAAAGCTAAAATCATTTCTTTATTAATTCCCTTCGTCTCAGTTTCCATTTTAATAACATCTTTATTATTTGCTGTAATAATACCGTCATTCGCATTAGAAATACCAACGGTTTGAGTTGCATCATCGTAAGCATTTTGTTGAGAGGTTTGTTCAGACATATTAATAGCTTCCCCTAAATCTGTTGGCGCTTCCCTAAAACCTGATATAGATTGTGCAGCATTTCTTGTAGCTGAATTTTCAATATTTTTATATTGATTAACTTCTTCTTTTTGTTGCTGTGAAAGCTTGTTTATATCTAGTCTTTGCTGTCTTTTAGCACTTAGCCTTTTTTTTATTTCCCTTATTCGTTCAGTGTCATTTGGAGATTCTGCATAAGGATTATTTTTTTGTTGATATTCTTTTTCATATTCATCAAAAATTTTATCTAAATCATCGAAACCTCCTTGTTGAGAATAAACAAAACTAAAAGATAACACCATCCAAATCATTAAAATTCTTTTCATTTCTATTTGTTTTTAAATCAAATATACTTATAAAATTTACAAATTATTAAACGGGAATCCGTAAGTTTAGTTTTCAAAAACATTTAAAATAAAATGCAACAAAACTCAAAAGATGAACTTTTAAAAATAGCCGAAGAATACGTCCTAAATAATGCTGGAGATCATGTTGAAGTTAGTTACACAGAAGATTATGATGATATCTTCGTTTTTGGTTATCAAGCAAAAGACAAAAAAGTAAGGTTAGTCGGTCAAGGACCAATACTTCTTGTAAAAAAAGATGGAAGAATATTTGAATACGGAAGTGGTACAGGTATAAAACAAGCTCTCATTGAAGTGACCAATAAATTAAACAAAGAGAGATTAATAAGACTTTTCTATAAAAATTACAATATTCAAAACAACAATTATGATCTAATAATTACTGATATATATGAATTAGACGAAGGTGAAAATTTCAATGAACTAATAACTGTTTTATTAAGAAACAGAATTCAATATTTTACTTATGATGAAAATAATGAAACACATCGTCACTATTATACTAAAGAACAACTGGAAGAAACTTTAAAACAAACTCCTATCAATTTAGGCAGATATTTTTGTTATTATAATTTGGCTCATGTTCTCGTTGATCTTATCAATACAAATATTTATTTTGACTGGACATTATCAGAAACTAAATAAATATCATTCCGCAGAAACCTTTCAACAAATTAGATTCCTGCGGAATGACAAACAGTATGAATATTTTTATTATTCTTATTTCAACAAAACCTCATTCACAACCCCAATCTCCTCCAAAAACACTCCATCATGCGAAATCACCACCAAAGTTCCATGATAATCCTTAATAGAATTCGTCAGAATTTCCACATTTTGAAGATCTAAATTATTCGTCGGTTCATCGAGAATAATCATATCGGGTGCTTTATTGCTGATGGAAAGTCCGCACAGAAGAAGTCGCAGGCTTTCTCCGCCACTCAGAACATCGCAGTTTTTATCCCAGACTTCCTTTCCGAATAAAAATCTAGACAATAAGGTTTTCACTTCAGATTCCTGCATTGCATTATCGTTGAATTGTTGGGCAAATTCATAAACCGTTGCATTTCTATCAATCAAAGAATACTCCTGATCAATATAAATCGTCTGAAAATCAGCTCTCGAAATTGTTCCAGCAGAAGGCAGCAAATTTCCTAACAACAGCTTGATCAAAGTCGTTTTTCCCGAACCGTTCGAGCCTTTGATAGAAATTCTGTCACCACTTCGGATTTCAAGATTGAGATTTTCTTTCCAAAGATTTTCATTATCATATTTAAAATTAATTTCTTCCGCCAAAATCAAAATTTTCCCCGAATGCAGATTCGAATCATTAAAATTCACTTTCATCTGATCCGCATTTCTCACAGACGACCGCAAATCCCGTAAATCACCGGAAATATCATTGATTTTATCGGCATGAATTGATTTTAATTTGGAAGAATTTTTCTCAGCATTATTCCGCAGAGTATTCATCATAATTCTCGCCACACCCGATTTTTCCTGCTTTCCTTTTCCTCGTGCATCGAGTTTTTGCTTTCGTTCGATTGTTTCTCTTTCTTTTTCTTTGGCTTTTTTTAGCGCCCTTTCTTTGGAATGAATATCATTTTGTAACGCTTCATTTTCAATTTCTTTTTGTTCGACATAAAAATCATAATTTCCGCCATAAGTCGAAATTCCCTGATTGCTCAATTCAAAAATTGTATCGACCAAATTCAGTAAAGTACGATCATGACTGACAATCACAACCGTTGAATTTGTTTTTTCAATAAAATCATACAACAGATTTCGACCTTCCAAATCAAGATGATTCGTAGGTTCATCCAATAAAATAATTTCAGGCTGATTGATTTGAATTCCTGCAAGAAAAACCTTTGTTTTTTGTCCGCCACTTAGAGTTTCTAATTTTTGATTTAATTCTAAATTTTCAAGTTTCCAATATTGTAAAGCTTGTTGGCAACGTTCTTCAATTTCCCAATCGTCATTTAATGTTTCAAAATAAATTTCATCCACTTCCCCACTCGTTATTTTTTGAAGGGCTTCGAGTTTTTTATCTATTTTCAAACATTCAGCAACCGTTAAGTCATTAAAATTTCCAAACATCTGAGGAACATAAAATAAATCGCCCTGGATATTGACGTTACCTTCCAAAGGTTCGATTTCATTCGCCATGATTTTCAGCAAGGTAGATTTTCCCATGCCGTTACTTCCGACCAAAGCCGATTTTATGTGAGTTTGTATCGTTAAGTTGATAGAATTAAATAAGAGATTTCCCGCCGGAAACCCAAAGGATATATTTTGTAGAAAAAGCATAATTTCTTTCTTTAATTAAAGTTAAAACTGCAATAACATTTTCTGTTATTGTTTATTAAATCTGAAAGAAATTGTATCCTACATCTTATTTGGGGGTTGTGAGTTGCAAAGATAATGATTTTTAAATATTTCAAAATTTTAAGCGTAATGTTTGTTATTTCGACGAAGGAGAAATCTACTATCTTAAATTATTAAAGCTTCCTGTTTCCAACTAAGCCTTTAATAACTTTATAAAGATGCTTCGAGAACCTCAGCATGACAACTCTAATACTAACCGTTTTAATTAGTGATACATTTATAGCAATGTTATTCTATGGCTTTCGAAGCATTTATTTCGTTTTAATAATACTTTCTCTGTCAAATGTTTTACTAAACTGAAACACCCTTCAAAAAACTTTCATCAAAAATCCGTAACTTTGCCGCCTACTAAAAATTTTATGGAAAGTATTAAAGTTCACGACAAAACTTTTGTTCCTTATTTGGAGGACGCCGAAATTCAGGAGATTGTAAAAGCTACGGCTTTAAAAATTTATGAAGATTACAAGGATGAAGTTCCTGTTTTCATTGGTGTTTTAAACGGAGTAATCATGTTCTTCTCAGACCTTTTAAAGCATTATCCGGGAGAATGTGAGATTGCATTTATCCAGATGAGTTCTTATGCCGGAACAGAATCTACAGGAATTGTTTACCAGAAAATGGAATTAACGAAGGATGTAAAAGACCGTCACATTATCTTGGTAGAGGATATTGTAGACACGGGAAATACGGTTGAAAGTCTTTTTAAATACTTCAACGAAACACAACGTCCGAAATCTGTAAAAATCGCTTCTTTCTTATTAAAACCTGAAGTTTACAAGAAAGATTTCAAGTTAGATTATATCGGAAAAGAGATTCCAAACAAATTTGTTCTAGGTTACGGATTGGATTACGATGAATTAGGTAGAAACTTACCGAATTTGTACCAATTGGAAGACGGACAAATCAACCATTAAATTGCCATGAGCTTTTAGCTTCCGGCTATTAGCTTTTAAAATTATATCTAAGTAAAAGTAAATATTAACTAAAAAAGCTAAGAGCTTAAAGCGTACTGCCTAAAGCCTGAAGCAAAATGAAAATTATGATAAACATTGTTCTGTTCGGCCCTCCAGGAAGTGGAAAAGGAACTCAAGCGCAAAACTTAATCGAAAAATTCAATTTAAAACAAATCTCAACAGGTGATCTTTTCAGATTCAATATGAAAAATGATACTGAACTTGGGAAATTGGCTAAATCATTCATCGATAAAGGAGAATTGGTTCCGGATCAGGTAACGACAGATATGCTGGTTGACGAAATCAGAAAACCAACCGATGCTGCAGGATTTATTTTCGACGGATATCCGAGAACAGCAGTTCAGACAGAAGCATTGGAAAAAATCGTAAAAGAAGAACTGAATGATGAGATTGATGTTTGTCTTTCATTAATCGTTGAAGATTCAATTTTAGTTGAAAGATTATTGAAAAGAGGTGAAATCAGCGGAAGATCTGATGACAGCAATGTTGAGATCATCGAAAACAGAATAAAAGAATACTACACAAAAACAGCAGAAGTAGCCGAACTTTACAAACAACAAGGTAAATATGTAGAGATTAACGGTGTAGGAGATATCAACGAAATCTCTGAAAAACTTTTCGCTGAAGTAGAAAAAGTAAAATAAGGAATTAGGGTTTAGGAATTAGGTAATAGTTTACGCTAAATCCTAGGCTCTAAGCCCTAAATCCTAAGTTAAAAAAATATGTCAAATTTTGTAGATTACGTAAAGATTCATTGTAAAAGCGGTCACGGAGGTGCAGGTTCTGCTCACCTTCGCCGTGAAAAGTATATTCCCAAAGGTGGTCCTGATGGTGGAGACGGAGGTCGAGGCGGTCATGTTATCATGAAAGGAAATGCTCAGGAATGGACTTTACTTCCGCTTCGTTATACCCGTCACGTAAAAGCTGAACGTGGTGAAAACGGAGCAAAAAACCAGTTAACAGGAGCTTACGGAGCTGATGTTTATATTGAAGTACCTATCGGAACCATTGCTAAAAATGAAGAAGGAGAGATCATTGGCGAAATCATGGAAGATGGTCAGGAAATCATTCTGATGGAAGGTGGAAAAGGTGGAAAAGGAAATGAGCATTTTAAATCTTCTACTAACCAGACTCCACGTTTTGCACAACCCGGAATGGACGGTCAGGAAGGTTTTGTAGTTTTTGAACTTAAAATCTTAGCAGATGTAGGTCTTGTTGGTTTCCCGAATGCTGGAAAATCTACTCTTTTAGCATCTGTTTCTGCGGCAAAACCGAAAATTGCCAATTATGCATTTACCACTTTAACGCCCAACTTAGGAATTGTTGATTACAGAAATTATAAATCTTTTGTAATGGCAGATATTCCGGGAATCATTGAAGGTGCTGCAGAAGGTAAAGGTCTTGGTCACAGATTCTTAAGACATATTGAAAGAAACTCGATCTTGTTATTTTTAATTCCTGCAGATTCTGAACAGCATTTTCAGGAGTTTAAAATTCTTGAAAACGAATTGAAAGAATATAATCCTGAATTATTAGACAAAGATTTCATTATTTCCGTTTCAAAATCTGATCTTTTGGATGACGAACTTAAAAAAGAAATTGCTGCCGAATTCCCTGAAAATAAACAGCCTTTGTTTTTCTCTGGAGTTACAGGAGAAGGTCTTGTAGAATTAAAGGATGCAATCTGGAAACAGTTGCACGGGTAAAATTTAAATTAATTTATTATATAAAAAATCCGTCTCATAATTTGAGGCGGATTTTTTATATAATTACTTTGTACAGATCAGTACTTTTTCGTTCTGGGAAAATCCGTAATAATCATCTGCCGCAAAAGTCCTTACTTTTACCTGAAAACCTGCTTCTTTTAACCTGCTTTCCAAAGCTTTTACTGAATAGATTCTTACATGATCTTCCTGTCCAAAATGTTTTAAACGTTCTTCATCAGTAACAATAGAGTAATCTTCATAGATTTCACCTTCTTTAAAAGGAGTCTGTATCAATACATTTCCACCAATTTTTAATACTCTGTACAGTTCACTCATTGCTTTTCTATCATCAATAATATGCTCTAAAATATGATAGCAGATGATAAGATCAAAAGTTTCATCTTTACAGTCGATATTTGTAATATCATAACAATGATCAGCTATAAAATCATTTCCGAAATCTGTTGCAAAATATTGGATGTCAATTTTCTTTTTCCATTTCCTATATAAAATTCTGAAAGGTGAGAAATCCAAAACAACGATATTGGGCTTAAAGAATTCTTCGGTCAAAAGCTTATACAATCTTCTTGCTCTAGAAATACTTCCACAGACAGGACATATAAGATCTCCATTCCCCAATTGAGCGAAATTCTTCAGCTTTGTTCCACAAACATTGCATTCATGATTCTTACCCTTATAAAAAGGGATCAGAAGTCTTCGGAATCGATCTTCATTATTGATAAGGGCTTTCTGAGGAATAATATTTTTAGCAACCGACTTCAGGAAGTTATACATAAATAAGAATGTGAAATTATAATGATCAAAATAACAAAAATTTATCCGAAAAATCTTTTCTTAATATTAAATTTCTATTTAATCTTTTTTTATCTCTAATTTTGGAACAATTCTTGGAAGACACCACAAAATTTAAACTATGAAATATTTATTAGCCCTTTGCTCATTTATCTTTTTGTTCTCATGTAACTCTCAAAAAATGATCTCAAAGTATTCTAGAATTGAGTACGAGGCAACACCTTGTTTCGGATCTTGTCCTATTTTTAAAATAACGATCAATCCGGACAGAACAGCTGTATTTGAAGCTGAACATTTTAACTTTTCAAAAGGGTTTTCAAAAGGGGAATTCGACAAGCCGAGAGAAGGAACTTTTAAAGGAACAATTAAAGAACCAGATTACAACAAACTTATAGCTTTATTGGATGGTCTTGATGTAAAAAACTTAAATGATAAATACGGAGAAAGAAACGTTACAGATCTTCCAACATCTTATTTAAGAATTAATTTTGCAGATAAAACGTCTAAAACAGTAGAAGATTACGGCAAAAAAGGAACAGAAAAACTGGTAGAAGTTTATAAGTTTTTTGAAGATTTGAGAAACAACCAACAATGGACAAAAGTGAAATAACTCACTTAAAAATATTTAAGCTACCTTTGCAAACATAATTCCTTCATTTTGAAGGAATTTTTATTTAATATAAAAACAATTCATTTGAATTTTACAGATTTAAACTTAATCGAACCCATTGCAAAAGCAATTGAGGAACAAGGATATACAAACCCAACTCCCATTCAGGAAAGATCAATTCCTGAAATTCTACAGGGAAAAGATTTTTTGGGTTGCGCGCAGACGGGAACAGGAAAAACGGCAGCATTTGCCATTCCTATTTTACAGAATCTTTCTAAAAATAAAACGCCAAACAAAAATATTAAAGCGTTAATATTAACTCCTACAAGAGAATTGGCGATACAGATTGAAGAGAACATAAAAGCTTACGGGAAACACCTACCATTAAGGCACTTAGTAATTTTCGGAGGTGTAAAACAGGGAAATCAGGAAACGGCTTTAAGAAAAGGTATTGATATTTTGGTGGCAACTCCGGGAAGATTGCTGGATTTTATTGCTCAGGGAATTATCAGTTTGAAAGACCTTGAAATTTTTGTCCTGGATGAAGCCGACAGAATGTTGGACATGGGTTTTGTACACGATGTAAAAAGAATTATTAAGCTTTTACCTCAAAGAAGACAGACATTATTTTTCTCTGCAACAATGCCTTCTGAAATTCAGAAATTAGCAGATTCTATTTTGAACAATCCTGTAAAAGTAGAAGTCACTCCGGTTTCTTCAACCGCAGAAACAATTAAACAGTCGGTATATTTTGTTGAAAGAGATAATAAACTAGATCTTTTGACACATATTTTAAAGAATGATATTGCGGATTCTGTTTTGGTTTTTGCCAGAACGAAACATGGCGCAGATAAAATTGCAAGAAAACTGCAGAAAGATGATATTACGACAGAAGCAATTCATGGAAATAAATCTCAGAATGCACGCCAGAATGCTTTAAGTAATTTTAAGTCGGGGAAAACCCGAGTTTTAGTTGCAACAGATATTGCAGCAAGAGGAATTGATATTGATGAGCTGAAATATGTTGTTAATTTCGAGCTTTCAGACGTTTCCGAAACCTACGTTCACAGAATCGGAAGAACAGGAAGAGCCGGAGCTGAAGGAAACTCTATTTCTTTCGTTGACGGGCTTGATTTATTAAATCTAAGAAATACTGAGAAACTTATCGGAATGAAAATTCCAGTGGAAAAGGATCATCCGTTTCATACGGACAATTTGGTTGCTCAGAAAAGAGATTCAAATAACAAACCAACAACGGCAGGTGGAGAAAGACCAAGAACTTCAAGATTCAGTTCTCCAAAACCTAATAAAAATAAAAAAGCAACGGATTCTACTGCATCTTCGACAAGCTTTAAGAAGCCGAAGAACAAGAATTTCACAAGAAAGAAATAATAAAAAAGCCTTCTGATCGGAAGGCTTTTTTATATTAAATTAAGATTCATTGAATTATATAAATGGAATTTTATCTTTTATAAATTCTAATAATTTTTCTTGAGAATTTCCAGAGGTATCATATTTTATATGCAGGAAAAATACAATGAAAAAAAGAATACTTACAAGCAACAAAGAAGTATTAAACGTCCCTTCTATATAAGGTTTTCTTTTATCATTATCTGGTAATGCCAATATGATAAGTATGATAAGTAATAATGCATAGATATGATTCCAACGGAACCAATCTGCACCTAAAAAATACAGTGGACTAACCCAAATTAAAGACATTAAAACAAAAATTTTAAATACTTTTACTTTTAATGGTAAATATCTTTTTACGAATGCAAAAAATAAAAATATCATAAGTAAAAGCTCCAAAGCAAATAAGATGTACGATTTATAGGCAGCAAACATCTCTTTTCTTTCTTTTGCCATATCATACGTGAAGATGTTTAATTCACTAAGTTTTATCCCTCTAAGCTTTAAAATTTCTATCGTTTTTCCTTGGTTGATTTCTCCTCCAAAAAAGAATAATATTCCGACTGTTAATGTAGATACCAAAAATAAATTTAGTAGATATTTTAAATTAATTTTATTAGTCTTTAAAATATAAACAGCAATAATAAAAGGCAAATAAAAATAAAATAATTCATGTAAAAATAAACCTACAATATAACCGATGAAAAGAATATATTTCTTCAAATGGTTTGCTTCTCCATAGGCAAAGAAAGCCACTAATGCAATTAAGATAATCTCTTTTCTACCGGAATTAAAAATATTAATAGGGATAAATAAAAGACAAAGTGGAGAGCACAACAATATTAAAATATCCCAATTTATTTTTTTTAGTAGAAATAAACGAATGATAAAATAAAATATCATCGTCACAAAAAAAAACTGAATAATAAAAATCTGAGTATTGAGTGGTATCTTTAATATGTCTTGAATGAAAAATAGAATACTTCCGGAAAATCCTCTACGCTTAAATCCTCCATCTTCATAATTTATTAGCCAGTCAGAACCAGTCCAGCTGACCTCCGGAAGATGAGATTTAATATAAAATTGAGCAACTATATATGCTAAAATTATTATAAGAAATCCTATATAACCATAAAGTTCAACATTTTTAGATATTTCTCCTATTTTGTGTTTAAATTTCAAATGTTTTAGTATTTCTTATAATAATTTTAATCAATTTAAATATACCTAAGAAAACATTTTCTTTGCATTCTCAGTCGTAATTCTATCAATTTCCGAAAAATCCACCTTATAAATATCAACTAATTTTCCGGCAACAAGATCAAGATAAGAACTTTCATTTCTTTTTCCTCGGTGTGGAACCGGGGCTAAATACGGAGAATCTGTTTCCAAAACAATTTTATCTAAGGAAATTTCATTTAAAAACTGATCGATTTTACCATTTTTAAACGTCACTACTCCACCAATTCCTAAAATAAAATTAAGATCAATCGCATGTTTTGCCTGCTCTAAATTACCAGAAAAACAATGAAAAATCCCTCTTAGTTTCGGATGCTTTTTTCTTTCTAATACCTCAAAAGTTTCATCAAAACTTTCTCTTGTATGAATCACAATTGGCAGATCTTTTTCAATTGCCCAGTCGATCTGCTGTTCAAAAGCTTTTACCTGAATATCCAAAGTAGTTTTATCCCAATATAAATCAATTCCGATTTCTCCAATAGCCGGAAAAGCCCTTTGATCCAAATAATTTTTAACGGTTTCAAGTTCTTTTTCCCAAGTTTCAGGTTTTACATAACAAGGATGCAAACCCATCATTGAGAAAATTTGGTTTGGATATTCCGCTTCCAATTGCAGCATTTTTTCATGAGATTCTGAATCGATTGCAGGCAGATAAAATTCTGTAATTCCTTTATCTAAAGCTCTTTGAATAGCCTCTTTTCTATCTTCATCAAATTCTTCTGCGTATAAATGTGTATGTGTATCAATCATTTTCTTTAAAATTTTAATAGATCTTCATAAGGATTTTCCATACCCAGTAACATTCCAAAAGCGGGTTCTGTTTTGATTCCCTGTTTCTTCAATTCTATTATTTTTTGTTTAAAATCTTCTCCTTTTTCCTGTAATATTTTATATTCTGCAATCATATGAAGATAAGCGTTTTGCCGTTTCACAGGCTTATTCTGACCAAAAATTTCAATTGGAAACTCTTCTAGCATAAAATTTAAGACAATTGATTTTTCGCCATTAATTATTATCTTCTCAAGATTAAAATTATTGTAATTCTGAAAGTTTTGATTTAAAAATTCAATAAAATCAATCTCATTTTTAACTTCACAAATAATGTCCAGATCGCTTCCTTCAACATCAATTTCAATCGGAATAGTTCCCGCTAATACTGGCGAATAATTTTTCAGCTTTTCGAAAATTTGATATTTAATGAGAACTTCAAAAGCTCTTTTTTGTGTATCATTTCCGTTTTTCAAATAATCAATCGTAGTAAAATCAATCATTTAAAAATATTTTATGTTTTACTTTTTGTCGCTGAATTTCAATTTTTTGGTTTAATTTTTCTTTAAATTCGATATACTTAGGATCTTTTTCGTCGCTCGTTCTATGTTCTAAAGCCTGATTAATTTTGAAATTTTCTTTAATAAAATCTTTAGTTTCTTCAGAAAAATAAGCATTTCCAAATTTTTCAAAAATATAATTTACCGCCTGATTACTAGGATGGATCATATCTTCTTTATAAAAACGGTAATCTCTAAGATCATCCATTAAAATTTCATAAATCGGAAGATAATGGCAGTAATCCAATCCTTCGATCATTTCGTGAATTGCAGTAATTAATTTCGACTTACTTAATTGATTTTCAATCATTCCGTCCTTTGTATGACGAACGGGCGAAACTGTGAATAAAATCTGAACATTATCTTTACAAATATCATTTAAATTTAAAATCGTATTGTAAATAGAATCAGTCAGTTCCTGATGAGTCAATAATCTTTTTTCAAAGAATTTTTGGGGAATTTTATGGCAGTTTGCCACTAATTTTTGCTTCGGAACAAATTCATAAATAAATGAACTTCCGTATGTTATAATTACCCAGTTTGAATTTTGGAGAAAAGAATTTCCTTTCTCAAGATCAGCATTAATTTTCGCTAATGTCTGATGAATATATCTTGTATCAAAACTAGAATGATGATCTAAAGAAATGAATTCATCATTAAAGGTTATTAATTCCTCCTCATGATAAAACTCTGCATCATGGAGTCTTTTAATGGAATCACTAATAGAAAAAGGGTTGAAAATCGTTCCAAAAGGATTATTAACTGTCTGCAATTGTCCCTGCTTCAGTAAATCCGACATTTCAGAAGCAAAACAGGAGCCTATTGAAAATATTTTATCTTCAACGCCAATCTTCTTCTGTGATTCTTTAATGTCAACTTCTGTTCTGAATTTCATGTTTTTGGGATTAGGATTTAGGATTTAGGAATTAGTTAAAAGCTGTTTAAAAACTCAGCCCTAATTCCTAAAACCTACCACCTAATTTAACTTTCTCTTCTCAATAAATAATTTGCCAGTTCTGCGAAAGGTTTTTTCTTTTCTTCCGGGATATCGATTTTCTTAAGGTAACTTTGTCCGATTTCGTTGTGTTTTTCAATTAAACGTAACGCCTTTTCATCCACTTTTGTTCTTCTGAAAATCTTTTCTACACCGTAAACTTTATCAATATTATCGGTCTTTTTAGAATACCAGTAGTCAAGTTCTTTTCTTTCTTCTTCTGTCGCATGCTCTCTCGCCATCAGATAAAGAACCGTTTTTTTATTTTCATAAATATCTCCCGCATGTTTTTTACCAAACTGAGCCTGATCTCCGAATACATCTAAATAATCATCCATGATCTGGAATGCAATTCCGATATGTTTTCCGAAGTTGAAAATTGCTTTTGCATCTTTGAAGTTTGCTTTTGCAATTAATGCTCCTATTTCGAAAGATGAAGCACTCAAAACTCCGGTTTTATAAGTAATCATTCTTATATAATCATCAAAAGTTACATCCTTTTGAGTTTCAAAATTGATATCATATTGCTGACCTTCACATAAAAGCAAGCCTGTATGAGTGAAAATTCTTATACAAGCTTTAAAAATTTCAGGTTCAAGATCTTCGAAAAATTTATATGCTTTTAACATTAAACCATCACCGGAAAGAATTCCTACATTGATTCCGTGTAAAGTATGGATCGTAGGCTTATTTCTCCTCAAAGGTGCTTCGTCCATAATATCATCATGGATCAGCGTAAAATTATGGAAAAATTCGATTGCCAAAGCGGGTTTTATCGCTTCTTTCATATCACCCCCAAACAGATCACAAGCCATTAAAACCATAATCGGACGAAGACGCTTTCCTCCGTGAGAAATGATGTAATTCATCGGCTCATATAATTCCGCAGGTTTATCTTTAAAAGTATATTTGGTAATGGCATCAGCAACAATCTGTTGGTATCTGTCTAAAAATTCCATAAATTTTAATAGTTTAAGCAAAAATACGATTTTTCGAGGCTTTATAAAACAAAAAACTTTGCCCAAATGAGCAAAGTTTTAATAATATTTAAAATTTGTATTTTAAGAGAAGAATGCTACAAGAAGATAAGTAACTCCTGCAACAATTGCTGAAATAGGAATTGTAAGAACCCAAGCCCAAAGAAGACTTACAGTAATTCCCCATCTTACAGCAGAAATTCTTTTTGTAAGACCAACTCCGATAATAGAACCAGTAATTGTGTGTGTTGTAGAAACAGGAATACTCAACTGATCTGTAATGAAAAGCGTGATTGCACCTGCTGTTTCTGCACTTACACCTTCCAATGGAGTTACTTTCGTAATTTTAGTTCCCATTGTTTTAATGATCTTCCATCCTCCACTCATTGTTCCTAAACCGATTGCTAAGAACGAAACCAAAGGAACCCAAAGGTAATGTTGAGCAAAATAATCGAAACGTTCAGCAGATGGTATGTTTACATAAAGAGGATCATGCAACATTTCAACGTGATAATAGATCAATGCAGCACCAATAATACCCATTACTTTCTGAGCATCATTCAAACCGTGTCCTACACTAAACAAAGCTGAAGAAACAAGCTGTAACTTTTTAAAAGATTTGTCTGCTTTGTATGGATTTGATCTTTTATAAAGGTGAACAATAATTAATGTGATGATAATTGATATAACCATCCCTATAATCGGCGCCATGAAAATGAACAGGAAAATAGGTATTACTTTATCAAATTTCACTACACTCTGAGTAGTTAATTGATGAAAAGCCAGTTTTAAGGTATCAAGTGATCCTAAATTTGGCTGTGATGACACCACATCGTGATAATCCAGCATAAAAGCATGCATTAATGCAGCTCCCAAAAATCCTCCGATCAATGTATGTGAAGATGAAGAAGGGATCCCAAACCACCATGTTAAAAGGTTCCATGCAATTGCTGCCACAAGACCTGAAAATATCACTTCAAGCGTGATAAAATTTTCATTAACCGTTTTGGCAATGGTATTTCCAATTCTGAATTCACCTATTACATAAACTGCTAAAAAGAATGCTGCAAAATTCCAAAGTGCTGCCCAAAGAACAGCCTGAAAAGGCGTTAAAACCTTTGTAGAAACAATTGTTGCAATTGAATTGGCGGCGTCATGAAAACCATTGATATAATCGAAGATTAGAGCTAAAGCAATAATAACCGTAAGTAAAATCGGAAATTCCATTTTTTGTTATATTGTTTAGGCGTATTTAATCATGATGTTCTCAATTGTATTGGCAACATCCTCTGCTTTGTCAGTTACTACTTCAAGATAATTAAGTACCGATGAAATTTTAATAATGTTGATTGCATCGTTTGTTTCGAATAATTCTACCATAGAATTTGACAACAAATCATCAGCAATATTTTCAATTGAATTTACTTTGATACAAGCTTCTTTTACCTGCTCCATATTTTTAAAACCTTTAAGGTTTTTCATCGCATTCTGAATCTCAAGACATGCCTTGTGGATCAATAAAGAGAAATCTGAATATGCCTTCATTTCAGGCGACTTGTATAGGAAAATGTATTTTGTAGAAGCGTAGATATAATCTGCGATATCGTCTAATCCTGTTGCTAACGTGTGGATATCTTCTCTGTCGAAAGGAGTAATGAAGTTTTTCCCCAATTCTACGAAGATCTCGTGTGTTAATTCATCATTTTTGTGTTCGTAATCGCTCATTTTCTTCAACATTGTATCGTCGTTTACGTCGAAATCTTTGATACCAGTATTGAAATCCTCAGACATTGCTACCAGATTTTCAGTTACTTTTTCGAAAAGCACAAAGAAGATTTTATCTTTAGGTTGAAAAGCGTGGAAAATATTACCAATTCCCATTTTTAAGTTTTTATAATTCGTGTGCAAATTTCTTAAAAAAGAGCCTTACCAAAAAGCATATAACATTAAGTTTTGTTAACATTGAATTCACACTTCGTTAGCAAACAAAAAAACCGGCACAAAGCCGGTCTTATATAGTTCAGAATGAGTTTAGTTAGCCTCTTCAGCTCTCATATCTTTTCCTCTGAATTTCATTGACTGAATATTGCTTAAAAGGTCTCCTTTAAACGATTTTTCAACCTCAAAGAATGAAAATTTTTCTAAAATTTCAATATCTCCGATTTCAGCTCTTTTTTTACTTTTTCCGTTAGAAGTAGCTTTATTGATAATATCCAAAACATCAAGTTTCTTCAATTGATCTTTTTTACCAAGATTGAAGAAGAATCTTACCATATCCTCGTTCTTTCTTCTTGGTTTTGCAATACGCTCTCTTCTATCTCCGCTTCTTTCGTTTCTGTCTCCTCTGTCGCGGTCTCTGCCTCTGTCACGATCTCTTCCTCTATCGCGATCTCTACCACCTCTGTCATCGTCACGACTGCTTAGTTTCATATCAACAAGGTCTTGTTTATCTTTATAGAATAAAGCAAGATCTTTCAACTGGAACTGAAGTAATTTGTGAACAAGTTCTTCTTTCGTGAAGTTTGATAAATCAGGAATTAAAGCATCATCAAATTCAAAGAAATCTTCGTGTACTTCGAATAGACTTTCAAAAACGCCACCAACCTGAGCTTTAACGATATCTTCTCCCGTAGGAATTCTAGCTTCGTTAATGTCAATTTTAGTAACAGATTTTATTTGTTTTAATTTTCTGCTTTCTTCAGGCTTAATCAAAGCAATTGAAATACCGTCTTTTCCAGCTCTACCCGTTCTACCACTTCTGTGAACGAATACTTCAGGATCATCCGGTAAAGAGAAATGAACAACGTGTGTAAGAGAGTTTACATCCAATCCTCTTGCTGCAACATCTGTCGCTACAAGAATATCAATGTTTTTCAATCTGAATTTCTTCATCACCGTATCTCTCTGAGCCTGAGAAAGATCACCATGAAGTGCATCTGCAGCATAACCATTCTGCATCAAGAAATCAGCAACTTCCTGAGTTTCCATTCTCGTTCTGCAGAAAATGATTGAATACTGATTTGGATTAGCATCAATTAATCTCTTAAGAGCCTCTTTTTTCTGACGGTAACCTGTCACATAATATTCATGTTTAATGTTCTTTTTAACCTCGTTAATAGAACCTACAGAAATTCTGTGTGGCTTTGTCAAATAATTTTTAGAGATTCTCTCCACCTCTTTACTCATCGTTGCCGAGAATAAGAAAGTTTGTTTTGTTTCAGGAGTTTCGCTCAAAATTGTTTCCAATTCGTCTTTGAAACCCATTGAAAGCATTTCATCAGCTTCGTCTAAAACCAACCAATGAATCGCTGAAAAGTCAAGCGCTTTTCTGTTAATTAAATCAATAACTCTACCCGGAGTTCCCACAATGATTTGCGGTTTATCCTTTAAAGATCTGATTTGCTCCATAATACTGCTTCCACCATAAACTGCTGTAGTTTTGATATCTTTCATGTATTTAGAGTAATTTTTTATGTCTTTAGTAATCTGAAGACATAATTCTCGTGTCGGACAAAGCACCAAAAATTGGATTTTGCGACTCGTTGCGTCAATCATATCCAAAATCGGAAGCGAAAACGCTGCTGTTTTGCCTGTCCCCGTCTGCGCAAGTGCGATCAAATCGCGAATATCTGAAAGAATGAAAGGGATAGTCTGTTTTTGGATTTCTGTCGGGCTTTCGTAACCCAGTTCGCCAATGGCCTTAAGAATGTCAGGACTTAAATTGGTCTCCGTAAATAAATTCATTAAATATTTTAAAATTTTTGCAAAGATACAACAAATATTTGACTTGTTTTTGAATGAAGTGTTAAATAAGTAAACTTAAATTCAGAATTCTTTAATATTTTTTTAATTTTTAAAAAATTTACCGCAAAAAAACGGCTCCTGTGTTAAAAACCTGTTAAACATTATTTTTTTTCATTAAATTGGATTGATTTTTTCTTTGCTATTTATGAATTTTCAAAAATTAAGCTATGAATCGTAAATTTTTCTTTTTGATATTCTTCTTCAAAACGCTCGAAATATTCGCACAAACTAATAACTATCCACCAAGCTGGACATTGGAAAACTGTATCGAATATGCAAAAGAAAATAATATTTCAATCAACTCATTAAGATTATCAAAAAATTCTGCAGAGCAGGATCTTCTTCAGGCAAAAGAAGCAAAATATCCCAACCTTAACGGAACAGTCTCACAAGGACTTTTTGCCGTCAATGGAAATAATGGGCTAAATGTAAACGGTGCTCAGTCTCAAAATATTGGAGCAAATTCTTCCATGACGTTATATCACGCGGGATATATTAAAAACAATGAAGTTTCGAAAAACCTTCAACTTCAGATGGCAGATTTATCTGTGACAGAAGCACAAAATAATATCACATTAACGATTACTCAGGCTTTTTTGAATATTTTAATGGCACAGGAAAATATCATTTCGCTTGAAAGTGTTTTGACAACCACAAAAACTCAGCTAAAACAGGGCGATCAGTTTTATAAAGCAGGAAATATTTCAAAATTAAATTACCTTCAAATTCAGGCTCAGGTTGCACAGGATGAATATAATTTGGTTGCCGCACAAAACAGCTTGAGAACAAATATTGTTAATCTTAAACAAATTTTACAACTTCCCACCACTTATGATTTCCAAATCACTAAACCCGACAGTATTATTGTTGATGAAAATTTAAAATCTTTATCTGAGGTTCAGAATTTAGCACAAAACCAACGTCCGGAAGTAAAATATGGAGAATTAAATGTTGAAAATTCGAATACTAATTTAAAAATGACTCAGGCTTCCATTCTTCCTACTTTGAATGTCGTTGGAAATATTTCAACTAACTACGCTTATAACAATGGAAATTATTTTAATCAATTAGGTAATAATTTTTATCTGCCAATTGGTTTAAGTCTGGGAATTCCCATTTATAATAACAGAATTTATAAAACAGCTGTTGAAAAATCAAAAATTGAAATTCAACAAGCTAATCTTGATTTATTAAACACAAAAACAATTCTTAATCAACAAGTTGAACAATCATTTATCAACCTTCAAAATGCACTTTCACAATACGAATCCGCTTCCAAGCAAATGGATCTCAACAAACAAAGTTATGACATTGTAAATGCTCAAATGAAAATCGGAAGCATTGATTATGTGCAACTTCAACAACAACGACTTAATTATATTCAATCAATACAAAATTATCTGCAGTCGAAATATTCTGCGGTTCTCAATAAACAGATCTACGAATTTTACGCAGGAAACCCAATAAATATCAAGTAAAACTATGAAAACAAAAAATAAAAAATGGCTGTATTGGATCGTCGGTGGTATCATTGTTTTGGGGGCGGTTTGGTATTTTTTCATTCGGGAGAAAGAGGTTAAAATCCAGCTTGAAACAGTACAACCTGAGATGGGCGAAATTTCAAATTCCATTACAGCAACAGGAACAGTTCAACCTGTTGATACAGTTGCAGTAGGAACACAGGTTTCTGGAATTATCAAAAACATTTACGTTGATTTCAATTCTACAGTGAAAAAAGGAGAACTTTTGGCAACTTTAGATCCCGATCTTTTACAATATCAAACTGAACAGATCAATGCTAATTTGCAAAATGCAAAAAGTAATCTTTCGTATAATGAAATTAATTTCAACCGTCAAACTCAGTTATATAAAGTCGGGGCTGTAAGTAAAGCGGATTATGATGTGGCTCAAAACCAAATCAATGCAGCAAGAGCGCAGGTAAATTCTGTAAGTGCGCAACTTTCTACAGCTAAGAAAAATTTATCACTGACTAATATTTACTCACCCATCGACGGAACGATTCTGAATAGAAATGTAAGTGAAGGACAGACCGTTGCATCCAGTTTCAGTACTCCTACTCTTTTCAGTATTGCTAAAGATTTAACGAAAATGCAGATTCGTGCTTCGGTAGATGAAGCGGATATCGGAAATGTAAAAATAGGCCAGAAAGCAACTTTTACCGTCGATGCTTTTCCTGATGAAACTTTTAACGGAAGTGTTTCCGAAGTACGACTACAGCCAACAGTTTCATCGAATGTTGTGAATTACACAACTATGATTAATGCCGATAATTCAAGCTTAAAATTAAAACCGGGAATGACCGCAAATATTACAATCTACACAGAGGTTTTAAATAATGTCATGAAAATTCCTGCTGCAGCCACGAGTTTCAGACCGGATAGTTTGGTAATTAAAAAATATAAAGTTGCCTCACCTTTTGCGAATGGTAAAAAAGGAAAAAGAAAAGGGAATGGACAAGGGAAAAATCTATCAACTAATGAAAATAAAAACGAAGCTGCAGTCTGGATCATCGGAAAAGACAGCACAATCACCCGCAAAAAAATAAAAACAGGAATGGATAATGATACAGAAATTCAGGTGATTTCAGGTCTGAATAAAAACGATAATATTATTACAGGGTATAAAAGTTTGTCTAAAAAATCTTCGGGAGGTGCTGCAAAAAGTCCATTCATGCCTCAAAGACGAGGAGGTGGAAACGGCGGTGGAAATCGAGGCGGAACCGGAGGAGGTGGTCCGAGATAAATTTATCTAAAATTTGAAATCATGGCAGAAAAAATTCTCGAAATAAATGAATTGAAAAGAGAGTTCAAGATGGGCGACGAAATTGTCCATGCCTTGAAGGGCGTTACATTTTCTGTTGAAAAAGGTGAATTTGTGACAATCATGGGAAGCAGTGGTTCCGGAAAATCTACATTATTGAATATTGTTGGATGTCTAGATAAACCCACCAGTGGAGATTATATTTTGGACGGAGTCAATATTAAAAATCTGGATCGTGACGAACTGGCAATTTTAAGAAATCAAAAAATCGGATTTGTTTTTCAGTCGTACAATCTTTTGCCCAGAACGACTGCGAAAGAAAATGTGGAACTTCCGCTTTTATACAATTCGAAAATATCATCGGAAGAAAGAAACGAACGTTCTATCAAAGCTTTAACAGCCGTAAAATTAGAGACCAGAATCGATCATTTACCCAATCAAATGTCGGGTGGACAACAGCAAAGAGTTGCGATTGCAAGAGCTTTGGTTAATGAACCTGTAATGATTTTGGCAGATGAAGCTACCGGAAATCTCGATACTAGAACTTCCTACGAAATCATGGCTTTAATGCAGGATTTGAACAAACAGGGAAGTACGATTGTTTTCGTAACGCATGAACCGGACATTGCCACTTTCAGTAGCCGTACAGTCACTTTAAGGGACGGAAAAGTCATTAAAGATGTAAAAAATGAAGACATAAAATCTGCCAGAGAAGCCTTGGAAAATCTTCCTGTAAATGATGATTATAAATAAATTTTAATCAAAAAAACTGAAACGAAATGAATCTTTCAAATCTCTTCAGAATCGCCTGGAAAGCTCTTTTACGAAATAAACTCCGTGCATTTTTAACTATGCTCGGAATTATCATTGGGGTCGCTTCAGTTATCGCAATGACCGCGATTGGTGAAGGTTCCAAAAAAAGTATTAGCGATCAGCTTTCTTCAATGGGTTCGAATATGATTACAATTCGTCCCTCAAGCAATGTAAATGTTTCAGGAGGAGCGAGAATTGGCGCAACAGGCTTACAAACACTAAAATCTCAGGATGCAGACGCGATTGCGAAAGGCGCTCCCGATGTATCGTATGTTTCACCCGCGGTTCAGACAAACGGACAGGCAATCAACGGTCCGAATAACTGGCCGACTCAGTTGCAGGGTGTAAATGAAGATTATTTCAGCATCAGAGATTGGGGAATTTCCGACGGCTCGCTTTTTACTAAAAAAGATGTAACGTCTTCCAACAAAGTTTGTTTACTTGGTCAAACAGTTGTTACAAATTTATTTCCCAACGGTGAAGATCCGGTTGGAAGCATTATCAGATTTAATAAAGTTCCGATGAAAGTAATCGGAGTTCTTTCCTCAAAAGGTTCGAATGCTTTCGGACAGGATCAGGATGATGTGATTATTGCACCTTTCAATACAGTTCAGAGAAGATTTTTGGGAATTACCTATGTTCAGACAATTTATGCTTCTTCTACGAATGAAAATACCTCTCAACAAGCTACAGATCAGGTTTCTGAAATTTTAAGAAAACAACATAAACTTCCGCTTGACGGGAACAGTGACGATTTTTCCGTGAGAACTCAGGCAGAATTGATTTCTACAATGAGCTCTACAAGCCAGCTTTTAACCGTACTTTTATCCGCCATTGCCGGAATTTCATTAATTGTTGGGGGAATCGGAATTATGAATATCATGTACGTTTCTGTGACAGAAAGAACTAAAGAAATAGGTTTAAGAATGTCGATCGGAGCAAGAGGAAAAGACATTTTGTATCAGTTTTTAATTGAAGCTATTATGATTAGTATTACAGGAGGAATTATTGGCGTTTTGTTAGGGATTTTAACCACAAAACTGGTCACTTTTTTCCTTTCATGGCCGACTTTTATTACAGAATCTTCAATTATTGTCTCATTTATTGTCTGTGCAATTACAGGTGTATTTTTTGGATATTATCCTGCTTTAAAAGCATCAAAACTAGACCCGATCGAAGCATTGAGATATGAATAGTTTTTGTATTTTTGGTTGTTAGTTGATAATTAATAAGCAATAATTTCTCACCCTTTTTCTATTTAATTATCTTAGTAACAATAAACTAAATATTATTATGTCCGCAACAATCTCTCCAAAAGTTTTTGATTTCTTAAACAAGCTTACTTTAAATAATAACCGTGAATGGTTTACTGAAAATAAAAATCTTTACACAGAATCACAGCAAAATATAATTGCTTTTCTTGAAGATTTAATTAATGAAATGTCTGAATTTGATGATGAATTAAAAAAAATTGATGCTAAAAAATCATTGTTCAGAATTTATCGTGATACAAGATTTTCGAAAGATAAAATTCCTTATAAAACCAATTTCGGAGCATCTTTGGGAATGGGAAAAGGAAGCCAGAAAGGTGGATATTACCTTCACATGGAGCCTGGAAAATCTTTCATTGCAGGAGGAATCTACATGCCTGAATCTTCTGTTTTAAAGGAATTGAGAAAGGAAATTTCGTTGTATGGAGAAGATTTTCTTAAAATCATCAATGATAAAGATTTCAAAAAACATTTCCCTGAGCTTGATCAGGATGATAAACTGAAAAAAATTCCACAGGGTTTTGAAAAAGAAGATCCAATGGGGGAATATCTGAAACTGAAAAATTTCATTGTCGTTTATAATTTAAAAGATGAAGAAATTCTGGATAAAAATGCCGTAAAAAATCTTACAAAAGTTTTCAAATTAATGAAGCCTTTGAATGATTTTCTGAATACGCCGTTCGTATAGGTGGAATGATGGGTAATCAATTTTCTAATATCCTGTAATTCACAATTTATTATTAATTATTGATTTTCTAAATTTATCGGGTAAAAACTTTGTAGTTATTTCTAATGCTGAAATGAAAAACTATCGCCTAGCCCTGATCGCAGCAATTGTTTGAGCTCATTTTCTTGGTTTCGGCGGCAAAGCCGCCGCCGAAACCAAGAAAATAGCGAGTGCGGAGAGCAGGAAAAAGCTTCAAATAAAAAGTGAAATTCTACTTGACATTGAAATTAAATCAACTTTTTTATAAATTTTAAGCATTAAACTAATCACTGATTTTCAATTAATTACAATTAAATATTTTTAACAATAATTTAACCATTTTTCTTATATTTGCTGATTAGTCAAAATGCCCACAATGTCCTTATACCAAAGAATTGCCGAAAAACTGCAATACATCAGTCCGAGTTTTTATAAAAAAAGATATTTTAAGAATTTAAACAATCTTAATAAAGATAATTTCTCGGCAAGAAATGTAGAACCGGAATTGGTCTGGATCAAAGAATTTTTGCCCAAAAAAGCTGTAATTCTGGACATTGGCGCAAACGTAGGAACTTTTTTGTATCAATTGGAGAACAGATTGGATCATGAACACATTTATGCTTTTGAGCCCAACAAAAAATTGTACAGACGTCTGAAAAGACTGTTCCCTACAATGAGAGTTCTTCCTTTGGCACTTTCCGACGAAAATACGACGGCTGAATTTAAAGTTCCGATCATTAATGGGAAAATGATAGCCTCAAGAGGAACATTAAACACAGATTACAAAGAAAAAGGCGAAGAAAAAAGCTATACTGAAAAAGTAAAAGTGATAAAACTTGATGATTGGTCAGCAATTGAGCATTTTCACAGACTTGATTTCATCAAAATAGATGTTGAAGGTAATGAAATGAAAACGCTTTACGGAGCAAAGGAAATTATCAAACAATTTGCACCTACTTTGATGGTGGAAATGGAACAAAGACATCATGAAACCCCGATCTGGAAAGAAATTTCCGAGGTTGAATCTTGGGGATATGACGCAAAATATTTAAACAGACATAATTTTGAGCTTGAAAAGTTAACGGAAGAAATTCTTTTGAAAAATATAAGCGACGAAAAAAATAAAACGGAATACATCAACAACATTATTTTTATTCCCAAAAACTAATAAAAAATCATGAGTGTAGTAGCGAGGCAAGGATTTAAATATTCCATCATTGGCTATCTTGGTTTTCTGTTGGGGACCGTTTCGATTTTTATTTTCATGAACGATCTTGAGTTTTACGGAACATTAAGATACATCATGCCAACTGCAGAAATGCTTGTACCATTCGTAGTTTTCGGAATTTCGTATGCGAATGTAAAATTTTTCCCTAAAGTAGACAAAGACGGGAAACGACAGAATATGCTATCGCTTTCATTGGCTTTGGTTTTTATCAATTTTATTGTTTTTCTGTGTATCTTTTTCCTGATTCCGTATTTTTTTCCAGGATTTAAGAATATGAAAGCCTGGAAGATCAAAGAAATTATCCTTCCTCTTACTTTAATGCTTTCATTTTGTGCTATTTTCAACAAATATATTTCGAATTATAAAAGAATTGTTGTTTCCAATATTTTTGATAATTTATTTCCAAAAATTGCCAATCTCGGAGCTTTTTTAATCTTCATTTATCTCGTTTCGCGGTATACAGAAACTTCACCGATTCCTGAGAGAATTGCATTGATATTCTTTTTCGGCATGTTTGCCTTGATGTTTGTCGGATATGTTTTTTACACCAATAAACTGGAAAAAATTAAATTCGATTTCAGTACGGATTACTTTAAAAAAGATGATTTTTATAAAGAATTTGCGGCTTACAGTTTTTTCGGATTTTTAGGAACATTTGGTAATTATCTAGCAATCAACAGTTTTATGATTGGCGAATTTCTGGGAATGGAAGAAAACGGAATCTATTCTACGCTTTATGCATTGATATCATTAGTTTCAATTCCACAATTAGGCTTATTCAATATTTCTGCACCTATCATCAGTAAAAATCTTGCTGACGGAGACATGGAAGGATTGGATAAATTTCATAAAAAAACATCTCTTACTTTGTATTTTCTAGGAGCTGTTCTATTCTCCTGTATCATGGTTGGATTTCCTTATCTGACTTATTTTATGCCTAAAAACGGAATGATGCTGAGAGAATATGAACCTGTCGTATGGATTTGGGGATCAGCAGTTTTGGTGGATTTAGCAACCGGATTCAACGGAAATATTATTTCACTTTCAAAATACTATAAATTTAATATTATTGTCATGCTTTTATTGGCAGGATTAACGATTGCTTTAAATCTTTATTTCCTTAAAAATACAGACTTGAAACTGATTGGAATTGCTTTATCTACTGCCATTTCTTTGACGACTTATAATGTCATAAAAATCATTTTCAATTATTTTATGTTTAAAGTTTCTCCGTTATCGATCGAGATGATTTTCGTTTCTATTATCTGTACTTTGGCAATTACGGTCGCGATTGTTTTACCGAATTTCAGTAATAATTTCATCAATTTGATTTATAAACCTGCAGTCGTTCTAATCTTGATTTTTATCGGAAATTACTTCACCAAAGTTTTTCCTATTGAGGATTATCTGAACAAAAACTTTATTAAAAGTATTTTTAAATTTAAATAGAAATCAATCTGTTTAAAACTTTTTCTAATTTTTCCTGAACCGAGTTTTTATTATAATCTTTTTGGAAATCGAATTGAGAGTTTTTAAGTCGTTTAAACTGTTCAAGAATATTTTTCTGTTCAGGAATAATAAACTTTAATTTCGAAGGATAATTTGAAGGAAAAACAGCTAATTTCCCAAATTTTATTGCATCCCCTAAATTTCCTGTCATTTTGGTTTTGCCATAAATTTCTTTTTGGCTGAAAAATTCGGTTTCCTGCTGAATCGGACACCACAAAAAATCTGTTTTTTGCATCCATAATTCAAATTCCTCTGAAGAAACTCTTTCTGAGAAATATTTAATGTTAATATTTTGTGGAAGATTTAACGATAAATTTTCGAGTTGTTCTAATTCATCGTCTTTTGCTTTTCCGAGAAATATAAATGTAAATTTTTCGTCTGTTTTGAAATTTTTAATGATTTTAAAAACGTGATTATAATCTCTCCTTTTTTGAGAAACACCACCAGGAATTACGACAATTGTATCGTTATTGAATTGCTTTTCTGAAGTTTCAGTATAAAAGAGAGGCAAAAATTTAAATTTGTCGGAAGAAAGCTCTTCATCTAAAACTAAAATATTTTTCGCTTTTTGATAGGGTTTTGATGAATAATATAAACCTTCTTTCCACCATAATTTCAACCTGTAAATAACATCTTCTTTGAAAATACTTTTGATTAAATTAAACCTTGAAGTATTTGTAAAATTGATGTTATGAACAATCACTGAAGTATTATATTTCTGAACAATAGCCTGAAAAGTATTGAAATAACGATGAATCGTGCCAATAATAATCAGATCATAATTGTTCGTTTTCAACTGATCTAAAATCATTGAACTGTCGGACAAAAAAATTGATTCTCCATTATCAACAATCTGATCCTTAATCTTTTTTGAAAAATAATAATCCACTGAAAAAGATTGGGAACCTTCCATAATTTTCATGAAAGATTGCGCAATTTCTGCGTGAGTATCGATTTCTATGTAGGCTATTTTTTTCAAAGATTATTATTATTTAACATGATGTCATTTCGACAAAGGAGTTCACTACAACTTCTTTTCGTTCTGAATGACGAATATTATGCTTATTGGTCTTATTTATAGTCAGAAACATTACATCTTTAACCACTTTTTCTTCAACATATTCCAACGTTGATCGTTGATGATTTTCTGTTCGTGTTTTGATATTTTTAATTCCAATTTATTCGAGCAACAATTTTCGTAAGCTTTAATAATATTAAAGAAAAAAGAAACGGATTTACTTTTCATGGCTTCTTTTGAAGAGGCTACATAAGCTAAAAACCTATTTAATCCTAAAAAATAAAAATACCGTCCATAATAATCTGCAGGTTTTATTGTGTAATCTGCACCTTTTACTTTGATTAATTTCACATGTAATTCAGGTAAAACAATTTCTTTCCAACCCAAATTTTCAAGTAAAATCGAATCGATATTATCCCAACCTAATGTTTCACGAATTCCACCCATTTGAATAAAACTTTCTTTCCGGTAAGCTTTCATCGGACCTCGAACATGATGTTTATTAGAATTCCCTTCATAAACCCAATCTCCATCTTTTTCCACATATAATAATCCGCCGATCAAGCCATATTTTGGATTGTTTTTAAATGAGTTTTCAACTTTTTCAAGGTAATTTTCAGATAAAATTATGTCGGCATCGAATTTACAAATGATCTCAAATTCGTCAATATTTTGAGTATTTAAACCATTTTTAAAAGCATTCACCACTTTTGAACCCGGTTGATGTGCAGATTTTTGAAGATTAACAGTTTCAAATCTGGAATCATTATCTGTATATTTTTTGATAACTTCAGAAGTTCCGTCCGTTGAACCGTCATTAACAATCACTACCTTGAAATCCTTAAAACTTTGCTGTTGTAAAGAATCCAGTGTGAATGAAAGATTATTTTCTTCGTTATGCGCAGGAATGATGATTAGAAATTTCACTTTCAAATTATAAATGATGAATGATAAGTGATAAATGGTTAATAAGACATTTAAAATTTAATCTATAAATTACCATTTATCACTTATCTTTTATATTACTTGTTATGCGGTTTCAGCATGTTTTTAGGATCAAGAATTTCATCCAGTCTTTCTTGGGAAAGAAGTCCTTTTTCCAAAACTAAATTATAAACGCTTTTTCCTGTTTCCAGAGCTTCTTTCGCAATCGCTGTAGATTGTTTGTAGCCGATGTAAGGATTTAATGCTGTTACGATTCCGATGCTGTGTTTTACCATGTTTAAGCAAACATCTTTGTTGGCTGTAATTCCTACAATACATTTTTCACGAAGTGTATCCAAAGCGTTGCTCAGGAAATGAATATTTTCCATAATGGCGTGAGAAAGTACCGGTTCCATTACGTTTAATTGTAATTGTCCTGCTTCTGCAGCAAAAGTCACCGTAAGATCATTTCCAAAAACCTTAAAACAAACCTGATTAACAACTTCCGGAATTACAGGATTCACTTTTCCAGGCATGATCGATGATCCCGGTTGCATTGGCGGTAAATTAATTTCTGAAAGTCCGGCTCTTGGTCCTGAAGATAATAATCTTAAATCGTTACAGATTTTCGATAATTTTACCGCAAGACGCTTCATTGCTGAGGAATAGATTACATAAGAACCTGTATCCGGCGTTGCTTCAACTAAATCCGGAGCAGAAATTACAGGAAAACCCGTTAATTGAGCCAAGTTTTTCGCACAAAGCGTTGCATATCCAACCGGAGCATTAATTCCTGTTCCGATTGCCGTTGCACCCATATTTACTTCTACAAAAAGATTAGCATTGTTATTTAATTTAGAAATATCTTCTTCCAAAGTCGCTGCAAACGCTTCAAATTCCTGCCCCATAGTCATTGGAACAGCATCCTGAAGCTGCGTTCTTCCCATTTTAATTACATCCTGAAACTCTTTTCCTTTTGCTCTGAAAGCCTCAACGATTTTCTCCAATTTTTCAACCAAAGAACTATTCATCTGCAACAACCCCATTTTGATTGCCGTAGGATAAGCATCATTCGTTGACTGAGAAAGGTTGATATGATCATTTGGTGAACAAAATTCGTATTCCCCTTTATTTTTGCCTAATTTTTCTAAGACTATGTTCGCAATTACTTCATTTGCATTCATGTTAATTGAAGTTCCCGCTCCTCCCTGAATCATATCCACAGGAAATTGCTCATGAAACTGTCCGTCAATTAATTCATCACAAACTTCAGCAATTTTAAAATATAAATTTTCATCAAGCAAACCAAGTTCGTAATTGGTTTTTGCAGCAGCTTTTTTAACGAAAGCCAGCCCTTTAATGAATTCAGGATAAGAAGATAAAAGCTGTCCCGATATCTTGAAATTATTGATCGCTCTTTGCGTCTGTACACCATAATAAGCATTTACCGGAACTTCTAATTCGCCCAATAAATCGCTCTCTTTTCTGAAATCTTCCATTACAGATTTTTTTAATATTTTGAGGTTTTAAAGATAACAAAAACGCACCGAACCCGATGCGCTTTAATTATTTATTTTGTTGGATATTTTAGTATCAAAGCCTGTAATATTGAGAATGTTTCCGCGTCCATAATTCCGTCAGAATTTTGTGGACGGAAATGATACTGAAATGCTTCAATTGTTTTCTTTGTTGAATCGTCCCATTTTCCACTCAGATCCAATCCGTAGCCGAATTTCTGCAATTGAGTCTGAACATTAAAGATAAATGTAGGATCGTTGTATTTAACCTGAAAATCCGTAGATGTTGCTAAATCGTAGAAACTTTGTTTTGTTGCTTCATCGTACCACATTCCGATCTGATATTCATCGTATAATTTTTTCCACGGAAATAATGGTCCCGGATCCTGCTTTCTAGTCGGAGCAATATCTGAATGCGCCAAAATATTGGTTGCAGGAATTTGATATCTCGCTGCAATATCTTTCACCAAAGCCGCTACTTTTTTCACTTGGGCATCATCAAATGCCATAAAAGTTCTTTTTCCTACTGCATCAGCTGTAAATCCTGCATTTACAATTTCAATCCCGATTGATGTATCATTAAGATTTTTATCGGCTCTCCAAGTGCTTACTCCTGCATGATACGCACGTTTGTTTTCATCAACCAACTGATAAATTTCATTATCTCCTGTATTGTTAACTAAATAATGAGCACTCACCGCTTGCTGTGTAAGAACTGTGATCGATTTATCGTCCGGTAAAGCCGTATAATGTAAAATCAAATATCTCTGTCTGAAATTCTGCGCAATCGCGGGGAAATATGTTTTCACTACTTTATAACCTGCAGGTTTTGCAGAAACAATAGAACCATAGCTGGTCGTGTTATCATTTTTTGCAGGGTCTGCTATATTAGTAGTAAAAAATTCTACTCCATGCTCAGAAGTGATTTGGGATCTTGGTTTTTCAGCAGTTGTTTTAGTTGCCGTTTTTGGCTGTACTACGGGAGTTCGTGGGATGTATTGTTTTTTTTTTGCATTTTGTTGAGAAGTACAAGAAAAAACAAGCGTGCTTAATCCGATGATATATAATGTCTTACGCATTTGTCTGTTTTTTTATTCGTTTATCAGCTCAAAAATACACAAATTTTTCTTGAAAAATATTTGGTAAATAAAGAAATCTGTTCTATATTTGCACTCGCAATAACGGAACAACGATCATTAAAAAATAAGATAAACAGGAGGGTTGCCAGAGTGGTTAATGGAGCAGTTTGCTAAACTGTCGACGCGAAAGTGTCGCAAGGGTTCGAATCCCTTACCCTCCGCTTTTTCTTTTACAAAATATATTCGGGGCGTAGCGTAGTCCGGTCATCGCGCCTGGTTTGGGACCAGGAGGTCGCAGGTTCGAATCCTGCCGCCCCGACAGTTTTGGTAGTTTTTTCAAAATTACACAATGGGTGCGTAGCTCAGCTGGATAGAGCATCTGCCTTCTAAGCAGACGGTCAAAGGTTCGAATCCTTTCGCGCTCACTTAAAACTCACAATTTTTATTGTGAGTTTTTTTTATACTCTTTAATCGTTTTTTAGCAAAAAAAGACAACATTCGTTCAAACAATTTAGTCTAAAAAAATTATTATATCCAAAGATTATTAAAATATTTCGCAAAAGCATTTAAGCCTTTTTCAATCTTTTTATTTATTTCATCTTTTTCCATATTTTCACAATCGATATCGCCTGAATAATATCCAAAAGGGAAAAGCATTTCTTCCAAAATATTTTTCCAATAATTTAATTTTTCTTCACGAGAAAACTTGTTATTGAAGTTTTCATCATTTTTAAAATTAGGAATTGTTGGAGACTCATCTTTATCAAATTTTTCCTTGAAGACTTTTAATCTTGGATAAATTAAATCTGATAAGGTATATTTTAAATCATAAATTTCTTCTTCTGTAATTTTCATAAATTATATTTAATATAATGATTATTAGAAGAGTAAAATTAGTAAAAAATGTTCTTTAAATTTTTATTTAAAATATTTTAAATTTTACTTTCATAATTCAAAAAAACATTATACATTTGCAACCACAAAAAACAAGGTAATTCTTGTTAAAGGATGACCTCAATCGGGGCGTAGCGTAGTCCGGTCATCGCGCCTGGTTTGGGACCAGGAGGTCGCAGGTTCGAATCCTGCCGCCCCGACAGTTTTAGATAATTTTCTCAAAATTACAAATGGGTGCGTAGCTCAGCTGGATAGAGCATCTGCCTTCTAAGCAGACGGTCAAAGGTTCGAATCCTTTCGCGCTCACTTAAAAAACTCACAAGAAATTGTGAGTTTTTTGTTTATCATACCTATTGTTATTTAATTCTTCGAAAACTCATAATAACTTTTTTCAGACAATTTTCAGATATTATCCAAATCCTGAACTCCATTGCCAATCATTCAATAAGATTTCACTAATTATAAAATCGTCCGGATACTTATTAAATCCATTTTTTTGCCTGAGAAAATCAACAACATCGTTTGCCATTTTTTCATCAGAGAATACGCCTATTTCCCGTTCATCATCCAAAAATGTATGAATTGTATAAGTATGACTCACTTTAAAGACCGTCTTTAAATCTAGTTCTTTAATTATTTGATTGTAATCAGGAACAAAATCATCTTCTGGTAAATAATCTCTTCCTATTTCACCTACAACTTCTGTAAAACCGTTTTGCCAATTTATCTTATTTAATCCAACTTTTTTCAAATAGAAATCATTGGGATAATCTGAAAATCCGCGAAAATGTAATAATCTTTGCTTTTCCTTTTCCGCTTTGTCAGCATCGTTAAAATATCCTAAAAACTTACTATCACGATGGGTTTCGTCCATATAAGTATGCTCAAGAGCATACACAAAATAATCCATACTATTTATTTAACTTAAATATAAATTTCCTCTGGTTTATTTAAATATAAATCTACAAATTCTGTAAAACTATTAGCGATGATTCTAAAATATTCTCCACAAAGAATAAAAATTCTATTTTCCAACGAAATATTTTGACGCAATTCAACTCCGAAAGCGTAAAGATTAAATTCGTATTCTCCAAAAACGAAAACATTTTCTACTCCAACAAAATTTAAATTACCATAATTTGGGATCCCTCTCCAATTCATTAATTCTTCATGGATTTTCTTAGTCCGATTAATACTATAAAATTCATAAAGATTATCCAAGGTTTCATTTCCACTTCCATTTACTTCTAAATAATAATTCCGTAAATCCAGTGGAATTTCAACATCATATTTATCTTGGAAAGCTTTAATTTCATCAAAATTGGAAGGAAAAATCTTTGCTTCATTTTCCTCAAAATTCTTTTTTAATAATTTCAGATCAAAAAGTCCTTCTTTTGTCATGATATAAAAATTAAAAACCACCGTAAATATACAGTGGTTTTCAAATTTATCATTAAAAATTTCCTACTTCAATTTGTAAGAATTTCCATTCCACAAATAAACTTTCGAAGCTTTTTTCTTCTTTTCACGATCTTTCTCATCCTTTTCCATTTCTTCCATTTTAAAAATAAAAGTGTTTGGAATTCCGCTTTTATCATTTGGGAAAACAAATTCTTCGGTGTGATAATAAACATCGGCATCTCCAACGTTCATCAATTGAGGCAAAGGAACCAGTTTTTTGTCTTTAAATAAAATATATTGGTCATAACTTGCAATTCCACACGCTTCACCGGAAACAGTGGCTTTTAAGGTTAATTCTACATTTTGGAGCTTATGATTGCTTTCGATATTAAAGGTTCCATAACTTAAACTTTCAGCGGAACCCGTTTCAAAAGAAACCTCATCAATCAAGGTATTTCCCTCAACAACTTTTACTGATGCAATATTTTGCTGGATATTAATTTCCGGATATTCCTTGTCTTTTTTATTGATCGTTTTCGTTAAACCGAAAAGAAAATCGTAGCCATTTTTATTTCTGTAACCAACACAAAGGTTTCCACCCCAAACATAACCTTCAGAAGTTTTATCATCTTTTTGATACGATATTTTATACCAATTGGCTCTTCTTTCTCCCAATTTCAGAATGGTTTCATCTTTTTTAAGAATCAAAATCTGTTGATTGGTTTGTAGAGAATCCATGATTTGGGCATTAACATTTGGTGATTGTCGAATTCTCGTCCAGTCAGTGAATATTTTTTGTGTTTTATTTTCTTCAAAATTGAAAACTCCGTTTGCATAAACGTAATCTTCTTCCTGCGCAGACAAAAGCTGAATAATGAATAAAAATAAAACGGTAAAAAAACTTTTCATATTACTATTTTGTGGTGATTATTTTTCAAGCAATAAACTTACCCATTCTTCACGTTGAAGTTTCTTTTTCAGTTCTAAATTATTTTCTTTACAAACTTCCAGAATATCATCAACATCGAAGAAACATAATCCTGAAAGCAATAATTTTCCACCGTCATTCAATACGGAAACGTAAGTAGGGATGTCTGAAATCAAAATATTTCTATTAATATTTGCTAAAATAATATCGTAATTTTCTTTTCCTAAATTTTCTGCGGTTCCCAATTCGATGTCTAATTCAACATTATTTCTTGCCGCATTTTCTTTTGAGTTTTCAACTGACCATTCATCAATGTCGATTGCTTTTGTATCTCCTGCCCCGATTTGTTTTGCATAAATTGCTAAAACAGACGTTCCGCAACCCATATCCAAAACTTTTTTGTCATTAAAATCAATATCCATCATTTGTTGAATCATTAAATGAGTCGTTGGATGATGTCCTGTTCCGAAAGACATTTTTGGCTGAATAACAATTTCGTGCATTCCCGGAACTGATTCGTGGAATTCTGCTCTGATCAATACTTTATCATCAATATTAATCGGTTCGAAATTCTTTTCCCATTCTTCGTTCCAGTTGATGTTTGGCATTTCTTTGAATGTGTACTCTATTTTTACTTCTTCATTCTGAAAAAGCGGAAGCGTCTTCAAATCTTCTTCATTAAATAAATCTTTCTGAATATATCCTAAAATACCTTCCAACTCTTCTGTGAAACTGTCGAAACCTATCTCAATAAGTTCTGCCATTAAAATATCACTCCAAGGCTGAAGCGGAGAAATTTTGAAATCGAATTCTAAATAATTTTGCATGTGAATAATTTGTTGCAAAAATAAAGAATTAACATCACAATCTTAGCTGTTAGTATTAGAGATGTCATACTGAGCTATGTCGAAGTGTTTTTAACGCAAAAAGCATCAAGTTTTTTTGAAATTATTGAGAATATTTTTTGTTTGCAAAGGCGTTTCACTCAGCAAAGAACACAACGTATGTCATTCTGACGAAGGAAGAATCTATTTTTATTATATTATGCTTCATTTAGAATAATAAATAGAACGATTGTAAAGTCATGTCCAATGGTGAGAAGAAAGACAAAAATCCTAGCCCCGATTGCAATGAAAATCCTTTTTTGAAAAAAAAGATTGTAATGGAAAGCGGGAAATAGCTCCAAAAAAATAATGAATGATTAATTCTAAATTGCAGATTCTTCATTCCGCATCGTTCTGAATGACAGATATTACTCATAAAAAAAGCGAACCGAAGTCCGCTTTTATATAACAACAGTTAAAAAACTAATTTCTCGTATCTAATTTTTAACTTCTCAATTATGGATTTGTAGAAAAAATAGAGCCGTTTGCAATCAATGCTCTTCTATTCATTTTTAAAATATCTCTTACCCATTCTGCGAAATCTTCAGGCTGAAGAACAGTTTCAGGGTTTCCATCTGTTAAACCGCCTTGAATAGACATATCAGAAGCGATTGTACTTGGCGTCAATGTGATAACACGGATGTTTTGTTTTCTCCATTCTGCCATCATCGATTGTGATAATGAAACTACTGCCGCTTTTGAAGCTGCGTAAGCCGACATATTTGGACCGCCTTTCAATCCGGCTGTTGAAGCTACGTTTACGATATCTCCTTCACCTTTTGCCTTCATGAACGGATGAACTGCTTTCGCTGCATAATATACTCCAAAAAGATTGGTCTTAATAACCTGTTCCCAAGTTTCAGAAGACATTTCCTCGATTGATCCGAAGTCGCCGATTCCTGCATTATTAATTAAAATATCAACACCTCCCAACTGCTCCACCAAAGATTCGATTCCTGCTTTTACATGAATTTCATTATCAATACTGAAAACTGCATAAGCCGCTTTTACACCTAATTTTTGGATTTCGTCGACTGTCATTTTAAGGTTTTCTTCATTTCTTCCGGTGATTCCTACATTTACGCCTTCATTTGCCAACGCTAACGCTACAGCTTTTCCCAAACCTCTTCCTCCACCTGTAATGATGGCATTTTTTCCGTTTATGTTCATACTAAAATGTATTATTTATTCGTTTAAGCAAATTTACGAAAGATTAATTTAGACTTTGATTAAGGTTAAGATTTTTTATGAATAGTGAACATAATTTATATGTATCAGAAAACAAAACCGACCTCAAATTGAGGTCGGTTTCTTTGAAAGTATAGTAAAAAAATGAAAACTAAGGAATAAAAATCGAGTTTTGAACCTCGAATTCCTGTGATGTTGAGAACTGATTTCCATACATATCCATCGCTCTTACCTCAACCTTATGTTTTCCTAAAGAAAGTTTTTTAGAGAAATCTCCCGTCCAGATGTGTTTTGAAATTTCAGGATTTGAAGGTCTTCTTCCCGGAAAGAGATTCTGAGTCGTATCCCATTTGAAAACTGACATGGCAAAACTTGGGTCAACTGTTTCGTCGTACTGCATTTCTTCCCAATTTTGATCGTCAATTCTATATTCTACTTTGTCTTTTTTGCTTCCTATAAAGAAATTTGCCAAGATTTTTGCAGAAGTTTTTCCGGGATGCGGAACCGCTTTCGGAACATATAAATTGATCTGATAATCTTCTGGTTTTCCGGCTGTTTTGTATTTAACTTTATATTCATTATCATTAAAACTAATGAAAGAATATCCTTTCGCAGTACCGTCTCTCATTGTTGAAGTCGGCAATCCTGCATCATCTGAAGTTCCGGACCACCAATCACCACAAGTTGTTCCTACGTTGTATTCATGCAAATCTTTTGAACCATTCCAACCCGCTTCTTTTCCGTAAAAAAGCTGTTGCTGAATATGTGTGTGAGCCGATAAAATCAAAGCATTTTTGAAAGGTGTCAAATAATCAAATAATTTCTGACGATCTGCATTTCTGAAGTTATCTTCGTTTTTATGTTCCAACGGAATATGGAAAGAAACAACGATCAATTTATTTTTATCAACCAATTTCAGATCATTTTCAACGAATTTCAACTGATCTTCACGAAAACCTCCCCAATATCCTTTTCCATCTCTCGGATCCGGATACAAAATATCATCCAAAATAATGAAGTGAACATTTCCATAATTGAAAGAATAATTTGCAGGTCCGAAATTAGATTCAAAAGTTTCGTCTGAAAGCAGATCTTCTTTCGCTTCGTAATTCATATCATGATTTCCCATCACGTTGTACCAAGGTAAACCAACTTCTTTCATGACATCTGCATAAGGTTTTTGCAAGCTTAAATTATCTCCGACCAAATCTCCTAAACTGATTCCCAACACTGCATTTTTCTTGGTATTCTTAACTTCATTTACAATTGATCTTTTAAAATAATCCAATTGTTTTTCTGTGTAAGGTTGCGGATCTCCGAAAACCAAAATATCGAAGTTTTTGCTTTCATTTTGTTTGTTTAAAGCAAAATTAATTTCTTTCGGAAGCTCTCCCGTTGGTGCAGAACCTTTGTATTTAAAATCTGCAGGTGAACCTTTTGGCTTATATTGATAATAATATTGAGGTAAATTATTTCCATTCACCGGAGTCATGTAGCCTGAAGGTTTAATGACAAAAATTGTCTGACCTTCCTGAATCGGTAAGCTGTATCTTCCGTTTTTGTCCGTCAAAACTACCTGATTTCCATTAGAAACTGCTACATTTTCGATTCCCTTTTCTTTATTTTCTTTTTTAAGATTTTTGTTGCTGTCTTCAAACACATATCCAGAAACAGAAGCCTGTGAGAATGCCATTGTTGAGATTAACAGACACGGCATTAAAAATTTTATGTTCATTTTATTATTGTTTAATTAAGTTTTGGCTAAAGCCAATTTTGATTTTTCTTCTTAAGATCAAGCTAAAGCCCGATCCTATTGATGAATTCTATGGCTTATTCCACCACATTTTTACATTGATGTTATCTCCGCCCATTGATTGTACTGCTGCATTATAATTTTCTGTATTCATCACTTTTGTCTGTGTAGGGTACATGAATCTTACAGGCATTTGTCCGCTATTCTGAAGACCCCCGTTGTTTGGTAAAACAGGAAGTCCTGTACGTCTGTATTCATACCATTGTTGATGATCTACAAAGAATAAAGAAATATATTTTTGAAGCATAATTCTGTCAAACGTTCCGTTGTAAGCCACATTTGCATTAGTAAAATAATTTGCAGGAACAGTTGCTCCCCATTGCTCAATAATTGATTTTACTCCAGTTTCATAGAAAATTTGTGTATTTCCAGAAATAATTCCTTTATAAGAAAGTTCTGCCAAAATAAACTGAACTTCAGAATAGGTCATAATCAAATCTTTCAAAGGTGCTTTCGCCAGATTTTGATTAAAGTTGGAAGGCTGATAAGTAAAAGTACTTCCCAAAGCATATCCTGAAGGAGCTCCTTTATAGCCGATATTTGCATTTGTAGCCAGATCTTTTGCCTGAGTAAAAAACATACTCATTCTCGGGTCATTATTATTTTTCATTGCATCAACAAAAAATTCTCCTGCAGCTCTGTAAGCTGTAAAATCCTGTGGACGCGCAATCGGCGGAAGATATGGTGAAACCCCTGAAATTGCAAGAAGCGCACTATCCGTATTATTCTGGAAAATAGGATATGTTGTAGGATTGCTGACAATCTCCTGAATTCTTTCGTTTACATTTACTTCTCCATTTCTTTTTAATATTCTCGTTAATAATCTTAATGATAAAGAATTACAGAATTTTTTCCAGTTTATGATTCCTGCAACGTTGTTGTTTGCATTATAAAAAAGATCGGTTTCAGACAAAGCTTTCGTTGTATCGAATAAACTGTTGGCTGTTTTAAGATCATTTAAAAGCTGAACATAAATATCTTTCTGCTTATCAAATTTAGGCGTTACAATTCCATCATCAATTTTTACAGCTTCAGAAAATGGAACATCTCCGAATGAATCTGTAAGATTAGAATAAATCCATGCGTTCAACACCATTGAAATAGCCAGATAATTATTATTCTGTTCTTTTTTAGCGAAATTTTTCAGGTCATTTACCTGCTTCAGCCATTTGTAAGAAGTGCTCCACACAGCGGTTCCACTTCCTTCAGTCATATAATATCTACTGTAAGTATTTCCTTCATTCGGAAAATCAAGACCGATCTGCATGATATCGAATGTGAAACCATTGGCTCTATTGTACCCGTAATTTGCCATTTCATATTGAATCGGAGCAAGCAAACTCCCAACTGACGGATTAAGTATTTTACTCGTATCTGTATTGATCTCTTCAAAGTTTCTGTCACAAGAATTAAAAACAAAAAGTGAAGTAACCAAAGCTGTATTGATGAATAATTTTTTCATTTTTCTTAAAGTTTAGAATTTAACATTTAACTGAAAACCAACCGTTCTTGATGCCGGAAGCTGTCCCATTTCCACACCCGGTGTAATGGTAGAATTGTCTAATGTTGCCACTTCCGGATCAAACATTGGAAACTTCGTCCACATCCAAAGGTTTTTCCCGAAAATTGCCAGCGTAAGATCCTGCAATCCCAAAGATTTTATAGTTTCTTTCGGGAAAGAATAAGAAATTCTTGCATCTCTCAGCTTAATAAAATCCGTACTGAAACTGTTTGTTTCTACGTTTGCTCTTCTATAATAATCTGCATAATAGGCTGCAACAGTAATAGGCTTTGTATTCGGGCTGTAAGAAACATCAGGATTTTGTACAACACCATCTCCCACGATCATTCCGTTTGGATTATCCCTCCCCGGAAGTGTAGATGTTAACTTTCCTTGTTCGGACATTTTGTGATGTGACTGAGAGTAAGCAACTCCTCCGTATTGACCGTCGAATGAGAAACTTATCGTAAAGTTTTTAATTCTGAAATCATTTTGTAATCCGGCTCTCCATTTCGGGAAAGCATTTCCTACTTTTTCGATTTCTGTAGGTCTTAAAGGTAATCCCGCGTTATCATAAATCACCTGTCCCTGTTCATTTCTTGCTAATTTGAAACCATACATATCTCCCAAAGAACCTCCTACAACAGCTTTATAAAAAACCACTCCTCCAACATTCGAAATAATTCCGTCAAAACCTTCAGAAGTTGTCAGGACTCTATTTTCATTGGTAGACCAGTTTGCACCCACCGTCCATGTAAAGTTTTTGGTTTTAAATGGTGTCGTGTTCAATGCTAATTCCAATCCTCTGTTTCTGATTTTTCCTGCATTGATAATTCTTTGAGAATAACCGCTTTCGTAAGGTAAAGAAACAGGGATGATCTGGTTTTCACTCATGTTTTGATAAAGGGTGAAATTAAAATTCAATCTGTTTTTGAAAACGCTAAAATCCATACCCGTTTCAACATTGGCATTTTTTTCAGGTTTAAGATTCGGATTATTAAATATATTTCTTGCCACTACACTTCCTGTGATAGAACTTGTATCATAATAAGTATCTAATTGATATGGAGAACCGTCGATACCTACTTTTGCCCATGAAGCTCTCAGTTTCCAATAATTAAACTGTTCACTTTTTAAGTTGAAAATATCCGACAAAATAAAACTAGTACTCACAGAAGGATAAAAAAATGATCTGTTGAATTGAGGAAGCGTAGAACTCCAATCATTTCTACCTGTAATATCTACGAAAAATTTGTTATCATATCCTAAAGTCAATAAACCGTAAACACTGTCAACCTGTTCATCTCCCGGTTTAGGATATTTTACATCGATACCAAGAGCGTTTGTAAGATTATATTCTCCGGCAATTTTTAATCCGTTTGCCTGATAATCATTCATTATATACTGATTGTAACGTACACTTCCTCCGGCTGATGCAGAAATATTGAATTTATTAAAATCTGCTTTATAGGAAAACAATACATCATTATTGTATTCATGATTTTTGATATACTGTTCTCTGTAAAAACCTTTCAGGTAGTTCGCTGAACTCCAAGGTCTTTGAGTTGTTCTTTTTTCATTAAGAACTTCAATCCCCGATCTCAACATTAAGCTGAAATTTTTATTGAACTGATAATCTGCGGTAATATTTCCGAAAATTGTTTTTTTATCAACTCCATTAAGCATCTCATAAGCAATAAGATATGGATTATCAATAAAACTACTGAAAGGGTGAATCTGATCGATCTGCTCCTGTCCTGCTTTCCAAATCGGTTTATACCATGACAAATCAACATTCGGATTCTGGAAAATCATGAAATATGAAATCGACTGATTGTTATAACCTGTTGCAGGAAGATTATCACTGCTCATTTTATTGAACGTCAATTTTGTTGAAATTTTCAACTTTTTTGTAAGCTGATGCGAGAATGATAATGCAAAATTCAGTCTGTCGAATCCTGTATTCGGCATCATCCATTCGTTATTCAGATAAGTAAGTGATGTTCTGAAATTCGTTTTATCATTAGAACTTTCTACAGAAAGACTGTTGGAATAAGTAGAACCCGTTCTCCAAAATCCTTTAATATTATCTTCATATGCTCTCCAAAGCTGTCTTTCTTTACTTTGCCCCTGTACATTCGGATCATACTGGAAATAATACTGTCCGTCGAATTTCGGTCCAAAAGCACTACTTGTACCTCCTGTACTTACTCCATCCGCAGAAGCTCCGTAAGAATAATAAAATTGTCCGGCAGTATTTTTAGTCAAAGTTCCCTGACCGTATTCGTATTGCCAATCCGGCCATTTTAATACCGTATCATAGCTTGAATAAGAATTAAAAGTAACCTGGATTTTTCCATTTTTGCTTTTACCTGATTTTGTTGTGATCATTAAAGCTCCGTTTGCCGCACGTGAACCGTACAAAGCCGCAGCGGAAGCTCCTTTCAGAACTGTTACAGATTCAATATCATCCGGATTGATACTGTTCAGTCCGTTTCCAAGGTCAATCGGAACATCACCTCCTGAACCTGCACCATAAGCCGGCGTTCCGGTTCCTGTAGTGGAATTTCCCAGTGGAATACCATCAACAACAATCAAAGCATAGTTATTATCCATAACCATAGACTTCTCTCCTCTCAAAGTAATTCTGGAACTTCCAAGCGGTCCCGCTCCTGCCGTCTGAACTTTTAATCCGGCAACTTTACCTTCCATAGACTGAGCCCAGTTGTTGTTCTGAGTCTCTTCAAATGTCTCTGAATTTACTTTTTCAGCAACGTACCCTAAAGATTTATCATGCCTTTTAATCCCTAAAGCCGTTACCACTACTTCGTCAATGGTTTTAATGGTGTCTCGCTTTGCCTTTTGTTGAGCCGCCAAATTCACACTGACCAATCCTAATAATGATAATATTAGTACTTTTTGTGTCTCTTTACGCATATCCTTTTTTGTTTGCGCAAAATTAGAACGACATTATGATTACAGTTTTAACACGGTTTTAACATTTATTAAATAAATATTAAACACCATATTAATTTAATTTTAACAAAAACGCACATTGATTTGGTTAACAACAGGTTAAAATAATTAAGGATTATTAATACAAAAGATTAAGTTTATTTCTATAATTTTATTGTCTTTTCGTGATAAAATATGAATTTTCTTTTATTCATGATGATTTTAAAAGATTAATTTTTTAAGCTAAAATTTAACCATTTCACAAGAAAAAGCCCATCCCAATAAAGAGACAGGCTGTAAAAGTTATATTAATAAAGGAATTATTTATTCTTCAGCTGATCCGGAATGTTGGTTGTGATAAATCCAATTCCCTGAGCTTTTAATTCGTCTGAAATGGCAACATCATTTACTGTCCATGCATTTGTGATCAATCCTAAAGCTTTTGCATCTGCAATCCAAGTTGGGTTTTTCTGGAAAATGCTGTAGTGATAATCGATTCCGTCTAATCCTTCATCTTTGATCTGCTGTGGAGACAATTCACCTTTCAGATATTGAACTTTGAAAGTTGGTTCTAGTTTTTTAATTTCCTTACAAATATTTAAGCTGAAAGAAATAAAATCACATTGAGATCCAAGTTTCATATCCTTGATCATTTTGATTGTCTTTGCCGTAAGTTCATCTTCTTTTTCCTTTGTTTTATCAGGCTTTATTTCAACAACCAGTTTTAATGATTGATCTTTTTTTCCTTGCTTCAAATAATCTTTTAATGTAGGAAAGTTTTCACCGTTGGATAATTTTACTTTTTCCAGTTCTTTAAAATCTGTTTCAGAAATTTCCATTTTTGCGTGATGTTCGTCGTGATTTATTACCAAAACACCATCTTTAGTCATTCTCACATCGAATTCCGCTCCATAAATCTTCGAATTCTGTGCATTTTCCAACGATTTTAAAGAATTTTCCGTCGTAGGTGGCTGCGTCTGCCAATAACCTCTGTGCGCGACAATCTGGGTTTGTGCCTTCATTACTACTGTGCTTAAAACTGCGAACCCTAAGATAAAATTTTTCATAATATAAATTAGATATTTAAATCAAAAGTCTTTCGACTTTTAGATAAAGGTAATATTTTATTGTTAAAAAGAATATTTTGCTCCAATCTGAATCTGATAAGGATTTCCTGTTAACGGCTCCAATCCGCTTGTGTTTAAGCTATATTTAAGCTGTTTCGTAACCTGATCGAATCCGGTAATTCTGTAAAGCGACATGTTGCTGTACGATTTATTAACACCCCATTCTTTATTAAGCAAATTCGCCACGTTGAAAATATCAACAGAAAATTCGAATGCCCCAATTTTTTCAAACTTGATCTTTTTTGCTACACGAACGTCCCAAACTCCATAGAATCCGTTCTTTCCGCCGTTTCTTTCTGCAATTTTATTGTTATAATCTGTGATGTAATTCTTTAAAGCCTGTCCTACATCCGGATTATCAATTAGAGTTTGTGTAAGATTCGGGAAAATATATGCTAAATCATTAGTATCAACAAAATCTCCGTTTACGTTTCCTCCCGCAGTCACAGAGAAACGTGTTCCTCCCATTCCCGCATATCTGATTCCTAAAGTAAATCCTGCAATGGTCGGTGAATTACCATAAATTACCACTTTATTTCTGAACTGATTATCAGAATATGACATTCTTAAATTTCTCGGATCACCTGAAACCAATGTAGACAATGTAGCAGAATTCGCTACGTTTCCGTTGTAAGAAGTGTTGTCTTTAATATCTGCCCAAGTGTAACTCGCTGTAATTTCTCCATCTCTCCAGTAACGGTAACTTGTATCTGCCACGAATGAGAACTGATTCACTTTTCCGTCACTTACCAACTCAAGAACTCTTCCGAAATTTTGGTTAATTCTTCCGTCTTTCCAGTTCATCGTTCCGTTTGCTGCAATGGTAGCTGCCGGAACATAAACTCCTCTTCCACCTTCATTATCCAATGTGAAATAAGGATTTGCCACCATATTTCTGTCGTAATAGAAGTAATTGTTTCTACCTAAAGCCATATATCCTGCCACTCCCGCTCTGAATCTCTCGTTGAAGAAGTGTGTATATGAAATATTTGCTTTGTAAACGATCGGAATTTTCGCATCTTTTCCTGTGTAATTGATTGTAGGAAGCTGATATTGAGACAGCGTAGGAACAGTTCCGTAATCATTTCTATAACTGTTAAAATCAGGAGTAAGACCAATTTGTGAAGGATTCACGTCAACTGTAGCCAAATGTCTTCCGTCAAATACCAAATTATTGATAATCATATAATTGTTGATATCTGAAGAGAAAATACCTGCTCCGAATTTCAAGAAATCTTTATTTCCTTCATTAATATTCCAATCAAACTGGAATCTTGGCTGAATGATGAATGATTTGATCTGATTATCCGTTCTGATTCCCATCTCATCATACAACTTTTGGTTGAATCCAGCTTTCGGATAACCTCCATAATCTAGTCTTAAACCAGCCATTAAATCAAGACCTTTTGCAATTTTAGTCTGAATCTGTCCGTAAACTCCTAAATTATAAATATTAGATTTCACTGAAGGATCATCCATCAAAGGAACTTCTCTGTAAAATCTGTAAGCGATAAGATTATTAAAATTAAATAAATTATCACCACCATTCACAGTAGGATTTTCTCTGAAATGGAATCTTCCGTTCACCTCACTTCCGTAGATAGATTTTGCCATCGTATACATTAAGTCGGCTCCGAAAGTATATTTAATTTTATCTGTATTGTAATATAAATTATCAACAACCTGGAAAACATTATTTCTAAAACTTTCCTGCCCGAAACGGTGACCACCGATCTGAATATTTGTTGCTTTACCAACTCCGTCAATCGTAGAAACAATATTCTCAACGATAGCTCTCGGAACAGCATGTCCCAATTCGTCGTTCTGATAACTGTCCTGTGCAGTGTAAAGATATTGAGCTTTTAATTCATTGGTCATGTTTGGCTTTAAGTTCGATCTTAAAGTCAATAATAAGCTGTTGTCTAAGTTTTTATCATTTCCGTAAGACTCAAATGCATTAATTGCCGTATTATCTACTAGTCCGTTTTTGTTTAAGTCGTAAGTAAAGTTATTTCTTAATGTCAATAAGTTTTTATCATTAATCTGCCAGTCTAAACGTAAAAATCCAGCATCAGAATTTCTTACTTTATCAAAGCTTCCGAATTGAGGTGTATTTCCAACTCCGTATTTTGCCCTTGCAATGTCTAAGAATTTATTTAAAGTAGCTGTTGTTGTATTGAATCTCAATTCATCTTCATGCGATTTGATATCAGCAATCTGCAATGGTCTAGAATCCAACTGATGATCCCAAGCCATGAAGAAATGTAGTTTATTTTTAATAATTGGTCCGCCTAAAGAGAAACCGAACTGAGAAGTTGAGAAATCATTATTAATTCTATTTCCTCTGATGTCATATTTGCTGGAAAGCCAGTTTGTTCTCAAATATTCCCATGCACTTCCTGAAAACTTGTTTGTTCCGGATTTTGTAACTGCACTTATCGTTCCACCGCCGCTTCTTCCCAATGTCACATCATATTGATTGGTAGTCACTTTAAATTCACGAACCGCTTCGATCGAAATGGAAAACGGAGCACCGCTTCGGCTTGTTGTAGCTCCCGCAGAAGTCGGATTTTTCGCGGTCATTCCATCAATTGTAAAGTTGGTAGAAGAACTTAACTGTCCTGAAATACTTCCGTTTTTACCACTTAATGGAGATAATTCCGCAAGATTGGCGAAGTTTCTTCCGTTTACCGGCAATATTCCAATATTTTTAGTCGTAATTGCTGTTGCAGCACCAAGGTTTCCGATTTTATTTTTCAGGTTTCCTACTACTACAACTTCTTCAATTGTTTTCTCACTTCCCAAAGCCAGATTTACCGTTACCTGATCTCCAAAATTCACAGAATATCCTTCTCTTTTTTCATCGTTTACGATTACTGTGTAAGGTCCGCCCAAAGGAATTTCTTTAAAAATATATTCACCTTTTGAATTGGTTTCAGTTTCGGTTTTAAAACCTGTCGATTCGTTTACGATCGTTACTTTCACTTTTTCCTGCGCCTGATTTCCGGCACCGGTTACTTTCCCCGTTATAGAAGCCTGAGTCGTCTGTGCATAAGCCAGTGTCCCAAAACTTAAGAATAATAACCCCAATACAATCTTTACTTTTTTCATATCTTCAAATTAGCTGTGCAAAGGTATCCTGTCTTTGGGAAGCGCTTGTTTAAGGGAGTTTTAACATTTTTTTAATTAAATGAAAATATTATGTTAAATAGATTTTAACATAATATTTATTCCTTACAGAACCAGCCCGTTGGAATATGTTACGAGATTTTAATTTTCTCAGAATATTTATTTCTCTTATTTTTTTAAAATGAAATTACTTTAGTTATTTTTGCTCAAAAGATAGAAACCCAATGTCCGAAAACATTCAACATAAAATAGAACACCTTCGTAAAGAACTTCATCAGCACAACGAAAATTATTATCTTCTTGATACTCCGACGATTTCAGATTTTGATTTTGATATGTTGCTGGAAGAACTTCGTGATCTGGAAGCAAAACATCCCGAATTTTACGATGAAAACTCTCCTACTGTACGTGTCGGCGGAGGAATTACAAAGGTTTTCCCTACTGTTCAGCACAAATTCAGAATGTATTCTCTGGATAATTCTTACGATTTTGATGATCTTGAAGACTGGGAAAAAAGAATCATTAAAACCATTGATGAGCCTGTAGAATTTGTTGCAGAGTTAAAATATGACGGTGCTTCGATTTCTATTTTGTATGAAAACGGAAAACTGGTTCAGGCTGTAACTCGTGGAGACGGTTTTCAGGGTGATGAAATTACAGCGAATGTTCGTACGATCTCTGATATTCCATTAAAATTGAAAGGTGATTTTCCTGAACATTTTTTCATGCGTGGAGAAATTTATTTAACGAGAAAAAATTTCGATAAAATTAATAAACTTCGTGAAGAAGAAGGTCTTGATCCATTCATGAATCCAAGAAATACAGCGAGTGGAAGTCTGAAAATGCAGGACAGCGGTGAAGTGAGAAAACGTGGACTTTCATCGGTTTTATATCAGTTTATTTCAGAGGAAATTCCTGCAGAATCGCATTGGGAATTGCTTCAAAAAGCTCAAAGCTGGGGTTTCAAAACGTCTCAACAGGCGAAATTGTGTACGACTTTGGATGAGGTAAAAGAATTTATTAATTTCTGGGATATTGAAAGACATAATTTACCTTTCGAAATTGATGGTATTGTTTTAAAAGTCAATTCATTAAAACAACAAAGACAACTTGGATATACGGCAAAATCCCCACGTTGGGCAATGGCTTATAAATTCAAAGCTGAAAAAGTTGAAACTCAATTAGAAAAAGTGACTTATCAGGTTGGAAGAACTGGGGCAATTACTCCTGTTGCCAATCTGAAACCTGTTTTATTAGCCGGAACGATCGTAAAAAGAGCTTCTCTGCATAATGAAGATATTATTAAAAAACTCGATTTGCATGAAAGCGATTTCGTTTATGTAGAAAAAGGTGGTGAAATTATCCCGAAAATCGTCGGCGTAAATACTGAAAAAAGGACTGACGAAAGCAAAGAAATCGAATACATCAAACATTGTCCTGAATGCGGAACTGAGCTTGTAAAAGTTGAAGATCAGGCAATCCATTTTTGTCCAAATGACCTGCATTGTCCACCACAAGTTGTGGGAAGAATGATTCATTATGTTTCGAGAAAAGCTTTGAATATTGATAATCTTGGAAGCGAAACAATTGAACAGCTTTATAGAGAAAGATTAATCGAAAATCCTGCTGATTTTTATGTTTTAACAAAAGAACAGCTTCTTCCGTTGGAAAGAATGGCGGAAAAATCTGCACAGAATATCATCTCAGGAATTGAAAAATCCAAAGAAATTCCGTTTGAAAAAGTATTGTATGGAATTGGAATAAAACATGTAGGAGAAACGGTTGCGAAGAAATTAGTTAAAAATTTCCCGACGATTGAAGAATTAAAAAATATAACCGTGGAAGAACTTTGTCAGGTTGAAGATATAGGAACTAAAATCGCAATAAGCATCGTTGAGTTCTTTGCTAATTCTGAAAATATTTTAATGATCGAAAGGTTAAAATCTTACGGAGTTCAGTTGGAAAAAGGAGAAAGTACAAACGAAGTTTTATCCAATGTTTTAGAAGGGAAAACATTTCTTTTTACCGGAAAATTGTCTTTATTCACAAGAGAAGCTGCAGAAGAAATGGTAGAAAAACACGGTGGAAAAAATATTTCGGCAGTATCAAAAAACCTTAATTTCCTTGTTGTAGGCGAAAAAGCCGGAAGCAAACTGAAAAAAGCTCAGGACATCGGAACTATTGAAATTCTCGATGAACAGCAGTTTTTGGATTTGGTTGAAAAGCAATAAAATTCTGAAAATATTTAACATAATAAGCCATTGAGATTTACTTTCAATGGCTTATTTTTGCCTTTTACTAAAAAGTAACGACTAACTAATAATACATGAAAAAAATCTATTTAATCATTTGTGTGATGATGTGTGCTGTGTTTCAGGCACAGACTTTAAATGTCGATGCATACCTGAAAACAAAATTGTTTACTTACGGAGCAACAAGTGATTCTAACGGAAACTTTATTACTCTGGATACAAATAATGATGGACAGATTCAACTATCGGAAGCTTCGCTGGTTTATAAAATAAATCTATCTGATCTTTCAAATGCTATTACAAGTTTATCAGTACTTACTGAATTTCCAAATTTAACTGAGCTAAAATTAACAAGTCCTAATATATCCTCTAATCTGCTTTTCAGTAATTATACTAATCTTCAAAAATTAATTTTTTCAGGTGGAACAGTAGGTAACGTAACGATTGAAAACTGCAATGCTCTAAATATCGCACAACTTGGAGCTCCAGGAAACATTATAAATATACAAAACACCTCAGTACAGGAAGTTTCTGTTTCTAATATTAATGGGTTCAATATTTCTACAGTTCCCAATCTTAAAAAACTATCGGTAGGGAGTTCAACGATGACCTCCTTAAATTTAAGTAATCTCCCTGCACTAGAAGAGGTAAATGTTAGTCAAAACCAACTTCTAACAAATATCAATTTTGCAGGAGATACAGCTTTAAAAAAACTAGAATTATATCGTAATAAACTAAACAGCCTTTCAATTCCTAATCCTTCTCTGGTAAACTATTTAAGTATAAGTTTCAATCTTTTCCAGACTTTTGACGCAACTCCTTATACTGGATTGGGAATGTTTCTTGCGAACGACAACCAAATCACAAGTTTGGACTTTAGTTCAAGCCCTCTGATTGGAGTGCTTTATATTTATAATAATAACCTTACTACATTAACACTTCACAATAACCCTATTTTAAGTTATTTGTATGCCAATGATAATCATATAACTAATATTGCATTTGATCAGGCAAAAGGCTTAAAAGGTATCCAGGTAATGAATAATTCGCTTACGAATATTGATTTATCAAAGCAGACTATTCTAGATATTGCTGATCTTGATAATAATCTTAATCTACAGACTCTAAATCTCAAAAATGGAAAACATAATTATCTTGGCATTGGTTTTTCAAATACACCACAACTACAATATGTATGTACTGATCCTATAGAAACCAGCTATATTATGTCGCAGTTGGCGTCTTACAATCAACCCAATACTGTCGCAAATTCTTATTGTTCTTTTACACCAGGAGGTTCTTCTTATTTTACGCTTCAGGGTAAGACAAGATATGATATGAATGCAAACGGATGTGATATTAATGATGTAGTAAAACCTTTTCAAAAATTCAACATTTTAGGGCAAAATATTACAATTTCAGATGCATTCGGATCTTATTCCTTCCCTCTGATATACGGAACGAACACTATCTCTCCGATGTTGGAAAATCCTTCTTATTTTAACATTACACCACCTTCATTTACGACCAATTTCCCAACACAGGTAAGTCCTTATACGCAGAACTTTTGTTTAACGGCAAACGGAACTCATAATGATCTGGAAGTCGTGATTCTTCCTATAACTATTGCACAACCAGGATCTGATGCTAAATATAAAATTCTGTATAAAAATAAAGGAACTACAACACAGTCTGGAGTATTGTCATTCAATTATAATGATGATGTTATGAATTTTGTAAATTCATCGTTAGCTCCAAACTCACAATCAACTGGAATTTTGAACTGGAATTTCAGCAATATACTTCCCTTTGAAACTAGAGAAATTAATTTTACTTTTAATTTAAATACTCCTACTCAGACTCCTCCACTGAACAACAGCAGTATTCTTCATTACAATGCGCAAATAAACGGTGCTACAGATGACACTCCGCTAGATAATATATTTACATTAAACCAAGCTGTAGTCAATTCTTACGATCCTAATGATAAAACGTGTCTGGAAGGAGCTTCCATTACACAGGCAAAAGTGGGAGACTATGTTCATTATCTGATCCGATTTGAAAATACAGGAACTGCAAACGCCCAAAACATAGTGATAAAGGATGATATTGATGGGACTAAATTTGATACTTCAAGTTTAATTGCTTTAGGAGCAAGTCATAATTTTGTAACAAAAATTTCAGCAAATACAGTAGAATTTATTTTTGAAAACATACAACTTCCTTACACAACAGGTAATAATGGCGGATATATTTCATTCAAAATCAAAACAAAATCCACATTAAACGTTGGAGACAGTTTTAGCAACAAAGCAGGAATTTATTTTGATTATAATGCTCCAATTATTACAAATAATTACACAACAACCGTTCAAAATGTACTAGCAACGTCTGAGATCAACAAAGAAAACAAAACGATTTCTATTTATCCTAATCCGGTAAAAGATGTTTTAAATATTCAATTTAAAAACGAAATTGTAAAAGCTGAAATCTACGATGCAACAGGAAGAATTTTAATATCAACTTCAGTAAAAGGAAATTCCATTAATGTTTCTGAACTTACAAAAGGAAATTATATTCTCAAATTATCTACAAAAGATAAAACTTTCACTCAGAAGTTTATTAAAAATTAACTTCAATGAAATATAAATTAAAGACTGTCTTTTTAGGCAGTCTTTTTTATTTCAACTATGTTCAAAAACGTACAAAGCATCAGAAATTTCTCTTGCAAATCGTTGATCTTTATTTTCATAATGATAAAATCCGGCTTCAAGATGTTTTGCATTTTCTTTAATCCATTTTAAAAATTTATCATCATCTATTTCATTAAAATCTTTAAACTCATCATTTTCATTGATAAAATCCTGATAATAATATTTAAGAAAATCAACGTAAACTACAAAGTTATTTTGGGTAATATCAATTTTCCAAATCTGTAATAATTTGTCAATATTTTTGGTCAGTTTATAAATTCCATAAAACAAATCTTTATCAAAATAAGACTGTCTTTCCAGAAAATATTTCCACCATTCAAAAAGGAAAATCTTAATTGCTTCCTGTTCTTCCGACTCCCAATTTTTCCAACTTCCATATTCTAATTTTCCAAAAATCACAAACGTAGAAACTCCTAAATTATCATCTACTAAAAGTTCCAATATTCTTGGTAAAAAATGCTTAAAATCATTCACATTACCAAAAGTTGTCAGTGCTTTGAAAGCATATCGCGAAAGATCTTCTTCCTGCAAATCTCTCAACTCCTTACTATGTATTTTTTCTTTATCTCGGTCTGAAACACAACATGGGCAGCCAACAATTTTGGAGCTTATTTCATATTGAGAAAATGTCGAGTACAGGTTTTCAATTGATTTTTCAAGATTTTCAGGAATCATTTTCAAATTTTATTTATAAACACAATTTACTTCATTTGGCTTTACATCAAAAGAATTATTGTAATTTTATTCAAAGAAGTTTAAAATTTTAAAGATGGAATTTTTAAAGGATCATTACGTCATTGAAAATGAATTATTACTGATATTTATTTCTGTAATTCTTGGCATTATGATTGGCACAGAACGCGAATACAGAAACAAATCCGCAGGGTTGCGTACGTTTATTTTGGTGTGCTTCGGATCTTGTTTATTTACGATTCTTTCCATTAAAATCGGAGTAGGAAATCCCGATCGTTTAGCTGCAAATATTATTACAGGAATCGGATTTTTAGGAGCAGGAGTTATTTTCAAAGGAGATAATAAAATCGACGGAATTACTACTGCAACCACAATCTGGGCAACAGCTTCTATCGGAATGGCAGTCGGCTCGGGATATTTTTATATTGCACTTTTAGGAACTGTCTTAATTTTGCTGGTTCTGAATACGCTTACTTATTTTGAAAGATTTATTGACAGAAAACACAAAATCAGGGAATATAAGATCGCTGTAGTAAATTATCACGACATTAAACATTGTGAAGATCTTTTTAAAATAAATCATCTAAAATTCCTTCTTTCAAAACAACAATATACACAAGGAAATCTCGCTACAACATGGATTATTACAGGAAATAATATTAATCATGAGTCGTTGATGAAAAGTCTTATGGAAGATGAAAAAATCATTGCTTATCAGTTTTAAAATATAAATTAAGCCGTGAAAAAATGATGGATTATAAATGATGGATTATAATTAAAAAGAGAATATTAAAATCATAATCAATTAAAAATCAAATAAGAACACAAATATTTTCATTTATAATTCATAACCCTTAATTCATAACTCAAATTTCCCTTTTTCTTTGTAAATTCGGCAAAATTTTGATTATGACAAAAAAGATACTTTTATCTGTATTTCTTTTGCCGGCTGTAATGACGTTTGCACAGCAATACGGTGGAATGTGGATTCCGACAGAGCTTAATGAAAAGGAAATGAAAGACTTAGGGTTGAAAATCTCTGCTAAAGACATTTTCAACCCTCAAAAAGCAAGTATAAAGGATGCTGTTGTACAGTTCAATGGAGGTTGTACTGCAGAAATTATCTCTCCAAAAGGTTTATTGTTAACGAATCACCACTGTGGTTTCGGACAAATTCAAGCGCATTCAACGGTTCAGAACGACCTTTTATCGAATGGTTTCTGGGCAAAAAATACGGAAGGAGAACTTCCGAATCCGGGTGTGACTGTAGATTTTATTGTTGATATTAAAGAAGTTTCCAATCAGATTTTAGAAGGAACAGACAATCTTACAGAACCTGAACTTTCGAAACAAATTGCAAAAAATATTGAGATCTATAAAAATTCTCAAAAAATTGAACCTTATCAGTCAATTTCTGTAAAATCAATGTATTACGGAAATAAATTCTATGCTTACACGATCGAAACTTACAAAGACATTCGTTTGGTAGGTGCACCGCCGCAAAGCATCGGAAAATTCGGGTCTGATACGGATAACTGGGTTTGGCCAAGACATACGGGAGATTTCTCGATGTTTAGAATTTATGCAGGAAAAGACAACAAACCTGCAGAATATTCAAAGGACAATATTCCTTACGTTCCGAAACATTTTCTTCCGGTTTCTATCAAAGATAAAAATGAAAATGACTTCACTTTCGTTTTTGGATTCCCTGGAAGAACAACGGAATATCTTCCTGCAATCGCTGTTGAAAAGATCATGAAAGAGATTGATCCTGCGAGAATTGCGGTAAGAGATGTTGCTTTGAAAACATTAGACGAAAAAATGCGTACCGATGATGCAACACGTATCCAGTATTCTGCAAAATACGCTTCTGTAGCCAACTACTGGAAAAAATGGATCGGCGAAGTGGAAGGTTTGAAAAAATCAAACGCGGTAGAGAAAAAAGTAATGTACGAAGGTTCTTTAGTTGCTAAAAATCATGAGGTTAAAACAACTTTAGATCAATTAAACAAACTTTACAATGATCAAGCTCCATTTGCTTTAAATAATGCTTATTATTCTGAAACGTTAAGAAATGCTGAAACGTTGATGTTGGCAAATCTTTATTACAACTACATTACTTCTGTGGAAGCAGGAAGAATGGACGATAAAGGTACGACCGCTTTCAAAAGCAGACTGACTTCTTTCTACAAAGATTACAACGCAGAACTGGACGCAAAAGTAACTGCAAAATTATTGGCTTTATATTCAAACAAAACAGCTGCACAGTTTTTACCTGCAGGATTTGAAAAGTATAAAAACGAGGCTCAGAATATTCAGTCTATTGAAGAAATTTCCAAAAACTCGATCATTACGGGAAGAACTGAAGTGAATAGTGCTTCTTTAAGCAAAGACATCGAAAAAGCTTTCTCTAATCAGGATAAATTGATCAAAACATTGAAAAAGGATCCTGTTTATCAGCTTTTCGTTTCAATGAGAGACACTTATACAACAAAAGCTGATCCTCAATTTACTTCTTTACAGACAAAAATTGATGCACTTCAGAAAACTTTCATGGCTCAGCAAATGGCAACGGATAAAGACAGAAAATTCTTCCCGGATGCGAATTCTACGCTTCGTGTAACATATGGAAAAGTAAAAGGTTCTTCACCGAGAGACGCTGTTTCTTACAATTATCAGACACATTTGGCGGGAGTTTTGGAAAAATATGTTCCGGGAGATTACGAGTTTGATGTTCCAAAAAAGCTGATTGATCTTTATAACAAAAAAGATTTTGGAAACTATAAAGATAAAACGGGTGATGTTCCTGTAGGATTCACTGCAACGAACCACACAACCGGAGGAAATTCAGGAAGTCCGGCTCTTGATGCGAACGGAAATCTTGTTGGATTAAACTTCGACAGACAATGGGAAGGAACGATGAGCGACATCAATTACGATCCTCGTTTTAGTAGAAATATCATGGTTGATACGAAATATATACTTTTCATCATTGATAAATATGCCGACTCGAAATGGCTGATTGATGAAATGAAAGTTGTGAAATAATTTTGGCTAAATAAATTTTAAAAGTCCCAGAAATTAATTTCCGGGACTTTTTTTATCTTTAAATTAAATATTTCTTAATGTCCGAAAATATCTTTCAGACTTACTTCTTTAAATGTTCCCATCTGATTGACAGCTTCCATATTCAGGTTTTCTTTTTTCCCTATAATGGCTGTGTTGAAACGGATCGGTTTAATTTCTGTCTGATAAAACTGTCTTAAATCATCAAACTTCAAACCTCCAATTTGTTGATAAATATCTTTCCTGAAATCATGATGAATATTTAATTTTTCTAATCTTAATTTATTAAAAAAGACATTTGTTCTTGTAATTCTGGTGGATGCAATTTGCTTTAAAGCTGCATTTTTAGCATTCTCAAACTGAGTTGGAACTTCAGGAAGTTCATCCATCAGTTCTGTCATTGTATCAACAGCAATCTGCAATTTATCCGGCTGAGTTCCGATATAAGTTGTGATATAATCAGGATGATTCAGTTCGGCATTTGCAGCGTAAGAAACATACGCAGAATAAGCCAGACTTTTACTCTCACGAATTTCCTGAAAAACAATTGAAGACAATCCTCTTCCGAAATATTCATTAAAAACATTGATTTTTCCAAAATTTTCCGGATTTACATCATGTCCTTTTCCTACCTTACTCATTTCCATCTGAACCATGTCGTAATCGGTAAAATATACATTTCCAACAGTTTCCGGTTCAGGATATTTCCTTGGCTCCTGAATTTGAAGGCTTTTATTCTGAACATAATTTCCGATATATTCTTTAAAATTTTCAAAATTTCTTCCATAGAAAAAAATCTGATAAGGATAGTTGAATAACTTCTTCATTTTGTCAGTGAAAACCTCAACATTTCCATTTTCAAGTTCTTCTTTGGAAATAATGTCTGTAAAACGGGAAAATTCACCTAATTTCGTGTAATTCGTCAAAGCCGTCATGATTCTGCCTTTGTCTTTCTTCATTGCAGCTCTGTTTTCAAGCACAGTTTCAACAAATTGCGTATAAATTTCCTGGTCAGGTTTCACATGATACATCCAATGTTGAAGCAATTCGATTCCCTTTTCAATATTTTCTTCCAATCCGCTTAAAGAAATGATAAGCTGATCATTGGCTGTTTTAAAGTCATTTGAAACCCCGATTTTAAAGAATTCTTTTTTAAGATCTTCAGGTGAAAATTTTTCCGTGCCCAAATATTGAAGAACCTGCGTGGAAATCCCCAAATCACGGTCATTATCACTTCCAAAAGGGAAAATGAAATGAATTTGGGCAATATCGTTGTATTTATTTTTAACGAAATTGAGCTTTTTATCTTTAATTAAATCTGTCTTAACTTCTTTCTGATAATCAATAAATTCCGGCTGAATATCTTCTGTTTTCTCGGCTAAAATTTCCTGTAAAAAATCAGATTGCGCTTCACGGTTGATTTTCACAGGAGTAATTCCCGGATTTTCAACGCGGATTAATTTATCATTTACACCTTTTTCTTTGTAAACAATTACATAATTATCTTTAAAAAATTCATTGGCAAAAGCAACAACATCATCTTTTGTAAATTCTGTATATTCCTCCATTTCATTAAGTTCCTGCTCCCAAGTTCTGCCTTTGATGTAAGTATCATAAAGATTAGTTGCCAATCCGTCTGCAGTTTCCAAAGCTTTCATTCTCTGAATTTTAAAGTCATTGATGATGGCAGGAAGCATCCAATCCGGAAAATCCCCTTTTTTCATCAATCCGATTTGTTCAAGAACTAAATCTTTTGCCTCATCCAATGTCTGTGCTTCTTTCGGAACAGCAACAATTGAAAAATATCCATATTGTTTCAAACCTACAGAATAAGCCTGCCCCCAAAGCATTTTCTGAGTTTGGTTAATATTTAAATCTATCAATCCTGCTTCTCCTCTGTTGCTCAAAATATTGGCAACAATATCCGCCAACATTGCTTCTTTTGTTCCATAACTTTCAGTTCTCCAAGCCAATTGAACTCTCGGTGTCGTCGGACTTTTCACTGTTCTTTTTACAATCTCAGTGATTGGTTTTTCAACAATTTGAGTTTTCTTTGGTAATTCTCTATAAGGAATTGTTCCAAAATATTGATCTACGAGCTGAATAGTTTCTTCAAAATCAAAATCTCCCACCAAAACCATTGCATAATTATTAGGAACATAATATTCATCAAAATACTTATGAATAGCCTTCATAGAAGGATTTTTCAGATGGTCAGGATTTCCTAAAGTTGTTTGCTGACCATTCGGATGTGTTGGAAAAAGAGCATCCATCAATTCATAATTCACCAATCGCGAATCATTATCCTGCGCTCTGTTGAATTCTTCGTAAACGGATTCCAATTCAGTATGGAAAAGTCTTAAAGCTAATTCAGAAAATCTTTCTTTCTCAATTTTAAGCCACTTTTCAAGCTCATTATTAGGAACATTATTTTTATAAACCGTTTCGTCGAACCAAGTGTGTGCATTTGTTCCCGTAGTTCCCAATGATGAAATTGCCTTATCATATTCATTGGCAATTGCAAACTGACTTGCTTCCTGAGAAACTTCATCTATTTTTTTATAGATTGCTTTCTTTTTTTCGGCGTCCTGTTCTGCTTTATGCTGTTCGTATAAATCTGAAATCTGGTTTAATAATTCACTTTCCTTTTCCCAGTTATGAGTTCCCAATTTTGAAGTTCCTTTAAACATCATATGTTCAAGATAATGCGCCAAACCTGTATTATCAGAAGGATCATTGTTACTTCCCGTTCTCACCGGAATGTAAGTCTGAATTCTCGGGGCATCAAAATTTTGGGCAAGAAAAACCTTTAAACCATTTTTTAAAGTGTAAATCCTTACTTTATTTTCGTCGTTGGAAATCGTGATATATTCGTGGTTATTTTTATCTGTATGAATCGTTTCGCTGTATTTTCTATCTATCATAAATAAATTCATTTTCATTCTTAAAGATAAGAATGTATACAAATGTAAGGAATCGAAAAAGAATCATATTATTTTATAAAAATTAAAATCTATCATTAACATTCGCTTTTTATATTTAAGTTTGCACTAAGTTTTCCAAAAAATACTACCATGTCAGGAAACATTCTGATCATCGATGATGAGATCAAGCTCCTAAAACTGTTAGGAATGATCCTTTCCCAAGAAAATTTTAACGTAAAAGAAGCTTCCACAGCACGTTCTGCAATGACGATGCTCGAACAATATGATTTTGATGTCGTTTTGAGTGATGTCCGGCTTCCCGATGCTTTTGGAGTTGATCTCGTGAAGTCTATCAAAGCAAAATATCCTCATCTGGAAATAATTTTAATGACCGCTTTCGGAAATATTACGGATGCAGTTCAGGCGATGAAAAACGGAGCTTATGATTATTTGGTGAAAGGTGATGATAACGAGAAAATTATTCCGTTGGTGTATAAAGCATTGGAAAAGTCAAAGGACAATAAATCTAAAATTCTTCAAAAAAGCTCTTATCAAAAGGGATTTGAAACCATTATCGGAACTTCGCCATTAATTCTTCAGGCTAAAAAATTAGCAGAAAAAGTTGCCTTAACTGATGCAACAGTACTTTTAACCGGAGAAACAGGAACAGGAAAAGAGGTGTTTGCGAATGCCATTCATGAAGGAAGTGACAGAAAGAAAAATAATTTTGTTGCCATCAATTGTTCTGCATTCAGCAAAGAAATTCTGGAAAGCGAGCTTTTTGGGCACAAAGCAGGAGCGTTCACAGGAGCTATAAAAGACAAAAAAGGTCTGATTGAAGAAGCCAACGGCGGAACTTTATTTTTGGATGAAATCGGGGAAATGCCTATTGAGCTTCAGGCAAAATTACTTCGCGTTCTGGAAACGAAAGAATTCATCAAAATGGGTGAAACCAAAGTCTCAAAGTCCGATTTTAGGCTGATTGCCGCGACCAACAGAAATTTGGAAGACGAAATAAAACAGGGACATTTTCGGGAAGATCTCTATTTCAGGTTAAATGTTTTTGAAATCACCCTTCCTGCCCTTCGTGAAAGAAAAGATGATCTAAAAGCTTTGGCTAAAAATTTTGTTGATGTCTTTTCACAGAAACTTCATTTAACGGCAGTTCAGGTCGATCCGGAATACTATAAAGCATTAGAAAAAAACGACTGGAAAGGAAATATCCGTGAATTAAGAAATACCATCGAAAGAAGTCTGATCTTAATGAGCAATAATATTTTAGACGTTGAAAGTCTTCCGCATTATTCTGAAAAAAATTCTACAGAAAAGGATTCTTTAAGTATAAAATCTTTGGAGAAAGAACATATTTTAAAAGTCCTGCAATACACAAAAGGAAATAAAGCCGAAGCCGCAAGATTGCTGGAAATCGGTATAGCAACATTATACCGCAAATTGGAAGAGTATAATTTGAGATAAAAATTAATAAAATTGAACCATTAAGATTATTTAAGAAGTGAAGTTTAGTTAAGAAAATATTCTTTGAATATTTTTAAGCTTAAAGCGAAGCTCATCTTAATATTCTTAACTCCTTAAATAAATCTTAATGGTTTAAAAAACCTTATCATTTTAATAACGAGCCTATCATTTTGATAGGCTTTTTCGTTTTCTGGCACAATCTAAAATTCCTGTAACAAACTAATATAAAACGATTTAAACGAAATTTCATTTAAACGGATCTTTTTTTGGCATTATGGTTTTAGAATAAAATATTTTAAAAATGACAATTTCAAGAAAAACGTTCAAAAAACCGAAGCACTCCACATTGAGTATGCTCATGGTCTCATATGTGATTTTCACCATTCTAACATTAATCGCAACAACATGATCCTGCTTACTTTAATTGTATTGTGTGTTCTGATGTTTTTGTTGTTATACAAATCCGTTGAATTTTTTGACAAAATATAAAATTATGTGGAGCTTATTTTTCCTTTCGATACTCGCATTTGTGTACATCTGCTATGTTTTAATAAAACCTGAAAAATTTTAACCAATTACCATGAATACAGAAATTTTAGGCATCATAACGATGTTCGCAATCACCTTAGTAATTGGTATTTTCTTAGGAAAGTACATTGCTAATATTTATGGTTACAAAAAAACTTTTTTAGATAAAATTTTTCAGCCTATTGAAAATTTGATTTATAAAATTTCAGGTATCAATCCCAATAAACAAATGACCTGGAAACAGAATATGTTCGCCATGCTGACCATTAATCTGGTTTGGTTTATCATCGGATTTTTTATCTTATTAAATCAATCATGGCTTCCCTTAAATCCAGACGGAAATCAGAATATGTCGCCCGATTTGGCTTTTAATACAGCAATTTCTTTCTTGGTTAACTGTAACTTACAGCACTATTCGGGAGAAACGGGAGTCAGTTATTTGAGTCAGTTGTACTTAATGTTTTTGCAATTTGTAACAGCAGCAACCGGAATGGCTGCAATGGCGGTACTTTTCAAAGCATTTAAAGATAAAACGACTACAGAATTAGGGAATTTCTATGATTTTTTCACCAAATCAATGATCAGAATATTGATCCCGATCAGTATCGTGGTGGCTTTTATCCTTTCTGCCAACGGAACTCCGATGACATTCGAAGGAAAAGACCATATCACCACATTGGAAGGTCAAAAAGCTGATGTTTCCAGAGGTCCGGCTGCCGCTTTTGTGGCGATCAAACATTTAGGAACAAACGGTGGTGGATTTTTCGGGGCAAACTCGGCACACCCGCTTGAAAACCCGAATTATCTGACGAATATGACCGAAATGGTTACTCAAATGATCATTCCGTTTGCTTTGGTTTTTGCATTAGGATTTTATTTAAAGAAAAGAAAACTTTCATGGACAATTTTCACTGTCATGACCATTGGTTTTCTGGCATTGACCACTCCAACGATCATTAACGAAACACATGGAAATCCGTTGATTACCCAAATGGGAACCGACAATCATCTGGGAGCGATGGAAGGTAAAGAAATTCGGTTCGGAAGTGCTGCGTCAGCGTATTGGAGTATTGCAACGACCGTGATTTCAACAGGTTCTGTCAACGCCATGCATGACAGCATGATGCCACTTTCCGGGATGAATCAAATGTTGGCAATGATGATCAACTGTTTCTACGGAGGTTGTGGAGTCGGAATTTTAAACTACTTTATTTTTATCATTCTGGCTGTATTTATAAGTGGTCTGATGGTGGGAAGAACCCCGGAATTTATGGGTAAAAAGATTGAAGCTAAAGAAATGAAAATCGCGATGATCGTTGCTTTATTTCACCCTTTTTTAATCCTTGTTGGCACAGCTTTAACAGCCTATTTCCCTGAATTTGGAGCAAAAACATTGAACAATCCAGGCTTTCACGGATTCAGTGAAATCTTGTATGAATTTACTTCATCATCCGCCAATAACGGTTCAGGCTTCGAAGGATTGGGCGACAACACCCCTTGGTGGAATATCTCAACAGGAATTGTTTTGTTATTCTCAAGATTTATCCCAATCATCGGTCCGATCGCAATTGCAGGATGTTTAGCACAGAAAAAATATATCCCGGAAAGTTCAGGAACTTTAAAAACAGATACCGCAACCTTTGGATTTATGACTTTAGCTGTCATTCTTTTGATCGCTGCCCTGTCTTTCTTTCCTGCGCTTACTTTGGGACCGATAGCAGAACAAATTCAATCTTTTTCTAAATAATTAAAATATATAAATCATTGAAGAAATAGATGCTTCGACAAGCTCAGCATGACATCGCTAATACTATTCGGTTATTAATAGTGAATACTCGTAGTTGTTAAGACTTTTTTTAATGGTTTATATTCAAAATAACTTTTCAAAAAAATGAAAAATCAATCACAAACATTGTTTCAAAAAGATTTGGTTAACGAAGCGATTAAACAGTCTTTCGTTAAGCTGAATCCGAAAATCATGTTTAAAAATCCTGTCATGTTTCTGGTGGAAGTCGGAACAATCGTAATGTTTATTGTAAGCTTATTCAGCTTAACGGGAGACAAATCGCAGGGAAGTTTCATATATAATTTTTTAGTATTCATTATCTTATTTTTCACGGTTTTATTTGCCAACTTCGCCGAAGCCATCGCTGAAGCAAGAGGAAAAGCTCAGGCAGATACGTTAAGAAAAACGCGTGAAGAAACTCCGGCAAAATTAATCATAGAGAACAAACCCGGATTTCAGGTAGAAACTTCATTAAAAATGTCTGCCGAAATGAAACTCGGAGATATTTTTCTTTGTGAAACAGGCGACCAAATCCCGATGGACGGGGAAATTATCGAAGGTTTAGCAACGATCGATGAATCAGCAATTACCGGAGAAAGTGCACCCGTAATCAGAGAAGCGGGAGGTGACAAAAGCTCGGTAACAGGCGGTACAAAGGTACTTTCCGACAGAATAAAGGTGAAAGTCACCACTAAACCCGGAGAATCCTTCCTTGATAAAATGATTGCCCTTGTAGAAGGCGCTTCAAGACAAAAAACACCTAACGAAATCGCATTAACAATACTTCTAGCAGGGTTTACCCTCACTTTCATAATAGTTACAGTTACTTTAAAACCTTTTGCAGATTATTCGCAGACGCCGATCACCATTGCGGCATTTATATCACTTTTCGTTTGTCTGATACCCACAACGATTGGCGGTCTGCTTTCTGCAATCGGAATTGCCGGGATGGACAGAGCATTGAGAGCCAACGTTATCACCAAAAGCGGTAAAGCCGTTGAAACAGCAGGAGATATTGACGTTCTGCTTCTCGATAAAACAGGAACGATCACCATCGGAAACCGTAAAGCGACGCATTTTCATCCTTCAAATGGAATTCAGCTTGAAGAATTTATAAAAGCTTCGGCATTAAGTTCTGTTGCCGACGAAACTCCGGAAGGAAAATCAATTATAGAATTAAGCCAGTTAAAATCAGAAGATCTGCTTGTTCCTAACCCAGTTTACATTGATTTTACAGCTGAAACCAGAACCTCCGGAATTGATTTTGAAAATACAAGAATCCGAAAAGGAGCGTATGATACGATCAAGAAACTGACTGAAAAAGCCGGAAATATTTTTCCACCCGAAACTCAGGAAGCCACGACTAAAATTTCTGAAAACGGCGGAACTCCATTGGTAGTTTCCGTGAATGATAAAGTATGGGGAGTTATTGAGCTTCAGGATATTATCAAAACAGGAATTCAGGAACGTTTTCAACGATTGAGAAAAATGGGCGTGAAAACGGTGATGGTGACAGGTGATAATCCTTTAACTGCAAAATTTATCGCAGAAAAAGCTGGTGTAGACGATTTTATTGCAGAAGCCAAACCTGAAGATAAGATGAATTACATCAAAAAAGAACAACAGGAAGGAAAATTGGTTGCCATGATGGGTGACGGAACGAATGACGCTCCTGCCCTAGCTCAAGCCGATGTCGGTGTTGCCATGAACAGCGGAACTCAGGCAGCCAAAGAAGCCGGAAACATGGTCGATCTGGATAATGACCCAACAAAATTGATTGAAATCGTAGAAATCGGAAAACAGTTATTAATGACTCGTGGAACGTTGACAACTTTCAGTATTGCGAATGACGTTGCTAAATATTTTGCCATTATCCCGGCGTTGTTTATCACGTTTATTCCTGCACTTCAAAAGTTGAATATCATGAATCTTCACAGTCCGGAATCGGCAATTTTATCGGCAATTATTTTCAATGCAGTGATTATTCCTTTCCTAATTCCATTGGCTTTGAAAGGCGTTGCTTACAAACCGATCGGTGCAAGTGCTTTGTTGAGAAGAAACCTTTTAATCTATGGTTTAGGTGGAGTTATCGTTCCATTTATTGGGATCAAGCTTATCGATTTATTTATCAGTCTATTCTTTTAAAATTTAATAAAAATGAAAAATCATATTCTATCAGCGTCAAGATTGACACTTGTTATGTTGGTTATCGTTGGAATTTATTTAGGAATTGTTTACGCAGGTTCTAAAATTTTACCGACACAGGGAAATGCAGAGATTATCAATTATAAAGGTCAAAAATTCTATGCCAATATCGGTCAGGATTTTAAGTCTTCTAAATATTTCCACAGTCGCCCATCTGCAGTGAATTATAATGCTGCAGGAAGCGCGGGAAGCAATAAAGGGCCAAGTAATGAAGAATATTTGCAGACGGTTCAGAAAAGAATTGACACTTTAAAAATGCAAAATCCGGAAATGGAAAATGTAAAAATCCCTGTAGAATTGGTCACTGCAAGCGGAAGCGGTCTTGATCCTGATATTTCTGAGGACGGTGCTTTATATCAAACAAAAAGAATTGCAAAAGTGAGAAACATTTCTGTGGAAAAAATTGAAAATCTGATTAAAAACCATACAGAAAAACCACTTTTTGGACCATCTAAAGTCAATGTTTTGAAATTAAATATTGCTTTGGATCAACTTCAATAATTTCTTTTGTCTTGAAACAAAAGAAACAAAAATTCAAGACTTGGATTTGTCGGCTAAAAATTATTTCTGTTCTCTAAAAATTCTAAAACTCGCACGAATTTAATATTTGTTCTTCGTTTCTAAATTCGTCTCGTGCTCAAACAGTAGAATTTTCTTAACGTTCACAGAATTAATTTTATTAACGCCTCCAACTCCTAAGTCATCTACGTGATGCTTTAAAATTTAGTTACACAACACATTGTTATCAATATTTATATAATGAAATCAACAACTATTCAGGCTATTTTTTTATTTGGGCTTTTTGCTTTAAATCCTATGAATGCTCAGGAAATGAAACAGAATTCTATTTCCCTGCTACCTAAAGATTCTTTAAAAACAAATGATTCTAAAATCCCTTTTGACGGTTACGATCTGACTTGGATCAACGGTCAAAACCGTCAGACGGATTTTCCTTTAACTTTAAAAGATAAAGACGGAGAAACGATTTTAACGGGTGTAACGTATGTAGATGCCTATTACAACTACGATTTCCGTAATCCGAAAGATAATACACACACGATTTCATCAGCCATCGGTCGTTCCAATGAATTTACAATCAACATGGCAAGTATTGGTTTGGAAACCAACTACAAAAATATGATCGGGCGTTTATGGTTACAATATGGGCAAATGGGCTCTATCGTTCAGGATTTGGATGGAACGGTGAATCATGGTAAAAATACAAGCGTCAATAATTTAAAAAACATCCGAGAAGCTGCGGCAGGTTATCATTTCGACGTAATGCACGGTTTGAATGTTGAAGCCGGGATTTTCATGAGCTACATCGGTTTGGAAAGTTATGTTTTGGGTGAAAACTGGAATTATCAGAGAAGTTTGGTCTGCGATTTTACACCGTTCTATTTTCAGGGAGCGAGAATTCAGGCATATCCTTCAAAAAAATATAAGGTTGAACTTTGGTTATTAAACGGTTGGCAGAGTTATAATTCATGGAATAAAGGTCTTGGATTAGGAGTTTCCAATTATTACCGTCCGAATGAAAATCTTCAGTTGGTTGCTAATTTTTATTTAAACGGAAAAGATACCAGAAATAATTCTGATGTGCGTCGTTTTCACCATGACCACAGTATTGTTGCGAGATATTTCCACAATAAAAAAAGCAATGGATTGTCTCAGGCTGCATTCAGTATCAACAACCATTACGGATTCCAGAGCGGAGGCGGTTTGAAGGCAAAAGACAATTACATGATCGGAACTTCCATTGCCAACAGACTTTGGTTTCATCATAATAAAGTGGCTTTATCTTTAAGAGCCGATGCCATTTCTAATCCGGGAGCTTACTTAGCATTCTCCCCTTCTCCTGTTCCAAATAATGATTTTAATGATGCCCTAACAAATGGAGAAAAACTGAAAATGTTACAGGGAACTGCAACGGTTGACATCATGCCAAATCAATTCGTAACTTTCAGATTAGAATATGGATACAGAAAAAGTAATATTCCTTATTTCGCCGGACCTCAGGGAACAACCAGCCCGGATGGATGGATCGATACGCCAGTTGACTCCTGGAGACCGGATTTAAGAAAATCTGACAGCAGAGTGACTTTGGCAGTGATGTTTAGATTATAAAAAATTAATTAACTTAATTTCATGTGAAAAGACTAATTCTTTTTACTTTTAAACTAAAACACACATGAAGAAATTTTTCACTGCAAGTATACTTTTAGGATTATTTTTTCCGAAAGCACAAAGTTCAGATTCTTTAAAGCTAAGTAACTTCAAATTATCTGTATATACGGAACTCTTTTATACTTATGATTTTAATGAACCAACTAATCATTATCGTCAAAATTTTATCTATACATACAACAGGCATAATGAACTTAATCTTAATCTGGGTCTTATAAAAGGGAGTTACGAAAGTGATAATCTTCGCGCCAATATTGCTCTCATGGCAGGAACTTACGCACAGGATAATCTTGCGGCAGAACAGAATGCATTACGATATGTAAATGAAGCCAACATTGGAATCAGACTTTCTAAAACTAAAAATTTATGGGTTGATGCAGGAATTATGCCTTCTCATATCGGTTGGGAAAGTGCCGTCGGGAAAAATAATTTCAATGTAACAAGAAGTCTGGCTGCAGAAAATTCGCCTTACTTTGAAACAGGAGCTAAAGTTTCTTATACAACAGATAATGGAAAATGGTTTTTGAGTAGTCTGGTTTTAAATGGATGGCAGAGAATTGCCAAAGCAGAAGGTAATCAGAGTTTATCTTTTGGACATCAATTAACCTTCAAACCGAATGATAAAATTACGCTGAACAGCAGTTCGTTTATAGGAAATGATAAATCTAAAGATGATAAAAGAATGCGATATTTCCATGATTTATACGGAGATTTTCAACTGACGGAAAAATTTTCTGCATTGCTTGGTTTTGATATCGGAGCCGAACAGAAAGAAAAAGGAAGTAAAAGTTACAATCTTTGGTACACTCCGAGTATTTTGATGAAATATCATTTGGATGAAAAATGGACTTTAGCCGGAAGATTAGAATATTATAATGATAAAAACGGAGTTATTGTTTCAACAGAGACACCAAACGGATTTCAAACTTTCGGGTATTCTCTGAATGTGGATTATGCAATTTTTAAAAATGTGCTTTTCCGGACAGAAGCAAGAGGATTTACTTCTAAAGATGCCATTTTTGTGCAAAATGATGAATTAAAACAGGGGAATTTTTTCATTACAGCAAGTCTTGCGGCTTGGTTTTAAAATTACAGGAAGATAAAAGCTGGAGGTTAATACAAAATTGACTTCCTGCTTTAAACTTCAAGCATTATTTATGTTTCAAAAAATTAAATTAAAAAGAATAAAATCAATGTCATCATCAGCAAAAGATTTTCTGGAACTTATTCAAAAATCCCGAAAAGGAAAGTTTAAAATTTACATCGGAATGAGCGCAGGTGTAGGAAAATCTTTCCGTATGCTTCAGGAAGCGCATGCTCTTTTGCGAAACGGAATTGACGTGAAAATCGGCTACATCGAAACTCATCACAGAGAAGAAACGGAAGCTTTGGTTGAAGGAATTCCCGAAATTCCGAGAAGATCGTCCTTTTATAAAGGTAAAAATCTGGAAGAAATGGATCTTCAAGCAATTATCAATATTCATCCTGAAGTAGTTCTCGTGGATGAATTGGCACATACAAACATCGAAGGCTCAAAAAACAAAAAAAGATGGCAGGATGTTTTGGAAATTCTCGATAACGGAATCAACGTCATCAGTGCGATGAATATTCAGCATATTGAAAGTTTAAATGAAGAGGTCAGGAAAATCACAGGAATTGAAGTTACAGAAAGAGTTCCAGATAAAATTTTAGCTTTAGCAGATGAGGTTGTTAATATTGATTTGACGGCGGATGAATTGTTGACCAGATTGAAAGAAGGAAAAATCTACAAAAAAGAGAAAATTCAGACAGCTTTAAATAATTTTTTCCAAAGCGGACATATTTTACAGCTTCGTGAACTGGCTTTAAAAGAAGTTGCAACTCATGTCGAAAGAAAAGTCGAAACCGAGATCAAAACTGAGAACTTTAAACCTATAAAATTCCTCGCCTGTATAAGCAGTAATGAGAAAATTGCGAAAAATATTATCCGCAAAACAGCAAGACTGGCAAGTTATTATAATAGTCCGTGGACAGTTTTGTATATTCAGAAACCGGCAGAAAATCCTGAAAAAATTGCACTGAACAAACAACGTTTTCTAATTAATAATTTTAATTTAGCACAAGAATTGGGAGCAAAAGTGATGCGTGTAAAAGAAAACAGCATTCATAAAGGAATTTTGGATTATGTGATCGAGCACAACATTACAACGGTTTGTATTGGTAAACCTCATGCGCATCTTTTGCAGAGAATTTTTGGCTACAGCTGGATTTATACGCTAATGAACCGATTGAATGAAAGACAAATAGATATTATCATTTTATCCTAAAACAATGAAAATCAAAACAAAACTCACGTTAGGAGTAGGTCTTTTGTTTGTACTGATCGTTTTACTTTCAGTGATTGGCTCAGTGTACATCAACAAATTAAAATCCGACACAGAGAAAATTCTTACTGCTAATTATAACAGTATAGAATTTTCCAAAAATATGTTGTTGGCTTTAGATAAAATAGAAACCGACAGTGCCGTTGCAATCAAAGATTTTAAGAAAAACAGCATTTTACAGGAAAAAAATTTAACAGAATTTGGAGAAAAGGAAGCCACTCAAAACCTTAATTTACATTTTAAAAGTTACCTTCAGCAACCTTCTGATGAAAAAGAAAAACTGATCCGCGAAGATTTGGTAACGATCATGTCTCTGAATATGAAAGGTATCGAGCGAAAAAGCGACATTGCCATTATCACTGCGGAAAATGCTACTTTTTGGATCGCTACTTTAGGGACGATTTGTTTTTTAATTGCTGTTACGTTGTTATTTAATCTTCCTCAAACTATTGCTGAACCTATTAATCAGTTGACTTTCAGTATAAGACAAATTGCAAATAAAAACTATAACGAAAGAGTTCATTTTAAAGGAAGTGAAGAATTTAACGATCTTGCCAATTCCTTCAATATCATGGCGGAAAAACTTCAGGAATACGAAAGCAGTACGCTATCAGAACAATTAATGGAGAAAAAGCGTATTGAGACTTTGGTTAATAATATGCACGACGCGGTGATTGGTCTTGATGAAAACCATTTCATCTACATGATCAACGATGAAGCACTGAAAATCACCAATTTAAATAGAGACGAAATCATCGGAAAAACCGCTCATGAAGTTGCTGTGAATAATGATTTGGTAAGAGAATTATTGAAAAATATTGATCTTTCGGTAAAAGAGCCTATTAAAATCGTTTCTGATAACAAGGAAAATTATTTTGAACAGGATATTATTCCGATCAATATTGTAAGAACAGGCGAAAAAGAAAAAAAATACATCGGAAAAGTAATTCTATTAAGAAATATTACACCTTTCAAAGAACTTGATTTTGCGAAAACCAATTTCATTGCAACTATTTCTCATGAGCTGAAAACTCCGATTTCCGCCATTAAAATGGGTGTACAATTATTAAATAATCAAAAATTCGGAGAGTTGAATGATCAGCAAAAAGAATTAGTAAACGGCATCAATGATGATGGACAACGTTTGTTAAATATAACAGGAGAATTATTGAATTTATCCCAAGTTGAAACAGGAAATATCCGTTTAAACATTGAAAATTGTTCACCAAAAGAAATTGTTCAGGCTGCGATAAAAAATGTTGAGAAATTAGCAGAACAGAAAAATATTTTAATTAATCTCCAATATTTACTGAATGATAATGATTTTGTTTCTGCAGATTTTGATAAAACGGTTTGGGTGATGAATAATTTTCTGAGTAATGCCATCAAACATTCTTTTCAGGATGAAAATATTCAGATTTTAGTTGAAAAGATTAATTCAAATATAAAATTTAGCATTACTGATACCGGAAAAGGAATTGATGAAAAATACCATCGTCAGGTTTTTGAACGGTATTTTCAGGTTCCCGGAGAACATCAAAACGGAACCGGACTTGGTTTGGCTATTTCTAAAAATTTTATCGAAAAACAGCACGGAGAAATTGGGGTAAAAAGCAGCTTAAATCAGGGAAGTACTTTTTATTTTGTGTTGCCTTCAGTTTAAATTAAACTTTACAAATAACTTTTTATAAATTTGAGTTTTAAAATTTAGCTTAACCATGAAAAGTATTTTTTCAATTCTATTTTCGCTCTTTATTTGCTTCAATATTTATGCTCAAAATTCAGGCACGGAGTTTTATAGTCCGGATTTTAAGTGGAAAATCCAGATTCCGGAAGGTTTTGAAAAAGTAAATAGTGAGGAATGGGCTAAAATGCAGGGAAAAGGAGAACAGGCTTTAGAAAAAACTGTTGGTCAAGATGTTATAAATCATAGTAAAACAATTTTCATTGTTAAATCCGGAAATTTCAATTATCTTGAGACCAATTACCAACCATTCGACACTAAAACAGATGGCAATTATGAGGAAGCCAATAAATTTGTAAACGATATTGTTTATAAATCTTTCAAAGAAAATATGCCTGATGCAAAAATTACAAATACAACAACTAAAGAAAAAATCAATAATCTTATCTTTTACAAAAGCAGTTTCAAAATATTAATGCCTAATAATATGACGATGGAAATGATTATGTTCAGCAGATTATTTGGTAAAAAGGAATTTACTCTAAACATAATGTTTATGGATCCTGAAAAAGGAGAAGAAATGCTAAATGTATGGAAAAACTCAACATTCAGTAACTAGTTTAATTGAGAAATGCCTGAAGTTTCATTTTATTATTTTTTTATTGCAAGTATTTGCTCGACATTCATTGTAAGTATTTATTTTTTGATTCAAAAGTGTTCAACTCATTTACTATCCTGAATATCTTCATGGAAGAAGCAGAAAAATAACTTTAAAGAATCTTGATCAAGAACAAATTTTGATGTTTGAAAATTTATTAGAAGGAAAAGCAGAAGATTTTATTAATATGAAAATAGAACTTATTCCCGTTATAGAAATTACAAATTATGATCAGGATATACCAATGCCGCCTTCCGGTCCTCATTGGGAATTTCCTGATGAATGGGAAAACTATCACATTTCGGCAAGTCTAAAAGTTGGTTTTTCCGAAAGTTTTACACCTTATTTTAAAAGCTCTTCTTTATATAGATTAAGTGAAATTTCGGATGAAGATTTATTAAAAATTATTGAAAGAGAAATTTCAGAACTAGAAACAGATGAAGATTTTGAAATTGAAGATTTATTGAGCCCTCTTGATGGCGGATATATTTTAAAAATTGATGATGTTGATAAATATTTCCCGCAATGTTGTACTGATTTAAGTGACATTAAAGACTGGGAAAATTTGCTTGATAACGATGAACCTCATTTTTATATAGGTCATCCCTATCCAAAGGTTGAAAAATCCGGAAATAAAATCGTTTTTGATTTTTTGAATTCGCCAATTAAAGAAAATTATGCCCCTCCTGTTTTTGAAGATCGTATTGAAGTTGATAAAGAATCATTAAAAATTGCAATTGAAAGTGCTAAAAACGAACTTCATTGTTTTGCTCAACAACTCATAAAAATCAATATATCACAAAATTTAAATATTCCTGCAATTGATAAAATATTGATTTACGGAGTTAAAGAATAAAAATGTCAAGCCTGATCTATCAATCACAAAAAGCAGATCCTACCCTTTCCGATTTTGTAGAAAGTTTTTGGATGCTCGATAACCTTTCGGAAAACAGAGAAGTCATTCTTTTACCCGATGGAAGGATTGATCTGATCTTTTCTCAATCTTTAAAGGATCCGTTTCATATTGTTTTGTTGGGAATCGGAACTCATCCGGAACAGGTTGTTATTGCAGAAAAAACGAAGATTTTTGCAGTGAGTTTTAATTTATTGTCAACAGAATATATTTTACATCAAAGTGTTTCTGAATTATTGAATGATGCGAAAATTTTACCGCAAGACTTTTGGAATTTCAATGTTGATGATTTAAACAATTTTGATAAATTTTGTGAAAAGATTTCAATTAAGATTAAAGAAGAACTTTCCACTCAAAAAATTGATGAAAGGAAAATTAAATTATTTGATTTAATTTATTCATCAAAAGGTTCATTAACGGTGAAAGAACTTTCGGAAAAAGTCATTTGGAGTGAAAGACAAATCAATCGTTATTTCAATCAGCAATTTGGGATTTCATTAAAATCATATTGTGGAATTCTGCGTTTCCGAGCTTCTTTTCAACATATTAAAGAAGGGAAATTATTTCCCGAAGAGAATTTTACCGACCAGTCTCATTTTATTAAAGAAATTAAAAAACTTTCCGGTTTTCTGCCGAAAGAGCTAAGCCAAAACAAAAACGACCGATTTATACAATTTTCCGTATTGCCCAAAAAGTAATTTTGTACCATAAAATTTAAGTTATGGTCATAGAAAATAAAAAAATAGCCATTGTTGGCGGCGGTCCGGGAGGATTAACTTTAGCAAGACTTTTACAATTAAAAAATGCTGATGTAAAAGTGTATGAAAGAGATGAAAATAAAGATGTTCGTTTGCAGGGCGCAACTTTAGATCTGCATGAAGAATCGGGATTGGAAGCGCTTCAAAGAGCGGGATTAATAGATGAATTTAAATCCAATTATCGCCCGAATGCCGGAAAATTAAAAGTTTTAGACAAAAATTTAAATGTTTACCTCGACGAACATACTTCTGAAGAATCTTATGCAGAAGATCGTCCTGAAATCGACAGAGCTCCTCTTAGAAAAATTCTACTGGAATCTTTACAACCTGAAACCGTGGTTTGGGACAGTCAGTTTATTTCAATGGAAAAGCAGGGAGAAGACTGGAAATTGCATTTCAAAAACGGAAATTCTTATTATGCGGATATCGTGATTGCAGCTGATGGAGCCAATTCTAAAATTCGACCTTATCTTACGGATATTAAGCCTATTTATTCCGGAGTAACGATGGTTGAAGGTAATATTTATAATGCGGAAATTAATGCTCCCAAAATTTGGAAGTTGGTAAATGGTGGAAAAATTTTTTCTTTAGATAACAATCAGTCCTTGCTTTTCAGTACAAAAGCCGACGGAACTTTGACTTTCTACACAGGATGCAAAACTGATGAAAACTGGGTAGAAAATTCAGGAATTGATTTTAAGAATAAAAATCAGGTTTTTGAATGGTTTAAAGATGAATTTTCTTCATGGAATAAAGATTTTCATGAATTATTTGAAAGCGATGATATCTCTATTATTCCAAGACCACAATACCACTATCCTCTTGATCAAAATTGGGAAACTTCATCAAATCTTACTTTATTAGGCGACGCCGCTCACAGAATGCCTCCTTACGCCGGAGAAGGAGTAAATATGGCGATGCAGGATGCTTTTGAACTGGCTGAAAATCTAACAAATAATGAGTTTAAAGATGTGAAATCTGCTATTTCAAATTACGAACAAGAAATGTTGAAGCGTGCGTCTAAAATCACGGAAACTACCTTATTCAATACAGAAATGCTTCATGCTCCGAATGCAATTGAAAATCTTTTGAAGATGTTTCAGGGAGAAGGAGTCTAAAGTTTAAATTCAGTGTTCGATGTTTTGAACTTTATGTTTGAAGTGGGGTTCGGGCGAGAGCTTTGCTCTCGCCCGAAACTTTTTATAATTTCTATTCTTAATTTTAAATTTAATAAATTAGTTTTAACATTAAAAATAACACACTGTAAAAAATGCACAATTTCGAGTTAACTTTATCTGGAAACATAAACGTAAAAATTGAATCCATATTCCAGGAGATTACTTACAGTGGAGTATTGGAAGGATATCCTTGTGAAAAATTAAATAAAATGGTTCTTAATAATAAAGAATCTTACGCACGAAGAATCTTCAATATGGATGAAGTTTATCTTATTCCTCCCACAATTAAATTTATAGATGGTGAAGAACATAAAGTTTGGGGTAAAGCTCAGGAACTTCCGATGGTTACCTGCATTGCAGAACTTAAATGTCTTGATGTTTTCAGGGATATGAAAAAAGATTATTCGAATCTGATTGTGATTTGGTTTCAGGATTATTATACATTTCCCATTCAGGAAGATATTTTAGAAAAGTTACTCAACATTCCTTACAAAGAAGTTTGCGGAGAGTTTGATTATTAAATTTAATTCCAATTCATTATCAATTTATATTCAATACAAATGACAGCAACATTTTTCCCAAACCAAGAAGACTTCCGAAAATGGCTGGAAGAAAATCATAAAATCGAAAAAGAACTTTTGGTCGGATTTTACAAAGTCGGAACAAAAAAACCATCCATAACCTGGTCGGAATCCGTAGATCAGGCGTTGTGTTTTGGTTGGATTGACGGTGTCCGAAAATCGATTGATGAAGAAAGTTACAGCATTCGTTTCACACCCAGAAAACCGACAAGTATTTGGAGCGCCATCAATATCAAAAAAATGGAAGATCTTACCAAAGCCGGATTAATGACTGAAGCCGGACAAAAAGCTTTTGCTTTGAGAAAACCAGAGAGATCTGCAATTTATTCTCACGAAAAAGAATTGGCAACTCTTTATCCGGACTACGAAAAACAATTTAAAGCCAATAAAAAAGCGTGGGAATTTTTCAATAATCAAGCTCCATCTTATAAAAAGGTGATGTTACACTGGATTACGAGCGCAAAACAGGAGAAAACCAGATTGTCGAGACTGGAAAAGACAATTGAGGAAAGTGAATCTGGTAAAAGAATTTCACTGTAATGGTTGAATTTTTAATTATTGTCGCAGTACTTTTGGGAATTTCAAATTTTTATTTCTTTTTATTTTTTAGAAGAAATGATAAAAAACGTAAATCAAAAATATTCTTTGGAGTAATTTTCAGCCTTACGGTTCTACTTGATATTATTTTAATTATAAAAAATTCTGATTCTTTTGCTTATAAGGCTTTAGAAAATATCTTATTCTTATTGTTGATAAACATTTTAATTCCCGGCTATTTTTTAATGCTTTGGGGAATTAATTCATTGTTAGAAAATATCCTTATTATTCGGGGGTATTTTTCCTATAATGTCATATTTTCAATTCTGATTTTGACTTCAACAATGCTTTATTATTTTTTAGGTATGATGATTTTATCGTTTAATTATTTTCAATAATTTTAATTACACTCTAACTAAATTCATCATCAATCTTAGATATATAGCTGAATAATCCAGTCTATTAAATGAATTGAGAATTTACTTTGCTTAAAATATTGTTATACCTTTGATTTTTTAAGTAAAATTTAAAATCAGAATAATAGATGAATACAGATACACTAGATTTTTGGGTAGGAAATTTCCAGAGTGAAGAGGATTTTTATGAATTCGTGGAAGAGGATGAAAATTTCTACATGGAAGAAGAATCTGACGAAAAATATATATCAAAATTTGCAGAATCTCAAGATACGATCTGGCTGGATCATGATTTCGTAGAATACGGTTTTGAAGACGGAAACAGAACAATCTACGAGAAATTTGCAGAATATTCTTTTGCTGAACAATGGCTTCCGATTTTGGTAAACAGACTAAATGAAATCAATCTGAAATTCGATATCAATTCTATAATTTTCCTGAATAAAGGACAAGTTCCTAAACCTGTTTCTGTGGAAGAGGACTTCTTTTCGCTGGTTTATATCGGCGGAATTGACTTCAGTGCTTAATTATTTATCATAAAATACGTAATGGATATCCATACTGCACTACAAATTGGGGATTATCATATCAATCATTGCGAGGATTTTCTTGTCACAAAGAAAATCGGAAGCGATAAAATATTATGTGCAGTAATGGACGGTTGCTCAACAGCTATGGAAAGTCATTTTGCGTCAACCATGATTGGCAAAATTTTACGGAAAATATCTGTTGAAAAAAGCTATCAGGAATTATACGAAACCAATAATAGTAGTAATATTGAAAAAGATTTAAAATCAGTTTTAAAAGATTTATTCAGAGAAATGATTTCAATCAAAAATCAATTGATGCTTGATGAAAAGGAATTATTGACTACATTAATTCTACTTCTTTACAACAAAAAAGAAAATGAAGGAATTGTTTTATGTATTGGAGATGGATTAATTTGTATTAATGGGAAAATCACCGAATTTGAAAGAGATAATAAACCCGATTATCTGGCTTATCATTTGAAAGAAGATTTTGAAAATTGGTATGAAAATCAAACTCAGAAAGTATTTTTTAGTCATCTTGAAGATATTTCTATTGCTACCGACGGAATTTCTACATTCTCTCCCGTTAAAAAGACCGGTCATGATGAAAAAATAAACCCTATTGATTATCTTTTACTTGATAAAACCAGCATCAATTCTGAGGAAATGCTTTCTATAAAATTAAAAAAACTGGAACATTATTATGGCATGAAACCGACGGATGATTTAGCGATAATCAGAATTACAAAATAACTTTTAAAAAATTCAAAAATATGATTTCCAGAAAGTTGCTTACTATCAATATTATTGTTCTTACCTTACTTATTGTAGCTCATACTTTAGGAAATTATCTTATAATTTATCCGATGAGGTTTGATTTTTGGGAAGTTGTGGAGGGAAGCAAACCACAATACCTTCTCTTTGCTTTGGCTTTTTTTGCTTTGGTTTCTTGGTTAATTAGTCATTTAAAAATTAAAGATTTTTCTTCAAAAAATAAATTTCTTCTGGTTTTCACAATTTTATGCAGCTTGTTGTTTTTGTATGTCGGTTATTATAATTTGAGCATATTTTTTCAGACCCAAAAAGCAATAACAAAAAGTGAAAACGAATATATCGAACAGGCGAAAAAAGATATAAAAAACGACAGTATTGTCTTTAAAAGTTATGGGTTTACCCTTATTCATCTATGATAAAGCAACATATCAGAAAATTGACAGCATCAGAAATAGTTATGGAATTCATGCTAAGAATACGGGTTGTACTGTAGATTACATAGAAAATAAAGGTCGTGATAAATATGATGAAATGGTAATGCCATTTCTCGAAAAAAGAAATGGTAAAGGATGGCATAAAAAGATGCTTGACAATATTGATAAACTGAAAAAAGTAGAATTGCATCCTCAAAAATAAATTTCATTAATATTTTAGTTTTTAAGAGAATTTTCGTTAAATTTAAAATACACATTATCAATCAATATTTTAAAATGGATTGATAACGAAAAACTAACCATAAAAACTAAAAACATGAAACCAAACTTTAATCTCATTCCTAATATCTTTAGGTAAAATTCATATACATTTTGTGTTTTCAAAAAATTCCTTTCTGAAAGTAAGGAAAGATTGTTTATATGTAATTCTTAATTAATAAAAACTGTTACCATGAAAATCGGAATTTATATATCAGGATTAGGTCAGTTAAATGATAATAATTCTGTTGAAAAATATGCAGAGCGCCTGAAAAATGAAATGAATTTCAATACTAGATATCTCCAGTACCAAACAAAAACTGAAAAAATAAATTATACTAAAGACAAAGAAAGTATAATTGTGAGCATCTATGAAAAGAGTTCACCAAGCGAAATTATTTACAAATTTTATGATTTCAGATATCATGAAATACTTACTGAGAAATTCAACGGTAGATCTTTGATTTTTAAAAGTTTTTGGTTATTATTATTAGTTATAGGTAAATTTCCATTAATTATTAAAAGAATATTTTCTCCAGCAAGCTATAGCAGACCTTTCCAGTTATTCTATGTTTTTTCTATTTTTTTAGTTTTATCATTTTCTTTGGTTTTAATGATTCCTGCAGTATTAGAAATCATGACAAATACCTTTAAAGAAAATCATATTGACTTATTAGTGTTAAAAAATTTTATTTATAAAGGAGACATCCCTTATTTAGCTATAGATTGTAAGAATGCCCGTTTCTGTTTAGACATTGATAAAATTTCTAAAGGAATTATTTTATTTACAGCTTTATTAGTATTGATTATCCCTAATGCAAACACAATCATTACGAACTTAGCTACAAATTTTGTTTGTGCTAATGATTATTTACAACATGGTTCTCAAAGACAATTGATCCAAGGCAATCTTGAGCATCTCGTTGATTATGTTACAGAACACGAAAACGATTGTGAAATCCATCTTCATACTTATAGTTTTGGGACAATTTTAGGACTGGATTACATTTATCCTTATGGAATAAAAGCTTCACAAAATGCTCTAAAATACTGTAAAGCAATTATTACGATTGGAACTCCGTACGAATTTGTAAATTCTTATTATCCAAAATTTTATAAAAATCGTGAGGTCAAACCTGGAGATTATCTTCAATGGCTTAATGTTTATTCAATTGCGGATGCACTTGGTACTAATTTCAGAAGAGATTCAACAATTGGTGCAGCAGAGTTTGGGCTAGAAAATACATTAAATAAACCGATAAATATAAACTATGAAGTTTCTCCTTTAAATAAAGCTTTTATTACAGATTTCATTATGCTACATAGTATAAGAACTCATGAAATGTATTGGGATCCTAAAACAGAAGGACAAAGCTGTTTGGGACTGATATATAATGAGATGAAATTCAGAAGTTTAATCTAAGTTATTTCTTTACAGGTTCATAAAAATAAGGAGGACGAGCTCCCATAGGAGGAACAACAAAAGATCCTTTATTTGAAAAATAGGTAAAAAAACCGTTCTCTTTATTTGATTTATCAGGATAAAAAATTAGTTCTACCGATTTTATTTTATCTGAATCATCTTTAATTTCGCCAATCTCGAAGTATTCAAATACAAAAGGGTCATTCGGAAAATCATAATATGTAATTTCTTTTTTATCAAAATCTATATATGCATTTTGCTCCTTATCTCTGAATAATTTCTGGTTTTTAAAGTAATTCTCAATATCATTTTTATTGCCGAATGGAATAACCTTAGTTTTTGGATCTCCAAACATTACATCACTTACAGAATCTGTGCTCAAGCCAAGTAACGTAAGTTTTTTACCATCAAATCTGAAATAAAATTCAAATGTTTTGCTTTTACCTTTTGTAATTCCTGTTGCCGAAAAATTACAAAGTGTTTCAATTTTTTTATTCTCCTTAAAAAAGGATTCAGGATGTGAAGTATAAGAATCGTCAAATTTTTTTAAAGAAAAATTACCCTTATTTTTTGTTACAAAAAAGCCTGTTTTCGAAAATTCAAAATCGCCTAAATAGTCAGGAGAATTTTCAAACGCAACGTTCTCAAAAATGTCTTGATTAAACCAATCAATTTCGTCTTTTATTGTGGAAGTTACCTTAAGAATCGGGTACGGACCATCATGATAAAAGAGCATCATTCCTAATTCTGGATCAATGTATTTATCTATATTGTCAGCTTTATGAGAATTGAAATCTTTAACAAATTTTTCAAAAATAAGAAGAGAATCATTTTTTTTACCTTTTACCGTTTTAATTTGATTTTCAAATGGTTTCCCTTCAATTTTCTGTTCTTTTTTATTTATTAAAAATATAAAAGTTGCCAATAAAATAACAACAACAATAGAAGCGAAAAAATATACTTTGAATCTTCCCATTTTACAAGCAAAAATATTTTTAAAATTTCGAATAATTATCCTCAACAAAACTCCTTATGATAGAAGCTTCTTTAGGATTTATATCAAAATTTTCTTTTACCTCTTTTAAATTTTTATCTGAAAATAATTTAAAGAAAATACAGGCATTAAAATAAGAACCGATTTTTGACGGATGCGTATCATCATCCCACATATTCAGATCAGGATGTTCTTTTTCAAAAACATATTCCATTGCTGAATGTTTTGTGAACGTAAGATTGGTTTCTTTTGTGATAGCAGCATATTGATTTTCCAGATATTCTTTTTCTTCTTCTAAGCTTTCGAATTTTTTTGAACAATATCTTTCGTTGATATCCTCTATCTTGTGTGTGTAAACCGATTTAGGATAACAGATCTGATAAGGATATTGCTCCTTTCCTACCCACGTTGCAAAAAGATAAAATTTTGCCTTTTTGTTTTTATCATAGCCTTGAAATGCTTTAATGCTAGGCACAATATTTATAGCAACTTCCTCCGGAACATAATATCCTAATGTTCCATGTTGCAAAACTACATCATCCCAATCCTTTTCATCAAATTTTAACTTTGCAATACCTTCCGAAATATGGTGTTCTAACTGAGTTCCGGGTGAAGTAATCTGCGTAATTTTATAACTAATAGTATTGTTTTCATTCAACATTTTCTCCAGCATTTGAGGCATATCGAAATAATACGTCAGACTATTTCCGATAAACAAGATTTTCCTTTCCTGAGCACCGAAAAAAGCACTCAGGAAAAGAAAGATCAGTTGAAAAAAATATTTTTTATTCATTCTATGATTTCATTTAAAGTTCTTTAAATAAATTTTCTGAAGTAGATTCTATAAACTGCAAAATACCGAACTTCATAAATCTTTCAATTTTTTCTTTCTTAATAATTCCTAAAAGATTTTTTAGCTGATCTCCTTTTGCAGAAATAGAATGATAAAAAATTATAATTTTACTACCATCACTATTTTCTATCAATTTAAATATTTCTCTTATATATTGTCGGTCAGAATAATCTAAAGAATGTCCCCAAAAATAAAAAGTATATTTATCAAAACCTTTAAATTCATTTGTAGAGTGAAAATCTTTTAAGAAAAGATAATCAGTCTCTTTATGTAATTTTTGAAAATATTTAGTGAACTGAAATAGTTTATGCTTTTTTAGTGAATCATGAATATCATCTACTCCTAAAACTATTTTCATTTTATTTAAATTATTAATGTAATTCTCAGAATCATCATTCCAATTTGATATTGCATTTCCATGTACAAATTGATAATAGTTTTCCCTTTTTTTTAATTTAGCACCTATCTTTACAAGAAATTCATTATCAGTAGTTACATCACTTTTATAAAAATTTTCGTAGGTTGAAGTATAGTTAAAACTAAAAACTTGATTTACATTCTCAAATAACACTTTTCCATTTCTCAATATAAAATCTTCTTTTTTTTCTTCCTTAAGATTACTATAAAATAAATTAATAATGTAAATTATATAATCATTGAATATTCCAATAAATTCCTCTAGTGAACTATACAAAAAATTAAAAAAGTCTCTTTCTTTATAATACTGAACGTATTTTCCTATATTTAATATAAATTTTTCTTGAACAATCAAATAGCGATCATATTCACTAAATATCCCAAAAGATTTTAATAATGATGATTGTAATTTATTTTTAAAATATTCTTTATCTAAATCTATTGGGACAAAGAACCTTGATATACCACCAATATTTCCAAAATTTGGTTTTTTTAATTCATTTTTATTAAAGCTTTCAAAATATTCTAACACAGAAAGTAAAATTCTTTCAATTTCAGTTTCAAAGTCAATCCAAGTTTCAATTTTATTTTCATCAACTGATTTAAAATATTGAAACCAAGAATTTTCCTTAACTCTATTTTTAATTGAAGTAATTAGATCAATATCAAAAACAAAATTTTCTGTGTGATAGAATTCCTCAATTTGATTATAAAACCAATTATCTTTTTCTTTAAAAGTTTTACCAAATAAATCTGAAAAAGAAACACTATTGTTTCCGCTTTTAAGTTTTTCGATTTCAGATAAAATAGAAATTAGATGATTATAAGATGTTGGTAAAAAATGTCTTAAATCAAAACCATTACCAATAATTACAATTTTTTCTTCCATAAAATTAATGCGCTTCCAGCCAATTATCTCCTATTCCGACTTCCACCAACAACGGAACCTGCGTTTCAATCGCATTTTCCATTTCCATTTTAATAATATTTTTGGCTAATTCTACCTCATCAATCGGGGATTCAAACACCAATTCGTCATGAACCTGAAGCAACATTTTTGTCTGTAGTTTTTCTTTTTCCAGTTCCTTTTGAATTTTAATCATCGCCATTTTCACAACATCTGCAGCACTTCCCTGAATGGGAGCATTCACAGCATTTCTTTCGGCATGAGCTCGCACCACAAAATTTCCGGAATTGATGTCTTTCAAGTGACGTTTTCTTCCTAAAATTGTTTCAACATAACCGATTTCACGAGCTCTTTTTACTTGTTCCGCCATATATAATTTCAACTTCGGATAAGTGTCATAATAGGCCTCGATCATTTGTTTGGCTTCAGATCTGGATAAACCGGTTTGTTCGGCTAAAGCAAAAGCTCCTTGGCCGTATAGAATTCCAAAATTAACGGTTTTTGCCTGTCCACGCTGAGTTTTTGAAACTTCTTCCAATGGAATATTAAACAATTTTGCCGCTGTTGAAGCATGAATATCTTCTCCGTCCTGAAACGCTTTGATCATATTATCTTCACCCGAAATTTCGGCAATCAGACGAAGTTCGATCTGTGAATAATCGGCAGAAATAATCTTCTTTCCTTCCGCAGAAACAAACGCTCCACGAATTTGCTGACCTCTCAAAGTTCGGATCGGAATATTCTGTAAATTTGGGTTTACACTCGCCAAACGACCTGTTGCAGCCGTAGTTTGTGAGAAATTGGTATGAACACGGTTGTCCGTTTTTTCAATCTGTGACGGTAATGCATCAACGTACGTCGATTTTAATTTCTGATACGTTCTGTATTCAAGAATATGCTTGATAATTTCGTGTTTTGAAGACAGTTTTTGAAGCACATCTTCCGAAGTCGCATATTGACCTGTTTTTGTCTTTTTTGCTTTCGGATCGAGCTGCATTTTTTCAAACAAAATTTCGCCCAACTGTTTCGGCGAATTCATGTTGAATTCTTCCCCAGAAATTTCAAATATTTTTGATTCTAATTGTCTTAAATCATTTTCAAGATCAATACTTTCCTGAGCCAGCCATTTTTCGTCCAAGGAAATTCCGGAAAGTTCCATTTTAGCTAAAACTTCCATTAACGGCATTTCAATATTAAAAAATAAATCCTCTAAATTTTCTTTTTTCAATTGCGGTGCAAATAACTCATACAACTGGAAAGTTACGTCCGCATCTTCTGCTGCGTAATCCGTTTGAGTTCTTAAATCTGCATCTCTAAAAGTCCCCTGATTTTTTCCTTTTTTTCCAATAATCGTTTCAATGGAAACAGGTTTATAATTTAGATACATCTCTGAAAGATAATCCATTCCGTGTCTTCCGTCCGGATTTAAAAGGTAATGTGCGATCATCGTGTCGAACATCGCTCCTTTTACAGTAATATCATATTGTTTCAGGATTTTATAATCGAATTTTAAGTTGTGAGCCACTTTCAGCAAATCTTCTTTTTCGAAGAATGGCCTGAAAATTTCCAGCGTCTGCAACACTTCTCCCTGATCTTCCGATAAAGGAATATAATACGCCAATCCTTTTTTATAAGAGAAACTCATTCCGACCAATTCGGCTTCTAATTCATTTAAAGAAGTTGTCTCTGTATCAAAACAAACCACTTTTTGTTTCAATAAATTCTGAACTAAAATTTTCTGAGCTTTCGCATTATTCACAAATTGATATAAATGATCATTTTGCTCAATATTTGATTTTGAAGAAGTTGCCTGATCCAATTCTTCATACGTTGCAAAAAGATCTAATTGACCAACCGCCTGTGCAACTTTTTGCTGTGGACTTTCAGTTACAGTAACCTGAACTTCAGCAACAACAGTCGTTGTAATTGCAGTCGGAGCAAAAGCTCTATAAAGATTTTCGTATAATCTCGTAAATTCTATCTCTTCAAAAACTTTTTTTGCCTGCTCAAAATCGGGTGTTTCAAGGTCGTATTGTTCCTGATGGAATTCAATCGGAGCATCACAAATAATAGTTGCTAATTTTTTAGATAAAATTCCGCGTTCTGCAGAAGCTTCTATCTTTTCTTTTATCTTACCTTTAAGTTGATCTGTATTTGCCAAAAGATTTTCGATACTTCCGAATTCTTTCAGGAATTTCATAGCCGTTTTTTCTCCAACTCCATCCAATCCGGGAATATTATCAACCGCATCGCCCATCATTGCTAAGAAATCGATCACCTGTTTCGGATCTTCAATTTCGTATTTAGCCTTCACTTCTTCAACGCCTAAAATTTCAATATCTCCACCTTTTAACCCTGGTTTATACATTTTAATTTTATCCGTAACGAGCTGTGCAAAATCTTTATCAGGCGTTACCATGAAAGTGGTATATCCTTCTTTTTCAGCTTTACAGGCAATGGTTCCGATCACGTCATCTGCTTCATATCCTTCCATTCCAAGATACGGAATATGCATCGCCTCCAAGATCCTGTGAATATATGGAATCGCAATTTTAATGGCTTCCGGAGTTTCACTTCTATTTGCTTTATACTCAGCGAAGTCATCTGTACGTACACTTGCCTGTCCGACATCGAAAACCACCGCTAGATGGGTCGGTCTTTCTCTTCTGATTAGTTCGATCAAAGAATTGGTAAAACCAAAAATCGCAGAAGTGTCCAATCCTTTACTGGTAATTCTCGGGCTTCTAATCAATGCATAATATCCCCTGAAAATCATCGCATAAGCATCGATGAGAAATAACCTTTTATCTTGTGTTGCGTCCATATTTTCCATAAGGAACAAATATAAGGATTCTTCTCTTTTTCTTTTGTATTGATACTATTTTCTATGACGATTTTATTTTAATATTTTTCTTTTGTCTTAACACAAAAGAAACAAAAAGCCAAGACTTAGAAACTGAAAGCTAAAAATTAAAATTTAATCCTAAAATTCCAAAAACTTGTACGATAACAGTATTTGTCCTTTAATTCTAAATTCGTCTCGCGCTTCGAACAGTGGGAATTTCTTAACGGATTAATTTTTAATTTTCTTAACGCTTCAGCTTCCGAGGTCGGTTTTGCGATATGGCTAGTTATTATTTTATTTGTGAAAATATTTTTGTGATTTGTGTTTAAAAACGAAAAAGACCCCGAAATAAGGTCTTTTAATGATATAAAATATTTTTAATCCAATTCTGCTTTTGAGAATAAATCCTGAATCAACATTTCGTCTTCACAGGCTTTTTTGAACTCCGAAATAAACTCTTTTAAACTCTCCGGATTCGTGGAATATGCGCAAAACATGTCGGCTTCAGGATCAAACTTGATATCACTTGACAGATTTGGTGTTTTTTCGTTGACAAAAACCTTTGCCAAAGAAGCCCAATCGTAGCCATTGCCTTCAAAACCTTCATCTTTTCTCCATTCGAAAATATCTGGTTTGTAAGTTCCCGCATTTAAACACACTGAATACGTTTTTTCTGAGGCTACCCAAAAAAAGGGTTTAATCGTTGTTTCAAAATTGTACGCTTCCATAACTGTTTTTTATTAATTTTAATTGAATATTAAAGATAATAAATTTCTGTTTTGGGAAGTTTTTTATACGGCGTCTTAACTTTTATTTATGAAATTGTTGTTGAATATCTTTTTATTCCAAATCAAATTTTCCGATATATTTCATTTCTAAAGCTGAGCCTATTTTTTCACCATCAAGTTTTAAATTTCCTTTTACAGCAAGGTCAAGCATTGAATTGGCTGTAGTGATTTTCATTGTATCAACTTTTAAAATCATCTTTTCGGCTACATTATAATCTTCAACCTGAAGAATCAGTATCTCGTCAAGTTTTTCGCTTTTAGCAGTATGATAATAATTGAGTTTTATGACTTTATCTTTATCAATTTCAGCCTGTTTCAGAATATTTTTTTTATCAATTTTATTTTCCCCAATCCATAAATGATGAACGGTTGAATCTTCAGATAAATTTTCATCAGAAGCCTGTTGTAACTGACCAATATATTTCACAGCTGTAGAACCGGAAGCCTTTTTTTCGCTTAAGTCGCTATCTTCATAAGCGATCACAGAATTAAAATCACTGATTTTATGCTTTTTGCATAAACTTTCAAATTCTTTTTCATCTACAAGAATATCGTGAGCAACAGTTTTGATATCAACAGGTTTTTTATAATACTTCATGATCATAAAATCTTCATCATAAGTATCTATATCAACTTCCTTACAGAAATCGCAACGTAATTCCGGACTGGGTTCGGCATCTTCTTCTTCACTTCCCGTAGGTGGTTCATTGTCATAAACAGCCCATGCTTTCAAATATCTTTTCTGATCCAAATATTTTTCAAACTCCTTTTCCGAACCGAAATTTCCCAGCCATATATGCAATTTACTCATAGTATATTATTTTATTTATAAACTTTTTTCACTTTCACATGTTTTGTGTGATGACGTTTTGATATTCTCTTAGCTCCTATTTTTGTTTTGGCTACTGATAAATCGCCAATCAAGTTATCATGGAAAATTTTACTTGCAGCACTTTTGTGGTGTGCTCCCGTCAATAATTCTCCGGTTTTGGGATCAGGCACATCTTTAAATACCAATCCTTTTGTAGGAACACTCGCATTTTTTATGTCTTCCGCCGTAAAGCCTAAAGCTTTTAATTTTGGAGCCAAGCAAACAGGAAACATCTCATGCATTCCTCCACCGTTTCTCAATGCTCTCGATACTGCCGATTTATTTTTAACAATGTCTCCAACTGAAGCATTATTAAACCATTCGTTGAACCCTCCTCTTGGCCATGGAGCTAATCCAAATGGGTCGATAAGAAGATTGACATCATCTACATAACTGTAAAATGAAAGACCTCCCATTAAACCTATCGGATCCTGACTTATATAAACTCCAGAATACTGATCATAGTATCGGAATCTGTTATAGCTTAAATCTATTTCAGCATCAAAATACTGCCCTTGATATTGAAAAGGTATAAAATTAAAATCTCCTTTTTCCTTTTTTACACTTCCATAAATATCCAGTTCTCTTTCCCATACAATATTTCCTTCTTCATCAAAAGCCTGAATCGGAGTTCCCAGATAATCACTTATTACAGAATATTTCCTATCATTAATCAGTTTGGCAATCGGAGTAAGTACATCCTGATCGCTGTTATCATAAATCCATGTAACGACATTCTCAATAGGTTCTTTTTCAACAATTACATTTCCTTCATCATCGACAAGAGTTTTTGGTTCTCCGTCAAGATCATAGCTCCATTCGTGTAAAAGAAGATTATCATCCCAAATATAACGAGTTATTTTTTTGTTTCCAATTTTTGAAATTCTTCTTCCGAGTGCATCATATTCAAAACTCACCTCTCTTCCATCCGGTCGTTTTACTTTTTGTAACATTCCATTGGCATTCCAGAAATATCCCCAATCTCCGGATTGCCATTCTGGATTCTGGATTTCGGATTGAGAACTTTCGTTGACGTTTGGCAGAATATTTCCATCTTGTAGCTTCGGTTCGTTCAGCCAATCTGCAGCGATGGATTTGTAATAAGGATGAGAATTTTCTTCTTCATCTTTTTGATTTGATTTTAAATTATTAATAGGTCTTTTACTTTTCAACAATAAATTCCCTTCTTCATCATAATGATAAAACCAGTTTTTATCGCGCATCAACTTCCCGCCTTTGTCGTAAACACGGTCGGTTTGTTTTGCACTTTCGTATAGACAGCCCGTTTCATCAGGATTTTTATACTGAATTTCGCCATTCGAATATTCTGCTGCAACAAGGCTCCCGAAAGCATCATAATCGAATCTCGTTCTTCCGCCGGTCACTCTGTCTAAAACCTGCAACAATCGGCTTCCGACTGCCCAATAATAGTCTTTATGAAAAGCAGTATTGGTCTTATTCACCATCACTTTTTGGCTGATCGGCATTCCGATATGATCGAACTCGAAAATACTTTCCACGCCCCCTGTCATTTCACGGGAAAATAGTTGTCCGTTTTGGCTCATATTCAAATTCATTTGCCACGGTTGGTGAATGTCTTTTTTGGCAGCTGTTACGTTCTTAAGCTGACCAAGATCGTTGTAGGCATAATCTATTTCTGCACCCAAACTGCTTTTTAGACCAATCAGATTTCCCTGATCGTCGTATTCATAATTGATGGAATGTTCGCCTTGTTTTTCGCTGGTTACCAATCCCAATTTATTTCTCTGAAAAGCTACACTGCTATTTTCATTATCAGCTCTCACCAACATTCCTGAAGTATCGTATTGATAAGCTTCCCATGTTCCGTCGGGATAATGAGTCTGCGTCAATCTTCCGCCTAAATCATATTCATAAAAAATATTTTTTCCTTGTGGATTTCGGGTTTGAGTTACCAATCCGTCTTTGTCTCTCACAAAGAATTTTTGCTGTCCGTCAAAACCTGTTTCTCCGATAATATCATCGTTATTATTTCTTTCGAACTTATAAACTTCGCCTTTTTCATTCGTAATGCTCATCAGATTTTCATACGCATTATAGCCGAAAGCTAAAGTTTCTTCTTTTTTATAGGTTAAAGCATTTCTACGAACCTGACGTTTCAAACTTCCCATCGGTGTGTAGCTCATCAACCATTCTGCTCTTCCATCTGTCGCATAAATCGGAAGATCATAAGCATCATAACGAAGTTTTAGTGGTAATTGACCTGGCTCATTGACTTCAATCACTCTTCCCATTTTATCTCTGTTCCAAACCGTTCTGTTTAAAGGTCTTGGACTGAAAATCAACAATCTTCCATAATCGTCATACTTCCAGTATTGTTCGCCACCGATATTGTTGGTTAATCCTACAATTTGATTCCTGTTATTGTATTCGTAATACGTTTCAATTTCCTGTTTTATACTTTTTTCAGGAAGTTTTTCTTCATTAAAATATTCATAATAAACACTTTCTTCAGTTGGATCTGTATAACTTAATAATCTTCCTTCTTCATCATAATTCCAGATTTCTGAAGTTCCTGAAGGTGCAAAACGGGCAATAATCTGTCCCAATTCATTGTACTGATAATGATACTCTTCTCCATCCGGTGTGTGGAAAATTTTAATATTTCCATATTCATCATAAGTATATCCCTGAACTCTTCCTTCCGGAGTTCCGATCATTTTTAATTCATTGTGGGAAGTGTAATCGTACCAGGTTTCTCCGCCTTCACCATCACTCTGTTTGTACACCAAAAGATTTTCATCGTAATAATATCTTTCAGTTTTATTATTTTGTTTTGGATAAATAACTTCTGTAAAGCCTTCTTCATCATTGTAATTTAAAAATCCTTCCATGAAACCTTCCAGACCTTTTGTATGAACTACCCTGTCTTTTTTATCATATTCCCAGTGATAGCTCATTTCGTTTCTGTTGGTTCTTCGGATCACTCTGTTTTGATCGTCATATTCAAAAACAATAGCTTTTTTATGAATATCCCAGACATGAGTAAGATTTCCGCGTTCATCATAATTGTAACGAACCTGTAGATCTTTTTTATTTTTATAAACGTAATAAACTTCCGAAACTTTTTTAAGCTCTGGATGAAGAATAGTTTCTATCCTGAAACCGCTTTTAACATCTTTAATACTTTTTAAAACAATATTCCGATCCTGATAATCGTATTCTCTGATCGTTCCGTCTCCGTATTCAATGTGAATGACTTTAAAAATACTTCCTTCCGTAATATGATGGAAACATTTGTAAGTGTAAATATCTGTTCCTTTTCTAATAATCCAAATGCTATCATTCGGACGGTATTGCCAGATTTTCTGACTTCTGTAATAGGTTAATTCTTCTCCAACCGGCGGAACAGGAATCGGCATCGGCTGCAATTCTTCAGGATGAACCCACGCTGCAACCTCATCTTGTTCGTCGGGAACGATATAAAGGTCGTGAGAATTGAAAATTCCGTTTCCCAACATTCCTTTGGTATAAGGTCGGTCGCTGTACCAAATATTTGTCCATTCTAAAGGTATTCCGGCTTCAATTTCAAAATCATCCCATTCGAATAACATCGCTCCGGAAGCGAAATTTACAGGTTCTAGACCAACTTTACATAAAGCTCTTGAAATAGGGTTGGTTTTCCCGAATTTTCCCTGTAAAAAATGATTAAACTTAGTAACTCCTTTTCCTAAACTTTTTGTCAAGCCTCTCATCAAAGCCATTCCCGCAAAACGCATCAACATTTCTCCCGGCGTATACACATGAGGAATAAAAGCTCCACCCACCAAAACAGGATCTCCGGTATTGATCTGAATATATAAACTTGAAAAATTATTATAAAAAGCAAAATATGCCAATGGATTTTTCTTTGGTTTATCCGGCATTGCAGGAAGCATTGTCATTCCAAAAGGTAATCCCATACAAGTTAAAACCTGTTGAGGCAGATTTCCGCTCATTTTACTTCCCTGTCCCAAAACGGTTTGTGCACCATAATAAACTTCTCCTTCATGCGGAGCTTCCTGTGGAAACGGAATTGTATAAACGGGAATTAAAGAAGTAACATGCTTAAAAGGAATCACCACTCCCATTACAGAAGTCGTCGTTGTGGCTTTGTGTCTTCCGTGGACATATATTGAACCTCCCATCGGAATACCTTCCGGAAGGTCTGGTTTTAAATTTCTGATAAATTGCGGAATCGGAATGGTGAATTTGATATAATCCATCACATCGAAAACGATCCCGATAAATGGATGCGGCAAAGGCAGCGGAATCAACATAAATGATGGCGGCGGCGGAATCAAAGTCCAGTGAATATCGATCGCCAACACAATATCAAAATGTTTACTGGTGTGCTGAAATGCAGTGGGAACAATTGCAGGTGTATTAACTTTGATTAATTTAATCTTACTTTTTGGCGAAGCATTTTCTGCCGTTACAGAAGTCCCGCCTCCATCACCGCTTGATTTTGCCTGATCACTGTCTCCGCCAACTACAGATTTTACCATAGAAACCGGATTCAGAGAATCGAAATTATTTTTCATTCCGTTTTTCCAGCCTTGAGTTGTTCTGCCCATGCTGAACGAAGTGACGTCCGCAGAAACACTCAGAGACCGATCCGGATTCATATCTGGCTTTACAACCTTTATCTTTTTTATATTTTTATTTTGATCTGCCATGATATTTAATTTGTGATTTGGTGTGTTTTAATTTATCGCAGAACCTTCCAAAATTTTTTGAACCATTAAGGACATTTAAGGAATTAAGTTTTATTAAGAAAATCAAATAGATTTTTATTTAAAAGCATCAAACGCTTAATAATCTTAACTTCTTAATCAAAATCTTAATGGTTCAACTATTTTTCAGATTTAACTATATTTTGGCTTTTCAACGCTCACTTTCCAATCTTCACCAAAATAATTTTTCATTTCGCTATCTAAAGTTGTTTTTTTGTCTTTGTCACCTTCATATTTAATAAAAAGCATAGATGCTACAAATTTCAAACTGCTTGATTCTCTTGTTGAAGGTTCCATTATTTTTGCTATGTCAAGGCATTTTTCGAAATATTCGATCATTTTATCTTTTGTTAACAGCGTATCATTCAATGTTCCGATGATTCTGTAGCATTCGATTGCCATTGCATATTCGCCGATTTCCTGAGCGACTTCTGCAGCTTTTTCGAATGCGTTTTCTACCTTTGATTTTTTTGAATTTCCCAACAAATAACTTCCGTAATTCATGTACATCTGAATTTCCAGCGGTGAATTGGGTTCTACTTCTTCAAATATTGTTCGATAAGTATCTTCTGCTCTTTCCTTTTTCCTGTCGGCGATGAAAGCCTGAGTCAACATAAAATAGGCAGAGATTTCTCCTTGTTTATTTTTTTGTTCTTTGGCTAATTTTACGGCATTTCTCAATGCAAATTCGGCTTCTTTGTATCTTCCTTTGCTTAAATGATTGCTTGCTGTAAGAATTTGCTGCTGAAAATCCGTATCTACACTGTTTTTCTTTCGATTGGTATGAGCGGCTGTATTCTGCATCAACTGATGAATATCTACATTAACTCTGAAACTATGCGCCGAAGAATTTTCCGGTAAGGTTTTATACGTATGATGTTCTGTCCAAATCAGTTTAACATCTTGATTTCCTGATTTTTCGCAGAGTTTGCACCAATCTTTTATCCAAATTGACAATTCTTCAATATCACTGATTCTCACCGGAGCGATGTACAGATAGATCTTAGAATTTTTAAGATTAGGAAAGTTTTTCTTTAATTCTAATAAAGGAAAAAACGCTTTGTATGCATCTGTTTTAAATTTTTCATCAGCATCGGTCAAATTCCATTGCGGGACATTTTCTTTGCTTTTTTCCAGTAATTCATAATATTCTTTCCAATCGTCAAATAAGATCTGACCAAAAGAATCCATACCATTAAATTCCTGATAATGAATTAAAAAAATATCTTCACCATCATAATCTTCAGACAATCTTGATTTTATAAATCCATCAAAAAGATCGGTTTCATGTTTTTCGCCTAAACAAATAAACATTGGCTTTTTATCGTTTGCTTTAACGACGTTTTGCCATTGTCTTTTTAATTTTACGAGCTCCAGATCTACGGGATTCATTAGTTTTTTAATTTTATTTTGAATCTTTGTTTTTGATAATGTTTTAAACACTAAGTATCACGAAGGCACTTCGCTTAAATTAAGATCACAAAGTTTTTTAGCTTAACCAGCTTTAATTCAATTTTACAGTTCCACTTACAATATTGGTTTCGCTTCCTCCTCCGATATTGATTTTTGCACTGCTAAGATTAGCTTCAGTTTTTGCACCCATTGACAATGTGGTTGTTCCGACATCTAGAGTTGTTGATTCAATGCCGATTCCTGAAGTAGGATCTCCACCTTCAGGACCAACGCCAATTCCAACGCTTGCAGTTCCGCCAACACCAATATTTTCGCCCTGAACCATAATTTCTTTTCCTTTAATGATAATATTTCCAGCTTTATCCATGAAAATAGAACTCTTTCCACAAGTCAGTGTGATTGATTCTTTACTTTCAACACTGATCTTCCCAGCTCCATCCAAAAACATATTGTTTTGGTCTTTATCTCTTATGGTAATTCCGCCTCCGTCGTCCAAACTTACGGTGTGACCGCTTTTACTGCTTAAACTTTTAATATTATTTCCGGCTCCACCACCGCCGCCAACTCCGCCGTGAAACATTCCTCCCATAACGAAAGGTCTGTCCGGATGTTGATGTGCAAAATTCACGACAACTTGGTCTCCAACTTCAGGAATTGCCATAAATCCACGGTTTTTACTGACTTTTTCGCTTCCTCCTGCATCGGGAGTCATAACTCGAATATATTCTGTTGTGGTAGAACCATTTTGCCAATCAAACTGCACCTGAACTCTTCCCTGATTTAAAGGATCTGTATTTGAAATTACTTTTGCAAACTGTGCATCCGCTTTCGGAGTCTGAAATTCTGGACGAGGGATGAAACCTGTATCCGAAGCTATCGCATCAAAAGTTCCTGTATAATAACCTCTTGCATCTACTTCATGATTGACTTCCAAAATCATTAATTTGGTGAAATAAGACGTTTCATTACTGTCAGTTTTTCGCATTTCAATATCTGCGATACAACCCGGATATAAAAACGGAACTGTCGTCGTTCCGGATGTTACGAAGACATCGGAAGCTTTACTTCCTGCCGTTCCTTTTTGAGACGTTTCCACATCCATAAAAGATGCTGCCTTGATCGGGGCAACTCTTAATGAAGGTGTTGTGAAAGTTTTTTCTGAAATTTCATAAGCACGTTTTGCAATATCTGAAGTGTGAGAAATTTTTGAACTTCCAGTTGTTAATTTTTCGTTTTTACTGCTGTTGTAGCCATAAAAACTTGGATTAACATGCTGTGCTTTCATTCTGATCTTAACATCATTTACACTGCTTCCATATGTTAATTTTATCGGTTTTTCCTGAGGTGGAAGTTTCCCGAAATGAAGAACTTCTCCGTCATAATAGAATTGTTCGCCATAAGCTTCCGCCATTCTTGCCAGGTAATTGTAATGCGTTTCTTCGTATTGTGAACTGTAGGAAACATTTCCGTGTTGAGAATCCACTCTAAAATCGAATTTTCCTTGTCCAAGACCTTCTTTAATAACATGATCTGCAATACTGTTTAAACTTATTTCCTGCGCACCTCCAAAACTTTGAATATGTGGAGCAGCATCAAGAAGAACTGTAGGACTGCAACCTGTAAGGACAATATTTCCCAAGCTTCCTTTTTCCTGACTGAAACCAACTTCTGTGATCACACCAACAAAACTTCTTTCAGGACCCTCTTCCACATCTTTATATTTGAAAACAACGGTAATTCTTTTACCTAAAAAGTTTTGAGCTTCTTCAAGATTATGATTTTCTGCGCTTCCCAATATGTCGTGAGCCAACATCAGACTGAATTCATGATGTTTGCTTGCACTTTGTTTTAACTGAAAATTTTTGAAATGTTTTATCGTTTTTCCCTCAACTACGATATCGAGCTTTACAACACGATTAATGCCCTGAATCTGGCTTTCGGGAATTGCCTGAGCATTGTGTATTTTTGAAGTCGGCTGTTGAGACCAGACTTTATCTTCTACTAAAGTGGGCGAATTGGGCTGCATTTGCTGATTCATCAACATTCCGGAAACGCCCGTGACAACTCCTGTATAAGCTTGAGCCTGTGCCAGTTTTTGTGTCGTTTTCTGAACCGTTCCGCTTGTTTTTTCCTGAATTTTTTGTGTAGCCTTGCTTACTGCCTCATTTTTTGCCATCTCTTTCATCTCTCCCATTTGTTTTGTCATGGAAGATTTTCCTGTCTGAGAAGGCATTTTTGGCGTATTGTCATCCTGAAACATAGCCTTACTATTTTGATTGATTGTGTGTGTTTTATTTTAAATGCTAAAATTTATTCGACTTAAAATCAAATAAATTCTTATTAATCAAATTTCAATTTAAAGCTGATTTTTAACTCGTTAAATTGAAAAATATGAAATAATTTAGTTCCAAAAAGAAAAAACAGAATAGCTACTCTTATGAGCTGTGCTATTCTGTAACCAATTTTATTTTTACTAAGATGATTGTAATTTTTTAATTACTTAGCTCCAGGCCATAAACCTTCGAATTTAGAATTTCCGTAGTCGATTGTTTCTGCACTGATGATGAAACTGATCAACATACTGTTTTCGTCTACTGCGTCGAAGTCTACTTCATGCTGGATCACGTATCCGTTTTCCCAACCTAAAGTAATAAGAGTACCTTCTTCGTGAGACTTGTTGAAAGTGATTTCGCCTGTTGTAGGCTTGTATTTTCCGTTTAGTAAGCTTTCTAAGATGTCTGACTTTTCAGTAGCTTCTACGGTAACCTTAATAAGTGCATTGGAAGGATCTGAAGCTACTCTACCAGAAACGTCTGTAGATCTTGAAACACTGTAGTTCAGTTTTAATAATTTTTGACCTTCTCCTCCGTTGAATTTTAAGATTCCTCTTGAATTTGCTGCCATGATTTGTAAATTTTAATCGTTAATATTTTGTGATTTGATGATTTGGTTTGTGTGATTTGTTGAGTCAAAGATAGAGTACATATTTTTAACTTGAAAGTTTTTAAATAGCAATCTTATTTTTTGTAGTAGTTCTACGATTTGGTGTAGTAATTCTACGACACTTGAAATAATTAATTTTATATTTAATTAAAAATCAGTTAATTAAATCCATTATATTTAATATAACTCTAATAAATTTTCACACTACAAAGGGAAATATTAAGATTTAATTAAGAAATTTTTAATAATTGTTAACATATCTTAAATTTAATTTTTGGGCGAAAAAAATCCGGCAAATTGAAAATTAACCGGAATTTTTTTTATTTACAGATGTTTCGAGAACCTCAGCATGACATTGCTAATACTAACTGAATTTCTTTATTATGAAATTAAATTTTATTCTTTTAGATCAATCCAGTTTTGAAGCTTATTTATAAGAATCTTTAAATGTAAAATTACTTGTGTAGACTCTTGTACTGTCGATTTTGATAGGATGACCTAATAAAAGAACTTCAAAGCTTTTATTATCTGGTGCTATCTTTAATTCTAATGGAAAATTCTCTCCGGCATTTTCAAACTGATCATCTGTTTCTGCCCAATTAAAGAATGCCCTTCCTTCGAATGCCTCACCTTTTCCTGTTTCCCAAAAAAATGTGATCTCTTTCGGAAGTGCTCTTTCCTTCATTACAGGCTTTTCAACCCACGGACGAAGCATCACTTCCCTTTCGCCATTGTAATATTCTGCCTGAATATTAAACAATTTAAAGCCTTTATTTTCCGAATGAATGGTCGGCGCCCATTGATATCGTGTTCTGTATTTTTCCCAAACAAGTGGCGAAGCATTTGCAATAAACAAATCTTTTTTAATGTCTTCTCGGGTCTGTGAAATTTTAGAAAATAATTTTTCAGCATATTTTTTATCATCTTTTACAACTTCAGCCTGAAATTTTCCCAATTCGATCTGAACATAGCCGAAACGAAGCCAAACGACAACCATTCCTTTCGGAGCAAATCCGAAAACAAGATCCCCTAATTTTTTATAAGCTCCACAATAATTTTCTTGATCGGTGTAAACAAATTCTTTCAGAATGCCACAATCATTGTCTTCTTCGTCTGCATAAGCTCTTCGGATAAAATCTTTAACCTCTTTTTCAGGAAAATCTGTCTTTAAATGATAAAATGTATCTTCATATCGAGAAAAATAGACAATATCTGCACCTTTTGGAGTTCCCCGTCTTTCTGTAAATGTTTTTCCTGAATCGCCCCAATTTCCGGACGAACTTCCATAAGGTAAACTGGAATCGTTTCCTTCGAATGTAAAAATCTTATCTTCGACCGGAGTAATTAAATATTTATTATCCGGATGAGAAATTTCTACATTATAAACAGGTACCGTTTCTTTTTCTGACATAGATTGTTTTTTTGATTGCTGACAACTTATAAGCTGAAAAATTCCTAACAGCCAAGCTACTATTTGAGTTTTAAAATTCATACTTTTTTATCCGGGAATTATAGATCTTTTTCTTTTGTCTACAGTGAGCGCTCCGCTTATACGAGGTCCCATTCCAGTTGCGTCTACATTTGCAGACCAATGGAAAAATCCGTTTCTTAATTTTTTTAACATTTCTTGATCAATTATCGAAAGATAAGATAATGCTTTTATTTCCGACTGATATTTTGCAATGGAAGCGTTTCCGCCTTTATTATATTGTTCTACATAACGGTTTCTTAGGTCGTTACATTGGTTCATATAGCTTAATAACTGGCTGTATGCATTCTGAATATCAGAATTGATAATATCATTATCTTTAACCAAAGATTCCACATACTTCACCTCGAACTGCTTCGAGTAATAGAACATTTGTTTTAAAGGAATTTTATCGTAATGATTTGAAAGTTTTCTTGTACCTCTCAACTCATATTTTGTACTGTAATTGATTCCTAAAAGTGATTTCTCAATTTCAAAAATTTCCAACTGTCCGGGAGCAAACCAACCTTCACTTTCCAGAATTTCTTTCATTTTTTTGCATTCATCCATAGTTCCGTTGCAGATATTGGCTTTTTCTTCTGCCCCGTCTTTGTAAGAACCTCCAATGTCTGAATGCACTCCGGGAAGGGTAAATTCTAACCCCTTAATTCCTGTGCTATTGATATTAGTAAGACTGAAATTCTCTCTGTATTCGTTATCTGAAGCAATTTGTAAAGTGAAATTTGCCTGCCTTACAGCATTTAGACCTAATTCTTCGGAGTCGTTATCAATAACACTAAAAGATCCTACTTTAAAACCTCTATGATTCATCCCAAAAGATGCAACCGTATCATAAAGCCCAATAAAGTTGAAAACAACTCTTTTTACTTTAATTTTATTTTTAAGCAAACAAGCTCCAAAGAAACCATAGCTCTGTAAATAGGTATGATTTCTATCTTCGGAAGAAACTTCAACATTCTGCTGATTATTTTTTTTATTTTTTTCGTCTTCCGCAGATTGTTCAAACCATTTTGCAGCGTAAACTATATATTTTCCGGAATCTTCAAGCAAAACGGCTCTTTTCGTAGAAGTTGCGACATGTACAAAATGTCTCGCTGCCGTAGCTCCACGACTGAAACCGTAAACATTGATTCTTAAAACATCAATTTCTTTTCCTTTAAATTTTTTTGCTAAAGATTCGGTTCCCGTTAAGCAACCTTTGGTAACTTTCGCTTCAACACCTCTATCTCCTTGTCCTAAAGCTCCACCAATATTATTAGGATAATCACTAAACCATTTCATTGTATCTCTTGCACCATCTACAGTTCCAATACCTTCAATGTAAACGGCAACTTGTTTACCTACACTGGAATCTACGGCGTCATAGCCTCTTGCAATATTGGTAAAATCATTGGCATAACTGTCACTGCCGCTAGAAGAAGAACTGCTTGTTCCAGCTTCAGTATTTGATTTATTATTCATAGTTCCGTCAAAAAACAGATTAAGATCTACATCAATTGTATTGACAGGTTTATCATTCGGATTAACTGTTTGAGCCGTGTTATAATTAACGCCTGTCTCACTGCCTTTCTGCTCAACGGTTGCGGCACTATTATGACTGATACCTTCTTTCGCAAAAGTACGGTTGTCGCCTCCTGTCTGAAGCGTGGCTTTACCTTCTACAAAATATTCGATACTCATCTTTAATGATTTTTAGATTTCTCTCCGCTGTTATTCTGAACTTCTTTTTCAGCGTGATGCTCTACTTTTCCCTGACTGCTGACTTCAACACCTTTAAGTGTGGTTAATTTATGTTCCTTTTCTCCATAAACTTCCATATCACCTTTTACATAATGACTCATTTTTCCGACAACATTGGTCATGAAATCTGCACCAGTTGTCAAATATTTCATTGAACCGACACTTTCCGTATGGTTTGCCATGATCGTATCAGATTTATTCACTCCAACATTGGTTGTCATATTTTCTCCAACGTTGATATTCATATTTCTGCAATTCAACGTCATGGTTTCCGGAGCGGTAATCGTAATGTTGCTTCCAGTGGTATCTAAATGAATTTCGTTTCCTGATTTATCTGTGATAATAATACTTTCATCTTCTGTAAAAACTATTCTGTGACCACTTCTTGTCTGAATAGATTTTACACGGTTACTTGCTCCTCCGCCAAGACCAACTCCGCCATGAAACATTCCTCCCATTACGAAAGGTCTGTCCGGATGACTGTGAACGAAATTCACCATTACCTGATCTCCAACTTCCGGAATCGCAACATACCCTCTGTTTTGAGTAATCTGATCTGTTCCTCCCGCATCCGGACTCATCATTCGGATAAAATGTGTGGTATCATTGGTCTGCCAGTCGAATCTTACCTGAATTCTTCCCTGTCCTTCCGGATCTGCATTGGAAATTACTGTTGCAATCTGTGGTTCTGCTTTCGGCGTTCTGAATTCCGGTTTTGGTAAAAATCCGGTGTCTGAGGCAATTCCTTCAAAACTTCCGGTGTAATGACCGATTGTATCGATTTCATGAGTAACTTCCGTTATCATGATTCTGGTAAAATAGTCTGATTGATTGGTATCAACCTTTCTCATTTGAACATCAACGACACAACCCGGATGTAAAAACGGCACCGTTGTATTTCCTGATAATGAAAAAACATTTACCGCTTCACTTCCAGCTGTACTTTTCTGAGAATATTCTACATCAAGATGTGTTGAAGCTTTTATTGGAGCAACCTGTAACGCTGGAGTTTTATAAATTTTATCGTTGTGGGCGTAAGCCGTTTTAGCCAAATCTCCAACATGTTGAATTGGAGTATTTCCAGACGTCAGTTTTTCATTTTGGCTACTGTTGTAACCATAGAATTGAGGTTTTGTATGAACTGCTTTTAATTCAACTTTAATATCATTTGCGCTGCTTCCGTAGGTTAGTTTAATCGGTTTATTCTGTTGTGGAAGTTTTCCGAAATGCAGTACTTCACCGTCATAATAAAACTGTTCACCATATGCTTCAGCCATTCTAGCCAAATAATTATAATGTGTTTCATCATACTGACTGCTGTAAATAATCTGGGAATAATCATTGGTATCAACTCTGACATCAAAACGGCTTGAATCAAGACCTTGTTTAATAACTTCATTGGCAATAATTCCCATATTTACAGGTGATCCACCTCCGAAACTTTGAATATGAGGTGCTCCATCCAGCAAAATAGTCGGACTATAACCTGTCAACACAATATTTCCAAGACTCATTTTTTCCTGACTGAATCCAACTCCTGTAATGACACCTACAAAAGTTCTTTCGGGGCTGCTTTCAATATCTTTATAAGAAATTACGGCTGTCAAACGTTTTCCGAGGAATTTATTTGCTTCTTCCAACGTGTGAGTCTGTCTGTCTCCCAACGCATCATGAGCCAACGCAAGACTGAATTCATGATGACGCTTCGAACTTTGGGTCAGCTTAAAATGTTTGTAATATTTAATTACTTTTCCTTCGATAACCAAAGAAAGTTTTACCAGTCTGTTGATTCCGGCATGATGATTTTCCGAAATTCCGTCGGCATTCTGAGATGGGCGGAATGAAGGGCTATTTAGTATATTTTGTGATTCTGTTTTCATATTTCCTGTGATTTGGATAGGTTAAACATGATCGCTTAGTGTGTGATTATTGTTTGGTGTTTGATGTGTGTCCTTCTTTTATAGATCTTGAAAGTATTTTGTTTTTCCTTAATAAAAAATCCGGCATCAGATCTGTCGGCAGATGTAATGTACTTTCACCTTTTTGCTGCAGTTCTTCATTGATTCCAGGATTCCAGGAAAGAAGTTTATCGACCTCTACATCCAGTTCATCTGCAATGATATTGAGATTAAAACCTGCATTAATTTCAGTTTCAGAAAGACCTCCTAAATCTTTCCTGCTTCCTCCGTTTACAAAGAAAACGGTATTCATTCTGGAAGAATTATAATTGCTCAAAACGCTTTGCAATTCTCCCGTTGCGTAACAAGCATTCAGATATTTTTTAACATGATTAATGGTTTCTTCCGGTAAAAATTTATAAAAAATATGATATTGAGTAGAACCCGCAGAAGCCATTGCTTTGGCTATATTTCCTTCACCACAATTATAAGCTGCAACTACAGTTACCCAATTGTTGTATTTTTTATAAAGGTTAGTTAATGAAACCGTTGCTGTTTTTGTGCTTTTATAAAGGTCAGTTCTGTTTTGTTCAGTCAAACCATATTGATTGGCATGAGCTGTCATAAACTGCCAAACTCCTACTGCTCCGGCTCCCGAAGTGATTTTTCTATCGAAATGTGATTCAATTAGCGCTAAGTTTCTTAAATGTTTTGGCAATCCTTTCTGAGCCAGCGAATATTCGATAAACTCAACAATTTCTTTATTGGCATTAATAATACTCTTATATCTTTTCACACTGCTTTCCGAAGTATCGGAAGCCGTGAGAAACTGTGCATTCACAATCTGTGAACACATCAACAATATTGTTGTTAATAAGATATTTTTGAGGTTTGGTGTCATTGTTTTTTAATTTTTAAGCTAAAAAGCTTATAAAGCAAGGGAAATTTGATTTTTTACTTATTCCACTTTCCAGCTTAATTTCTCTTCTTCCGAACTCCAGTCTACATGAATAGTCTGTCCGGATTTTACTTCTTCTCTCACAATCATTTTTGAAATCGGTCGTGCCAATTGAGATCTTATCACTCCTGAAATTTGTCTTGCTCCATATTTGCTGCTGAATCCGCCTAAAGCTAAGTTTTTCACCGCTTCATCAGAAATTTTTAAGCTAATTCCTAATCTTGTCAATGAAGTATGAAGTGATTTTAACTGAATATTAAAAATTCTTTCTGCAATAGATTCTGTGATCGGTGCAAAAGGAATAATTTCCGTGATTCTCGCCAAAAATTCCGGTCTGAAACGTCCTGAATTTGACATAATCTGCATCAATGATTTTGACTCCGGGATTTTTCCTTCTTCAAACTGTTTTACAATTTCCTCACTTCCGATGTTTGATGTAAATAAAATTAAAGCATTGCTGAAATCTCCTTCTTTTCCAAGCTTATCATGAACTTTTCCTTCATCCATGATCTGTAAAAAGACATCAAAAACTGAGTGATGAGCTTTTTCAATTTCATCAAATAAAACCACCGTGTAAGGTTGTTGTCTGATTTTATTTACCAACATTCCTCCTTCCTCATAACCAACATATCCAGGAGGCGCACCATATAAAAGTGCTGCAGAATGTTCTTCTTTAAACTCTGACATATCGAAACGAACCATCGCTTTTTCGTCATTGAAAAGCAGTTCAGCCATAGATTTTGCCAGTTCCGTTTTACCGGTTCCAGTTGGTCCCAAAAGGAAAAATGAACCGATTGGCTGTCCCGGTTTATTCAATCCGCTTCGGTTTTCAACAATCGCATCTGAAAGGATTTTCAATGCATGATCCTGACCGACAACTCTGTTCATTAAAAGACCTTCCATATTCAGAAGCTTTTCTTTTTCTTGAGCCTGAATTTTACCAATCGGGATGTTTGTTTTTGCTGCCATTACAGCCGCCAATTCCAAACGATCTACTTTTTCTCTTTTCTTTGATGCGTGTTGCAAAAGTTCAGCATAACTATCTTCAATAATTTTCTGAATCTGATCAACAGGCATTGAATTGTCAATTTGTGGCTGTTCACTTAAAGAACCCCACAAAATCGGACTTATTTTGTCTCTCAACAAATTATAATTCCAGACCAATTCGTCTGCTTTATCTTTTTCGTCGAAATATTCTTCGTTTTGAAGAGCTTCGTATGTTACTTTCCAGCTTTCCAGTTCTTTTTCTGAAAGTTCGTCAAGCATTTTAATTGCTGCCATTGTTCTGTCAAGCAAATCAATAGCTGCATCCGGTAATTTTTTACCTTTTGAATATCTTTTAGCCAAACGAACACATTCCGGAAGAGCATTTTTTTCAACTTCAATTCCGTGATGTTTTTTGTAGCCGTCTAATAAAACGTCGATCATTTTAACACACGTTTTTTCATCCGGTTCATTCACGGTTAAAACTTCAAAACGACGGTTGAAAGCCTGTTCCGGCTCGATTATTTTTCTATATTCTTCTTGAGTTGTTGCTCCGATTACGGTAATTTCACCTCTTGCTAATTCAGGTTTTAATAAATTCGCAACGTTTCCGATACTTCCTTTCGGATCTAAAAGCGTGTGAATTTCATCAATAAAAAGAATGGCTTTTTCAATCTTTTTACATTCGTTGATTACTTTTTTAAGACGGTCTTCAATTTCGCCTTTATAAGAAGTTCCTGCTAATAAAGCTCCAGTGTCCAATTCTAATAATGTCCCATTTTTCAACATTTCAGGAACATTTCCTTTAATAATTTCAGTGGCAAAACCTTCAACTAAAGCTGTTTTCCCAACTCCCGGTTCTCCAATGATAATTACGTTTGGCTTACTTCTTCGGCAAAGAATTTCAACAAGCATTCTCAGTTCTTTGTCTCTTCCGATGATGTTTTCCAGCTCGCCTTTTCTAGCTTGAGCCGTTCTGTCTACACAATAACTTTTAATAGAAGGAAAAGAATTATCCGAATAATCTGATCCATTCGAAAAAATTGAAGAAAATTCTCCATTATCCGAAGTTTCATACGGTGTATCTTTTCTATATAAATTGAAAATCTCATGTTCCCTAAGTGGTAGAGATTTTAATTGCTGTAAAGTAAATGCAACCTGAGGTTTTACAATAGCCGTTAAAATACAGATCGGAGTAATCTCGTCCAAGCCTAATTTTAAACGAATATCATCTGCTTCTTCCACAATATTATCCACAAATTCATCTTCATCAATTTCGTTTGGAAGATGGGTTGTTTTCGGATAATCTTCGATTCTTACATCTGACCATTCGTAGAAATATCCCGGATCTTTATCTATACTCTTAAGAAATTCATTAAGACCAATATCTTTGTGCATTAAAGCCTGCAAAATATGTGGTCCGCCGTAAGTTCCGTTATAATTTTCCCTTGCGATGGATTGTGCAATATGAAAAAGCTGTTTTACCGTCTCATTGGTTACTAGTACTCCCATTGTGATTTTTTCTCAAAAATTAATATTATATCTGATTTGGTGTGTTTCATCGATCATGTTTCGCTAAACCTCAGCAAAAATTAATCCATAATCGTCTGAAATTTTATTGTTTACTAAGATATTAGTTTTTTTCAGAAGATAAAAATATGTCTTAAGAAAGTGAGATATCAATATTATTCTTTACATAACAATGATATGATCCGATATTGGAAAAAAAGACCGTCTTATTGGGACAGTCTTTCTTTTTATGAATGTTAATACATTTAATTATTTTAGCTTGACGGCCAAAGACCTTCGAACTTAGAATTTCCGTAATCGATTGTTTCAGCGCTTACGATGAAACTGATCAACATACTGTTTTCGTCTACAGCGTCAAAATCAATTTCGTGTTGGATTACATATCCGTTTTCCCACTTTAAAGTAATTAAAGTACCTTCTTCGTGAGACTTGTTGAAAGTGATTTCACCTGTTGTAGGCTTGTATTTTCCGTTTAGTAAGCTTTCTAAAATGTCTGATTTTTCAGTAGCTTCTACCGTAAGTTTGATTAATGCATTCGAAGGATCTGAAGCAACTCTACCTGAAACATCCGTAGATCTTGATACACTGTAGTTTAGCTTCAATAATTTTTGACCTTCGCCGCCGTTGAATTTTAAGATTCCTCTTGAATTTGCTGCCATGATAGGTAAATTTTAATCGTTAATAATATTTTGTGATTCAGTGATTGTGATACAAATATAAGACGGCAAAATTCTTTCTGAAAGTTTTTAAATACCAATTTCAGTTTTTGTAGTAGTTCTACGATTTGATGTAGTAATTCTACGACAATAGATTTAACATTAGCTTAACATTCCTTTATTAGAAGTGGATTACGATAATTCTTTAACGGTAAAAAAATTATAATTTTTTACACCAAACTGAGAAATATTATATTGAATTTCGATCTCTTTGACCATTCCGTTTTCTGTATAAACAGTATATTCTCCGGTAAAATTTTTATCTTTTTCTAAAGAATTGTCAGTTTGATGAAGAATAATTTCTTTGCTGTATTCCGGACTTTCCACTTTTTGCTGAAGACTGATCAGTGTATTTTCCTCACCGATTGACTGTTGTAAATACGATTTTCCGTTTACAAAACCGTTCCTTAAAGCTGCAAAATACGTTTTAATAAAAACATCTTCCTTCATTCTTTGGTTGAATATATCTTTATTTAAGACTGCAAATTCAAATTCTTCGAGATAAATTTTTGCATATTTATCGGAGAAAAGATCATATAATTTTTCTTTAATTTTTCCAAAATTGCTGATTGTTTCTTGAGTTAATGCAACATTTGCAATTTCACCTTTGTGATCTGTTTTTACTTCAATCGGATTCAATGAACGAATAGATTGTGAGGCAAGATCGGTCATCATACCTCCATGTTCGTCGGAAAAATTGTTTTTAAACAAATGAAAAATATGAAAATCCCCTTCTTTTCTGATCCATTTTACGGAAACCGTGTATAAAAGTATATTGCTTTTCTTTTCAAGCTCGTTTTCCTCTATTTCCGTATTGATAACAGAATATATCTGGCTGAAATTTTCAGGATTAAAGCGTATTTCGGGGTTTAATTTCGGATGTTTGAACGGAGCATCGTTTTTACTGTTGTATTCTCTGATCTTATGATGATCAGGAATAAGAAGCTTTTTTCGCGGAATTAATTTATCAAAAATAAAATCTTCTCTTGCACAATATGTATTGTGAAATTCTTTAAGGTATTTTGGATTTTCAAGATTAATTTCTTCAGATATGCTTTCCAGCGTTTCTCCGGAAAGTATAAAATGAACGATCATATATTTTTGTTTTTTGGCTAAATCGAATTTAGAGTAAAAATTTTATTTTACAAAATAGTTTTACATGTATTTAATTCTAAAAAATCTTTGGATTGACGAATTTTAAACAAAAAAAACAGCATACAAAACCGTAGGCTGTTCTTTTATTATTTTTAAAGTGACTATTTGCTCTTTGTAAACTCCAAATATTTGTCGCCACATTGCGAAAAATGCTCAAATTCATTCATAGAATTTCCTGAATTTTGGACTATTATTTTATCTCCTTCATATAAACCTCCGATTTCGCCCATTGTAACGTTCGTTATTTCGCCCGTTTTTTCGTCAGTTTCCGTAGAAACATTTCCTGCGGCTATTATTTTTGTTTTATCAAAAACTTTAAAAGTTGGTTTTCCATCTACATTTTTAAATTCTACTGAAAATCTTCCGCCGTCACAAGTATTTGCAACAAATTTTCCTTCGATCAGATTTTTTGAAACAGCAGTTTTAGGATCTTTTTCTTTCGGATTTTCTACAATTTCAGTATCGGATTTGTCTGTTTCAGGCTTTTTAAGAGAATCTGAGGAATGATCTGAAGTGCTGGAAACTGCCGATGAATCAGGTTTGTTTTTTTTATGTTTTGATTCATTTTTGCTGCATGAGATCACAGAAAGTCCGACCAGAAGACAAAGACCGATAAAGCTTTTTTTAATCATATAGTTTTTACGTTTTAATGTGATTGTTTAATCAAAAATACCATAATTTTTAATTGAAAAAATGGTTTTAGAGAAATTCATTCAAAATAATTTTAAGAATAAAAAAGAGACCATGTAAAAACACGATCTCCTTTCATTATTTTTTTAAATTCTTTAAGGATGATAAACCTTAATTACTTTTCCAAGCTTATATACTTCAATTTTATCAACGGGACCTTCAGGAGAATAGTTCCATTCGCCGTCTTTTATACCATTAATATAATTTCCGTCCTCAATAATATTTTTATTGTAATCAATTGAATATTTTTTCTCGATCCAATAACCATTTTTTAAATGATCATTGATCTTTCCTTTCAACTGATATTCGTATCCGTTTTTTTCCTTGCCCCATTTTTTATCAACAGCCTGAGTTTCAAAATAATCCAGAAAAACCCCATTTTTCACTTGGAACTGTAGATTTTGCTTTAAATCCGGTCTTTTTAATATCATCTGAATTTTATCTCCTTTTACTTCAGAATATCGTTGATAGTTTTCTTCAGATTTTAGATCTTCAAATACGATCATGCTGTTGTAAGGATCATTAGAATTTTCATTGACCAATAAAATACATTGATAATTCCCATCTTCATAGTTTATTTTAGCATAGTAAGATTTAAATAAATTATTGTTAATCGTAAAATCTTTATACTGATAAAACTGCAGTAAAGAATCGTTCGAAGAAACAAAAATATCCCACATATAAGGTCTTTCAACCTCTCTTTGTAAAGAATTTTTCAGAATATTTTTTAAATTTTTTATTTTTCCCTGATCTTCAATTTTCTTTCCGACAGCATTCTGATCCACCGAATTGATCACAAAAGGATCTGTGTTGGATTTTAGTGCTGCAACCGCTTCATAAGTCTGTACTTTTGAAGGTGAAGCTGCTGGTGTTTCTGATTTACAATTTTTAAACTGAAACAGAAAAAGCAAACAAAAAATTAACTTCATTTTATATTTCTTTTAAAGTTGGTGCAAAGCCCTGCAAATGCAAATGATCGTTGTGCCCGCTGTTTTTATCATTGGTACAGTGATTTAGGATCTTTGCATCTTTCTCACCGTAATTTTGCGACAGCATACTTTTCCATCCGAATTTGTACAAGGCATCATTAAATGTATTCTGTCTCGATTCGTCCATACCTTTCCATCCAGTTTCTTCATTATCGCTGAAAAGGTCTGTCTTTCCTCCTTTTTTATCGGTTCGAAGATATCTTAAATCGCCGTTCATTCCGTTTTTATGGGATTTACTTCCTCCAACAGATTCTCCTTTTTCATTACTGAAACCATTGAAAGTAAAATCATCATAATTACATTCCATTAACGCGCCAAAAAGTGCAGCCATCGTCACATCGTTCATGTAATAACGGCTCGTGTTTATAACCATCGTAAAACCTACAGAATCTTTTTTATAACTGTGTTTCACATTTCGCACGTCGATAAGATAAATATTTTCGGTGTCTTTACCAAGCTTGTCTTTATAAACTCCGCCGTAATTTTCTTTTACTTTCACTAATTTATACTTTCCAAGATCATGAACATTTCCTGTACTGTCGTGGTAAAAATAGGCGGCAGATTCGCGTTTTTCATTTTTAAATTTATACTGAATTTCTCCCGTACTTTGAATATGATATTCTACGTCGGAATCTCCGGTGTTCGTCGCCTGACATTCATCTGTTTTCAGAACCTCTTTTATCTTTGTTAAGATCGTTTCTCTCGCCGAAACGTCATTCGTAGAACCGTGGATAAGTCTTGTTACTTCCTTAAAATCACCTTTATCGGCAACCCCGTTCAAATCCTTTTCACTGCCGTCACCTAATAAAACTCCGTGCAGCCAGTACCAACCTGCAGAACGAGTTGCTAAATCCAGATCACCCAACAACAGATCCGGATCGGCAACAAGATCTTTTCCTGCGTATTCCCCAAACCTTCTGAAACCTTTTTTTCTGGTAATCTGTATCAAACCACGACCTCTGTATTTATAACCGTCACCACTCGCTTCATCACCATTTTCTGCAATTCCACGGTAGACGTAATTTCCTAGTTTTTCAGGACTTTTAAAGAATTCGCTTGGATTTGAATACAATCTCGGATGACTTGCTTTCGTCCAAAAGCTGTGCAGCGCGGCTTCCGTTGTATAATAAAGATTTTCATCCGCTCTTGAAAAAGATCCCGTTTCTTTGGTAATCTGAGCCATGAAAAATGCTTTTTTAACGCATGTATTTATTTTAAATTCTTTAAAAGTTTTATTTAAAGACTTCAGAAAAGTCTCAATTGTCGGAGATCCGAAACTGTTTGTTCCCAATGTAAACAACTGTGAAGTATCAGGATACATAAGTTTAAATTCATCCACTGTAATTTCTGCCTCACATCGCGGACATTTTTTTGCAATCTCGAAATAAGCTCCTTCTTTTTTCAGGAATTCACCTTCATGTTTTTTAATATTTCCGGTGCATTCGGCTTTCAGCCAAAGAAATTCCGTCATTTTTTTGAAAACATCAAAAGTGACTTCTTCGCCTTTGTTGTAAATTTCCTTGGTCAGTGCTTTTATTATTACATCAGATTTTGTCAGTTTCTCCTGTTTTGCCAGTTCATCTTTAATTTTGTTGGTAATAATTCCTGCAATTCGTTTTTTTTCTTCGGCAGTCGAAGTTTTATTTCCGTCACCGCCAAATTTGTAAGTATATGTTCCGTCTTTTTTACCAATGAGCTTGTCTCTCCATTCTTTTAGTGTTTCATCGGATTTTGGACGAAGCTTTATTTTTACTTTTGCAATTCCTTTCTCTGCGGTTGCCTTTAATGTCGTAAGTTCAGCGCCGTTTTCTTTAGCTTCTATTACAGGCAGATTGGCATCTTTTGCGACTAAATATTCTTCTTTTTCTCTGATATTAATGCTTACTTCTTTACCATCCAGCAACATCGTTTTTGCTACCACAAAGATCTCTTCTTCCAACGGCGCATTATTGATCCGAACCATAACAGGTCCTAATTTATATAACGAAAAAGAAATAGATTCTCCTTTTTTGTAGGAAGTTTTGCTTAATGCATTCTTGATATCATCCAGTTTCGCATATTTTTTATCTTTTTTCACCGCAGGATCTACTTTTCCTTTAATGACTTTGGCAATATTTTCTTTATTGATATTATTGTTATCCTTTGCAAAAGTGTATTTATAAGTTCCATCTGCATCATCGGTGGGCTGTGTAAACTCTTCTTTTGCAAAAAAGGCATCAAGAAGACTTTCCGTTTTGGGTTCTTCCACAACACTTGTTGTTTTTCCTTCCGGATTTGGTACGGCAGGCTTTTTTTCCGGCTCTACTGTTCCTTTGGTTTCCTTTACAGCATCAGGTTTTTGGGAATTATCTCCAACATCTTTTTCTTCTTTCTTTGAAGCAGGCTGATCCTGAGTTTTTGCGGGCGTATTGTTTGAAGGATTATTATTTTGAGAAGGGCTTGAAGCCGGCTGCTTAGGTTCTTCTTTTGGTTGTTTTGCAGGTTCTTTATATTCCGGATTCTGAACATCTACATTATTGGTAGCATGTTTTTTATCTTTATAATATTCTACAGTAACATAAAACTCGAGTTTTTTAGGATCTTTTTCTCCTTGAGCTGCCTTTTGCATTAAAGCTTTTGATAAAACAAATTCGGCGGCTGCATTTCCTGTTCTGTCAACAATACCTTCTTTACTGTCAACAAATAAATTTTTAGAATCATGACCGTCATCCGAAGCATCATCTTCCCAAAGTGTAAACAACAGTTTTTTACCTGTAAGATTCACACACTGAGCTTTTGCCACCAATTTTTCATTATAGCTGAAAACTGTTCCCGGAGAGTCATCTACATAACGCAATTCAACTTTATTAATTTGCGGAACTCCTGCCGGTTGAGGTGTGATATCGATGGTTGTAGAACCTTGTCCTTCCGGCTCATGAAGATAAGCTTCCAGACGATAAGTATTTTTTGCGGCAACTTCTCCAAACGTAAAATTTCCGTCTCCTTTTTTCTTGATATTTGTACTCGTATAACTTCCGTCAGAACGTTTTTTAAACAATTCCCAAGTTACCAGATCCGGATTTCTTTCCTTCGTTGGAGTTGAAGGATACCAATCTGTGATGGTGTATGCAGTTTTCTCCCCTACTTTTGGTGAAGGATTTCCTGAAATTTTTGCCACTCCTTTTTTTGACATAATAGAAAGTGTTTAAAAATTAATAAGCGTCTAATTCACTTTCCAGAACCGTCTCTTTGAAATCCTGCATTTTCACCAGCGAATTGATGTGCTGTACCGTTTTACTGTCGGCATTTTTTACATTCTGTTTGCTCATCTGTCCACGTTGTCCGTGATCATTGATGGTAATTTTTCCGCCAATGACACATTGAAGTTCAGAAAGTTCGGTTACGATCTTTTTGCCCATGATCTTTACTTTATCATAGGTTTTCTGCCATTTTCCGGCTGGAGCATAAGAACATGGCAAATATCCACCGGAAGTTGGCTTCAGTTTACATTGTCCGAAACTTGGACCGGGAGGATTGAACTGAAGATCATCTTCGGTTACACCGAGAAAATCTGCATTTCCGTCAGAGTCATTCCAAAAATGCTTCTGATGTGCAGTGACTTTATATTGAGGAAATTTATCACCCTGATTACATTGGGCTTTACCTTTCTGTACAACAAAATATTTGCCGTCATGAGGTGATGATTGCTGTGACATATTTATGCGATTTGGGTATGGTAAAGATAAAAAAATTACATTAAAAAAATAAAAAAGCGGAAAAAATTTCCGCTTTTTAACATTATAAGTTACTAATGTTTAGTATATTCGGGTTCTTCTGTTGGTAACATTGTCGGCATGAAGTATTCATTAAGCCAATAAAAAGTCTGCCCGTTTTGCTGAATTTTCACAGCCGGATCGTTTCTGTGCGACAACATTCTTTCCGCCAGATCTTTATAGTGTTTAAAGTAAGTTCTTACCGCTTCTTTGGTCACAATTTTAGGTTTTTTCCAACCTTTTAACATATATTTTGACATGATTTCCTCCTCAGAAAGGTCAAATCCTGTACTGATTCCCACCGCGTAAGACATCGGCTGTTTGTAAAGATCGCTTTTGTCAAGGAATTTTATTGTCGGGTTATATTTTTTCAACAATTTCACATACTCATTCACCGCACTTGACTGGCTGAAATCAGCTCTTTCTGCACCAGTATTTTTATAAACTTCCGTATAGAATAACTTTAAATTATCATATTCAGTTTCAGAAATTAATATCCCTTTCTCCAATCCGGGTTTATAATCTTTCAATTCTTTTGGAATATATCCTTTTACCAAAAACGGACTTCCATAATTGATCAATTGAGCTGCAATTCCTGCAGGAACCGGATTTGTAAGTCCCGGATATAGATATTTGTACTTTAAATCAACATCTGTTCTTCCCGCTCCTACTGATGAATGGAAATATTCGTTTAAAGATTTGTCCAGCGTCGTATTATCCAAAGTAACCTGAGCAATTAAGCTGTCAACAGATTTTTTAAGATAACCCGGCGTTGCAATGTCTCCTTTTTTAGGGAAAATAACAAAACCTTGAGCCATACTTTGTTTAGGATAATCCAATGAGAAGAAACCTTCATCACCTTCAACCAGATTGAAATTATTTTTAGTTAAAACATCATTTTGGTTAATGATTTTCTGTTTCTTTAATTCGGCGATATTTTTTGCTGTATTTGTCACTACATTTTCAGCCATTAAGACAAAATCATTGTAAGTATCTGAAGATCTTGCGCTTGTCTGGAACATAATTACTCTTGCCTGAGCTTGCGTTAAAGAATTAATCACTCCGTACATATTTCCGCTCTGGTTTGCTGAAGTTCCTACTGTTACAACAATATTTGTTTCATCCGGAATTTCTGACAGAAGATTTCCAGCCGCCATTAACCCTTCATTTACAGGCTGATAACCGCTATTGCTTGTACAATTCATCTCATTGGTCTTATCATCAATGAATTTTGTAATCTTGCTATAATCCGTACTTAAATTTGAAACGGCAACATTGTCTCCGCAAGAATTATTTTTATATAAAACAACTCCATATTTTACCTGATTAAAATAAGAAGGTTTTTCGAATCTAAGCTGTAAATCCTGCAATAAAGATTTTACAATCGGAGCATAAGGCGCATTCGGCGCACTGATGTCTAAAGTGAAAACAATATTGATTCTTTTATTTCTTTCTGTAATTTCTCTGTAACGGTCAAAATAAATCTGCTCACCCAAAACATTGAAAACATAATTTTTGCTGTAATCTAAAACATTGGTAAAATATTTCGTTTTAGAATCAGGAGTCGGGGCTTCGTTTAATGGTAAAGTCACCGGATAAATATTTTCAAGAGGTGTTCTTTTATTAACATCTGTCAACAAAATTGCAGTCCTGTTTTCCGTTTCATTTCCTCCCGGAGAACCTTCGTGAAGACCTAGAGCAGTTTCTGTGACACCTGTCGTATTTTTCATTTTAACAGCAGAACGTTCTCCCCAAGCTGAAACGACATTGGAGCTCACCCAACCGTACAAACTTGTACTGATGCTGTCTATATCAATCGTAGGTTTCTTTCCAACCAAGAATCTTTTGTTATTTTCTGCCTGCTTGTAAACATAAACAACCTGTCCGTTTGGAATTTTCACATTTGCCTGCTCGATCAGACTTGGCGAATTGAATACCATGATCGAATCATTTTTATAATACCTTTCAGAGCTTCGGATAACTTCGCTATTACTTGGTAAAACGGCAACTCTTACAGGAAAACCTGTTCTTTCACTTTTTAGAGAATTGCTCCAAAGAAGAAGATCCGATTCAGGAATCCAACCGTATGTTTTGATCTGTTTGGACGAAACTTTTTTCATTAAAGCATCAGGAATGTATTCTGCTACTTTTACCATTCCGTCTCTGTTTTTCAAAACCATCAACGGTTCTAAAAACTTAACTTCTTTATACGATTTTTCATCACTTTTATCTAAATATGCCGTATTTCTGGATCTGTCTGAAATAGCGATCCAAGGAACTGATTTTTTAGGAAAACCATTTACAACAGGCGAATTATCGACCTGTCCGTATTGTGAAGGCTCCGGAGTTCTTTTCGACGGCAATTTTACCTGGCAACTAACCAGTAAAACCGAAACTCCTACGTAATATGCTGCTAGAGGAAATTTATTTTTCATCCTAATTTATTTAATGATTGGTGCGCTCAAAAAAATTCTGAACGAGAAATTATTTACTTTGGTTTATATCAACTTTTGTTACGCAGTTTTGTGTATCATCGAAGTTTACTTTTACAGTCTGAATGATCGTATTTTTATCAAACTGAAGACCTGCGCAATACATGTAAAAATTATTTACTTTACTGTCACTTACTTTTACCACAGTATTTTCGTTGTTACACAGATATGTTTTCAACAAATAATTGTAATGCATATTGAAACTGTTTCCGTTGGCAATCTGCTGTAGGTGATATTTAAAATCGTTATCAATTTTAGCATAAGAATCTTCTACGCTCACTTCATCCTGCAATGCGTCGTAGTAAGGAAGAATTTTAATCTGATGTAAAATTGGCTCTTCGCTTTCGTTCGTATAAAGCGTTACAACATAATCTCCAGGTTTTTTGTAAGAATAGATTGCCATTTTATCTTTGGAATCGATATTTCCGGTCTCCCCAAACTTCCATGTGAATTGTGTGCCTTCGGAAATTGCACGAAACTGTACATTTTCAAACTGCATTGCCTGACTTTGAGCATCGATCAAAGTTTTAGATTTCGTAGAATCTTTCGGCTTCGGAAGACTTCTTGCAGAAACCATTACGGGAAAAGATTTAGAATATTTATTATCAATAATCAAAGTTACCTGATAATATCCCGGTTTATTGTAAAAGTGGATTCCACTGTTTTTATCGCTCGATGTACCATCTCCAAAATTCCATCTTTTGGTTTTTGCGAATTGGGTCTTGTCTTCAAACAAAAGTGTATCCCCTACTTTTACGGAAGATGGATAGACAACCCCGACAATATCATCGGCAGAGTGTATCACCTTCTTCTGCAGCCATAGTGCAACCAACGCAGCTATGAGCAAAGTCGCGATAACGCCAATAATAATGTTTTTTTTGTTTTTTTGAAAGTAATTCATAGTTAATGATTGTGTGATGTGTGTTTTATTCGTGTGTGATTTTTCTTCCTTAGTTTGCAATTTCCCATATTACTGGGTTCTGGATTTCAAAGCGGTTTCGCGTTGGAAAAGCTGACTTTTCTTTTCCTTAAAGCCAATCGAACATTCATCAAATTGTTTTTCGAAACTTTTGATATTCTCAGTCTTGCTTGAAATAATTTTTTTATCGTTAAAATACATCTTGTAAAACTTCGCAATCTGCGGATAAGCATCTTTTCTGATGTCTGAGATATTATCTCCATTCTGAAAATAGTTTGCAACATCATTGATTCCGTACATGATATTATTTTCTACGAAAGGCTGCGGCGCTTCATCCGTCAATCGATTAATCATCGAAAATGTACTGTCTAAAGTTTTGTAAGAAAATTTCTGTTTCTGATCAAATTTTGCCTTTTCCTCAAGGTTCTGAACCGAAATAATATCTTCATCCGAAAACGGAGATTCAAATCCTTTTAAAAATATGATTCCCAAAAAAATAAGTGCTGCGAAAAGCATTAAGATCAAATATAAAAACTGATAATGTCTTTCTTTTTTCGATAGTGTGATTTGTCCCTGCATGATTTTAGTTTTTATCTTCTACGTCTGCTTCCTGTAAATTTTCTTGTAGGATCTACTCTCAGTTCGCTATTTACGATTCCTACTTTTCCTCTACACTCGCTCAAATCCCGCAAAGCATTCTGTTCTTTGTAAGAAACAGCTACAATTTGGTTCTTTAAAGCGAGCATGGGCTCGATGTGTTTCATTAAGACAGAATAATGCTTAAAATTGTCCACACTATCCTTTCCCATGATGTTTTTAGCGTCTCTTACGTTGTCCATGATGTAGTTTCGGAGGAAAATGTCATTATCCACCTTATTGATGTCAAGCTGATCCATCCTGTAAAGAATACTGTCTACATGAATCCTCAGAAGGTCGCTTCTGGTAAGTAATTCGCGGTAGTCATCCGCTTGTTTTTTTATTCCTTCTCTCTGAATATCATAGCTTTTGAAAAAGAAAAATACGCAGATGAAAGAAACACCTGATAAAGCAATAAACGATAGAACAAATTTCCAAATGCCTACCGTGACGTCCGTTTTGTTTAATTTTTTCTCCCGATTCGAAGACATATGTTTGTGATTTGTTTGGTCTGTGAATTTATAAAAAAATAATTTATTCACAAAATTTAAGATTTTAAGTGAAATAATACTATTCTTTTAATTAATTTAAGATTAATTTTCACTTTCATCATATTTTCCTAATTTAGTGACCTGAATTTTAATTATCAGTCACCAAATCGATATTAAAGTGAGTAAAATACTAACTAATACTGTGCGATTTTCTATAGCAGACAGTGATTTTTATTTTAAAAAAATAATGATCAGGACGCTTACCGAAAACCCGTTTTACATGCTTCTTAATGACTGCAACAATGGCCACGAGCTTATCAGCAGAAATTACAGAAGGCAGGAAGACGTATTTATCGTAGAGCTTTTTATGCCGGTATTAAGCGGAATTGAAGCCATAAAATACATCAGAAAAAGCGATACCGAAACCCCAATCATTACCTATTCCGGGACTTATCAGGAAGATATGGCGGAAATTCTTTCTAAAATTCCAAATATTTATTATTGTCAGAAAAAAAGTAATGTCATCAAAGATATTATTAAAGGAAAAATAACTTCCGACAGCTTTGATTATGAGGCTTACTCAAAAGAGTGGGAACAGCAGCCTTTGGCAGTTCAGGATTATATGGATCGCCAAAAAAAAAGCCAGGAAGAGCTTTCATCGACCGAAATCCAACTGATGAAATTCTGCTATGAAGGCTTCAGTAACAAAGAGATAGGCGAAAAACTGAACCTCAGTACAAGAACCATTGATACTTACATCAACCGCCTTACAGAAAAGCTCGGACTAAAGACAAAACTTCACCTCATCCGCTTCTGTGTGGAGAATGGATACTACAATTCCAGCATGTAAAAGTGAGTTAATATTATTTTAATCTTGAGTAAACATTAAATTTTCAACCTCTTATCAAAAAATATTTTGCCACTAATTTGCTAATATTCAATTTTTTTAACTAAATTTGCACACCTAAAATTTAAAATTAAAATAAGGAAATGACAAAGGCAGAATTGGTAAACACCATCTCAAACAAGTTGGGAACCGAAAAGAATGAAACACAGAAAGTTGTAGAGGCTTTTATGCAAGAAATCAGGACTTCTATGTATAATGGAGATAACGTTTATCTAAGAGGTTTTGGATCTTTTATCATTAAAACAAGGGCAGCAAAAACGGGAAGAAACATCTCTAAGAACACTGCAATTGAAATCCCTGCTCATAACATTCCTGCTTTCAAGCCATCAAAATCTTTTGTGGAGAAAGTAAAAACGAAAGTTACAGTAAAATAAGACATTAACTGAATATTAACTAGTTACTAAAAAATTATAATTATGCCAAGCGGAAAGAAAAGAAAAAGACACAAGGTTGCAACACACAAGAGAAAGAAAAGAAGAAGAGCGAACAGACACAAGAAGAAATAATCTCTTTTTCTCGATTTAAAATATAAAAATATAGTTGGTGATTTTAAGTTTTAAAGCCTCACCGACTATATTTTGTTTTGCAACTATAAGATGTCGAAGGAAAAGAAAGTTTATTTTTATCAAAAAAACTACTGCTTATTCAGAAGTAATTCTTAACTTAAAGTTAAAATTTATTTGATGAAAAACACAATCTTTTCCTACAATCTTAACAATTTTATCTTACAAACAAAATGAAGAAAGAACTAATAGTTTCGCATGAAGATGATCTTACAAAGATTGCACTGCTGGAAGACGGAAGACTATGTGAACTTCATGAGCAAGAGGACAAAAGCGATTTTATAGTTGGAGATTTGTTTGTTGGAAAAGTAAAAAAACTGGCGCCCAACCTTAATGCTGCATTCGTAAACATTGGATACGAAAAGGATGCATTCCTGCATTATCAGGATTTGGGACCACAATATCTTACCTACAGAAAGTTTCTGAGAGATACTATTTCCAAAAAACAGAGCACATCAAGCTTAAAAAATTTCGAGATACAGCCCGAAATAGATAAAAACGGAACCGTAGACAAAGTAATCGCCAAAGATGACCTTGTTTTACTACAAATTACCAAAGAGCCTATCTCTACAAAAGGTCCGAGAATCTCTACTCAGATCTCTTTAACAGGGCGCTTTTTGGTACTGATACCTTTCGACAATAAAGTTTCGATTTCTAAAAAAGTGAAAAGCTTTGAAGAAAAAGAGAGACTGAGAACATTGATTGAAAGTATTAAACCTGAAGGATTCGGAGTTATTATAAGAACCGTAGCCGAGGGTAAAAAAGTAGCCGACCTGCACAATGACATGAATCAGCTGATTCAGAAATGGGAAACTACTTTTAAAAATATACAGAAAAATAAAGTTCCGTCAAGAGTTTTAAGCGAAGATGACAAAGCTTCAGCTATTTTAAGAGACAATTTCAACCAAGATTTTGTAAGTATCACTTGTGATGACGAACAAATGGTTGAAGAAATGAAAAACTATCTGGAAGTAATTGCTCCGGAAAGAAAAAACATTGTCCATTTTTACGATTCTCATATTCCTCTTCTGGAATATTACAATGTTGAAAAACAGCTCAAACAAAGTTTTGGAAAACACGTCAACATTCCAAGCTCAAAAGGTGCTTATCTTGTCATAGAACATACAGAAGCACTACACGTAGTCGACGTAAACTCCGGAAATAATATCACAGCCGGAAATACTGCCAATAAAGAACACGCACTGAACGTGAACAAAATGGCATCAACCGAGATCGCAAGACAACTGCGTCTCCGTGATATGGGTGGAATCATTGTGATCGATTTTATCGACATGCCGAATCCGGATCACAGAAGAGATCTGTACGAACATCTAAGGGTAGAAATGAGCCGTGATAAAGCGCGCCATAAAATTCTTCCGCCTAGTAAGTTCGGTTTGATACAAATCACCAGACAAAGAAACCGTCCGGAAAAACAAATCGACACCAAAGAAGAAAATCCCAACAAAGACGGAGAAATTGTAGCTCCGATCGTGATTGTAGAAAGAATGGGCGAAACCCTGAGAACCATCATGCAAAAGGAAAAAGGAAAACTTTACCTGCATGTACATCCATTTGTGGAAGCTTACCTTACAAAAGGTTTGATAAACAGTATTCAGATGAAATGGTTCAGAAAATACAAAAAATGGGTGAACGTTATTCCAAGGGATTCTTTTAAGTACTTAGAATACAGGATTTACAATTCGAAAAAAGAAGAATTGATTGGATATTCTAATTAATACAAAATTTTAACCTCTAGTTTTTCTGGAGGTTTTTTTTATATTTGTTGTTCATAAAAAACAACAATGAAAAAAGAATTATTACTTGCTCTGCTTCTTGCAGTACAGATTGCCTTTGCGCAAATTATTTCCAAAGATCCTGCCTTTGCATTAAACGGAGTATCTAACGTAGCCAATTTTACTTATGCATGGAATATGGCTCAAGATTCTAATGGCAGTATTTATTCATCTTATTCTATCCCGAATGGTACTGAAACATTTGTATATAAACTTACAACTAATGGAATTTTAGATTCAAATTTTGGAAACAATGGAAAAGTTCAATTACCGTATTACACCTATCAATGTCAATCAAAAGTACAACCTGACGGAAAATTAATAATTTTTGGTTATGGCAACATTAATGGCGGGGTTTCCGGTTCGAGTCAGGTAGGGATAATATATAGAATGCTTCCAAACGGACAATTAGATGCTACCTTCGGAACCAATGGTATTTCAACAACACCTAATGGTGTTGGTAGTGATGCAAATGGTCGTTCTTTAGGACTAATCTTACAAAATGGAAAAATAATCGTTTATACTTCTACTACTATATATAGATTTAATAATAACGGAAGTATCGATACCTCTTTTGGAAACAATGGTTCTGTAGCTATTCAGGGAAACTTTTATTATGGTGCGTTTGTATTAATAGATAATCAATCTAATCTTATCTGCCTAACTAAGATCAATTCAGCCTTTGGCAATGGTGTTATTGAGAAATTCAGTCCTGATGGACAGCCGTTAACGAGCTTTGGTAATAATGGTGTTTTACAATCTAATTTGGATTTTGCACCTTTGGGTACTGCAATTATAGACAGCAATAATAAGATTCTTATTTCAAAATCAAATTCCACGGGTAATGAAATTTTTAGACTAAACCCAAATGGAACTCTTGATAGCACATTTAATTGTGCGTTATCTGCAATATATCCCAATGCTTTAGCTAAAAGTATTGTTGAAAAAAATGGATATTATTACATTGGAGGAAACCAATCATCCCATCCATACATTCCATATGGTTCAGACGAATCTCCTACTTTTTTTACAAAACTCACTCAAAGCGGCTCTATAGCATCTGATTTTGGTTATTATCCTGACAGTTCATTTGCCAATATTGAAGAAATGGTTGTTAATAACAATAATATTATTTCAAATGTAGGGGGAGCAATTGTAAAATATTTACTTAATACTACAACATTATCAACCGCTGATGTTACAAAAACCAGTCTTACTATATCTTTTGAAAATCCGGTGAGGCAAAACCTAGTTTATAAATCGGAAGAAAAGGTAAGTAAAATAGAAGTTTATTCTCTTGACGGAAAATTAATTAAAACTATAAAAGAAAATAATTCAAATATTTCTGAACTTCCAAAAGGAGTTTATTTTGCAAAAGTAACTTTTGATAATGAAAAATCTGTGACCGAAAAGATCATAAAACTTTAATAATAGAATCATTATATTGATGAAATTCAAAATCTCCGTGTTTTTACGGGGATTTTTCGATTTATTTAATATTACATTTACATACGGATGTTATACAAATTCAAGCAATTGATTTTTTCTTGCATATTGCAAAGCAGAACTTTTCTACATAAATCAATTTCAGGATTTCAAAAACCCCAAAATTTAAGTGATATTTGCGAAAATAGAATTATTAATAAACCTCTATTGGAAATGGAAGGAAGGAAGGAATCAATTATTAATTAAATAAAATGAAAAATCACCATTACAAAACTACCATCCAATGGACAGGAAATAAAGGAACCGGAACCAGCAATTATCGCGATTACGAAAGAAGCCACACCATTTCGGTAGAAAATAAACCGACAATTGAAGGTTCTTCAGATCCGGCTTTTCGTGGTGATAAAACAAAATACAATCCTGAAGAAATGTTTTTGTCATCACTGTCTTCTTGTCACATGTTGTGGTATCTTCATTTTTGTTCGGAAGCAGGAATCATTGTTACAGATTATGTTGATAATGCGACAGGAATTATGACAGAAACAGCAAATGGAAGTGGTCATTTTTCGGAAGTTACATTGAATCCGATTGTAACTGTTTCCGAAGAATCAATGATTGAAAAAGCAAAAGAACTTCATCACAAAGCCCATGAATTTTGTTTCATTGCCAACTCAGTTAATTTTCCCGTAAAAAATATCCCAAAAGTGTTAATTAAATAAATTGGTTATTACATTGCAATATCCAAAACCACTATTAATAGAGCGTTTTAACAACGATAACTCTAAAATTTTGCATTAAAACTCTACTCAAAGGGAATTATTTATTAAATTATCACAAATAGTTACATTATTTTAATTATTTATTTGATATAAAAGTGAATTTTTTAATTATTTTACATTAAAAGTGAATTTTTTTTCATATTTTTATATATAACTAAAACTAATCTAATGAGACCCCGATTAACCATCTTTGACGAGCCGCTGTTGTATACAGAAGGGCTTTCTAAACTTCTCGGCCAGAGTGGCATTTTCACTACTATTGATATCTGCAACTGTCCTGAAGCCCTCAAACTACTCCTAAAAGATGATCCTCCCGAGTTTCTCATGATAAGTTCAAACATGCTTATTTTTACAGATCTTTACAAATCGGTAGAAAATATCACTTCGGCAAACAAATCCATTAAAATAATCATTATAGGAAGTGATTTTGACATTATCGATATTCGAAAATTATTCAATAAAGGCATCAAAAGCTATCTTGATAAAAACAGCAGCTACGATGAATTCATAAAATCCATCCAGGCTCTGCTTCTTAATGAAATTTATATCTGCGATCACGCCAAAGACAGAATGATCAATTTTATCAGCAACGAACAGGATCAAAGTAAAATCCATATCAAAGATCCATTGACCAGACGTGAAATGGAAATCCTTAAATTGATCTGCGACGGATACAGCAGCAAAGATATTTCAGAAAAACTTTTCATAAGTATAAACACGGTAGAAACACACAGAAAAAGAATTCTTTTAAAACTGAACGTAAAAAACTCAGTAGGGGTTGTAAAATATGCGCTTGAAAATCATATCATAGATTGACAAACAACCAACTTAATTAACTAAAAATTCCAAACCCGTAAGTTTGGAATTTCTTTTTAATATACCATGAAAAAATCAAAAAATGTTCTTATTAAATCAATTTAAAAAGTGAATGGCCGATTTTGCTTCGTAATGTGAATCATGAATTTTAAAAACTTGTCTATTCAAGATTCACTACCAAAGTATTTATTTGCAGAGCAAAATCGACCACTCACAAAGAATTACTCATAATCCGGCATTTCCGCGTTACTGAAAAGAACAGCTCTAGTGAGATCCGTCATCGAGCTGTTCAGATCAATAACCATAACATTCCGTTGGGAGATGTTATCATTAGAAGTATTCATGAAAATTACCTGTGCATTGTTTGGAGAAAATCTTGGATCGAGATCATTCGTTCCCATCACTTTATCGCTTTCCAGCGAAATATCGTAGCTCGTGCTTGTCGTTAAATTATATACAAAAACATGAGAATCCAGCTGTCTGTAATTACCGGAAGTATCTTGATATCCGGAAACATCGCGTGAATAGACCAGCATTTGTCCGTCAACAGAGAAATTCAGTCCGCCACTTGCTCCGAGAGTTCCTGTAAGAACTGTTTTCAAAACATTTCCCAACATATCTATGACATAGATTTTTGTATTATACCCGTTATAGTCATTAGTTTTTAAAGCTATTTTGCTTCCGTCATAGCTCCAGTCACATTCGGAAATCATACTTCCGTCGGGCGTTGTGTAAACCAAGCTTAGTCCGCTTCCATCTTTATTGATTCTGTATAATTTATTAAAATTGGTATACAAAAGTTCCTGTCCGTTTGTGCTCCACGAAAAATCGAGTTCATCATTTCTGAAGCCTGCAACGGGAACAGTCGTTACTTTAAAAGGATTCGAGCCATCAGGATTTGAAGTATAAATATGATTACTTCCACCTTCTGTTCTTAAAAAAGCGACCAATCCCGAATTATTATTTTTTCTCGGGCGCCAACTGTTGTAAGAAGGATTCGTTAACTGGAAATTCGTTCCGGAAGCATCACTTGACATAATCACGAGATTTCCGCTTTGCTTTCTCACATAATGATAGCGGTTTGTAGGAACAGTATTCGTTGTGAATTTACTGATCACGCTCAAAACCGGAGGATGAATTCCGTCTGAAACTGAAACCTGCCAGAAATAACTTACTCCGTAATTTAAATTGGATAAGGTATAATGTGTCGCTGTCAAATCATTTACCTGAACAACATTGGTATTCACATTATTTTTTATGGTTACATTGTATTTCAAAACGTCTGTAGCATCGGGATCTGTAGCGCTCCATGTCAACTCTACACTCAAAGGCTGATTGACGGCATTGTCAACCGGACTTAATAATAATGGTGCAGTTGGTGGAGAATTTAAAGATTCATCATCTTCCATTTCAAAAACCACACTTACCGCCTGATTTTGAGTCTGAATATTGACTGCCTGATAATTCGTAACATAGCCTGTAAGCTCTGCTTTTACAGAATAATTTCCGACAGGCATTCCTGCAATTTCAAAAGATCCGTCGGCTCCTGTAAAAACCGTTTGTGTGCTTGGTGAAGTAAAAATTTTCACATTGGCAATCGGTGCATTTGTTCCTCTTTTTACTACCTTTCCTTTCAGGGTTCCTGTTTGAGCCTGATCTACGAGTTCTTCATTGCAGGAAATCATACAAAGGGAAAAGATGAATATGCTGAGAATTTTAAATAAAGTTTTCATAGTTCATGTTTTTATTTGTTACCGATGTAAAAATTAAGTCCCAACGCAAATCGTAATGCCTGATCTTTTCTCTGACCATTTATCAACCCTTCCCATTTATCTTTAAAACCAAGATCATACTGAGAAGAAGCTCTCAAACCTACATTTTTGGCAATTATATATTCGAAACCGCCTCCAAACTGTCCTTTGTACTGAGGTTTGATTTCTGAATACATCACTCCTGCTCCCCCGTAGATATAAGGTGTAAATTTATATTTAGGGAAAAGAAGATATTCGATATTAACTTCCGGAACGAAGAATGTACGTTTTACAATATTTTCATTTTCTAGCGTGAAAATATTTGAATTGAATTCAAGGTTGAAACTTGGGCTCATAAAATATTTAAAGCCGATTTTTCCGCCGATATTCATCTTAGGATTTACATAATCGTCTTTGATTTTTTGTGCTTCAACATTTACGAAAACAGCAAAATTCTGTCTGTAATTGCCTGTAAATTTATTTCCGATGACTCTGTTTACATTGTCTTTCTGTTCTCTGTCGTATTCATCGATTACTGTCTGATAACTGGAAACATCGTCTACAGATTTTCCCCATATTTTATCTTTAATTCCTTCAACGATTAAACCTTTTACGGCTTTTTCGATAGCTTCTGTCACGGCAAGCTGAACCGGCTCATTTTGAGTAAGACCCACTTCAGCTTCCAGCAATCTTTCAGTATCAATATATCTGAAAAAACTACCGTTGATACTTGTGGAAAGAATCGTTTTTGAGGTGTAAACGGTTTTCAGAATTTCACCGTTCAAGGTAGAAACTGCACGAAGATAAATGGTAATTCTGTCCTGTCTGTACTGTGTAGAAGCACCAATTCCGAAATATCTCGCTCCCAAACCACCGGTCATAATATTGCTGTCATAGGAAATAACTCCTCCTTCCAGTAAAATTCCGGCATATAAAAGTGGTGGTAAAGCCTGGCTGTTTTTATCGGCATCTTTCAGATATTCCTGTCTTGTGGAACGGATGATCTGTCTTTCATTTAAAAGATTGGCGATGTTTTCTCTTTCGATGGGAATGAACCATTTGCTGTCTTCTAATGCTTTGATCAAAATGGTTGTTGTACCCTGCGGAACAGCTGTGCTCCAGTTGTTTCCGTTTTCTGCAGGTTTGTACTGCCCTGTCTGATCCCGAAATTTGTAAACTCCGATTACAATTTTCTCTTTGGGTAATGGCATACTTTTTAATTCTGTAGTATAGACTGTGTTTTCGCCTAAGGTAGATCGTTCAGGATTCGAAGGCAACCCGAACATAGAACTGCAGGCTTGTAAAATGCACAGAATAATCACACAGAAAAAAATTCTGGTGTAAGTTTTGGATCTCATGTTAAAAAAATTGGTTTAGGTATTTTCTTTATTTCGGAATAATAATTTCAGACTGATCGCCTGTATTTGTATCCAAAATATTAATCAACAGTCCTTGTGCGGTAGTGGTAATCTGTAAATACATAGAGCCGAAAAGGTAATTTCCTGGCTGTATACTTCCTTCACCGAACTGGTCTTCAAACAATTTTCTGGACAATTCACTTAAAACCTGACGGTTAAGGCTTTGCGTGAAACTATCTAGAGAATTTAAATTATCCAGTAAACTGTTATAATCTTTTTTGTCATCAAACTGATTCTGAGCGTTTGCCGAGCTCAGAAGCCATTGATAATTGAATGTATCCCCACCAAAAGCCGGATTAATGGGCTTATAAACGAGCTGTTGGGATTTCCCGAGGAAAGTTCCCGCGGTAATGGTGAAAATAATTATAAAAGTTTTCATGGCTGGCGTTTTTAGTATATAAATTCATTTTTAATTAAGTTTTTCTTGGCATTGAAGTCTTTTATATATTTTAAAGTAGCTACTAACTGTTCTTTAAGGTAATCTTCGCTTGGATTTGTCATAAAACTGTAGACAACTTTGTCTTCGATCTCTATATTAATCTGTCCGCTTGTTCCGCGAACCGGAAGCTCTGAGACAGTGACTGCAGAATTACTTTTATCCGGAATCTGACTGTACTGTATATAAAAAAGATCGTAGAAGTCTTTACCTACTTTGCTTTTGGTTTCGTCTATCGTTAAACCTTTTAACTCAAAGAAAACATCTTCTTCTATTTTAGCAACTTTCTTTTTAAACAGATCACTATTGAGTTCCAGACTATCCTTGGCGATCAGCTTCTGCGATTCTTCATCTTTTATATAGAGAAAAGCTTTTAGGGCGTCTTTTTTTTCGAGGTTTACATTAATTTCGGATAAAACTTTTACTTCATTAGGATTAATTGAAAATTTACCGTTTTGTTTATTATTTGAAAGATTTCCGCCATTTCCTTTTTTAATGGAAATCAAAAGATAATTAAGCTCCTGATAGATTGCTGTATTGTTTGTGACCACAGCTTTTAGTTTGATCTGATCTTCGAGAGTTGTACTTTCTATTTTTGCTGTGACTTTTTTATCCTCCTGCCCATAAACGACGAAAGAAAAGAAGATAAAAAAAGTACACAAAGTCAAAGAGGGAAAGTTTTTCATCACATTGATGTTTTAATAGTTTCTCATGAAGATGGTTTTGTTGTCTCCTTTTACATTGATCTGTAATCCTTCAGACACGCTGTTACTTCCTGTAATATCAATAATATTGTTATTGCCTTGGGTAGTAATTGCAGTTTTCGTTTCCGTATCAGTGAATGAATTGACAAATAGCAGTGTATTATAATCTCCCAACTGTTTCACTGTAATATCAGTTTTAGCATTAATGGAAAGCTCCGCACTGTTACCGTTACCTATTTGAATGATATTGGAATAGGAAGTAGCCTGATTAGGATTTTGAGCGGCAATAATGTTGAGAACGCTATTGCTGTTGATCTTGTCCCAATCGATCTGCTGAGATTTTACAGACACGAAAAAGAAAAGTGTAAAGACACTCCACCCCAAATTAAACATGGTATTAATTTTTATCTAAAGTTAGTCGATTAAAGAATTGCAGAAAACACGTCTAATTGGTAATGTTTAAAAATCACGGTTTACCGTTACTTTAAAAATTTTAATTAAAAATAAAAAGGAGAGACCGCAGCCTCTCCTCTACTTCAGATTACAGAAGTACTAATTTGATTGATTAACCATTAAAGAGTTATTATTTCCCATTTGAGTTCCTACATGGATATGATTATCTCCAGTTTGGCTTACAACAGCGATGTTTCCGTCACCTGTTTGAGAATCTAAGGCAATATTTCCATCTCCTATTTGTAATTGTACCAGTAAATTACTGTCTCCTACCTGAGTTCCCATAGCCATATTATCATTTCCAATTTGTAAAGTTGTAGCTATATTTCCATCACCTAGTTGAACATTGGTTGCACTATTATCATTTCCTTCCTGATATTGCAATAAAAAATTTGTATTACCAATCTGCGTAGATGAAGCGTCATTTCTTCTACCAAGTTGAACCTGTAGTGCTCCATTACTATCACCCCATTGGAAAGATGAAGCGTCGTTTCTTCTTCCATCCTGATATTGATAAGCTGTGTTTGAAGTACCCCATTGTGTGGAAGACACTTCATTTCTTCTTCCAATCTGTGTTTGTTCCGTAGAGTTCAGCATACCTACCTGCCAAGTTGTAGCAACATTACGGTTTCCTGTTTGGCTTGTTACGTTTGCGTTTGCGACACCCGTTTGATCTACATCAATAGAGTTTCGGTTTCCTATACTTTCTGCGTCATTTGTGTTTAAAGCTCCTACCTGATCAATATCTGCAGTGTTTCGGTTTCCATCCTGATTCAATTGATTTACGTTTAAAAGACCTGTTTGGTCAACAGTAGCAACGTTCATGTTTCCATTTTGAGTACTCACGTCAACATTCCATTGTGCAAAAGTAAAACTCATGGCCATTAGTGTAAATACACCTGTAATAAAGTTTTTCATCTTAGTAAAAATTAATTGGTTAATAGTGAGACAAAGGTAGAATCTAAACCAACTGCGCGAACCACGATAAACCTGTAAATTTTAAAAATCACTGATTATAGTCTGAAATTGTCACTGTTTGCTGGTTTTGTGGTATCACGGATTTTGATTAGGGGAAAATACGGTGATGAATTCTAAATTAAAAAGTATCTTTTAGAAAACATATTCTTACTACAATTTAAAGATTTAAACATTATAAATTAATAATCAACACTTTAAATCATTTCAAAAGTCAATATTCCATAACTCCTGTTAGTAAGCTGTAGGAAATCGTTGTACATATTTTATATTAAAATCTTTTAGAATTATTGTTTTTATTTATGTTTGTGAAGATTCGGGTTGTTTTGATTATTATATTCAAAAGATTTCATATCACTAATCTTATATGTCTAGTTTTTAAGGATGCTTACAATAAAACAGGCGATTTTTTTTCGGTTAAAACAAACACGAGTAAGAATTCCTTACTCGTGTTATTAATAATTTATCTTAATGTTTGTTAAATTTCAATGATTTAACTACTTAAAAATTGTCATCGCTAAATTTGATACACTACCAAGTTAAATAACTCTAGCAGTGAATTACAAAAATAGTGTACTGCTAGAGTTTATGTTATTTAACTTTTTCTTTATATCGTGTGAGGATTAAAACACCTTCATAATTATTGCGTTTTGTACCCTGTAAAATAATAGTGTCTTTATTATAATAAAGTATTTTTCTATTATCTTTATGATAATATCCACTTTTAGAATTTCTTACAGATCCAATACTAACAGTAGAATCATTAATAACAAACCATTTTTCAGGATTATATAAGTCATCTTTGGGTATAGTATCTAAATTTTTAGTAGTATAGTTATTAATGTATTGAATTTGCCGCCCATCTTTGAAAAATTCTCTTACTCTAAAAGGGTAAAATGCTTGAGAACAATGGATACTGTCTATACTATAGGCATACCATTTTTTACTGGTTTCTCCAGCAAAAGCTGATCTTATTTTATCTTGCTTGTTTTCTTTACAGGAAAATATAAAGAAAGCTAAAAAGAGATAACTAATCTTGTAGATTTTTAATGTCTTCATATGATTTTGTTAGATAAGTATTATTACCTACACTATTTTTGTAATGGTTACATTTACCATATTTTTATTATTCCTTTCTGCTTTCCCATTCCTTCTATTTCAATTCTAATAGTATCTTTTAAGTATGGCTGCCTTAAATATCCCCATACTACATCGGAGCTATCTAATTTTTTTTTATCCTCTGGAAAAATATTCAACACAATAGAATCCTTTATATTCCTCTCATAACTTAAATTATAAGGATAGTGTGAAAAATTATCTATCCTTGTATCTTCCATAGAATGATAACCATATTTAAATCCTTTTTCAATATAAGGTTTAAAATAGAAGCCTTTCAAATTAGCAGAATCAACGATTTTACAATTCAATTCTTTTACAAAAACTTTTCTTTGTTTTGATTCTCCAATTGTTGTAGTGCCACCCCTATATTTCCATTTTTGGTAACCATACCAACCAACACATGAAGAAAAAAAACCAAATGCATAGTACAAAAATATACTAAGTATAATAATGCCTGTAAGAATAAAAACTACTTTTTTCATAACTATCGAGCTCTATTGTTGTTATCCACTCCATCAGGAATAAGAGGACCGACTTCAAGCTTTCCTACTTTTCGAGCTTGTATTTCTTTATCAGCAGGAAGAAAAAATCTATTTAAATGATTGATTCCTCCTACTTTTTCTTTATTAAAATAATCCATAATATTATTGGGAGCTGGATCTCTAAATTTTGGTACATACCAGGCATTATTGGATCTTATATCTTTAAGTTCATTAAGAGCATCCAACATTACACAAGCACAAGATTGCCCAATTACTTTATATTTTTTTGCACTTGCGGCCTTAGCAGCAGCTGTTTTTATCTTAACATCCTCTTCTTTTGTTGTTTTGACGGTAACAAATTTATCATAATGGTGTTTTTCACTTGGAGCTGGATTAATTGTATTTGCCTTTATCATTGCTTGCTTGGGGCTTAATCCTGTTCCTAAAAATGTCCCAATATCAGGATTTTTAGAGTCACCGAAAGGTTTTGAACCTTCACCAGTTCCATTCATTGAATAATAATACCACCCATCTTTTTCATTACCCACAATTACAGCACCGTGACCTGCAACAGGAACAGCTTTGGAATCTGCAAGAAATATTACATCTCTTCCATCAGGATCAATCCCATTAATAGGGTCATTAACAACATAACTATAAGGACTATGACTACTAAATTTCTCAGCAAGTTCATCAACCACGCCCCATCTACCAATATCACTCATATACATCCTCGCTCCATAATCATACATACCCATCTCCTGCAATTCTTTTCCGTTGTACTTGTAATTTTTATAAGAACTCGTCCCAAAGAAAGAAGTCCCACTCTTTAAATGATTCATACCAAAAGGATAATAATCGTTACTGTCTACGATCTCTAAAGCATTTGCGCTGGTTTTTCCAAAACTCACCCTCACATTTCCCAAGTGATCTTTATACTAGTAAATATATTGATTATCTCCACAAAATTTATTAACATAAAAATAAAATAGTTTCAATCAGTACTTTATAAAGGGTTTTAAGACAATAGTTTTCAATATCACTAAAAGAATGACATTCAATCATTTAAGTATGCTTTTTTCGACAAAAATAAACAAGAGCAGGGAAATACTTATTCTTGTTTTGTTTATCAGATTTTTAATTATTACTGAAATTCAATACGTTGATTATTAAAAATCTTTCATCACTAACTCTGATACGTGACCACAAAAACCCTCGCAAATTGCGGGGGCTTCATTGTTATTCGCTCAAAGTTACAAACTTTGCGCAGCGGGTCAAATTACCAAGAATCATTATTTTTTATTTAAAATAATATTTTCTTTAAACATCATAAGTTTTTTATTTCCAATTATTTTAAGCTTATAATCTCTTTGATTCATATAACCATTAGAGAGCATTTTAGTAACTACGTTTTCTTTACTACATTTTAAATGTAGGGTGTCTTGTAAAATTTCCCACTTACCTATACATTTCGGAGAAGCGTCTTGAGATTTGTACGATATATGAAAACTATCTTTTTTTATTAAAAGATTATATTCTTTTGGAAAACCATTCGAAACACCTTTATATTGATAATTGCCATATAGGTTTTTCTTTGTCATGCAAGAGCATATAACAAAAAACAAACAAAATATTCCTAATTTTCTCATTACTTAGTTTTTATATTTGGGTAACCGTTTTTAAGAGTAAAAGTACTGGGTAAGGTATTCAACGTAGCTGCATTATGAGGATAAGCATTAATCAAATCAGTTTTTGTCGAATTTACATTTAATGGTGCAATGGCTGTATTCGTTCTACCTCCGGGATTATATAAAGTGCCTCCATCAAGTCCTTGTACCCAACCAGTAGTAATATCGTTAGCTGAATTTACAGTAGTTCCCGATGTTGAAGGTAATCCCGAAACTGAAGAAGGATCATAAAAATATTGTGCCTTATATGCTGAAACTTCATCTCCTATATCTTGAGCAACTACATCACCTGTAGTTCCGTCAAAACCAATATCTCCAGATTCAAATTGTGCTCCGTGAGTCATTTCGTGTACAAAATTAGCATCTGTTCCATACGCAAAAACGATATTACCAGTACTAGGATCATATGTTGTTCCTCCAATTCCTGAAGAACTAATACTGCTTAAACTGTACACTTGAGTACTTGCTTCTAGTGTATTCATATTGTTAAGTGTAGTGGTCAAACTTTGAACTTTATCCGAAAATGCTCCATTGGTTAAAAAATTTACAGCCATCGCTGAAGCTTGCTGAGCCTGAACAGCTTGTTTTTGTCTATTCCATTCTGCTTGACTTCCAGGTTCTATTTGTTCGGGAGCTCTTCCATCCGGGTCAATAAATCGAATTGGATTATTAAACGCATAATTATAAGGACTATACCTTGTCATCTTCTCCGCCAGCGGATCTACAGTTCCCCATCTCCCAATATCACTCATATACATTCTCGCGCCATAATCATACATCCCAGTTTCCTGCAACTCCTTGCCGTTGTACTTGTAATTCTTATAAGAACTCGTCCCAAAGAAAGAAGTTCCACTCTTCAAATGATTCATCCCAAAAGGATAATAATCATTAGCATCAACAATCTCAAGAGCACCTGCGCTGGTTTTTCCAAAAC